>JALCSU010000001.1 GCA_022653735.1 Bacteroidales bacterium
TTCCTCCGATTTTCACTTTCCTATGGTGTTCGGAGGAATTTTTATTCCTCATATCAAAGATACAAAATTTCTAACAATTTATCAATCAATTTGTTATAAAGTTTTCAACAATTTGCGACTGTCCCTAGATTATAACAAAAATGCTTATCGAATAAATATTTCTGAACGGTGAGTTAATTTCAAAAAAATAATAATTCGTGCAACGTATTTTTTCAAATCTGCATCTTATTTCTCGGAAGCGGGATGAATCAGACCAGCGGGGAAACGAGGCTACGGCTAAATCCCAGATGGCTGAAATACTCTCTCTTTGCAAGAAAGGGGACAGACTTGCGCAAAAGCGATTGTTCGATTCTCTTGCTTCCAAAATGCTGCCTTTATGCAAGCGTTACATGGGTGATGATCAAAGTGCCCAGGATGTTCTTCAGGAGGGCTTCATAACGCTGTTCACTAAGCTAGATGCTTATGAAGGGTCTGGGTCATTCGAAGGATGGGCGCGAAGAATTTTCGTCAATACAGCACTCATGCAGCTAAGGAAACAGGGTACCTTGATGGAGAAGGGGATTGATAATTTCGAAACGGTTGGCACGGAAGACTCAAGAATAGCCCATAATTTAGATTATGAGCATCTGATAAAACTCATAGGTGATCTTCCTCCTGGCTTCAGGACGGTTTTCAACTTATATGTTATCGAAGGTTTCTCTCACAAGGAGATTGCTCAGGCCCTTGGGATCTCGGAAAATACTTCCAGGTCTCAGCTTCAAAGGGCACGTATGTTATTGCAAAAGAGATTGAAAGAGGAGTAATATGGCTTTTGGGCAGCTTACAGAATTTGACAAGATCGTTAAGTCCGCTCTGGAAGGGGTTGAAGAGGCAGTCCCTTCTTCAGTGTGGGAGGGCATCGTGTCAAAACTCGATGCGATTGCAGGGGCAGCGGCGGCTGGAGCAGCGATTTCGTCTGTTTCAACTGGGTCCGCGGCTTCAGGAAGCGCAGCGTCGGGTGCTGCGGCTGGCTCTACTGCCGCCGGTTCAGCCGCCACTGGCTCGGTTGCTTCAGGCGCCGCAGCAGGAACTACTGCTTCTACCGCTGCCGTTACTGGTGCCGCAGCAGGAACTACTGCGACTGGTGCCGCTGCAGGCTCGGCTGCAACTGCTGCTGCCGGAGGTGCTGTTGCAGCATCTTCGAACGTCATCACCATCGCCCTTGCCAGCGTTGCCGCTGCGGGCGTGATTGGTGGAGGCGCTGCTCTTGTTCTGACCAATTCTAACAATCAACATATAATAGAGCAACCTAAACAAGTAACAGAAGTCGTGGTTGACACGACGAGTGAAACGATGCTTGAACAGATGCCTGAGGATACAGTCGATCTCGTACGTTACATAGGGCATCAAAAACCTGTAACAGATGAATCAATGCCGGTAGATGAGACAGAAAAACACCAACCTGAGGAAGAGAAAGAGCCGGAAAGCATCAAGACGGATGTACCTGCACCGAAGGCGCATAAGCCTGAGGTGCAGTGGACAATCCGGCCAAAGCAGAGCCATCGTCGTTTTGCCATCAGCGTCGGTTACATCAATTCTTTGGATAAAGGTAGGGCCGAGGTGGATTTTAGCGGGGTTTATTTCGGGGTGTCGTACAACTTCCCAATTAACGAGAATATGGGTGTGGCTCCAGGAATCTATTATTCTTACACACGTAAATCCAATGCTCGCTGCTGGGGCCAGTACATATTCTATTCGGGTGCGAAGATTCAAGAACATTATCTGGATTTCCCGGTTTATTTCAACTACCGGCACGATTTCACTGAGAATATTTCGGCAAGAGCTTTTGCTGGGCCAACGTTCGCGCTTGGCCTGTCGTCAAGCATAGAATATGACGGCAAGACTTATAATGGATATGAAGAAGACTATTCTCGCTTTGACGCAATGCTCGGCGGAGGCATCTCGGTTGAATTTAACAAGAAGTACAGCGTACTTGTCGGATATGATTTCGGCCTGTTAGATAAAAATAAGGAATACGGCGGCCCTAATCACAAGCGTAACAAGTTCTATGTTGGCATAAGTTATATGTTCTAGCAGATTTGATAAAATATAAGCCGTTCATAGGAATATATGGACGGCTCTCTTGAGCATAGCTTATTCTTTTAGCCTACGACCCAGACCAGCACGTGGTTGTCGAATGTCATATATTCAAGGTCGAAATCTTCTTCATAGCCGTCCTTATGGATGAACGTGGCTTCTAGTTCGCCTTCTCCGCGTGGACGAAAACGCTCAACTTCTATCTGCTCGGCGAAGTCCACTCCGTATGCCGAGATTCTCTTGTATATGGCTTCCTTCGCACACCAGTATATTGCGAGCTGTTCGTTTTTCTTGTCTTCGTCAAGATCTTCGATCTCGTCCTCGGAGAGAGCTTTCTTTTCGACGGCAGAGAAGTCTCTCGCCAGAGACTCCATGTCTATTCCGACATCTTCGTTGTCATCTAGGATGACGGCGACGTATTCATTCGTATGAGTTATGCTTATGTTCGTGACGCTATTCTCGATGTAAGGCTTGCCGTTGTCATGGTGACTTAGGTAAACCTTCTCTCCGAACATATTGTTAAGCAGGGCTTTCACTGCAAGTTTCTGCTTGCGTAGCGACTCGCTCTTTATGAAAGAGATTTCCTCCATTTCATCAGTTGGAGCAGACGCAAGCTCGCAGAGCTCGTCTTCCGATTCTGTTATATGCCAGACGCCGATTCTGGATCTAGTCTCTTCTAATTCTTTTGTGAAATATAGTGCCATAAGTTTTAATATTCAGTCTTTTAGTTTTAGTTCAGTGGAAATCCATCCGCAGTGTCGATTCCTTTGCGGATTATGATAGCAAAAGCTTTCGGCAATCCTTGCATTGTCGAATTCTCTTTTTGATGTGTTAATAAGTTACGCGATAGCGGATCGTCAGATCGGGGATCCGCCTTGCTAGAGTTATCTGTTGTTATAGAACTGGGAGGTTCCATATAGTATATCCAAAATTTTATCGCTGCAAATATAATGAAATTTCTTTTTCAAAGAAAATACAAGTTAAATTGCTATATTTGTGAGCTGAAAGGCAAATTGATATGGCACGTTTTTAGTGCGAAATCGACTTTGTTTTTAGGATAGGCGGGGAACTTTATCAAATTTATTAATATTACTATGGGATTTTTAACAAATGACAAACTGGTCATTGTCGGTGCTGCCGGCATGATCGGCTCAAACATGGCTCAAACGGCCGCAATGTTGAAACTCACTCCGAACATCTGCCTTTACGATGTTTATGAGCCGGGACTGAAAGGAGTAGTGGCTGAAATGGCTCACTGCGCCTTCGAAGGTGTTGACTTTACTTGGACGACGGATCCTGCCGTTGCCTTCAAGAATGCGAAGTACATCATTTCTTCAGGCGGAGCTCCTCGTAAAGAAGGCATGACCCGTGAAGATCTGCTCAAGGGCAACTGCCAGATAGCCGAGGATTTTGGAAAGAACGTGAAGAAATATTGCCCGAAAGTAAAACATGTAGTTGTTATTTTCAACCCTGCTGACCTTACTGGACTCGTTGTCCTTCTTCATTCAGGACTTAAACCTTCACAGGTTACTACTCTGGCTGCTCTCGACTCTACTCGTCTGCAGACCGAGCTTGCAGCTGAGTTCAAAGTCCCTCAGTACAAGGTTACTGGCGCACGCACATACGGTGGCCACGGCGAAGCTATGGCAGTGTTCTCCTCGAAGGTGAAGATTGACGGTGTTCCGCTCTCCAGGAAAAAGCTTTCTGAAAAGAGATTCGAGGAAATCAAGCAGGCTACCATCCAGGGCGGTTCTAACATTATCAAGCTTCGTGGCCGCAGCTCATTCCAGAGCCCTGCCTACAATGCAGTCAAGATGATCGAGGCTGCGATGGGCGGCAAGAAATTCACATGGCCTGCCGGTACGTATGTCAATGATGACAAATTCCAGCATGTCATGATGGCGATGCCTACCGTGATGGACGAGAATGGCGTAAGCTACAAGGAGCCGAAAGGAACGGTTGCTGAAATGAAAGCCCTTCAGGCCTCGTACGAGCACCTCTGCAAGATGCGCGACGAGATCATTACCCTCGGCATCATCCCAGCCATCGACGATTGGAAGAAAGTCAACCCGAACCTCAAGTAATTAGGGGTGTTTTTAATATGAAAAAGGCTCGGTGCACATGCATCGGGCTTTTTTCGTCGAAAATCTTTGCTTCATAAAAAATCTTTTGGTAGAATTGCCGTTAATAAAAATAAGATGAGACATGAAAGAGTTATCATTGTTGATCATCGGGCTGGCACTCTGGGTCAGCCTGCTAGGCGGGGAGAAGAATAATGCCTCCCTCAAATTCGATCGTTCTGCCGGCGAGAAGCAGACTCTGACCATGCCGGACGGCACTGTCATCGGTTATACCGCATACACGCACTTATATTATGTGACGAACGTTGAAGATTCAGTCTATCAGTTCTTGAACGTGTTCGTTCCGGACGGAGCCACTCAGTCTACTCCGATTTTCCTTCGCACTTATGTGGGTGGCTATATGGCTTCGGCTGCTGGCATGCCTCAGGCCGATGATGCCAGCGGCAGGGCTCTAAAAGAAGGCTACGTGCTTGTGATACCCGGAACCCGGGGGCGGAACTCGACCGTTCGGAAGAACGGCAA
Source organism: Bacteroidales bacterium (assembly GCA_022653735.1). GTDB lineage: Bacteria > Bacteroidota > Bacteroidia > Bacteroidales > UBA932 > Cryptobacteroides. Next base: position 4,680 of record JALCSU010000001.1, read on the forward strand.
GACAATCTACACTGGAAGAGCACCTAAGGCGATCGTCGATCTGAAAGCCGCGATCCGCTACCTTCGCCATTTCGATAAGGAAATGCTTGGTGATGCCGAAATAATCATCACCGATGGAACCAGCGCAGGAGGTGCCATGTCTGCTTTGATGGGTGCTACAGGTAATAATCCAGCCTATGAGAAATACCTTAAGGAGGCAGGAGCCGCACAGGAGCGTGACGACGTGTTCGCTAGCGTGTGTTACTGCCCTATTACTAATCTGACACATGCAGACATGGCCTACGAATGGCTCTATGGCGGTACGGCAGGCCGGCAGGCCGAGGATGAAGCTCATAAGAGAGTCAGCGCGGAGCTTGCGGCGATGTTTCCGGCATACGTCAACGGCTTAGGACTGAAAAAAGCAGACGGGATGATGCTCACGAGCGATAATTACCTGGATTTCATAAAGAGCGAGCTTATTCGTTCAGCGCAAATCGCTAAGAATGCCGGGGCGGATATTCCGGATTCGATAGGCTTTAAATTCTCTGCCCAGGCAAGCTTCGGGGCACCTCCGATTAATGGAGGCAAAACTGCCGAGACTAACGGAATGCCGCTGGTGAGGCAGGGTGGCATGAGGAAGATGGCCGGGGAATATATCACCGACCTTGACATGCCGACCTATCTTGATTATGTTAGTACGAAAACCAGGCTCAAAACGGCCCAGCCTTTGATTCAAAAGGGGTCGCAGGCAATGGAGCTTCTGGCGAAAATGACGAATTCGGGGATGACAGCGGATCGTCAGTGAATTTCACTGAATATTCAGCATCGCAGAATGGGGCTGCTGTCAGTGAGAGCGTGAAGGAGTATGCTTACTTGCTGAATCCAATGGAGCAGATCGGCAAAGACGACGTGACGGTTGCCCGGCATTGGTACATCCGTCATGGCGCAATAGACCGGGACACCGCTTTCCCGGTCGCTCTGAATCTCGCTCTGAAGCTTCAGAATTCTGGAAAAGACGTGAATTACCTTCTGGCATGGAACCGACCCCACAGCGGAGACTATGCCCTTGACGAAATGTTCGCCTGGATAGCTTCGATCGTAAAGAAACCGTAGCTGTGTCAGACGGAATCGTGCCATTTATTCAAACGAAAGCGCAGCCCCTTCGCCCATCATGAGCATGATCCGGCCCGCTGCTACATTCCTCCCTCCTCCTCACATGTTCCGAGCCCCGCTATATGCCAACCTTCTGCTGAAGTTCAGCCACTAACCACCAATCCGGTGTGCGAGACGGGCTATTCACACTGCGAGACCAACTGAGAGCAAGCGGGACGTCAAGTAGAAGAAGGCTGTGTTCATGGGCAGAAGGCATATTCGCGGGATTATCGGCGAGGCGGAAGCCGGGTTGTTCAAGTTGAGGAAAGCTGAGCCATGAAGATGTGTATTAGGAAAATCTTTGCCAGAACACATACCCTTCGACTTGATTACATTGTCCACGGACGCAAGCTCAAAGCATATCATGCGTAAAATCCTGCAAATACGGAAACAGGAGATAAGCACCATGGGAAAGTGCTTACCTCCTGTTTCCTATAAATATTCTATATTCTAGAAGTACTGCTCGCTGTTGTTGTCGTTGGATGAGTCGTAGCCACCGTCGTTATATTCATTACTATTGTCGGCATTGTTCATCGCTTGATTGTCCTGGGGCTGATCGCCATGGCTGTTGCCATGGTCCCTGCGATGCCCGAATGGGCGCCTGCGATCATCACCGCTACGGCGATCGTCGCCATTTCTGCGGTCACCTCTGCGACGGTCATCCCTACGGTCTCCGCCACGGCGATCGCGATCCCCGTTAGGGCGCGGGCGACGTTCCGGCTCTACGTAGCCTTCTGGCTTAGGAAGGAGAGCCCTCATTGAAAGCCTCATCTTGCCAGTTTTCGGATCGATCTCGAGAAGCTTGACATCCACCTCGTCGCCGACTTTCAATACGTCCTCAACCTTGTCGGTCTTGCCCCATGCAATTTCTGAAACGTGCAGCAGGCCTTCCTTGCCCGGAAGTATCTCCACGAATGCTCCGAACTCGAGGATGGAAACGACTTTCCCGTGATATGTCTGACCAACTTCCGGAACGGCGCAGATTCCCTGAATCCAGTCGTAAGCCTTCTGCATGGCTTCTGCATCGTTCGTGGCAATGTCTACGACACCCTTGCCATCAACCTCGTCAATCGTGATGACGGCACCAGTTTCAGCCTGAATCTTCTGGATAGTCTCTCCGCCCTTACCGATAACGGCTCCGATGAAGTCCTTGTCGATCTCGAAGGACTTGATTCTAGGAACGAACGGCCTGTAATCGTCACGAGGCTTGTCTATGCACTTCATCATCTCGCCCATGATGTGCATCCTGCCTTCATGAGCCTGCTTGAGCGCTTTTGCAAGCACTTCGTAAGAAAGTCCGTCAACCTTGATATCCATCTGGGTTGCCGTGATTCCATCTACCGTTCCGGCAACCTTGAAGTCCATGTCTCCGAGGTGATCCTCATCGCCAAGAATATCGGTCAAGATAGCATATCTATCGTTAGGATGCTCCTCGTCAGTAATAAGACCCATTGCAACGCCGGCAACTGGCTTCTTGATCTGAACGCCAGCATCCATGAGGGCTAGACAGCCACCGCAGATTGAAGCCTGGGAAGATGAACCGTTGGATTCAAGAATATCTGAAACCACCCTCACTGCATATGGGAACTCTGGTGCTGTTGGCATGACGGCCTTGAGAGCCCTGTAAGCAAGGTTTCCGTGACCAATCTCACGACGACCTATGCCTCTCTGAGCCTTTGCCTCTCCTGTCGCGAATGGAGGGAAATTATAGTGGAGAACGAATTGCTGATCGTCCTGAACGAGCACTTCATCCATCTCTTTCATGTCCATTTTGGTGCCCAGAGTCACTGAGGCCAGAGACTGTGTCTCTCCACGAGTGAATATTGCGGAACCGTGAGCGCAAGGCAGAACGCCTACCTCGCACCAGATAGGACGCACCTGGGTCGTGTGACGGCCATCGACGCGCAGCCCCTCATCCAGAACAAGGTTCCTCAGCGCCTCTCTCTGCTCGTGGCCAAAATAGCGAGCGAGCATGAGCTTCTTCTCCTCTTTCTCGTCATCCGTGAGCCCGAGAGACTCGATGCACTCCTCTTTGATTGCCTCGAAGCCGTCCTCTCTCTCGTGCTTTGGCTTTGCGGCCTTAGCAAGAGCGTAGCACTTCTCGTATGCGAAATCGTGAATCTTCTTTTTGATTTCTTCGTCTTCTTCATCGTGAGGATAATCCCTCTTCACGTCCTTGCCGAGCTCTTTGTTGAGCTCTTTCAGAATGCGGCAATGCTTCTTGATCTCTTCGTGAGCAGCCTTGATGGCATCCAGCATCACATCCTCGGAAACTTCTTTCGCCTCGCCTTCGACCATCATGATATTTTCCTCGGTGGCGCCGACCATGAGCTCGATGTCGGCCTTGTCCATCTCACTGAAGTTAGGATTAATCTTGAACTGACCATCAATCCTGGCTACTCGAACCTCAGAGATAGGTCCGAGGAATGGAATGTCGCTGCATGCAAGGGCCGCTGACGCCGCAAGCCCTGCGAGAGCATCCGGCTGGATGTCTTTCTCAGCAGAAACCAGCCATATATTCACGAATACTGCAAGATGAAAATCATCAGGGAACAGAGGCCTGAGAGCCCTATCCACGAGCCTGGAGATGAGAACCTCGTAGTCTGAGGCTTTACCCTCCCTTTTCATGAAACCGCCAGGAAAACGCCCTGCGGCATAAAATTTCTCTTTGTAATCTACCTGGAGCGGAAGAAAATCTGTGTCTTCAGCAACTTCTTTTGCGCATGTTACCGTGGCTAGGAGCATCGTGCCTCCCATCTTGACCACGGCGGAACCATCTGCCTGCTTGGCAACTTTGCCAGTCTCAATTTCGATCACCCGACCATCGGATAATTCGATCTTCTTTGTGATAACGTTCATTTTACTGTTTTTACTTACTTCGTTCAGCTATATATTTCCAAGGCGGGCAGCACTGCTGCGCCAGGGATATTGTTCTCAACAAAAAAGGGATGGCCGCAACAATGCGCAGCCTATCCCTCATTCTTTCCTGCCGTATGGTATTATCGACGGAGACCGAGCTCCTTGATGATCTTTCTGTATCTCTCGATGTCAACCTTCTGGAGGTAGTCCAGCAGCTGACGCCTTTTACCTACGAGGCGAAGAAGGGAACGACGCGTAACGATGTCTTTCTTGTTCTTCTTCACATGCTCTGTGAGGTGATCGATACGGTAGGAAAATAAAGCAACTTGACTCTCTGGTGAGCCGGTGTCTGTATTAGACTTCCCGTACTTTGCGAAAATCTCTTGCTTCTTGTCGGCTTGTAAATACTCTGCCATTTCGCAAAAAAAAGTTAAATATTTAAATACATATATTTCCGCACCATGCGGAAAAGCGTGCAAATTTACTTATAATTTCCGATAATCCAAACCTTTATGCAGAATTAATTTTTATGAATATATTGCATTATCTCCGAAGCAATCATCAGCAGAGCGCCTGATGAATATGGTCGGTTGTTCTTCTTCTCCACTTTATCTGGCTTGGCGGCAACGGTCTGCGTCCAGCAGAGCTTACCTTCGGTGTCAACGGCTTTTACCATGGCTTCCCAGCCTTTCTTCACTACAGGAAGATAGGTAGCTTCGTCCAGCAGGCCAGAATTGATGCCGTAAAGGAGTGCATAGGTATAAAGTCCCGTGCCGCTAGTCTCAGGCATAGGGTATATGTCTGGACTAAGTAGGTCCGAACGCCAATACCCATCCTCCCCTTGCAGAGAAGCAATCTTTGCGCACATCTCTTTGAAAAGCTGCTCGAAGAACGGACGGTATTTCTTGTCGTCCTGAGGAAGTGTCTTCAGGATCTCGGCCAAGCCTCCCATGACCCAGCCATTCCCCCTGCTCCAGAATATTTTCTTGCCTTCATCGTTAGCCTTTCCTATGTAATTTCCGTCGCGATAAAACAGATGCTCGTCACGGTCGTAAAGGTGATTGTAGCAGGCAATATATTCATTATAAGCGAATTTTATATATTTCTTATCGCCTGTCATTGAATATAGTCTCGTGAACACCGCTGGTGCCATGTAGAGAGCATCGCACCACCACCAGCGGTCGCTCGGTCCTTTCGTGATGTCTATGTTTTCCGCCGGAGGGTTGGCTATTATCCAGTCGATGCGGGCCTTGGTCGGAATCATCATGCTAGGGTCCTTATGCTTAGAATACATGTCTAAGTAGGCCTGCCCTACGCAAAGGTCATCGCCATGGTACATTCTATTGCCTACTTGCCAACGGAAGCGAGAAAATGTCTTTTTGAGAAAATCGAAATATTTCGCATTCCCGCAAGTCTCTGCCCAGTCTAAAAGCCCATTGTACAACACTCCGCTAATCCAATCCTGCGCACAGTAGTTTTTATCCTTCGCAGATTGCTTCATTACCCATTTGAACACGGTATCTGCGACTTCGGAAACAGCTTCCTTCGTCCATGCCGAGCTGTAGCCTTTGGCTTTCTGGTCGATACGGATGGAACAATCGTATTTTGTGTAGTGATTGTATCTGTAATTGTACATCCACAGCACCGAAGGCTTGCCGCCTTCATGGCCTCTCACTACATACGGCCTTACGTTATCCCTGTCGGAGTCTTTTGTGACAGCCTCAGTCTTCCAAGGCTTCTCTCCGCCGACGAAAGTCCATTTTTCTATCTCGAATATGTCGTTGATAGGCCTTGAGGCATAAACTACGCTAGGATCCTCGTGGTCCAAATACACGCCTCCGAAATAATTGTTCTCATATTCTGGTTTTTCTTTCTTGTAATCATTCCTCACGAACCACGAACTGGCATCGGTTATTTTCGTGTTTTCCCATTCGGAGCCAGTCCATCTTGCATACCAGTAGGAATGCATCTCATCTTTGTCACTGAAGCGAGCGTATACTATCACAGGCCTTTCTTGGTTGTCGAAGGCAATGTCCCAGATCCATGCCTTGTCGAATGTCTTCGTGGCATCGTAGACTTTATCCGCCTGAGAAGGAGTAATAGAGCCGAGATGATCCAGGATCACTGTCCCGTCTGCTTTGTGCATCTTGCCACCTTCGTACATGAAGAAATATATCGAATTCGTAGCCCTGTCGCGAGGATGAGCGTCGGTGAATGCCATAAATATCTTGTCTTTGTGATTCGTAGTCACTTTCGTGTACGGGCGTCCGTAATCGCCGTATTCAGGATCATTGCTGACGATGTTGACCGGCTTGCTCCAATTTTCCAAATCATCAGTGTAGACGCAAGTAGGCTTGAAATCTTTCCCGCGGGAAAAAAGATAGATTCTGTTATTTTCGTCAGAGAGCATTTCCGGATTGGAATAGCAATAGCCATAGCCGCCTTCCATCTTCGGGCTGAGGCTGTGCATCTCGCCCCACTGCGAGATGTCGGCTGGCTTCTTGGTCACAGCATAGTAGATAGGAGATGGACCGTGTTTCGAGAAGAATATCACCAGCCTCTTGTCTGGCAAGGCCATGATGGATGGATTGCAATGATCGTCATACTGCAGCTTATCATACATTTTGTGCTGGGTCTCTTGCTGGGTTGCAGGGTCATAAGAGAACGCCCAGATGCAGCCTTCCTTATCCACGAATCCTCCGAAGATTTTGTCATCGACATAAATTGCCCTCGGATCCGAGAACCAACACCATGCCCCATCGTGAGTCACCATCTGATAATCCTCGGCATAAGGGATGTCTATTGGATTCTGTGCTGAAGCACTGTATGAGAAACCCCATATGGCGTTACAGCATGTGGCCAGCATTATGATAGTTTTGTTGAGAGTGTTCATGCCCTTTTCCCTTCTTTCAAATACTTTATTGAGTCTTGGCTTAATTGCGTTATCGTGTGCCAGTCTTCATTCTGGATGACTTCTTTAGGGAAGAGCTTGGAACCCATGCCGACGGCTGCAACGCCAGAGGCTGCCCATGCTTTAAGATTTTCTTCGGTTGGTTCTACGCTGCCCGTGACCATCAAGTTCACGAAGGGGAGGGGAGCCAGAACATTTTTGACGAAAGCAGGCCCGCCGACGCACCCGGCAGGGAAAATCTTTATCAGATCGCATCCGGCTTCCAGAGCATTGCAGATTTCCGTTACAGTGCCACAGCCAGGGGAGTACGGAATGCCGCGCCTATTGCAGAGCCGAGCCACTTCAGGATTGAAGTTAGGCGCTACTATGAAATTTGCACCTAACTGAATATAAAGTTCCGCAGTCGGGGCATCTAAGATTGTACCCGCGCCTAATACCAATTCAGGGCATTCATCCTGCAAGGACACGATGAGTTCTCTGAATATCTCGTGTGCCCTGTCGCCTCTGTTAGTGAACTCGAAGGCTCTTATTCCGCCAGCGTAGCAGGCCTTGACTACATTCTTTGCGGCGAAGGCATCTCCGTTATAGTAAACAGGAACTATTCCTGTTTCTATGATAGCATTAAGCGTTTGTAGTTTCTTGAATTTTGCCATGATGAAAGCATTCGTTATTTGATCACGGATTCATATTTCACGTCCTTATTGTCTTCTGGAATCAAGCATACGATGATGTTCTGCACAGAAGAGAGTTTCAAGTCAGCGTCGAATCCGACTATTGTTATTCCAGGGTTAGGAGAGTCGAACGAGAAAGGAGAAACTGCAGGGGATATGTGCCAGCGGATAGACTCGGGGCCGCTAACCTTAACGTAAAGTTTCTTCCCGTCCTTTTCCAGAAGCAATACCTTGTCGGAGATAATTTCGGCTTTTGCTGGAGTGACCAGAGTCCACGTTGCCATTGTAAAATGGTTTGAAGTCTCTATCTTATCTTCCACGACGACATATTCTTTGTCTATCAGGCTTACGGCACGTTTGGCGCTCTTGACCTGGCCTTCATAAACAGGTGTCAGGTCCGAGATAATGTACATGTCGTTCTCGTTGTCTGAAAATCCGGTTATCTCCGCTTTCCCCTTGACGTTCTGGAGTTTGCGATTGAAGGTAAGGGTGTTATGCGAATAGTTGTTGTAGCGGAATGAATCCCAGCGCTGCGAGTCCTGTTTCATGTTCCATAAGTCCACGCCTCTTACCTCCAGTCTATTGTAATTATCAGCGCCCATGTCTATTGCCCATCTTACGCCTTCTGCTTCCATGATGAAGGAACCCACGTCCATGTGAGCATGATTTTCGGAAGGAGTTCCCATCTTCATGCCTGTGAAAATTGCAGAGGTATCTTCCCAGTCAGTGCGCATGAAGCACACTGGATTGTAACCCTGAGCTTTCCAGAAGAGATTGGATGGCTTCATTGGGTTCGAAAGAGATGTAGATGCTCCCCAGATTAGGATCGCAGGAGCGAGCCTGTCTTTCCTGATCCTGCTAGTCCCATCTCTCCTGTAGACCTTGATCTGGTTATAAATAATCGAAGGGTCTTTTGTCTTGTCGTAGAACCAGAACATGGCAGGGGAGAGAAATGCCCTGGCACCGTTATCTGAATATGAAAATATATTAAGGGCAGGAGTCGTTATATTAAGAATATATTCACCTGTCTTCAGAAATCCAGGAGCTTGGCTCAGGCCATAGTCTGTGCCGAAAATCTTCTCAATGGCACTAAGAAACATCGTACAAAAAGTAGTACCGTATTCCCAATAACCTCCGCCTTCAGGGTAGGCTCCGTCTGGGGCATAATGCTTCATCGGGATGGCGATTTTCTCTATTGCCCTGTTGACAATGTCGCTGCATAGCTCTGGGTCTTTTTCCCAGATTGCTAATGCTCCATAGGAAACGCCTGCATGGCAGACCTGGTTCCAGTTGTTCACTGCATTGACGAACCAGTTGTATTTTTTGTCGTAAGACGGTTTCAGCCCTTTGTCGATTATGGCTTGCTCTATGATTTCCCTGGTTTCTTGTGACAGCTGTGGGTAAAGCCAGTCGTAGCCGATAGCAAGGGCCATCGTCATCTCTCCGACATCAAGGAAATGCGACGGGTTCCAGTCAGAAAAAGACGCTGCTTTCAGCATTTCGCTTTCGGCACGCTTGAGATATGCTTGTTTCCCGGTCATTCTGTATGCATAGCTGAGGGCAAATATCCGTCGAAGGTTTTCTCTCGAGACGGCTAGAAGCCTTTTCCCTTCCTTGATTCTCTCGCTCAATGGCAGGTCAATAATTAAATCTGCTTCTTCCAATATCGCATTATTAATATTCTGCCACTCGGCATCCTTAGAAATTTGTTTTTTCAGTGTCTTCTCTTCGCCCTTCATCAGCAGGAGCCTAGGATGAGAAGGAAGCTTCTCGGCTGTTTTTACATAATTGTTCTGGCCGCTTGCGATAAGGCTGCTCAGCATTAATGCAAATAAGAAAAATAATCGATGTTTCATTTTATGAATATGTTTTATTGTGTTATCAATATTTGAATATTACGCTGCTGCCGGCGAAAGTGCTTATAGGCAAGTCAGCCGAAATCTCTTGAGTTTGGAATCCATCTCTAGAGATTTGAATATGCATCCTGCTTAGAAGGTGAGTAGGATCGGAGAGAGTTAGCTCCGTGATTTTTCCAGTGCCATCATATTTCACCATTACCATACCAGGAGAGTCAATGGATATTTCCGTCCCTTTGAATATTTCTACTGAGCCACTTCTGTAAAAAATCGCATAGGCGATTCGCAGGGCATCGTTTCTTGCTGCTTGGAGGCCTTCATTGTTTGCAATTATCGATATGCTTCTGCCGTTCTCTTGCTCTTCCAAAGCCTCTTGGCTAGTAGAAGGGACTATGATATATTCATAGCTCTTTTCATCATTCTGTCTCCTTTGTTCAAGCCACAATTTGAAGACATCCTTTTTCACGATGTCTTTTGGCGAATCTGACTGACGATTTGAGATAGCCCAGCTTCCCTGCTCTTCCTTATTTGAGATTGAAACAGCAGCATGTTGTGGGAATAGATATCCAATGCTATCATGAAGAACCCATGAGACATCATTTAAAGTACGGGTGCCATTTTCTAGCTTTTTCACATCATTACCGCATTTCACGATGACGTCCCCGTTCAGGTAACATTGGTTGAGTGTCGTTATGGCTGGTTTTCTTGATGGGTTCTTGATGCCGCTTCCTAAACAGACATATTCATCATCAAAGAAGAACCATGCCTTTCTTGCTGACAAACCAGTTTGGGGGCTCTTGAAATCAAATCCGACCGCACCATAGAGACCGTCTGTGACGGCTCCGGTGAAATCGTTCAAGCCCCACTTCTGAATTTCGTTTTCCGGAGGCATTTTGTCAAGCAGGATGGTTGTCGCACCAGGAATCATCATCCAGTCAAAGACAGGAGTTAGGTCGGAATATTCTTTCCCCGTGCGAGAAATGTAGTTAGTTCCATCGCCTCTGAAATGGTTCATTAGTCCCTCTCCATTGTAAGGCTGCTCCATATTCGCAGTTCTTTTAGAATACATTCTTACGGAGGTGTAGTAACCTGGTCTCTGGAAAACGAAATGATCGGTGCACCAAAAATATTTAGCGAAGGAAGTCTTTTCAAAACTTTGCCCTTTCCTAGCATTGGCAACGTTCTCCAGTTCGTCACGCCTGTAATTGGAAACTTTCATCAGTCGTTCAGGAGTTCTTGGGCTGAAAACTCTTCCCTCACCTTGCCTAGTTATGTCCCTGTTCAGAACTCCGGGGTCGGTAATCCTGCCGTATATTTGCTGCTTGCAGATTCCATCGAGGTAGTAATCTATGAGAGTATTAGCGGCTTCATCAGAAAATCTGAATTTCGTTCCGGCTACTAAAGAGGCCCAGTAGGCGAATTCGTCAGCATATTGGTTGCCATAAGATAATGTGTTGTTAACTCTGTCATCTCTGTGATGGAAACTGAAATCCTGTTGCATGCCACGGCCAGTAGAGAATTTTATCTCTCCCTGTATGATTCGCATTAATCTTGCGAATTCTTCTTCATTCCTATTGTACAAGGCTTTCTGTGCTTGGATGCCGGCAATCTTTATTCTGTCACCGCTCGGTCTCGCTCCGCTCGCATGGACATTTCCTCTGCCGACTATTTCCAATGCTTTGTCAATCTGGCAGACAGATAGGTCATTATCCATAACAAGCAAAAGGTTCATGATGTTTTCTGGCGTTCCAATCTGATTCCACCACCAGTTCTGGCAGATGAAATCGTTCTTGAGCCAATAATTGAGTGACCTGCTGATTGCATCTTTGATGTCTTTTCCCCCTTTAAGTGGAGATCCGGCTTTTTTGTATGCCTTGGCCATCACTAACATATTGCTCAGATGTCTGCTATGCTCAAAGCCGGTGTTAGAGACATCAGAATAATTTATTCCAGGCCAAGTCCCATCGGGTTTTAAAGATTCGGCTATTCTTTTGACTTTCTCCTCATTCACTCCGGAAGATAGCATTTCATTCCTGACTGAATTTCTTAAGCTTTCCATTTCACCTTTCTTAATGGCATGGCGGCCACCTTCGTCGTAGCCGTCGAGCATGATAGGCATCAGTGTAGGGAAAACCCATGCGAAATGATGTTCTGGGTAAATATGTGGGCGACTGCTTTCGACATATTTCAAATATGTCTCATCTCCATAGACTCTGACCATGGCTTCTAACAAATTGTCTGGCCATCTGTCGTGTTTGCCCGTATTCAAGGTCTCATGCCATTTCCACTCTGCAGGGTGCTGCTGGTAATGAAGAAGATAGTCTATGGCTTTTTTTATTGACGCACCATCTTTTTCATAGAAGAAAAGGTTTTCACCGGTAGCATTGTAGATTACCCACATGGCAGCCGTCATTGGCGCTAAAGAAAAATACGTGTACCACAAACCATTCTGTTCTCTGATAACCTCACCTGGCATGTGCCCATCAGGTGCGATCTTTCTTGAGAAATCGCCTTTGATAAGAGCGATGTTGCGATTCATTTCTTCTTCATCTTCCAGAAGCGAAGCGGAAAGCACAGAACCGAATCGCCCCCAGTCTGCCCAGTTGTTTTTTCTTTCTCTTATCTCATTAGCTGCTTTTCTGTAGACTGTGGCCACCCAGTTCTTGAATTGTTCTTTGTCTGACTGTTTCCAGATGGGAGAGTCAGACATAAGCTCTGCTGCCATCAGTAGAGCCGAACCAGAATAGCTCATGACCAAAGGGCCATCTGGCTCTGAATATTTATTATTGATGTATGCCCATGCGTTCAGAAAATAACAAGCCTTTTCTCCATAGGCTTTCTTCCCCGTCAGCTTGTAGGCAAGGGCTGAGCAATATGCAGCGAAAGCGTCTTGCTGAAGCGCCAAAGAATTGGCTCTGTGTTCCTGTGGCTTTACATAATAGCCAGGAACGTTAAAATCAGGCCTGGCGTGATGCTGGCTGTTCTGGAGCGAATCAGCATATCTTATCAGCTGAATATAGGCATCGTAGTATGGCTCGCATCGCTGTGACACCATGCCCCTCACGAAACTGATTTGTTCTAGCGGGTGCATGTAATGCCCCGCAGTCAACTGCAAGCAACACAGTAGTGAAGACAATACTGTAATAATTTTTAGAATATATTTATATTCCCTTTTCATGCATAAGTATTCTTAATACCATATTCAATTTTCAATTGTTTGGTTTCTCCCCGCTAAGTGTAGTCGTGAATGTCACGGAAGTACCTCTCGGAATTGTAGAGACATATCCGGCGACGGTGTATCCCTTGTTTTCGTCATCCCATCCGGTACGTACGGTCCAATCTGACGGCCTTGTGGCAGGCCAGGTCGTATATGTCACGGATGTTGATGAACTCTTTGCACTCAGATAAAGTGTTTTGCCTTTTTGAGAAAGGATCTGATAACTGCTGCCGTTTTCGACCGTTGACGGTGTGATCATTCTCCACATCATCTTTGCGTCCGCACTTTCGAGAGCAGTGACTTCGTCCGTAATGACCAGATTGTCACCTTCGAGACGGATGGTGCGGAACACGGACTTGGCCTGCCCTTTGAAAACGGCTGTCAGTTCCATCCTCATACCTGGTGAAGCGGCGTCATCATAGACGTTGGCGATGGTCGCCTTTCCGCTGACATTGTGGTCGGTCATATAGAGTTTGCTGAAGCTGTCATCGAAATTTGAGAATGACAAGGTGCTGTGCCCAAGATTGTTCATCCGGAATATGTCCCAGCGCAGAGACTTCTGCGTCATCGTCCAATAACTGCCCCCTGCTTTTGCGGTCAGATTTTCGATGGTGGCATAATTCGGACATCTCAAGTCATCCGACCAACGCACACCCTGGGATTCATAGACGAATGAGCCTGCATCCATATGACCGTGACTGGCACTGGCCGCGCCGCCCTTGAAACCGATGTATTTGTCATTTTCGTCAAATTTCCATCCTGTATGTATCATGGCTACGGGTACCAGGCCGTTTCCTACCCAAAGGTTGGAGGAAGGGAATGCGAGATTTAACGGATCGAAACTGAAATCCATGATTATCCCTGGGATGATCGGAAGCAGACGGTTCTTGGAATACTTCCCCTTGTTAAGCAGCCGCACCTCATTGGCCACTAATGCCGAATTGCCTGTTTTAGCGGCAAACCACCACATCGGTATTTGCATGGATTCACTTGCGCTGCCACCATCTGCGAACGAGAAATTTCCTCCGCACGGACTGCCCATGAACAGCATGAAATCACCTGTTCTCATGAATCCGTCAATCCTTGAAAGGCCGTTGTCGTTGCCGAATGCCTTCTGGAGCATCTGGAGCAGACAAATCTGATACCCGGTCCCGTATTCCCAATAGCCATATCCCTCGCCGTAATTGCCGTCGGGAGAATACATGCTCTTGACAGCTGCGGCATTGGACACGAGGGCGTTCTCGATAACCTTCGCGCAATTCGTCTTGTCCTGAGGATAAGCAGCGAGGGCAGCTGCGACAAGGCCTCCGTTGCATACAGAATTCCAGTTGTTTTTGCTCGTCTGTGTGGCATCTTTCCCGCTCTTGCTGTCAAGAGCAGTATCAATGGCATAATTGCTGAGGGCTTTTCTGACCATCAGACGAGTGTCATAGTCCAAATCATAATACAGCCAATCGTATGCTAGGGAAACTCCGAGCGCCATTTCTCCGACATCCAGATAATGAGAAGGATGCCAGTCCTTGAATTGGCCACAAACGGTATTGAGTGTTTCGACTACTTTGGCAAGGAACTCCTCCCTTCCGGTCATACGGTATGCATAACTACAGTACAATAGGATAAGTTCAACTTTTCTTGAAACGGAAAGAAGCCTTTTGTTGGATGCGTCAAGAGTATACGTGATGGGCTCTGTGGAGGCGGCTTCCTTTTCTGCATAAGTGAGTATCAGATCATTCAGTTTGGCAAGAGTAGGCCAAGATACGGGATCTTTCACCTTGGCCGCAAGGGCTTCGAAGTCACCTTTTTTCATGAGTATCCGAGGATGCCCTAGAGCCTTGAGTGTCCCATAATTATATGTGCCGGTCACGTCCGGAGAAGAGTCCTCTACCTCCTCCTTGAAAGACGTGCTGAACTTGACTGCATCGCTGAAATAGCTCTTGTCTTTTGTCTTCACGACGGCACGGCATTCATAATCCTTGTCTGCCGACAGGTCATGAATATCAGACTGGAAATTTTCCGCAGTTGTTTCACAGATGACCGCTGTCCATTCGGATGCGCCTACCATCCTGTATTCAAATCCGCAGCTGAACTGTGTCTGGTCAAAGAAGGGAAGAGCCTCGAAGGAGCCCTTGAGAGTCGCCGACTTAAGATCGTCCGGATTGATGCTGATTCTGTCCATGCTGACGGACTGAACGGCGAATGTGACTGGGTCGGATGTAGACCTGTAGAAGACCCTCAGTTCCAGTATGCAGGTTTCTCCCGATTCAGTGGTCTCTATTCTGTATGGCATCCCGTTGGCGCCGCCGAATCGCCAGGTCAGTTCCGCGCCCTTGGAGAGACGCGAGCTGGCCACCTTTCCGCCTGGAACGACATCCCCGTTTACGTCAGTGATTCTTAGTCCTCCGAGGTTTGAAGTCACGACCGATCCTTCGGATGAAAACTCACCGTTGGTGCCGACTGTGACAGTGACCTTATAAATGGACTTACCCTCACGCCCAGGCACTTCGAGATAAGAGCCGGGACAATTCCCGAAACGGAAACCGGTATGGTTTGTCGGTGCCACATAGCATTTCCCTGTCGCCGCTGAAGGATCCGAGTAAGCCGAAGTGTCATAATACGGGTAAATGACAAAATCTCCGAATCCATCTAGGGTCATTGCTGTGCGTTTCCTCATGAAGTTGACCTGCTTGGAGTCTTTGTATCCAGTAGGGAACGGGTTTGTAGAAGGTTTTGAGAAAGGCCATAGCAGATTTTTACCACTTTCTCTCAGGAATTCCACCACGGCGACATCCTCCCATTCCAGCTGAGAGGCATCGATAATGCCCAGATCCAATATGGAAGATATCTCGAGTGTCCGTGGTGTGGAGTCAAACCATATCGCCTCTTTCCCTTTGGTATCTGTAAAAATGATTTTCAGACCCTTCGGGAACGTCTGGGCAGGAACGGAGAAACAATATGATCTGTCATTCTCAAAAGTACTTGACATGGCCGGTGAAAGCCATATCGAGTAAGCTGATTTGCGATCCACATAAGAAGACACAGTCGCCTTGTTGTCAGCAGAGACGGTAATCATGGCGACTCCTCCGAAACGACAGCCGTCAGGCGTCCGGAGCGTGATAGTTTTGATGGCCGATCCTCCTCCGAGCGAGAATCTTATGAGTCCTCCGACGTTTTTGAATGACAAAGTCGTGTCGGCGGATGTGCAGACGGCTCCTGTCGCTTCAGGATCGAAACTGCCTGGGTAGCCTTTCTGTTTGCAAGGGAAATGCAAGTAAAGCGTGTCCTGTGCATTGTCAGTTGAACCGGGTGAGAAAGATTCTACCAACGAAGACGGGAAGACGGACCAGTATCTCGAATTCCTGCTTCCTGATCCTGTGAATATTCTATCCCCTTGCGCCGATACGTATGAAATGAATTTTGAACTGCCCTCCTTTTTGCAGAATACCGCAATACGGTCTCCCTTCTGCCATTCGCGGGGCAGTGCGGCTGTGGATTCCGTTCCGGTAAAAGGCTGCAGATTCGCCTTGAAAGTCAGAGAAGTGATTTTCTTGCCATCATCATCTTTTCCTGATGGATTGTCCATTTCTGGATTGCTCTTGCATCCAGCAAGGGTCAGCAAGGAAGCGACGGCGAATATAAAGGGTTTGATTATTTTCATCATTTTAGCGGTCTAATGGAGAATACGTAGTTATCTTTTGTCTTATTGTCCTTGCAGGTCAGGACAATGCGGTAAATTTCCGATCCCCATACATTTGAAAGCCTGGCATCAGGCAAGGCCACAGTTTCAACTGAAGCCATGAATTTACGTTTGTCATATTTGAGTGCTGCCTTCTGACCATTAGCTTCAATTAGCACGGCCCCGGGACTTGAAATGTCCACGCTTCCCCATGTCATGAAACTGATAACATTAGGAGCGACGGACTTGGAGAGGATAAAATTGTCTCTGACCGTAAGTTCATTGTCTTTCAGCGTGCATGAGCGTAGCCACTTCCTGACTAGAGCCTCTTTCGGATATGCCGCTGATATGTCGGTGGAGTAAGTCATCCTTGAAGGGTCAAATGACGAGTTCTTCGCTTTGAATTCTGCTCCATCCTTCTGGGCTATGCCGTTGATTGCAGGGACATTGTGGTAGAAGCTCTGCATGGTCCAGATTGTATAGCGTTCTTTAGAAAAAGTTTGACGAGTATAAGTACCGACCCCTGCGTCTATGAGAATCGGAGTGTTGTTGATATAAAAAGAGACGGTTCCGCAGTCATTATGGTTGTGGCTTTCTGCATTGTAGCCGCCTTTGCAGGCAACATACAGGTTATCCTCTCCTGCCATGTAGCAGACATCTGTCTGCGGATACCAGGAATATGCGGGATGCTCGAATACAGGCTTTTCTGCAGCAAGTTCCTTTTGTATGGCACAAGCTGCAAGAGTTCTGTATATATCAGCTCCGCTTGAAATGTTACTTTGGGGATTATACAGGTGTGCGGCGTAGCCTTTCATGATTGGGCTGTCCACGTCCTTGCCGAAACGGTAGATCAGATACGGGCTTCCGCCACCACGTGCCGAGGCATCAGCGAAATTGACGACCCATCCGTCTCCGACGTAAGATCTGGCAATATATTCTCCGCAACTACGAAGCATGGGAATGTCGAAGATTGCTATCTTGCCTCCGGTAACACGGTTCAGAATGTCCAGATAATCATAGGCTGATCCCGCTGCGCGGTCCCAGTAGCTTGACCCTTCTTCACAGGCCCCGTCCTCACAGGTGTAATTCAAAAATTCATCAACGGACTGCATTGAAAGCCATACTGCATCAGTTAGTCTGTCGGGGTCATTCTCCAGCAGCATGAAAGCATTAAGCGCATTGTAATTGCACCAAGGTGTCCAGTTGTTGCTCTTGTGCTTTTGATCCCGTACCATCCACCAAAAACTGTTGTTGGTCAGAAATACGTCCAGTATCCTGTGTTTCAGTTCGTGATAAAGCCTGCGGGAGATTTCAGGATCAGTCTTGTCAAGGGTCTCATGAAGGAAATAGTATGTCCAGGAGAGCAGATTTGAAGTGGTTCCGGCAGTAAGGTCAAACACAGGATCGTCCCAGGCCTGTATCGCACGGTGTGACTTCTGTAGCGAATTATGAGCAGTATTTGCCCAAGAGGTGGATTCTGAGAAGGCATAGATGCCGTTGATGATCTGGTCGATGAAGCGTCCTTTGCCTTCTGCTAATTCAGCCATCAACAGAGAGGCCAATGCAGACAGGTTGGCGTTCTTGTCTCTGTCTAAACGGGCACCGGAGCGTTCGAACTCAAGATAATCCGTGGGCTTGATGAAGCGCCATGTATAATCCAGGCTCTTTTCTCCTGATGCAATAAGCGTGTTTTTATTGTCTCCGAGGAAAGAATCCCATCCGGCCCTGTCGGAATAAGAGGGGAAGGCGACCCATTCCTGATTAAGGATGATCGCTTTACGGACATCTTCCTTGCTGTATTTCGTAGTGAGAAAATAACGCGGTGAGTAATTTGAGGCGAAAGACAAGTTGATGCCTGCCAGAAGGAGTGCCCCCATGCAAATGGTTCTGCTGATAATGTTCATGTTCGAATTTGTTAAAAAGAAGAGGAAGGCTCAAAACCTTTAGGCTTGTGGCATCCCTCTTCTCAAAAATTTAACGGTCTTACTTGGCTTCTTCAGGGGTATAGGTCTCCAAGGTGACAGCCCTGTCACGGGCTACGAGATAATCGTTTGCCTTGTAGACGTTGCCTTCCGCGTCAGTAATGCTGACGGAGTAGGTGATGACGTAACGGTCTTTGTCACTGAATCTGTTGTAGCTGCTAGTCTTGTCAAGAGCATACGTACCGCTGCCTGAGACTCTGTAGTTTACGCCTTCAGGTGCGGTGATGGTGACTTTCTCCCCGTCGTGATTGAACACGAGGGTTGGAGTAAGTTTCATCAATGTGCCCTTGAGAGCCTGTGTCATGGTAGAAGTGTGTCTGCCTGTCGTAGTCAGCATCACATGTTCGTTGTCGGTGACATCGTGGTTGAAATCATCCGGGGTCTTGTACTCGACTGACTCGGTCTTTCCGTCCTTCATGGTGATGGTGGCGGAACCGTAATGGAACCAGTTGCCGTGAAGCTCGGTTATGTACTTGATTCCGAACATGGTGAAATCCTTTGGAGAAACAGACCATTGACTGGAAAACCTCCTGTCGGCTGAAGCTTGGTTTGTTGAACCGACGAGAAGACTGTCCAGATCTGATGTTCCGGTCATTACCAGAGGTACGACATAAGTGTTCTTGATGGCATCGGGGTCATTGAAGAAAGCTTCAGTGAGCTGAACGGTGACACCACCGTTGTATTCACCTTTCTTTATGACGATCTTGCTGTTGTCGCTCAGAGTGTAGTACGCCTGAGGAAGTGGCTTGATAAGGTCGCCGCCACTGAACCTGACATTCTTGCAGAGCGACTCATCCACCTTGAAGTTGATTACACGGTCCTTATTGTTTTTATATACGCCGCCCATTGCCGCGGAAATGACGAACTTTCCGGCGTTGTCATTGTCGTTCGGATACATGTCGTTGCCCAGTACAAGTGTCCTTACGGGGAACTGGTACGGGAAGTAGCCCGTCGTATAAGTGTAATCAGGGAATTCTGTATCGAAGTTGCTGCAGCCGACCATTGCGAGTGCGGCAGCCAAAACAGAAAATGCTTTATTTGTCATAATCATTTGATCTATATTGTTTTATAAAAGTTACTACCATCCTTGGTTCTGGACGTAGCCGAACTTCATGACTTCGTTGAACGGGATAGGACCGTAAATCATGTATGACTCGTACTGACGAGGTTCAACTTCCACTGTCTCATATTTGCCGTTCTCATCAAGTCTGATACCCTTGGCAGGTTCAGTAAGATCGTTTTTCCATCTTCTGATATCCCAGAAACGTGCGCCTTCGAAGCTGAGTTCTATACGGCGTTCGTTACGGATCAGCTGGCGCATAGCCTCCTTGGAAGTCACGCTGGCGAGATAATCGTCAGGCTGGGCAAGCCCAGCGCGTTTGCGTATGGCTGCGATGACATCGCGTGCGGAATAACCGTTGCTGCCTTTTCCTTCGGGACCCCATGCCTCGTTGGCGGCCTCGGCATAGTTCAGGAATATTTCAGTGGAGCGGATAATTGGGATAATATGCTTCTGAGTACTGGTTTTGCCAGTTTGTACGCTGACATCCTCACGTAAATGTTTACGCATATAGTAACCTGTCCTTGTGGAATATTCGGTTTTGTCTATACCATCGTTGGTGCTCCCGTCGAGGATCTTGATGGTCTTGCCCCACTCCTTGCTATTGTCGTAAACCACGATCTGAGCGAGACGTGGGTCACGGTTGGTGTAAGGCTTTTGGGCATCGTATCCGGAAGCGGCGTCATCGATAGGATATCCGTTCTTCATAGGGAACGCATCCACGAAGTTCTGGGTGGGATTGATTCTTCCGTGGCCATAAACGGTAGGAGCGTAGTTGTCCTGTTCCCATGAGTTTATGTTTTGTATCTCCCTTCTCCAGATGATTTCGTTGGTCTCCTTCTTGTTGCCTTGGTTAAGGTCAGAATCATTCACTTGATCCTTAAGCCAGAATATGTTGCCTTTGGGATCAAAATAGCTGAGCCCGCCGACATCACTTAGAACTTGGGCATTTGCGTTGGCTGCAGTCTCCCAAAGGGATGCAGAGCCGGATTCGTTGAAGCGGGGGCTTGCGGCAAGGAGGGCGAGACGTGCCTTGTAGGCCAGCACGATACGTCCGCTTATCCTCTGTGTGAAACCGCTGCCGAAGACATTGTTGAACTCTTCGACGGTGAGATTCAGACTTGCATATTTGGAAGGAATATTAGTCGCGTCTGTCACGTCGACATAATCCATAGGAAGCATGTCAAGCGCCTTGTCGAAATCTTCATTCGCACTTTCCACGCTCTCGGTGAATGTCTCACGCGGGACGGAGAAATCTTTGAGAGATGATACAAGAGTGTTGTACTCAGGAATGCCGAGCATAGTGCCGTCTTCTCCTTTGCCTGCATGGTTCTGCAAAAGGAAATACTTCATTACTCCTCTTAAGGCATAAGCCTCTCCGGAGAGTCTCATCTTGAAGGCATCATTCTGGGAAGGATCGGATTTTTTCCAGTTCACTTCATCAATGATGGAAAGGAAGTCGTTCAGATTCATTATGCTTCTGTAGCAGACAGTCCACATATCCTGGGAGTTCGATAGCGAGCTCCAGCTTCCGCCAGCCATGAGGCGGTAGGAATTGGATGTCTGGTTGGAGACAGCGTCATCTGTGGCAACCTCGTCGAAACGGAAAGAACGATACGGCATCTGCGTATAAGCGTAGTCGAGTAATCCTTCCGCATACTGCGGACGGCTGATTACCTGATCTTTGTTCATTCGGAAGTTCTCTTCCGCATTGAAAGGATCATCACATCCTGCGGTAAAGCCCAATGACGCAACCAGCGCGAAAGCGAAAAATAGTCTGTTATGTTTCATGTTTCTTTCAATTTTTAGAAGGTTGTACGGAAGCCGATCGAGTAGCCTCTATACTGCGGTTCAGCGTTGACCGTGGTCTGACGATATTTGCGGTTAGGAGCTATTTGGATAGGCATCTGGCAGTCAAGATACACTTGGAGATTGGTCATCGCCAGTTTTTTGCTGAATCTTTCAGGAAGATTATAGCTGAGCTGTACCTTGCGGAGCTGGAAGAATGAGTTGTCATACATCCAGAACGTTGATCGGCGATTGTTGTTGGACGATGATGCCGTGCTCAAAGCCGGCCACTTCGCCTTAGGATTGGACGGCGTCCATGAATCCTTTGAGTGTGTAGGATACGGATCCGTCGCATCTACCCAATAGTAATTGTTCTCGATGAAAGTTGAATAATCCTTGCCCCAATAAGCATTGCCTATTGCGTAAAGGGTAAGGCCCTTGTATGAGAGTTTGAACTCAATTCCTCCAGAGAAAGGAGGATTCCACCTGCGAACAAAAACCTGGTCGTTGTTGTCAATCTTACCGTCATTGTTCTGATCCTTGTACTTAATGTCACCAGGACGAACCGTTCCGAAAGTCTGGACAGGGCTATTGTCTATTTCCTCTTGGCTCTGGAAGAGACCGAGCGACTCGAGAGCCCATGTGCCGTCTACTGGGTGACCTTTGCGGTACAGATAACCTTCATCGTAAATCTCACTGCGAACATCCATATTGCTAGTGGAATAGAGAATGTTGGCTGCAGCATACAGGTTGAAGTCTCCCCACTGCTTGGTGTATGAGATACCTGCCTCGAAACCTCTGTAGCTGTCCTCGTTGTAGTTCTCGTACGGGATGTAATTGGAGTAGAAAGATGGCCAGAGACTGCTTGTCTGGACAACCTGATCGGAGTATTTGTCATAGAAGCCGTTGAGTTCGAAGCTAAGGCTATTGTCGAAGAAGCGTCCTTCGATGCCGCCGCTGATTTCATTGCGTCTTTCCATTCCGAGTTTTTCATTAGCACCACGGTTTGCGGTTCTGCCTGACTGGCTTTGACCGCCGTCGTTCCAAGCGAATGAGCCGGAACCAACGTAGATTGCATCATAAAGGAAGAAACCGTCGATGCCGATGTCACCTTTGAGGATGCCTCCGTTAGCATGGATCTTGAGGTAGTCTACGAAAGGGATGTCTTTCATGAAACCCTCATTGCTGATGATCCAAGCTACACCCACAGTCGGCGAAAATTCAATGTCGTGGCCAGGAGCAAGTTTCACTGACTTTGCAACGTTGCCGCTGAAATCAAATACATAACGCTTGTCGAAGGCATAGCTGGCCTGGATTCCGAAATGTGCCTGCTTCAATCCCTGGAACTGATCCTCATCGCCAGTTGTTTCTGAAGTGCCGGATGACAAACGCCATTTGTACTGGTTTGCGAAAGCGACTAGATTGGCAGTAACGTGATGGATATCGCTGAATGTCCTATCGTAACTGAGAGTCGAAGAGAATCCCATTCTTCTCTGGTAGTAAGGATTGCCGACAGACTTGGTGCCAGGACGGCTGTCCGAGCCGATTTGTTTTAGGGAAATAATCTTGTCTTCATCCTTGTCCCAAGTTGGTTCATAGACAGAAACCGAATTGTAAACGGTTTCGTTATAGAAGATGCCATAGTCGAAAGCCATGTTGGTGCTTAACGCAAGACCATCGGTGATGGCATCCAAGTCGAAGTTGAGTCTGTCGTTGAACGTATATCTTCGACCAACACCATTGAAAGAACCACCTGCATATCCATTTGAGAATATGGATGACGTGTAACTTGTGGTACCGCCGAAGAGATATTTGCCATCGACATCGTTCTTATGGGCAAGGAGCAATGAATTCTCAGGATCGATTAGATCTATGGGAATGAAAGGTGAATAGAGGTTCGGACGGGTCGTGTAGGCGGTGTTCCAGAAGTTTCCGCGACCGGTCTTGTTGTCACGGAACAAAGCTGTCGCATCAACTTCCGTGTTAATCCAATCGTTGATTTTGAGGTCGACGTTGGTACGGACGTTGAGAGCATTATTCCTAGCTTTTGACCATTGCCCGAAATCTATGAGCGAACCTGCAGAGTTCCATCCGGCGTTCACATAGTATTTGGCCATTTTGTTGCCGCCTCTGAACTCTGCGTTAATGTCATAATAGTTCTTGAACTTACGGAGCCACTGATCGCTATAGTAATCGATTGAAGGATATCTGTAAGGATTGCCGTTGCGGTAATGCTCGATATCTTCGTCGCTGTACAAAGGATCAAGTCGATCATTGATGCGTGCCTGGTTGTACCAGGTCATGTAGTCTGCGGAATTCATATACGATGGAAGCTCTATAGGAGACTTTATGCCGTAGTTAAAATTGACGTGAGCCTGACTCTTCCCTTCGAAACCGCGCTTGGTGGTGATCATTATCACGCCGTTTACGGCCTGAGTTCCGTAGAGGACAGCTGCGCTGGCATCCTTCAGAACAGAGATGGACTCTACCTCGGACATACGGAGAGTGCTGATGTCACGAGGAAGACCGTCAACGATGAATAGTGCGTTGCCTGACTGTGTGCCAGTGCCGGTCTCCGAAGCTACGTCAATGCCGACACCGATGCCGCGGATATTGTTTGCGCCCATCAGACCAATTATTCGACCCGTTGTAGCATCGTTTACCCATACGTTGTTGTCGTATCGGCCTATTTTGCTGACATCCAGTACGCTTACGGCACTGACAACCTCGTCTTTGCTTATCTTGCGGAACGGGAGGTTAACCAACTCATCCTCACGGTCTGTATCGATAGCGGCCGTCATGGTGTCTTTCTGCGCATAGGACTCGATTGTTCCAATCAACAGGAGGGTCGCAAAGACAATCAATATTTTGTAAATCTTTGTTTTCATAATCATTGCGTTATTTTGTTGCTACCAACCTGGATTCTGAGGGAAACCAGCATACATTTTGGTGTATTTGACCTGGATCGGCAGCCAATTCATCTTGGGTGAAGTTGCGACTCTGGTAACCGATACCACCTCTTGAATGTTTGTCGGCTTGCCGTTTGCATCACGGTCAAAGTTGTATATAGTCTTTTCCAGATACCTCGGATCAGCAATTCTGTTCCAGCGACGGAGGTCGTCAAAACGTTGTCCTTCCATAATGAGCTCTACGGCACGTTCACGCACGATAGATTCGAAGAAAGTATCCTTGTCAGAGACATATCTCGCAGGTAATGCAGGAATATTGCATCGTGCGCGGACAGCCTCGAAAGCCTCTACTGCCGTCTTGGAATATGTTGAAGCTTTTGCGGAAGGACCGCCGCCTGTCATGAAGTTCACTGCCTCGGCATACATTAAATAAACATCAGCCATTCTCAGGTATGGGATGCTGTGTATCATGTTGTTGGCATTGGAGGTCTTGACGAAATTTGGACCCATCAAGTTAAACTTTCTGAAATACAACCCTGTAGGGCTTCCTGTTCCGTATGAACCACCGTTACGGTGGCGTCCGCCGTTGTAAAGTTGAGCATAAGTGTCGTTCGGCGAATTTATATTCTTTGAAATGCGGTCACCGTCAGTGATGATGGTCTTGTCAAAACGGGGGTCACGGTTGGACCATGGATCCGCAGGATCATAGCCTGACTCGGGGTCATCTATAGGAAGGCCATTTTTCATTCCGTAGTTGTGAGTGATGTTGGCAGTAGGACTGTCCTGCTGGGTGGTTGATGAGTTGCAACCGAAGGATGCTGGGACAGTGGCTCCTAGGCAAGACCACATAACGCGTCCGCGATCGTACAGGGTCTCGTTCATGATAACCTCTTTTCCGCCAGGACGGTTCCACCCTGTCTTTACGAAGATGGATTCATAATTGGCCCAAGTCTCTAGCGCGTACTGGCCGGTTTCTTCACAAAGCGCAAGAAGCTTCCCAAGCACCTCCGCAGCCTGTTTCGCTAGGTCCGCATTGAAGTTGTTACCTTTTCCGGCCTCTTCGTTAAGCATAGGGCTTGCAGCCCAAAGCAGAGCCTTACCCTGGAATCCGAGAGCATAGAACTTATTGACGCGGTAATTGTTGTTGCCTTTGGTGACTTGTCCGGCTTCGGTATCGTCCCAATGGTTTGGAAGGAGGTCGGCTGCCGCAGCGAAGTCTTCGGCCATCTTTATGAATGATTCCTGAGCCGTGAGCCTGCTATATTCCTCAGTCGTCATGTTCTCGGAAGAACCGATTACGTGAGTAATATAAGGCATGCCACCCCAGTAACGGCAGATTTCATAGTAATGGAAAGCGCGGAAGAAAAGTGCTTGACCTTTCAGAAGATTGCGTTCTTCGTCAGTGCCGACAAACTTACTGTCTTTCTTGTCAAGTTCCTCAATTGCCATGTTGGCAACGCGGATGCCATACCAGGCATCTTCCCATACACGGCGGTGACGTCCCTCGTTGGTTGTCGGGCTAGGACCAGCTCCGTAGAAATAAGTTTCATTGCCCCACCAGTTGCCCGCATCGAAGTTCGATGGAGCTATGGTCAGGTCTTCGTCAGCAAACGTATATCTGTTCCAGGCACCGCATTTGTCGTAACCTATGACCACATTGTAAAGCTGCTCGACAAAACCCTGAAAAGAGGTAAAGTTTCCGAATGCATCCGTTTCAGAGATGCTGGATTCCGGAGCTTTGTCAAGATAGTCCTCGCAGGAAATGGTTAGCGAAACGATTGCGAAAGCTGCTGCAATACTGAATATTATAGAAATAATCTTTTTCATATCGCAAATATATTTAGAATGAAAGGTCGATGCCGAAGTTGATACGTTTCAAGGTAGGATAGGCACCCTGTGTCGCACCACCGCCTGAATATGTGGTGCTTCGTGCATCCGGCAGGTCAGACCAGAAGAATAGGTCATTACCGTTGAGGAATAACCTCAGTCTGTCACAATTGATTCTTTTCAACAGACCTGTTTTATTGAAGGTATAGCTCAATTCGATGGTCTGAAGACGGACGAATGAGGCATCATAGTAGTAGAAGTCGCCTTTGAACTCGCCGTTTGTCTTCCATCTTGGAAGGAACGCTTTCCCGTTAGGATTATCCTTTGACCAGTAGTCGCTGACATTCTTATAGACGATATCATAGTCGCTCTGGTAGTTGTTCCATTGAATCGAACGGTTACAGTTGTTTACGGCATAGAACTGAGCCATAAAGCTCCAGCCATTCCAATCAACGCCAAATGCCAGAGAGCCGGTGTTTTGCGGAATCTCGGAATATCCTACCGGAGGTGTGTCTTCGGAACTCTTTATGATACCGTCGGCGTTGAAGTCCACGATATTGAAATAGCCCGGAAGCTTGTCTCCGTCATTGCTTTCCTGAGGAACGCTGGCATAAACTTCATCCCAGTTTTTATACATTCCAGCAGAGATCTGAGTGCGCTGCTGGCCGATCTGATAACCTTCGTTTTTCAGATAGAAATACTGCAGCTGTGGGTCATCTCTGAATTTGATTTTGTTCTCGTTGTGGTTGGCTGTGAGCTTGCCCCAGAGAAGGAGGTCTCTGCCAATTACCTTATTCACACCTAACTCAATCTCAAAGCCCTTGGAATTAACGCGGCCAAGGTTTGCTGCAGGGGCTGTGGCTCCGAAGAATGCAGGAATGGAACGGCTGGATCCACTGAGGATTATGTCACGACGTCTTTCAGTGAAGTAGTCGAAACTGAACACGATAAGGTCTTTCAAGGCGCTGACTTCCAAACCTATGTTCTGCTTAACCGCAGTCTCCCAATGGAGATCCGGGTTACCAAGAGTGCTCTCACGGTACATGTAGTACGGGCTGAAGGCGTTGGTTGTCTCGGCAAGACGGGATCTTCCACCGTATGCATAAGAAGTCACATAAGCCCATCTGCTGCCGCCGGTATCGTCGCCGACTTTACCGAGGGAGTAGCGCAGCTTGACTTTGTTAAGCCAGTTGACTTTAAAGAAATGCTCGTTGGAGAGGTACCACCCTAATGCTACGGAAGGGAAGAAATCGAAACGGTAGCTTGGACCGAACTTCTCGGAACCGTTGTATGCACCGTTGGCCTCCACGAGGTAACGTCCGTCATAATCATAAGTCAAACGGCCCACCCAGTCTTCGCGATAGTTAGGAAACATTGAACCCTGGGCATATTCTTCTCTCTTGAACACTCCCATGCCGGTCACGCCGTGTTTGCCGAAATCGCGTGCGTAGTTGAGCTGGGCGGAATAAGTGAGGCGGCGGGTTACGGGGATATAGCTAGACCAGTTGGCCGCTAGAATTGTCTCGTATCTGCGGGACACGACCTGGTAAGCCCAGTCATATTCGTCCTCGGGGGCTGGCAGATAGACCACATATTCGCTCTCATCGGCACCTGGATAGTAGTTCTTGTAGTTTATGTACTTGTAAGCCACATTAGTTCTGGCCTCGGACGCACGGATGGAGTTGTTGACATCATAGACACCACCTTCGGAACGGATGGTGTTGTCGTATGTGACCTGCGCATTTGCCGATAAGCCCTTGGTAATGAAGCTCAAATCCTGATCCACAGAAAATCTTGCATTGATTTGAGTGGTACGGGTCTGACGGAGTCCAAGGTTGTAGACAGCTGCGATAGGGTTCGTCGAATTGTTTGAACCGTCCGAATAAGCGCCCCATCTTCCGTCCGAATACATAGGAAGGAACATGTTGGGAGCAAGGAAATATGCAGCTGAATACATCCATTGGTCAGCTCGGGCTGTGGAGCCTTCATTGTTGAAATTGGTGTTCTTCCTGCTGAAGAAACCTGCGAGGTCGAATTTCAGGCGGGTTGTCTTGGTAAGGTCGAAATCGACGTTGGAGCGGAAGTTGAAACGGTCGAAGTTGTAGTTCGGGTCGTAAGGTTTTCCGTTGTCATAGTTACGGAACATGTCGCCCTCGTGCATATATGCAAGAGAGCCGAAGTACTTGATTTTCTTGGAGCCACCCTGGATGTTTGCGGAAACCTTGTGAGTGTTCACTGCAAAGTCTTCGTACATTTCCTTTGTCCAGTCCACATTAGGATAGATCTCAGCGTACTCTGAGCTTTGAGGTTTCCTGAATCTTTCCACGATACGGTAAGGAGTGTAAGCGTCCCAGGATACTTCGTTAAGAACTCCTTCACGCTCGATGACTTCGTTCTTTGCCATCATTGCATCATAGGAATCCATCTTTTCAGGCTGCTTAGCAAGCATCTTGCCAGTGACGGTGTAGTTGAAATTGAGACGTGTCTTGCCTTCTTCACCGCGCTTGGTAGTGATGAGGATGACGCCGTTGGCGCCCTTTACTCCGAACACTGCGGTCGCAGACGCATCCTTAAGGACGGAAATGCGCTCGACCTCGTTGACATCGACGTTGTTCATGCTACGCTCGACACCATCGACGAGGATGAGAGGGCCACCTCCATTCCATGTGTTTCTACCGCGGATGTAGAGATTGGTCGCGCTCTCACCTGTCGTGATTCCTCCAGGCTCACCTGAAGAAGTGAGGGATACGAGACCCGGTGCCTGACCTACCAGGGCTTCCGCAAGGTCCGTTGAATTGCCAGTCTTACGGAGAGATTCGTTGCCGACTTGGGCAATGGATGCCACGACGCTCTCTTTTTTCTGAGTTCCGTAACCTACGACGACTACTTCGTCGAGATTCTGGGTGTCATCTTGAAGCACTATTCTGAGATCTGTCTGGCTTCCGACATTTATCGTCTGCTCAACATATCCAATGCAGGAAACCACAAGAGTTGTGTTAGGAGAAATGTCGAGGCTGAATTTCCCGTCCAAGTCTGAAGTCGTGCCGCTTTTCGTGCCTTTGATTAGGATGCCGGCACCGATTATCGGCTCGCCGGTAGTGTTCAATACGATCCCTTTGACCGTCTTTCTTTGAGAGACTGTAGCCTGCCCTTCGGTAGCTTTCACGGTCTCTCGTAGATGAAGATCCCCATTCTCTGATGAAATCTGCTCATTAGAGAACTTTGGTGCATTGTTCGCTTCAGCATGATGGTCGATGGCTATCATACCCAGAATTGCAATGCAAGCAACTTGGAAGAACTTACCTGCTCCCCTTATGAATCGCTTTCTTAGGAAATCTGTAAATGATGATTGTCCCATTTGATTAATTAGATTATTGGTGTTGATAACTTGTGATTGAATTTTTCCCTTGAGAGAAATGGATGTCCATAAAAGTTCCTTTAGGTGGAACAGTGTCTATTAATTTAAAGCATGGTAGTATTAGCTAAGTATTAATTTCCGTATGGTTCTTTGGTGAATACTCTTTCTGGATATTCCCATTCTTCGTTCATGTCGTAAGGCATTTTGAATACGTGTCCCTGCTTGTCACAGAAGTAGAGGCAAGACTTGCTCATTTTTTCAGGATTTCCATCAGCCCAGAATGCGTAAAATCCATTATTCGCATTCAAAGGTCTTCTGGCATATCCATGATTTCTAGGACTGTCAAATGTGAGGTTTTTCTCTTTTACCCAAGTCCTTCCACCATCCTGACTTTTCCACATCGCCATTTCCCCTCCAGTACCCCATCTCTGCGGTCCGGGTTCTGTCGGAGCTATAATAGTCCACTCATCACCATCTATCCACAAGCTGCCTGAATCATAGCTGTGGGTAGAGATGGCAAAAGTGTTAATAATCCATCTTTCGCCATTCCAGCGGATAATATGATGTAATCTTTTCCCACCATTCGGCCCTGGGAGGCAGTTATCGCTTGTGACATAATAAATTATAGGATTTCCATACTTGTCAAAATTGATATCTTTGATATAGCAGTTTTTCCCTTCGTTATGATAATTATGTACTAAGGCAGGCCCCTCTTCCCGAGTTATTGGCAGATTGACTTTAGTATGCCCGTCCGCCGTCGTCCAAGTTTTCCCCCAGTCGGATGACTGAAGATAGTAGATATTAGTCCGGGTGTCACAATCCCCATTAATATGACGGTTAAAACAAACTGCTAATTTCTTCCCATCGTAGTTTGAAAACTGATAATGTCCTGAATACTTCTCGCCAGGCTCCATGATTGAAGCGATGGGGTAATAACCAGACCAATTCACTCCATCTTCACTCGTCTGAAAGAATGTCCTTCTCACACCATCGTAGCGGGTGTCAAATAAGAAAAATCCTTTTTGTTTGTCATAGATAACCTGAGGATAAGCCATTATACTTTCATTTACGTAAATCCATTCAGAGATGTCATAAGGTTTTGCGCTGCGAAATCTTATGCCCTTCCTTGTGTTCCCTCTTCCTGAAACGAAAACCCATAAGTATCCATCCTTATCTATGTTAATGCAAGGGTTATCGTGCGGATCCGAGACACCATAACAACCCTTATCATGAACAATGACAGGTTTCCTGAGTTTGCCTGTGCGATGGTCGAAGCATCCTGCCATACACAGCAGATACCTCTGATTCGCCTCTGTCGTTCCACCATAGACAAAAAAAGTTTTGTCAGCATCTTTCGAGTAGACTGCTAAAGGAATATGTTTACATGTGTAAGTGGCGAACCCTCCTGAATATTTGTCACCGTATTCAGGCTTTTCCTGGCCAAGAGTAAACCAGATTCCTTTGTATCCGTTAACAGTGCCAGTCAAAGGTTCAGCTTTCTGATTGGGCCTGATCCCTTTATTCACTGTTACGTTAGCAGGAATTACCTGGGCATTCTCTTGAGCAGGTAAGTTCAGAGAAAGAAAAATTGTGAAAATATATAAGATTATTCGTGCTCGCATAGTTATCTTGAAACTCTTCCGGAACCGGAGCCGTGCATTAGTGATTCTACTTCGGCGACGGTGACACGGTTATAGTCGCCGAAGATGGTGTGCTTCAGGGCTGATGCGGCGGCGGCGAATTCAAGGGCTTCTTGGGCATCTGAATATGTCAGGAGCCCATAAATGAGCCCTCCCATGAAGGAGTCTCCTCCGCCTACCCTGTCTACGATGTGGGTAATGTCGTAGCGCTTTGATGAATATAGTTTGGAGCCGTCGAAAAGGACTCCGCCCCAAGTGTTGTGGCTGGCGTTGATCGAGCCCCGGAGCGTGATGGCGACCTTCTTGCATCGAGGGAACTTTGCCATCAGCTGGCGGCAGACACTCTCGAATCTAGCCTGGTCTATTTCGCCTTCGGTTTTCTCTGCATCAAAACCTTCCGGCTTTATGCCGAATTCTTTCTCGGCATCTTCCTCGTTTCCAAGAATCAGGTCGCAGCCGGAAACCAGTTCTGGCATTACTTCGGAAACTGATTTTCCATATTTCCAAAGCTTCTTGCGATAGTTGAGGTCGCAAGAGACTGGAACCCCTAGCCTGCCTGCGGCCTGAATCGCTTCCAGGCAGACATCGGCGGCACCCTGACTGATGGCCGGAGTGATACCTGTCCAATGGAACCAGTCAGCTCCTTCAAGAATCGCATCCCAGTCAATCATCCCTTTCTCAATTGTGGAAATTGACGAATATGCCCTATCGTAGATGACCTTGCTGCCTCTTGCAACTGCTCCATTCTCAAGGAAATATATTCCTAGGCGATCACCACCTTTAATGCAGTGGCTGACATTAACACCTAGGCCTCTTAGCTCGCTAAGGCAGGCAGCGGCGATGTCATTGTCCGGCACTCTGGTGACGAATTCGGCATCGATGCCATAGTTCGCAAGGGAGACGGCCACGTTGGCCTCTCCGCCGCCGAATGTTGCATCCAGCTGATGCACCTGAGAGAACCTCAAGAAACCAGGCGTTGAGAGCCTGAGCATCACTTCTCCAAACGTAACAACCCTGCTCATCGCATTTCCGTGTATTTAATCTTATCCATGTCACCGTAGTCGAGGTTCTCGCCAGCCATGCCCCAGATGAACATGTAGTTGCTGGTTCCGGCAGCAGCATGAATGGACCATTCAGGAGACATGATTGCCTGTTCGTTGGCCATCCAGACCAGCCTTTCCTCTTGCGGCTCGCCCATAAGGTGGCAGACCATATTCCCCTCAGGGACATTGAAATAGAAATAAGCCTCTATTCTACGGCTGTGCGTATGAGCCGGCATTGTGTTCCAGACGCTGCCAGGCTTCAGCTCAGTGAGCCCCATCTGAAGCTGGCATGGTCCTTCTTCCAGCACGTTGTTCACGATGAGCTGGTTGATTACCCTGTCATTGCTTTCTTCCATCTTGCCAGCAGGGAATGAATTGGCTTTAAGCGAACCTTTCCTGCCATCGATGGTTATGAGCTGAGTCTTGTAAGCGACGTGCGCTGTTGCGGAGTTTATGTAGAATTTCGCAGGTTTTGAAGGGTTCACGCTCCTGAAAGTCACGTTTTTGTGACCTCTGCCAACGTAGAGCGCATCCTTGAAGTGCAGTGTGTAGTCTTTTCCATCCACCGAGACAACGCCTTCGCCACCCACGTTAATCACTCCAAGTTCTCTTCTTTCGAGGAAATATTTTGACTTGAGAGGGTCTATGGTTTCGAGGGCCAGAGTCTTGGCGACAGGCATTGCGCCACCGAAGATAAATCTGTCATACATTGAATATGTCACATTAATCTCATCTGCGACCATGACTTTTTCCATCAGGAAGCTGCTGCGAAGCCTTTCAGTGTCGTAGCCTTTGACATCCTGTGGGTTGCAGGCAACCTGCATCTTGTAATTGACTTGCGCGCTGGCCACGACGGCTAATGAAGTGGCAGCTAAAACTGTAAGTATCTTTTTCATATTCATAAAATATATTCATTGAATATTATTTATCATCAGAGGCTGCATTGGCCATCAAGGATTCCTTGATTATCTTGCGGCGGTTCACGATTGCCATGAAAGTGGTGAACGCCACGAGGACAATGCTGCCGATTATCTTGAAGTCGTGCACGCAGTGATAGATTACCCAGGCGAACAGGCTTGATGCAAAATCGAGCGAACCGCCTTGGAAACCATCGGGAATCTTCACGGCGGCATCGCCTGTCTTAGCGTAAACGTCCTGAGCAGCCTGTGTGAATGCAGGCGCGAGGTCGGTCACGAAGTAAAGTCCTATCGACAGGGATACGAGCCCAATGATGAATGTTTTGACCACGTTGCCCTTAGTGATTGGCAGGACGGCAGGAAATACGTAGAATAGGCCGGCGAGAGAGGCCAGAGGAAGGAATTGGTTGCCAGGAAGTATCACGGAGAGAAACAGGAGCACAGGAATGAGGAGCAAGGATACCACGAGGGTGGTAGGGTGCCCGATCACAAGCGCTGGGCTCATGCCGATGTTGATCTGTGATGCATTCTTGAACTTGCGAGAAACTAAATCCTTGGTTGCGTCAGCAATAGGCCTGAGTCCTTCAATGAATAGGGTAGTGATACGTGGAATGAGTTCCATGACAGCTCCCATCTTTATTCCAAGACCAAGAATCTGAGGTATCCCGTCAATTATCTCCTTCCAAGAACTGTAGGAAAGCATTCCGATTGCGATTCCGACTATCACGCCGAGAAAAAGCGGTTCGCCAAGAAGGCCAAACTTCTTTTTCATTCCTTCTGCGTCCAAGTCGAGTTTACCCAAGCCGGGAATCTTATCCATTCCCCAGTTCAGGACTTCTGCGAAAGGCACGAAGCTTTGGCAGAACGGCTGAGGAATTGAGATTCCATCCAAGTCTTTGTAATATGATTGAAGCTTGGCGGTTGTTAAATCCGCGATGACTAGCGTGATCACGAAGCAGACGATAGCGGCCAAGAAGCCGTACCAGATGCTGTTCGTGGCGAAGAACACTACTGCGCCGATGAAAGCATAATGCCAGTAGTTCCAGAGGTCTATGTTTATTGTTTTAGTAGCTCTGACCAGAAGCAGTATAATATTAATGCCAAGACAGACTGGAATTATGAATGCTCCCACTGTCGTATTGTATGCCACCGATGCAGCTGCAGGCCAACCCATATCGAATATTCCTAATTGCAGGTGATATATTTCCGACATGGATTTGAGCGGGCCTCCGAGGCTGCTAGTGAGGAGGGCGGTCACGACGGAGAGGCCTACAAATCCGACTCCGACGAGCAGGCCGCTCTTAAGCGCTTTCCCGAACTTTATGCCTATGCAGATGCCAAGAATCGTGAAAATGATAGGCATCATCACAGCTGCGCCGAGCCCTATTATGTAACTGAAAACTTGTTCCATCATTTAGATATATTAATATGCAGAGGGCTGTCCAGTTTCTCGGAGAATCCTTGCAGGTACGAGCACCATTCATCGAAACTCCCGACTCCGCCTTTGCTCCATCCGCTGCCGAAGTAATATGAATAATCTGTATTCTTTGAATATGCTGCTTTCCCAAGAATATGTCCTATTGGCGCTCCCATATTGGCGGAAGCAAGTATTTCATCAATATTCTTGAAAGGAACGAATCCAATTGAGTCTGGGCTTGAGCAGAATACGGCTCCGACATAGATTTCTCCGTTCTGTCCGATGTTCCTGTCGCCAAGGTCGGCGTAGGCCATGTATCTATCTCCTGACCGAAATGCATCTGGATTCTCTTTGTGAATGACTATCCCGACTGCTACTGTGTCATACTGACTGTCAAGACCTTCGTAGCTCACGACGGCTTTGTTCAGATAAGAGCCAGCATCGAGAGTGATCGTCCTGGTTTCGACGACTGTCTTGCTATTTATTTCCACAGGACTGAACTTAAGCCTAATGCTGAACCTTAGCGGCCCATTGTCAAGAATCTCGTGGGAAGTCCATGCCCATGGATAGACTATTTCTCCGTTTTTGATGAGGGCTGTCGTCCCACATCCGAGGGTAGGACCTACTCCGTAAGAATCCATGCCGTTCCCATGGTCGAGATGAAAGTTCAGCTTGTTTTTAGCGTAGAGTGCGCTGTCAAAACGAGCCTTCATCACAGGGAATGTTACGCTCTTCGTGAACACGTCGTATCCAAACGCCTTTTCTCCAGAAGCTTGTAACGCTGGGCCATAAGTGCGGTAACCGGATTTGTCGTTCTCCCATATAAAATCATCTTTCCTATCCGGCCTGTACATTCCGCATGCAAGCGTGTCGTAAAGCATAGGATCGCCTTTTGCAATTTTGTAGGAGGCAGCTCCATTGGCTGGGACGTTCGCCTGGAAAATAAGAAGGCTGTCATGTGTAATCTGATAAGGAATTTCTAATCCCTGTTCATTTTTCACGATGAAACGCTTCCCGACAGCATCAGGAATATCCTTGAGATGGATGACCACCATCTCGCCTCTTCTTTCGGAACCGCTTGAGTCCGATATCCCTACTTTATAGATATCGGAACATCCTGCTGCCAATAAAAGCAGCAATATTCCAAATTTATATTTATTCAGGAAATTCATCATTTAGGTTGTTTGCCAATATAGGCGAGTATTCCGCCGTCTACATAAAGAATATGCCCGTTCACGAAATTAGAGGCATCTGATGCAAGGAAAACCGCTGGCCCCTGCAAATCATCTGTCGTGCCCCAGCGTCCCGCAGGTGTCTTTGATACAATGAATGAGTCGAAAGGATGGCGGCTTCCGTCTGGTTGACGCTTGCGAAGCGGAGCAGTCTGTGGCGTAGCTATGTAGCCGGGGCCGATGCCGTTGCACTGAATATTGTATTCTCCATATTCAGAAGCGATATTCCTAGTCAGCATCTTAAGCCCTCCCTTTGCTGCCGCGTACGCAGAAACTGTCTCTCGGCCAAGCTCGGACATCATAGAACATATGTTGATGATTTTTCCATGGCCTTCCTTGATCATGTACGGTATCACAGCCTTCGATACTATGAATGCTGCTGTTAGGTCTATGTCAATGACCTGGCGGAAGTCCTCCACGGACATCTCTGTCATCGGAATTCTTTTAATGATTCCTGCATTATTGACTAAAATGTCCAGATGTCCTTCTTTAGCTATTATTTCGCTGACATATTCATTGACTTTCTTTTCGTCAGTCACGTCGCATACACGCCCTTCTGCATCAATGCCTTTGCTCTTGTATTCCGCAAGGGCTTCGGTTATATGTTCTGGATTTCTGCCGTTGAAATAGATTTTTGCCCCGGCCTCTGAAAAGGCTGTGGCGATTGCCATCCCAATCCCGTAAGTTGCGCCGGTCACTAGTGCGACCTTGCCTTCAAGTGAAAAATTAACCATAAATTCCTATTTTGATTCTTTATGTCGGTTCGACGACTCTCTTTTCATGAGTTCCATCTCAATCGTTATCATGCTGTCAGGGTTGCTGCCGTCATCGTTCAGAAATGCTTGCGCCGCTGCCTTGCCCATCTGGTATGGTTTCAATGAAATAGAACTCATGCTCGGGGTCATCAGTTCGGTGAAATTCTCGTTTGCGGTTCCCACTATGCCGAAATCGTCAGGTATCTTCAGTCCTTTTTCCTTTGCGGCCTGCATGGCTCCCAGAGCGGAAAAATCTCCTGCGCTGTACATTGCGTCGCAGCCCAAATCCAGAGCCTCCTTTGCCCTTGCGTATCCCGTCTCCCGGATGATGGTGTCTTTGAATATCAGTCTTTCATCCACTTCCATCCCGGCATCCAGCAGGGCTCTTTTGTAGCCTTCGAGCCTTTCGCGGTATTGCGCGCTGGTCATGTAGCCGGCGAGCGTGCCAATTCTGGTGTAGCCGTTGTCAATGAGATGCTTGGTGGCCGTATAGGCTCCGTGATAATTGTCGTTGACGACTTTCACGTCTGGAATGTTGTAAAAGACCCTGTCGAATTGTACCAGCCTTACGTTCGAGTTCAGGGCTTTGCTCAGATGGCTCGTGTCGGATGTCTCTATGGAATGGGAGATGAGTATGCCTGCTACCTGGTTCCAGAGCAGGGTGTCTATGGCGTAAACTTCTTTTTCATATCTTTCCTCCGTCTGGCAGATCAGCACATTGTAGCCTGCATCGTTCAGGACCGACTCCGCTCCGCTGATCACATTGCTGAAAAATTGCCTGTTGATCCTGGGAACGATTATGCCCACAGTCTGGGCGACGCCTTTCCTGAGATTCGAAGCCATAACATTGCGCACGTATCCCATGTCCTTTGCCTTGGCCTCTACCGCTTCCTTGGTCTCTTGCTTTACAAGCGAGCTTCCGTTCAGGGCTCTGGAGACGGTGGACGGCGTCAGGTTCAGTTCTTTAGCGATATCCGTGATGGTAGCCTTGCGCATTAGATTATTTCTTTAAATCCCTTTTGCGAATAAGCGCTTCGAGGAAATAGTAATCGGCATAGTTGAGAGGCACGTCCACGCCGGCATTTGCAGGGAAGCTGGTCACTGAATGCATCAGGATGAAGCCACCGTTCGTGCCATGTTCTGCCCGGTAAGCAGGGGAAGAAAGCGATTCAATTATTTTGTCAGCCTTCTTGAGATAATCTTCCTTCCCTGTTATGGAATATAAATCGTAAAGAGCAGATGCCATTATGGAAGCTGAAGACGCATCCCTAGGCGTGTTAGGAATGTCCGGGCAATCATAATCCCAATAAGGAACCAGATCTTCCGGCATATTCTTATTCGTGAATATGAAATTTTCGATTTTCTCTGCCTGGTCCAGGAATTTCTGAATATGAGTGTGTCTGTAGGCTGCAGTATAGCCGTACAGGCCCCATGCTTGCCCGCGTGCCCATGCGGATTCGTCTGAATATCCTTGCGCAGTGTATTTCCCTCTCACAGCGCCTGTCTCGGGATCGTAATCAACCACGTGCCACGTGCTGTAGTCATTGCGGAAATGATTCTTCATTGTTGTTTCCGCATGCTCGACGGCTATTTTGTAATATGTGGAATCGCCCGAAAGTTCTGTGGCATTGAAGAGCAGTTCGAGATTCATCATGTTATCAATTATGACAGGACATACCCAGTCTTTCTTCGGATTGGCGTTCCATGACTGGATGATTTTTGCATTTGGCTTGTACCTGGTAATCAAAGATTTGGCGGTGTTGATGATTACAGGAACATATTCTTTCCTGTTTTTGTATTTCAAGCCCAGCCCGTAACTGTCATTTATCATGAAACCGACATCGTGGTTGCCGGTGTAAAATTGCACGGGTGCCAAGACTTCTGTGAACTTCGTTGCTTCGTCTGCCCATTTTTCGTCTTTAGTGAGGTCGTACATGTACCAGAATTCTCCTGCGGGGAAGCCGCTCACCCAATCATAGATAGAAACGAAATCCACTTTCCCATTCTGATATTTCTGAGGAATTCTTAAAGTGTCATCTTTCTGCGACTCCTCGCAGAGAGCACTCAGCTGGACTTCGGCATTCTGAATGTTTTCGCCGATGATGTCTTTTTTACCGGTATTGGCACATGCTGCTATCATCGTGACGGCAGCCATAAGAGAAATGGTTTTTCGTAAATTGTTCATAATGTGGTTAGTTATAACTAGCCAAGAGACTCCTAGCCTGCTTGCCTGTGACAAATTTAGAAATAGTTTTTCAAAATTCAATGCAAACGTTTGAAATTTTTTCATGAAATACTGTTCTTGCATTTTGTAAGCTCTTTCATAAAACGTTTTCTTGTCGTTATTTTGTCGCTTGCGCAGATTGAAAAATTCGAGCTAATGGCTTTGAGAATGGATATTTCAATCGTTTGAATAAGTAAATGTCATTTGAGCAGACTTCTTGTTTTGAAATTGTTATTATTTCTTAACATTTAGCCCTGCCGTTTGTCCTAGGTATTTAATATCTTTGCAATGCCCATGGTTATTAACGGTAAGTGCATGCTAGAGGAAGAAAATATCTTGAAGAGAGTGTCCGAAGGGGATAAAGATGCGTTCAAAGCCCTCTTCTATGAATATTTCGGCAAGATGAAATCTTTCCTTACGAGCATTCTGCATGATTCTGCTGTTTGCGAAGATATTGCTCAGGACATTTTCGTGAAAATCTGGACAATGAGATATCTGCTTCCTGAAATCCGCTCATTGGATTCTTATCTTTACAGGATGGCAAAAAATGCCGCCCTTAATTATTTAAGGTATGCTCGTAGAGAAGTGGCGGGAAATGACGTTGAAATAGACGATGATAGCCTGCTTGAGCATGCTTTTGACGCGAAAGAAAAATTGCAAGCGGTCGGCACCGTTATCTCAGGCATGCCGCAGAAGCGGCGTAAGGTGTTCATCATGAGCAGAATATTCGACATCTCTAACGACATGATAGCCGAGCATCTGAATATATCTAAGAAAACCGTGGAAAATCATATCAATCTAGCTAACAAAGAGCTGAAAGAATGCTTCGCAGATAATTGATTTTCTTTTGGGGGTTGAGCCCTGCTTCTGTGTCCTATCAATGAAACGATTCATCAATTGATATGACTGACGAAGATCTGCATAAAATATGGAGCCAGCCGACAGGTGATGAGAGACCTCTATCCATGAGCAAGATAGAGAGATCCTATGCCGAAGTGGAAAGCAAAATCCGAATAATTGAAAATGCCGGAAAACTTCGCAAGAGGAGAAAGAGATTGCGTAGCATCCTACTTATGACTGCTGCAGTGGCGGCTTCTGTCGCGATAGTGGCTTTGTCTTCAATCGCAATTTACCAGTCGTTTCTGACGAAACCTCGTG
The DNA here is from genome assembly GCA_022653735.1 of Bacteroidales bacterium. GTDB lineage: Bacteria > Bacteroidota > Bacteroidia > Bacteroidales > UBA932 > Cryptobacteroides. The sequence continues at coordinate 44,308 of JALCSU010000001.1, forward strand.
GCGAGCAGATATTTGCTGCCGCCGAGCCTATGGAGTTCATCGAATGTTCCACTGTCGCAGGGGAGATTAAGACTGTGCTTCTACCAGATTCTTCTAAGGCCACCTTAAATTCGGAGAGCATATTAATATATCCTAAGGCATTCTCGGAATCGAAAAGAAGTGTTTTCCTGAATGGAGAAGCTGTCTTCGACGTAACGCATGATGATGCCAGGCAGTTCGTGGTCAGCACTGGCAGTTTCAAGATCCTAGTCCATGGCACGAAATTCAACGTAATGGCATATTCGGATGATGATGTCGTCAGCACGGTTCTATGTCGTGGTTCTATCTCAGTGCTTAATAGTCGTGACGAAAAAGAATATTATCTGGTTCCTAACATGAGTTTCTCTTTGGACAGAAAGTCAGGGAAAATAAAAATAGCAAGTGTTAATGCCGATGATGCCACATTGTGGACTAGCGGCGGGTTATGTTTCAACAATGCTTCGATCATGGAAATCATTAATGCTGTTGAGAGACGGCATAAAGTGAAGATTTACCTCGGGACCGACAAATATGACCAAGACAGGATAACAGCAAAATTCCTTCACGGCGAAACAGAGCGGGAAATCATGGATGCGCTGGCCAGACTGATGCCAGGCTTGCATTACAGAATAAATTCACTAGGTGAAATCTATATTAATTAATGTTTTATTGCTAATCATTCAACAATCGGATCAATGAACAGATTTTTTACATTCGTTCTCATGTTTCTGGTTTGTTTTCTGCCTTGCTGGGGCGCCACCAGTTCTGCACAGCTGGTCAAGTTCCCCTCGTCGCAGATAACAGTCAGAGAAGCTTTCTCTAGCATAGAAGAGCAAAGCGGCTACACCATCGCTTACAACGAAAATCTACTCAACGTTGACAGAAAAGTCAAATTAAAAGAGGAATGCACTGTAGATGAAGCCATGTCTGATATTCTTAGCGGGACTGGCACTCACCATGCATATCAAGGCAAACTCATTCTAGTCGAAAAGAATGTTCAGAAAAATGTTGAAAGATGTTCAGGCATTGTTAAGGATGAGAGCGGACCTGTTCCGGGCGCCGTCCTTATGAATGCTTCCAATAAAGAAACATCGGTTACTGATAATCAAGGCCGCTTCTCCATAAAAGCCCAGGCAGGCGATGTCATCAATGTTTCCATGTTAGGGTTTGATGATTATAGCTTCGTGGTAGGTGCGCAGACAGAAGGCTTGGTAATCTCACTGAATGTGTCAAGCACGTTGCTTGACGAATCTGTCGTAGTCGGATACGGAACTCAGAAGAAGGTCAATCTTACGGGAGCCATCTCGACCGTCAGCTCGGAGAAGCTTTCGGGTAGGACTGCTACCAGCTTAACGCACATGCTGATGGGAACCGTGCCAGGACTTAACATTACAATGTCTTCCGGCCGTCCTGGCAATAGCGCGAGCATAAATATTCGGGGAATCAACTCCTTCAATGGTGGGAACCCTCTTGTTCTGATAGATGGCACGGAAGGTGACCTGTCTAGGATAAACCCAAATGACGTAGAATCAGTCTCTGTCATCAAGGATGCATCTGCTGCGGCTGTGTATGGAGCGCGAGCTTCTTTCGGAGTTATCCTTGTCACGACTAAAAATGGTTCCGAAAACGATGGGTATGCCACAGTCCGTTATAGCGGTAGGTTTGGCTTCGAGTGTCCAACGACATCTACTGACTTTGAAACGAGAGGATATTACTCGGTTTACCTGAACGACCTTTTCTTCAATGCTGCCAACGGAAGGAATTACACATTCTACACAGAGGAAGATATGCGGCAGCTCTGGGCGAGGGTTAATGATAAGAAGGAAAATCCTGAGCGCCCTTGGGTGATGATAGACCAGAGAGAGGGAAGAGATACATATGTATATTATGCCAATACAGATTGGTATCATGAATTGTTCAAGGATATTCATCCTTCACAGCAGCATAATATTTCTTTAAGTGGAGGAGGCAAGCATTTCAAGTATTTCCTTTCTGGCGGTTATAATTACGAGGAGGGAATATTCAGAAGGAACACGGATAAATTCAATAAATACAATTTCCGCTCGAAAGTGTCATTGGACATTAATAGCTTCATGACATTGAGCAATAACACCAGCTATTATAAGAATTCTTATAAATATCCCGGCCCGAGCGGAGTGAACACTGCTTTCAGTCTCATGACAGTGCATGCTCTTGCCAGTTATCCAGCTCACAATCCAGATGGGTCAAGCATTGGCTTCACATCATTTGCCAACAACAATTACGTAATGGATGGGATGCTGACCATCCTTGACAATCCTGATTACGATAATAAGGATAGCAATGATAATTTCTCAAGTAGCACCGAATTGACTGTTAAGCCTATCAAGCAGCTCGAAATAAAGGGAAATTTCACATATGCAATCAACCAGTACAGGAATGCGAACAGATCTGTCAATACTTCATATTCCAGATATCCTGGCGAGATAATAACCATCACTAACGGACGAAGCATAGATAAGCTCCAGGAAACCACTGAAACTAGCCATTATTACGCCACTAACCTCTATGCTACTTACGAAGACACGTATTTTGATACGCACCACTTAAAGGTCATGGGAGGATTCAACTGGGAGACAAAGCATTACAAGGATGTTACTGCGAGAGGGTACTATCTGATGTCGGAAAAACTTGACGATCTCGATCTGGTCGGGACAGACGCTGATGGCAATCAACGAATGGAAGTTGCGGGCGGCCAAAATGAATATGCTTTGGAAGGATTCTTCGGTCGCGTGAATTATGATTATGCTGGGCGTTATCTTTTTGAATTCAACGGACGCTATGATGGCACGTCCCGTTTCGCAAAACATCATCGCTGGGGATTCTTCCCGTCTGTGTCCGTAGGATGGAGGATCTCCGAGGAGAAATTCTTCAAACCTTTGAAAAATAACATCGAAAACCTGAAGATAAGATATTCTTTCGGATCATTGGGAAACCAGCAAGTTGGATATTATGACTATATACGCAAGATAAATCTGTCTCAGCAAGATTATTTATTTGGCACAGGTTCTAAACCTACTTCTGCGACTATCGGGGCTCCTGTAGCATCTGATCTTACTTGGGAAAAGGCTGAGCAGCATAACCTGGGAATTGACGCTTCTTTCCTCAAAAGCAGGCTAACATTCACTGGCGAAGCTTATATAAGAGATACGAAGGACATGCTAACTGATGGTGCGGCATTGCCTGCATCTTATGGAGCATCTGCGCCTAAAACTAATAGCGCTGATCTGCGCACGAAAGGATATGAGCTGTCCGTGCAATGGAGAGATATGATCAGGCTTGCTGGAAAACCTTTCGAGTATGAGGTTACGGCTACGTTCAGTGATTATATTACCGAAGTGACAAAATATGATAATCCCGACAAATCTTTCGCAAGGAGCCATTACGTCGGTCAACGGTGGGGCGAAATCTGGGGCTACAGGACCGATGGGCTATTCAAGAGTGATGCAGAAGCTGCTCAATACGATATTGATCAATCTTTGATTAATAATGACATCAATTCTGCATCAGGAGATGAGAGAGGCCTTCACGGCGGAGATATCCGTTATAAGGACCTCGATGGGGATAAGAAGATCACGCTTGGAAATAATACAGTTGATAAACCAGGAGACAGAGAAATAATAGGGAATACTCAGCCACGTTATAATTATGGGCTTAATCTTGGATTCAGATGGTTCGGCTTCGATTTCTCTGTGTTCTTCCAGGGAATAGGACACATGGACTGGTATCCTCAAGGTAATACGCTTTTGTTCTGGGGACCTTATGCCAGGCCGTATGCTACCCTGATTCCTAAGGATTTTCACAAGAAAATATGGAGTGAAGACAATCCGGATGCCTGGTTCCCGAGGCCGAGAGGGTATGCGGCTCTTGGAAGCAATCGATCTCTCACGGTAAATAACGACAGATACCTTCAGAATATTGGTTATTGTAGAGTCAAGAATCTTACCCTTGGCTATACCCTTCCGGAGAAACTGACTGCGAAAGCAGGAATGGAAGAAATCAGAATATATTTCTCGGGCGAGAATCTTTTCTGTTTCTCAGGCATCAAGACCGATTACATTGATCCGGAAATGGCTCAGACGAATAGTCAGATGAGGATATATCCATGGCAGCGGTCTATTATGTTTGGCATCGATTTAACTTTCTAATCATAATGAAGAATAATATCATGAGAAAAAATATTATCACGCTCATGCTGGCAACATTAACTGTGGTTGCATGCGACCTAGATAAAAAGCCTTTGTCAAGTCTTTCCCCGGATAGCTTCTTCTCGAACAAAAATGAATTGGAGGCCTTCTCAAATAATTTCTACGCTGAATTCCCGGGCTCGTCTATATTCACGGAAGAATCCGATATGCTCATCAAAGACGGCCTTACTGATGAGATGAGAGGCGGTCGAACGATTCCGGCTTCTGGCAGCGGGTGGACATTCTCTTCACTGAGAAAATTCAATACGCTGATTGAGTATTCGGTGAATTGCAAAGACGAGAAAGTCCGTAATGAATATGTGGCATTGGCTCGCTTTTTCCGTGCTTATTTTTATTCCGAGATGGTGAAAAGATTTGGAGATGTGCCGTGGTATGATCACCAGCTTGGATCTGCAGACCCTGATCTTTATAAACCGAGAGACAGCAGAGAGTATGTCATGACCAAAGTTATAGAGGATCTCGATTTTGCCATAGCAAATCTTCCTTCTGAGCGCTCTTTGTATAGAGTTACGAAATGGACGGCTTTGGCCTTGAAGTCAAGAGCTTGCCTGTTCGAAGGCACCTTTAGAAAATATCATGGGCTGCAGCTTGAGGGCAATGGCTGGGAATATTACCTTCGGCAGTCAGCTGCCGCTGCCGAAGAATTCATGCAGACAAGCGGATACGCTATATATTCGGGAAGCGGTAAGGCGAATAGTTATCGTGATTTGTTTGCCAGCGAGAATGCCATCGGCACGGAAATCATTCTGGCTAGGGATTATGATGAGGGACTGAATATAATGCATAATGCGACATATTACACTCTCGGTAATTATGGAAATCCGAGCATGACCAGGAAAATGGCTTGCACATACCTGATGGCCGATGGCACTAGGTTCACTGACAGAGAAGGCTGGGAGACTATGACATTCGTGGAAGAGACAGAAGGAAGAGACCCAAGAATGGCTCAGTCAATCAGGACTCCGGGCTATAAAAGAATTGATTCAGATAAAATTGAGGCCCCGAACTTCAACAACACGATAACAGGGTATCAGCCGACTAAATACATGCTTGGCATTAATGCGGGAGCAGACATGTATTCGAAATCCTACAATGACCTTCCTATCTTTCGCTCAGCTGAGGTATATCTCAATTTTGCCGAGGCGAAAGCGGAATTGGGAACTCTCACGCAGTCTGATCTTGATATTTCAATCAAATTGATTAGGGATAGAGTAGGGATGCCGAACATCAATCTTGTCGATGCTAATGCAAATCCTGACCCATTCCTGCTTGACTCGGAGACCGGTTATCCTAATGTCTCAGGCCAGAATGCTGGGGTAATTCTTGAAATCCGTCGGGAGCGGAGCGTGGAACTCTTCGATGAAGGATTCAGGTATTACGATCTCATGAGATGGAAGAACGGCCAGGCATTCACTCATCCTTTCTTGGGAATATATGTTCCAGGCCCTGGCACATATGACCTTGATGCTGACGGGACTCCTGATGTGTGCTTCTACGAGGGAGATGCCCCTTCTCTTCCATCAGGAGTAGTCAGATGCAAGATCAATGAGAAAGTATTTCTTACCGATGGCGATCATGGGTATGTCCTTACCAATAAAAATACCCCGGGCATGTGGGATGAGAATAAGGACTATCTCTATCCGATACCTATTAACGATCGCTCGTTGACGAAGGGAGCTCTTACGCAGAATCCAGGATGGAAGGACAATCTCACATTTTAACTAATATAAATCATGAAAAAAATCATATTATTTTCTTTAGTCGCAATTACGTTTCCTCTTTTTTGCTGCAGCGGTGGTTCTGTAAACAAGTCCGGTGAAGACGATCCATGGAAATGGAATGATAAGGATAATCCTGAAACTACTGAAGGCACAGAATATTATCCGAAAGATGCAAACTCTTTCAGGATTGTGTCGTACAATGTTGGGGCTTTCTCAAAATTCATGTCCAATAGTACATCCATGATAGCGGATATGCTCACTGAGGTCAGGGCTGATGTCGTCGCTCTCAATGAGCTGGATAGCTGTAACACAAGGCACGATATCAATCAGGCAGAGGCTCTCGCCAAGTACATGGGATGGCAATGGTATTTCGGCAGGGCAATGGCTTATAGAGATGGCGCTTATGGCAATGGCATAATACTTCCTGCGGGAGTAAAGGTGGTTCGGAAATATACCGTTCCGTTGTCAAAGAGCACTGGCTCGGAGCCAAGGTCAATTGCAGTAGTGGAGACGGATAAGTATGTCATAGGTGGGGCGCATCTTGATTATTCAACGGAGGAGGCAGCCTTGACTCAGGTAAAAGAAGTGAATGAGTGGGCGGAGAAGAACTATAAGAATTACGACAAGCCAGTTTTCTTTTGCGGAGATATGAATTCAGTGCCTGATTCAAAGCCAATTACGAACCTGAAGGCCAAGTGGACTGTGCTTTCTTCTCTTGAGCCGACGATACCTTGTTCTGCTCCCAAAAAATGCATCGACTATATTTTCGTATTGAAAAGTTCGGCAACCGTGAGCAAAGTGTCGGCTCATACGATGATGAAGTTCAAGAAAGGAGATGTCGAAAAGGCATCAGACCACCTTCCTGTCTACGTAGATGTAAAGTTTTAATTTTCATTGATTTGCGAATATGAAATATTACCATAATATTATCCTCATGGGCGTGATGGCTATCTTCCTTATCTCCTGCGAGGGAAAGTACGAATATAGGGAAGTAACTAGAATTGATGCTCCTGCGGAAGTGCGCTTGAATATAGAGGGGGTTGATGATGTCGTTTCCTTGATGGCCCCTAAGACCAAATCGTTAACGATAACGCTTAAAGCTAATTCGATAGCAGATGAATATCTTTCTTGTGAGCTTTCGGCAGATTTTTCTAAGGTAGCCGAATATAATAAGAGCCATGGCACCTCGTATGAGGCTGTTCCAGCTGAAGCTTTTGAGCTTTCGACCTCGGAGCTGATTCTTCCAAGATATAATACTATCTCGTCTACATCTCAGCTATTGCTGAAAAGTGCTAATATGCCGGAGGATGGATCCATCCATATTCTGCCTATCTCGATAAATAAGATTGAGTGCGGTGATGATCTGATCATGGATGCTGGAGACAGCACGGTGTATGTCTTATTCCAACGAAAACAGCTGCCTGCTTCTGGTTTCGAATTCGGCTCAGGTACGGAGAGCGATCCGTATTTAATTCAAAATCAGATTGAAATGCTTAGCATGTCCAAGGCACTGAAGAGTGGCCAGAAGACATGGTTCAAGATGGCTAATGACATTGATATGACGGATTATGAAGACTGGGTGCCTGCAATTGACGAAGAAAATTCTGGTAAGCAAGTTGACTTCGATGGAGATAATCATAAAATAGTCGGATTCAATTGTTCCGCTGATGTCTATCCTAGCATGTTCGGCTATTTCGTCGGTGATTTCCATGATGTCGTTTTTGATAAGCCAGTTATCTCCGCAAAGCTTACTAGTGCAGGTCTGATTGCTGCGAAGGTTGGCTCTTCAGAAGTGGCTTCCAGCATTAGGAATGTAACTGTCAATGATCTTAGGATATCATCTTCCGGCATTCCGGGTTCTGGAGATGGTCTAGGAGGGTTGGTCGGAAATGCGGAAAATGTCTCATTCGCCGGCATTGACATTGAAGTATCAGTCATTGATGCCGATGATAACCAAAAAGTGCCTTCATATGTCGGTGGCCTCGTCGGTTTTTGCTCAAATGCAGAATGCCGCTTCTCTAATTGTAAAATCAAAGGCAACGTGATTGGTAACGCTTCAACGGGCGGATTGATCGGAGCATCAGAGTCTGCGAAAATCATGGTAGAGAATTGTTCTGCCAATGTTAATGTGACATCTTATTCTCATTATGCGGGAGGAGTCGCAGGATATTGTGATGCTGGTTTTGAGATTTCTGCAAGTTTTTCTTCCGGGGATGTGACCGGAGGCGGAAATTATGTGGGGGGCCTCTTGGGCGCCGTCGTTGGAAACGCATCGATCAAGAGATGTGGAGAGAGTGGAAACGTGGAGTCTTCTAATGGAAATCATGTCGGAGGGCTTATTGGAAACGTAGGGCTTAAGGTGGGAGGTAGCACCGTTGAAGATTGTTTCGCAACCGGGAATGTATCTGTCACTGGTTCTCATCGTATGGCTGGAGGCTTGATTGGGGTAGTCGAGAATGTTACTGATGTTACTGTCAGAAGATGTTTCGCGAGTGGGAACGTTACGTCTGAGCAGAGGCAGGTCGGAGGTTTGATTTCTATAGCAAAATCAAAAACCTTGACGGAAGTCATTAATTTTACCATGGAAAAATGCATCGCATGGAATAAATCAGTCATAAGCCATCCTACCGCAGCCAATAATTGGAGCTCGGGTGGCATTATAGGTGTGTCGAATATTTACAACACCCTGTCTGATAATTATCGGAGAAGTGACATGGATTTCCTGGATTATGGTGAGTGGGTGCTATTCGATCAAGAGAACGTTTCGAGTTCTTCCCCGCTTGGCGGCTATAATGCAAGCTTGAATAAATACCCTTACCACGGTAAAGCGGCTTCTACCGGTGCGACTCTATCTTCAGTGGCATCTTTATTAAATTGGCCTGATGATGTTTGGGATATGACTGCTGAAATTCCTAAGCTTAAGTAAGACCATGAGTTCTAAGATTCTGATTATTAACTCGCTTTAACAAAGTCTCACGCTGCCATGACCGTGACGGTGAGAATTGAAAATTATTAAAGCGGATAAATAATGCATGACAAAGAAATGAAGAGGAATATTATTTTGGGACTGGCGGCCATGTTTGTTGCCATTACCGCAAATGCCCAGGATCGTGCCGATCAGCAGCACCTGACTGACCCTGAATCTTTTTCCATGATCCTCATGGGGGATCCTCAGGGCTACACTAAATATGACATCAATCAGCCTCTGTTCGAGCTTTGCACGGTCTGGTGCGCAGATAACATCGACAACCTGAATGTCAAAGCCGTACTTCTCACCGGCGATTTGGTAGAGCAGAACGAGAACATCGTCCGCAACCGTAAAATGCTGAATCAGACAAGTAAGCAGATGTGGGAATGGGCTTCGCACTGCATGGAGCGTCTTGATGGCAAGGTGCCTTATATCATTTCGCCAGGCAATCATGAATATGGATACGTCAGGGGGGATGAAGGGTTCACCCATTTCCCTGAATATTTCACATTCGAGAGGAATCCCAAGCTCGCCGACTGCCTGGTGTCTGCCATTCCGAACAGGGAAGGCAGGGTCTCTCTTGAGAATTCTGCATATGCTTTCCACGACGAGAATTGGGGAGACATCCTCGTGATTACTTCGGAGTGGGCACCGAGAGATACTGTCCTCTCCTGGGCGAAAAATCTTTGCGCAAGCGAAGCCTACAAGAATTACAAAGTCATATTCATGACACACTCATTCCTAAAGGAAGAAACCGCCGAACGCACTAAGGATGAACACTATAAGATTCAGCCTCGCAACTATGGGCAGGATGTCTGGGAGAAGCTGGTGGAGCCTTCCGACAACATCAGGCTCGTCATCTGCGGACACACTGGCAAGCCTGGCAGCTTCGAGAAGAGCGTGGCTTACCGCAAGGATAAAAATCATTCTGGAAAGGACATACATCAGATGATGTTCAACGTGCAGATTCTGGGCGGTGGCTGGGAAGGCAACGGCGGAGACGGATGGCTTAGGATTCTGGAGTTCATGCCGGACGGAAAAACCATCAAGGTCAAGACCTATTCCCCGCTGTTCGGAATATCCCCGACGACTAAGCAATTTGCCCATCGCACTGGCAAGTGTGACCAATTCGACATGGTGATAAATTGATATTGGATCTCAGACCGAAGACTGTGCTTGGTGAATGACGATACATCTGGTAGCACGATACTTTGGGCGTTGCTGCTAACTTGCTAATTATCTGATTATAGCAAAATTCGCTGGAAGTACCCCGCTAAAAAATGACAAGGTACTTTTTGACTACCGTCTCTTGAGTTGGAACAGATCCGGAGGATTGTCATCTTTGTCAGTCCTCCTGCTCTTGCACGGCATATCCCCCATGACAAATTCCATCATACCCCCGGAGAGTATGTCTTGATGGCTGATATAGTTTTTAGAGTATTCTTTCCCGTTTAGACTGGCCTTTTCAATGAATATGTTATCACGTCCTGTTTTCTTCGTGATGATCGTGAACTTGTTACCGTTCTCTAGCCGGATCTCTGCTTTGTCAAATCTAGGACTTCCGAGGGCGTAATACTGACTTCCTGGGCATACTGGATAGAAGCCTAGGCTGCTGAATACGAACCATGCAGACATCTGTCCGGCATCATCGTTGCCGGCAAGTCCGCCCGGTATGTCGCCATATTCATTAGTGAGTATTGTGTAGACATATTCTTGTGTTTTCCATGGCTCTCCAGCATAGTCATATAGATATGCGACCTGATGACATGGCTCATTCCCATGCCAGTAGTATTCACCTTCGAACAAGGTGTCAAGTTTTTTAATGAAACGGTCTCTTCCTCCCATGGCCTCCATGAGACCATAAATATCATGGGGAGCGAACCATGTATAATGGCATGGTGCGCCTTCGGTAATGTATGAAGCCATTGCAAAAGGATTGTTGTCCTCGCAGAATCTCCCGTCCTTGTGCCTCCCGTTTGCATACCCAGTCTTTGGATCGATGACGTTACGGTAGTTCTTGCTTCTTTCCTCAAGGATTGAGTAGTCCTCGTCCTTGCCAAGGATAGCTGCGACCTGTGAGAGAACGAAATCATCGTAGGCATATTCAAGAGTCCTGGAGGTTTGTTCTTTTGTGTGGAACGCCTCAGAGACAGAATCTTCCAATGGAATGTACCCATACTTCAAATAGCTCTCAAGAGCACGTCTTCCCATTCCGTCTGCATATTCTTCGTGGGTTTCAGGCATCTCGAAAGCGTTCTTGCGCATAGCCTCGTATGCTGTCTCGACATCGAAGTCCCGTATCCCTTTCACTATTGCATCGCCAATTGCGGCAGTACAGTGATCCCCGATCATTGCTGCTGTGTAGCTGTTCCAGCAAGGGAATATCGGCAGCCATCCTCCCTGTCTGTACTTTTGGACAAGGGATTGCATCATGTCGGCGCTCTTGGAGGGGGAGATAAGCACTAGAAGCGGGTGAAGAGCCCTGAACGTATCCCACATAGAGTAGTCGTCATACACCAGTCTTCCATCTTCTGATTTCAGGATATGTTCCCCATTTGAGAACATTGGATATCTTCCATCCACATCGCTGATCGTCCTTGGAAGGAAAGAGGCTCTGTACAGTGAGCCATAAAACTTTCGGAGTAGAGAGGAGTCGGTGCTTGTCACAGTTATCTGACCCAAGTGCTTGTCCCATATCGATGAGAGTCCCCTTCTAATGTCATTGAATTTTTGATGCGGGATTTCGGAAGCGAGGTTTTTGAGGGCACCTTCCAGATCCGTGAATGAACTTGAAGCTCGAATAATAATCGGAGAAGAAGGATCTTTTCGATGGAACCGTATCCACAACCCAATGTTTCTCTTGTTCTCAATCATCGTTTCGCCTTCGAAAATAGTATTGTCGCAGTATGTACCGTAATCTTCGATTGGATCAGAGTATTTGACGACGAAATAGCCCTTGTAACCGGCTGGTTTGCCCCATCCCTGATATATTCTGTGGATAGGATTGTATCCTCGTATTTCTTTCTTCACCGTGTCGATTTCGATATGGCCGATTCCTTCATCATTGTTCGGATTGACGATGAGGTAGGCAGGCAATTCCTCGGGATATGAGAATCTGAATATCGCACTTCTCGAGCGCCCTGTCATCTCTGCCGTAATCCCGGAGCCTTTCATATACACGGAATAATACGAGGGTGTAGCGATTTCGTCACTATGGCTGAAGATGACTCCTCGATCGGATGGAGACGTGTAGCTTATGCCGGTTGAGGGAAACAGAGTCATCGATCCGTAGTCCTGAGTGCACCCCCCAACTATCCAGTGAGAGTTCCTGAACCCTTGTATTAATGTGTCCTTGTAATAATATGGCGCAATGCACTTTCGCTCCGAATCCCGAGTCTGAGGAGTCCAAAAATTCATTCCATTGGGCTCTAGCACCGAAGGAAGGGTCTGTCCGTATTCCTCACTTCCTTTTCCATACCTTCCTTCGGTGGACATTGCGTTGGCAGCTGTCCCAATGCGGGTATCAATATAATAGGTTAGGTTAGAACCAACTTGTTCGTTGCAACTGAAAATGCTTCCAAGACAGATGAGAAGGAATAATATTCTTCGCATACCTATTCTTAAAATGTGTTCGGACATGAATATCAGCTGTGCTTTAATTTAATCTTAATGGTTCTTGACTCACCCTCATCGTAAGGAGTGGAGGCGTTGAGTAAGTAAACCTTTACTCCACAATTCTCTTGTCGAAGCATAGGCAGGTTTGTTTTCTCCTTCTCGTCAAGCCAGATTTCAGCGGAAATACTGGTAGGCAACGTTAACGTAATTGTCCTATTGCCTTTCTTCCCTTCGCTTGAAAAATGAATATCTCCTCTCTGCGAATGGACGGAAAAGCCCACACTCTCCAAGTCACAAACCTGCGGCTCTATTTTGACAAGACTTCCATTAGCCCTTAACGGAATGATTCCCGCTATTCCCTGACTCATCGCAATAGCCGGAAGGACGGCACTGTGGCTCCATTGGGAAGTGTTATCAGGTTGGCTATCGAAGAATTCTTCCAGAGTGTTATTCTCCCAGACGGAACGCATTTTCCCCCACCGTGACCTAAGGTCAGAGATTACCTTGTCCATTCTCCTGAACTTCGCGAGCGCCCACATCGGCCATACGAGATTGCATGGGTATGATTTTCCAAGACTCGGCGGCTCATTTACCAAAACGTCAAGACAGTTCTGGTAATATCCATCTGGACATAGGTCGAAGATCAATGCGGTGGAAAGCGATCTGTCACAGTATCTATCCTCGCCATCATTGTCCCGCCATGGAAGGTTGCGGACAAATATTTTTTTCTCTTTGTCCCAGAATTTGTCGATGCATCCTGCGAGAATCATGTCGCCATATTCATTAATGTCGGACTTAAGGTCATTTCTCTGAAAAACCTCGCAAAGAGGAGAGAGGGCGTAACGGCACATTGCGGCTACATACAGGTTAAGCGCAAGCTGTTTGTCTCTGTCATTGTCGTAGGCCTTTTGATCCATGTAAACAGAGCATACTCCAAGGTTATCTGACGGGATAAGATGCTCCTTGGCATCCGTGAGTGTCGTTAGGTAATGGTAGAACTTCTCAAGACGAGGGAACACCTCGAAGAGAGCATCTTTGTTGCCTGTATACATGTAATAGTTAAAGACATCGAAGCAGAAGCCAATACTGTGATCCAGGATCGGACCCCAGGCTGTAAGATGCATCTGCCGCTCGAAAACGCGGACGAGCCTGTCCCAGCCAGGCCAGCTGTCCATGAAGTAACCATCGATGGAAATTCCTTGGCTGAAAGTGTTTATGTATCTGGTGACAAGGTCTTCTGCTCCCAGCATTTGGTATACGGCATGGATTTGATGGCCTCCATCGCCGCTGTACTGCTGTCTTTCTCTTGCCATGCCGTCCACTAGGGTCTCTTGAGCGCAGTTGTTCAGAGTGTTTATGGAAGCGTTTACGACCATGCTAAGAGTGTCATCTTTGATGGCTATGTCAGGTGTGTCAGGCCATGGGAATATTCTTCTGCGCATTGAAATACTGGAAAGTGTGACAGGCCTGTTGAAGTTCCTTATGATGAACTGTACCCACTTGTAGCTTTCGAAATCGAATGTCTCGAATTCATTCAAACCCTCTTTGCATATGAATCTCGTCCAAGAGTGAAAATGGGAATTGATGATAGCCGGTCCACCTGGTTCGTGAGCCTCATGAACCAGCATTTCGACTATTGTCCCCTCTGGAGCCTCAATCCTGAATTTTGGGAATCCAACACCCTGCTCATTGAAAGCGAATATGTATGATGCACTTTTGTCCTCACAAGGGCTAATCAAGTATGAACTCTTTTGCATGGGCTCGGAATACACCTTCCTGTCGCTGACCTCGTAGGCGGAAGAATCCATCGCAAAGTCAAAAAAAGTTTCGACAGGAACCTTCCAGTCGATAACCATGGTTTCGGTAAGCGAGGGGTTTGAAACGATGTTTTCATCCATTAGGGGTATGGTCCTTTCTCGGAGTTCGACATCGCTGCAGTTGTTGCGGCTTTCCCAGATATAGTCTCTGTATCTATTGCATATGGAAGGCTTATTGCCTTGGCCATATTCCCTGGCATTGATCCACTCTCGACCTAACTGGTATCCTGCGGTAGTCCATCCGTATGGATATCTCCTGGCATCAAAGCACTCTTGAAGAGAACGAAGGAACCAGCGTTTGTATTTGCCGGGTTCCCATGACTGAGGAAGCATGCACTTCCAGGAAGTGTCGCTGACTATCTTCATTCCTCCAACGTTAAATGATAAAAGCAAACCTGGTTTCCCGATAGGTGTAGTGCCATCTCCGCTTCCGAAGAAACAGACTTCCACTCCGATGGTGTTGCCCCCTACTTTCAGATATCTCGTTATGTCAACAGGGTCGGCTTCTTGCCATCTTGGGTCAGACGGGGCTGGACCCCACTGAACTCTTTCTCCGTTGACGAATAGCCTGTACCTGCTGTCTGCGACGATCCAGCCTTTCGCTTCGCTCGGAATGGAGTCCAAAACAAAATCCTTTCGCAAAAGGACAAAAGTGTTTTGTGGAGTCCTTGACGATGGATGCCAAATCCATTTCGCAGGGCGGAGGTCAAGGCTTCTGCCGTAAGGCTCGCTTGCCGCAGGAACTAATGTACTGGTGCCTGCGTAAATGATGAGCAAAGAAAGAAGGCTGAGGATTCTGCGCATAATAAGATGAAATTTAATAAATTACTCGGAAATAAATGATAGGAACAAAACCTCAGGAGAGGATCCTCGCCGAGAGGGGGCTCTCTCCTGAAGAATATATTCTAGTATCCAGGATTCTGCCACATGACGGCTTTGTCATTGTAGTTCGCAATTTCCTGTGCTGGGATTGCATACAGAAGCCTGTCTGCGCTGCCCATTTTGTACAAACCGCTCTCGTTCTCGGCCCTGGCCAAAAATTTGTCCATGACGATTTGTGCATCTCCCCATCTTACGAGGTCGAGCCATCTAAGTCCCTCGAATGCGAACTCTACCCTTCTTTCTTGCTTGATTGCATTACGGAATGCTATCTGTGAAGGTGTCGTCGTGCTTGTAAGGGCAGTAAGGCCTGCGCGTGTGCGGACCTTGTTAATAAGGTCGAATGCTTCGCCAGAGGCTGAATATCCTGCTTCATTGAGGCATTCGGCGTACATAAGCAGAATATCGGTGTACCTGATGACAGGAAGGTTGACTGCGAAGTCGTTGTTGTTCACTGGCACAGCAGTGTAGTGAAGCCACTTGCGTATGTACCATCCGGTCCTGACGTTATTCCCCACGGTGATGCCGGTGACGACAGACTGCTCTTTTCTGAGGTCTCCATTTTCATATGCTTCAATCATGTCTTCGGACACTTCCAGGAATGCAGATGTGCCAGAGAATGGCGTGAGATCGCCTTTATATCCTTCAGGCAAGAATGAATTGCAGAGGATGTTGCCTTCGCCAAGGCCTCCGTTCGTGAACTGGATTTCCCACAGACGTTCCGATGAGTTGTTGAATGCATCGTTGAAACAGTCTTCGTACTTTGTGGCCATTTTGTACTTTCCTGAGGAGATAATGTCCTTTAGAAGAGGAACAGCCGAGGAAAACTTAGACTGGAACATGTACAGACGTGCAAGCCCGCCTTCCGCAGCATACTTCGTAATTCTGCCGAGATTTTGCCCTTCCCATGATTCTGGGAGCAAGGTGATGGCAGTCGTGTAATCCTTCTCTGCAAAATCGAATGTCTCTTGCTGTGAGGAACGCTTTATATACCTTGTTTCCTCTGTCGAGTATGGCTTGTCAAGGAGAGGAACGCCGCCGAATGAGGCCCCTAACGTGTAGTATGCCCATGCCCGAAGAGCGAGGGCCTCTCCCTTGATGCTCTTTTTTAGGGTTTCGTCTTTGAACTTAACCCCATCTATTTTGTCAAGAATCTCGTTTGCGCGATAAACAACGGTGAAGAGTTTCTGCCAGAGATCCAGGATGTACGTTCCAGTGGCATCGTCAAGGAATTTGTCATTTTGGTCGACGTACCCAGCCCCTACCTTAGTATCATCGCTTCGGGTAATTGACATCCTGAAAGTGCCACCAAGATTGTTGAACAGATCCTGTTGTTGCGCATATACGCCGGCAATAGCAACTTCGAAATCGGAAGCGGTCTTGTAGAACGTTCCGACCGAATACTGTGATTGCGGATTTTCGGTGAGGAAATCCTCGCATCCGGTAAAGGCAGGTGTGGCGCAAAGTGTGAGAGTAAGCGCTATTTTCACAATATGATTTTTCATGTCTAGATTCAATTAAAATGTTAGATTAACTCCGAAAATGACTTTGCGGCTCAGAGGATACGTGCTATAGTCAACACCGAGCCTTGTCGTGCCATTGCCATTAGTGTCAGACTCTGGAGTGTAGCCGATATAGTTAGTGAAAATGTAAACATTGTCCATTGAAGCGTAGACCCTCGCATTTTTGATGTTTACTTTCTCGAGAATGCTCTTTGGCAGATTGTAGCTGAGAGTGATGTTCTTGATTCGCAGGTAGGTGGTGCTGTATATTCTCTTATCATCGGTGAGGCCGCCGCCTGATTGCCCGAAGGCGTTAGGAGTCTTCCCGTCCCAGTTCATGTTGATGCTATGCTTCTGGATGTAATCCGTAGGAATAGGATTCTCTCCCGCCCCGTACTTCTCCTCGAAATCGATTTTGTAGCTGGTAAGCCACTTACGGAAGGTATTGCGAGTGCCGTTACCCATGTCATTATGACGTCCTCCGATATATAGGATGTGGCCCCCGATCTGCCCCTGAACCAGGCAGCTTAGGTCGAAATCCTTATAGCTGAATTTGTTCGTGATGCCATATGTGAGATTCGGAAAGTTGTTTCCACAGACGACCATGTCATCGGAAGTGATTTTTCCGTCATTATTCTGATCCACATAACGGACGTTGCCTTCTTCCTGTCCAGAAAGAATTGGAACGAGGGCTTTCCCGTTCGCATCGAAACAGTCTTTGGTGAGTAGCCCATCTGTCTTGTATGCGAGATATTGACTAAGAGGCTTCCCAACTTCTGTCCGATAGGTCTGTCCCCAGCTCCTGACATCTAGTACCTGCTGGCCGCCCATGTCCGTTACCTTGTTCTTATTGTGGGACAGGTTGATGCTAGTCATCCATGTGAAGTCGTTCTTGTTTACGTTGATCGAGGTAAGGTCCAGTTCGAAACCTTTGTTCTGCACGGATCCTATATTGGTCTGGTATGAGCTGAATCCCGTAGTGTACGGGATAGGCATCGAGAACAGAAGATTATCCGTATCGTTGATATAGTAGTCGATATTCATCTGCAGCCGGTTGTCAAATACGGAGAAATCAACGCCAAAGTCGAGGGAATTGGTCGCCTCCCATTGGAGATTCTTGTTCGCCATGTTTGAAGGAGCAGCTCCACTGACTATGTTGCCGTTCCATACAGTCGAGTACGTACCAAGGGCGGCAATCGAAGGATAATCACTTCCCATGTTGTCGTTTCCGGCCTTACCCCATGAAGCACGAAGCTTCAAAAGGGATACCCATTTTGCGTTCTTGAGGAAATTTTCTTTGTTCATCTTCCATCCGCCGGAAACTGATGGGAAGATTCCCCATCTGTTGTTCTGACCGAATCTGGATGAGCCATCTCGGCGGATGCTGGCGGTAAGCAAGTATTTTTCGTCGAAGTTGTAGCTGGCTCTGCCGAAGAATGATGCATTGGCGTAGGCGGTTTTTGAAGTGGATGCTTCAGTAGGGGTGGAGGCAAGGTTCAGGGTGGTGAGATTCTCGTAAGTCCATCCGGTAGCGGCTGCACTTATATCGTAATATCTCTCCTTCTCGGCGCTCTGACCGGCCAGCAGGCTGATTGAATGCTTGCCAAATGTCTTCTCATATGTAAGGGTATTTTGGATCATCCAGTCGTTGATTGTGTAGGAATTGCTGTGTCCTTCGGATTTGAAGCCATTCCTGTTGATATTGCCAGGAAGGAAGTACTCATGGGTCATTCCATCGTAAGTGTCGCTGAACATCGTCTTGAACTTGAGCCCGTTAAGAATCTGGTACTCACCCCAGAGAGATGCATTGATGCGAGTGTAACGATATCTGTCAGTCATCTCCTTGAGCCTGAGATAAGGGCTCGGAAACACCTCTCCGACTTCGGCGGAAGATGGCATCCCGTTGTCGCGAGTGGACTCCTCCTTACCGACAAGCGGAGACATGATGATTGCATGATGTAGGGCGGATTCCTTCCCACCACCACCTCCTTGGTCTTGTTTTGAACGCGATACGCCTAGGTTGAGTCCTACTTTGAGCCTCTTGTTTATGTTGAGAGTGCCATTGGCCCTGGCATTAATCTTTGCGTAGTCTGTCCCAACGACTATGCCTTGCTGGTCAAGATAACCTGCTGACAGGAATATAGAACCGATATCATTCTTGGTCGAGGCTGTGACCTGATAATTCTGGATAGGAGCTATTCTTAAGACAGTCGACTGCCAGTCAGTGAAATCCGTCTTAGTGAGCCACCACTCA
This sequence comes from Bacteroidales bacterium, assembly GCA_022653735.1. Taxonomy (GTDB): domain Bacteria; phylum Bacteroidota; class Bacteroidia; order Bacteroidales; family UBA932; genus Cryptobacteroides. The sequence continues at coordinate 63,329 of JALCSU010000001.1, forward strand.
GGTATTCTGTTGGCTGATGTCCTTGCGGACATCGGATCCTTCATAGATCCGCCTTGGCGAAGATGGTTGACGTTCCGGATGTACATTTGCTGTGCTACATACTCTTCTCCGTCAAAGATATCCAATTTTCGTTCTGCATTTTGGAATCCGTAATAAGAGTCGAAAGATACAGAAGGTTTTCCTTGTCCCTGTTTTGTCTCTATCAGAATGACGCCGCTTGCTCCGCGTGATCCATATATGGCAGATGATGAGGCATCTTTGAGAACTTGGACGGAAGCAATGTCAGAAGGGTTGATGTCACTCATATTGTTGCGTGGAACTCCGTCAATGACATAAAGAGGAGTGCTTGTGCCATTGATGGTGTTGATTCCGCGAATATGGATAGTGAGGTCGCTGCCAGGAAGACCGCCTCCACTGGCAGACGCACTCACTCCGGCAAGCTGACCTTGGAAGGCCTCTCCCACAGTGGCAATAGGTCGGTCTGACATCACATCCTCGGAGATCTTGGAAACTGAACCAGTGAGATTCGCTTTCTTGACGCTGCCATATCCAACGACTATGACATCATCAAGGATCTGACTGTCCTGTCGGAGAACTATGCTGATGTTGCCAGCCGCATTGAGGGTGACGCTCTCCGTAATGAATCCTAGGAATGACACTTCTAGAGTGCTTCCCTTGGAAACTGTTAGAAACCATTTCCCATCGGAATCGGAAATAGTTCCATTTGAAGAGCCTGTCTCAGAGATGCTGGCTCCAGCTACGGGAACGCTGTTTTCGTCAAGTATTTGACCGGACACCTTGATTTTCTCGGACTGCTGTTGCTTAGAGACAGTCTGGACAGTAGAATTGTCACTGCTTGCAGAAGCAGAGAGAGAGAAAGAGGATATAAGCGCGCAAAGAGCGAGTATCCTCCTTCGCGATAGAATAGTTTTTAGGATAGGGAACTGTCCCATATCCGGCAAATTAGGAGGAAGCATAAATGTTATGAATTAAAATGTAATGAAGCATATTACTTATTAGGTGTCATAGAAGAAACGGCACCTTCCGCTACCAGAGGCTTGCTGATCGAGGGAGCAATGTCATCCTTCCCAGAACCCCACTCCTTGTTTGGAGAGATTCCCATTTTGAACACTAGCGTACCTCCCCTCATGATATCTTCGTGGCTTATCCACGATTTCGTATAAGGCTTGCCATTAAGAGTAGCGCTCTGTATGTATACGTTCTCTGGAGAGTTGTTTTTTGCTATCACCTTGAATGTCCTGCCGTTGGTAAGAAATATCTCTGTTTTGTTAAAGCTAGGGCTTCCTATTTGGTATATTGGTAGCCCGGGACATGTCGGATAAAATCCCATTGCGCTGAATATGTACCATGCTGAAAGCTGTCCGCAGTCATCGTTCCCCGGAAGGCCATCCATCCCATTGCTGAACTTGTCTCTTACAAGCCTCCTTACCGTCTTCTGAGTCTTCCAAGCTGCTCCCGCATAGTTGTAAAGGTATGGGGAATGCATAGAAAACTCGTCTCCTACGTAATAAAAATCTCCTTCAAAGAAATGGTCAAGCGTAGCCTCCAGCTCTTTGCTCCCGCCAAAGAAATTGATGAGACCTTGCACATCATGAGGTACGAAGAACGTAATGTTCCTATAATAAGTTTCCCTGTCTCTTTCAGTTCCTTTTGACCATGTGCTTACGTCAGTGTCTTCGGGACTCCTCCAGGAGCCGTCGCTGTTCCTGCCGCGAATGAGCTTTGTCTCAGGATCAAGTACATTGATGTAGTTCATTGAACGTCTCATCAGGGTGTTACGTAGGTCTTCCCTGCCCATTCCCTTCGCAACTTGCGCAATGCAGAAGTCATCGTATGCGAATTCCATTGTCCTGATAACGGATTCTTTCTCCTTGTCAGTAGGGACATATCCGAGTCTTATGTAGTCTAGAATCCCTACACGGGCTTTGTATATTCCAGTCCCAGGGGTCGTAGCATCCTTGATCATTGCTTCAAGTGCCTTATCAAGGTCGTATCCTCGTATGCCTTTGACATAGGCATCTGCAATGACGGCATCGCCATGCGTTCCTGTCATTATATTGGAATACCCTGGACTAGGCCACTTCGGTATCCAGCCTCCTTCGTCGTAACAGTTCAGAAGGCCCGTTATCATCTCGTTGACCCTCTCGGGGTCAAGTATCGTGAGGAGAGGGTGAAGTGCCCTGAAGGTGTCCCATAGGGAGTAGTCGGTGTACATGATGCCGGGCATCACTCTGTCATTAAATGCGCTGTAGTGCATGCCATCTTCCGTGATGTTTCTGGGAAGGAGAGATACCCTTTGCATTGCAGTGTAGAAAATCTGCTTGTCGGATTCTTTGGCCTCGATGCGTATTCTGGAGACGGTGCTGTTCCAGATATTCTTAGCTTCGTCTCTGACCTCATCGAAAGTCTTCTTCCCGATTTCCCGTTCGAGGTTTTTCCTGGCTTGGTCGATGCTTATGAACGATGTCCCGATCTTGATGTCCACGACTTCGCCTTCTTCTGTCTTGAAAGACACGCTTGCGGCAGCGGCGGCAGATCCATTCTGCGCCATCTTCATTAGTTCCGGCTCGGAGCGACTTTCCGGTTCAACGCAATGGAGCCTTACTGTAGCGAGCCTCGTATTTTCTACATACTCGACCTTGACGCTAGCTGTGTCTCCCTCGTTCAAGCAGACTGAATACATATCTGTGAATGGACGGTGAGTCTTCTTCGTGTCTATTGCTTTAATTCCGCCTACCGACAATCTCGAGTAATCGTCTGTGGTGAGGTAGAATACATGCTTGCCGGTTTTCCTTGCTATAAAAACACTTGTGAATCTGGCGGAAAAATGATCTTCCGAAATTCCTTTTGCGGGAGAGCCTTCCCATTGAAAATCGAGATTCTTTGTCGTTATGATTGCAACTGGCTTCCCATTAAAGTCAGGATTATCAAAGACCTCCCCTGTAAATCCACCAGGGAATAAAACGGAATCTTCACCGAATACCGGCTCTGGCAGAATGTCGCATGCCTCGAAGGCTTTGCTGAATTTCGCCACGAAAAAACATGCGAAATCTTTCCCTGCATAACCTTGATTCCCTACCCTTCCTGCCGTCGTGACATAACCTTCTACCTCTTGGCTTTTTGGAATCACGTGGAAATAGTTCCCGTATTCGCTTCTGGCGTTATCGAATGTTATGTGTGCGCTATCTGATTTCGGAAATGTGAACCGGATGCATCCTGAAGTCGATGCTCCTGTCAATTCGGCCTTTATGCCGTATCTGTCGAGATCAACGTTATAGTAGTATGGTTTTGCTATCTCATTGTCGTGGGAGTAATCTGACTCCCTTTCATGAGCCCTTTCTCCAAGGGTGCCTATGGAAGGCATTACGGTAAAGGAACAGTATTCCGACATTGCTGCTCCGTTTGGATAATGACTGGCTCTGAACCCTTGAATATATGGTTGGGAAGAAAAGTAACATCTATCGGTTCTCGCAGTCTGGGGAGATAGCTGAATCATTGCATATGGGTGGCCTACGCCAGGATATACGAATCCTGAAGGCTCTTCGGGTCCACTGAGGGTCGATCCTTTTTTCCATGCTTGGGTACCGATTCTCGTGTCAATATAGTCTGTGAGGTCGTTGTCTACTGAACCTTTGCAGGACAGTATTGCAACTACAGCGAAAATGAATACAATGTATTTGAGAATTATTTTCATTATAATGATGAGATTAATTTTCAACAATTCTGTCTTCCACCAATTGGCGGAATTTATGCGATAACATTCAAAAGAAGGCTGTGACCGTTACTACTAGTTCAGGGTATGCCACAGGGTTCTCGTTTGATTTAAGAATAATGTCCATAGTAAATTGACATCCTGGGTGAAGTAGTAATTATGCCTGTCATATGCGGTTGCGAGTTTCCAATTGTAAAGTTATGCGTTTACTGGAGGCTTGCGACATCCTAGTATTATTGGCAAAAGGACATTTGTTACTCTATTCCGACATTCGGGAAAATTCGCCACGAATGTCTTCCTCGTTTACCCGTAGAATGGCCGGCATTGGCCGGATTGTCCTTAGACGATTGTCAAGTTAAGTTTTCGATACTCCAGGGGCGTCTGCTCGTATCGAATACGGAATTGTCTGTAGAAATGAGCAAGAGACTCGAATCCACATGAATATGCTATTTGTTTTATAGGAATACTAGTGAGAATCAGCTGGTCTGCTGCGTGCTTTATCCTGATGTCATTCACGAATTCTGTCATTGTCTCATGGAATACATCTTTTGTCACTCTATTGACATAATCCGAATTTCTGTCACATAGTTCAACGAAGGCAGAAGTACCGTTCATGAAACAGTCTGTGTTGTTGTAGTTCTTTATTGCAGAGATGAGCCATGATGGAACATTCGAATAATCCTGCTGAGTGGATAGTGGCTGTATGTTTCTCAGAATGAAGAGCAGAAGACTATCCAGCTGCATGTACGATCGTTTGAACCTCATTGTTTCTTCGGCCTTTAAAGAGAATCTTTTTATCAGTTTATCTGGAACGGTTATGTGGAATGGCAAGATGCTTTTAGACCAGAAATACTGATTAGATGTAGGGAAGTACCTGTCTCGGTATATCTCCAAAGTGCTTGCCGGAAAAGCTATGTTGACAAGAGTGAGCCCGTTTTTGCTGCTTGAGGAGAAAGTATGTCGGTCTTCAGGACGGATGAGAACTATGTCGTCGGCTTGTATTCTTACCTTGTTCCCGTTTACATGGTGGGTGCCTATCCCTTTCTCCACCCAAAACAATTCCGCATAGTTATGGGAGTGGTATGAAATGTCATTCCTAGTATTTATGCAGACCCTCGCTATGTGAAACACTTCGTCTTTGGATAGGAAGTGTTTGAGGTCAAATACGTTGCAGCCTGTTTGCTGGATTGGTTTATTAGCTTTTCTCATTATATTCATTCTTTACCGCAATGATTGCAGCGAGAATCCTAGTTGATGCATAAAGCAATCCTGTGGCTAGTCCTATTTCAGAGGCGCAGGATTCATATATCAAAGTTAAAAATAATTATCCAATTTCGTATGCCGAGATTTTTTACGTTTTGCATCCGTCTGATTTCATTCATCGAAGTCTTTATGCAAGGCTTTGGTCGGTAGTGAAAAGCAAGAAAAATATTTTTATTTGACGATTATTCGGGCTATATTTGTGCAATTATAACTAACAAACACAACCAGCTATACTAATCAAGATCTTTCCTTTCGTTAAGATTCTGATTATTAGCTCCCATTAATTTAAGTATTGCACTGCCATGAATGTGACGGTGAGAATTGTGGATTATGAAGGCTGATAAATACATAACAAGGAAAATGGAGTCTTTCATTGAGGCAAATCCTAATGCCAAGATGAAATACATGTATGATACTATCTTCAACATGCACGTGATTGAAGTCGCTTCCATTTCTCTGTACGAGAGCGCAGAATTTAAAGCTTGGCACGACGATCTTATCTCCGAATTCGCACGGAAATATCCCACGGAGGAAATAGGAGTGATTCTGACGGACTCCTTCTAATTATCGTCGGCTAATGCTTGCCCCAGGCATCGTGATTATTCATGTTCATGGGGCAGATGATTTGGGTCAAGTCCAATGCCCTGTGTTAAAGAATGAATGAGATCACCTTGGAACGAACGACCCCACAATCCTGACCGTCCCACCCCGTCATCCTGACCGCACCATCCAGTCATCCTCAACGACCCATCTCGTCATACTGACCGTTCCATCTCGTCATGGTGTGCGATTCGGCCCTTTTGCACACCGCGATTCCCGAAACTCCGTCATGGTGTGCAATTCGGCCTTTTTGCACACCGCGATTCCCGAAACTCCGTCATGGTGTGCAATTCGGCCTTTTTGCACACCGCGATTCCCGAAACCCCGTCCCGGTGTGCGATTCGCCCATTTTGCACACCGCAAGGCCTTTAACCCCCACATCATCCTGCACGTTCCACCACGACATCCAGCACGACCCACCACGTCATCCTGAACTTGTTTCAGGATCTGTTCTTCGCAAGCCTAGATTCCGGATCGAGTCCGGATGACGGGGATAAACGAGTCTAGATTCCGGATCGAGTCCGGATGACTGAAGAAGGATGAACTCGTTTTACCGTCAACGTGAAATGCAGGGCTGCCGGCGAGGAAGTGGCCGCAAAGCATACATCCATGTCCTCGCTTAGAAGGACGAGAATTTATCGGCGACGGTATGGTGCCACCGGCTGGCTTGTAATGAGGGACAGTGCCGCCCACCCTGCTTCTAGAACGGGGGTTGGCAATGGGAATATGTGTCCTCGGCACTTAAAATGAATGTCACCGTTGCCTACGATTGTGAATAATCACAACCTCTCTTCAAGGTTTCACAAAACCTTGTCGAAGCTGAAGCAATAAAGAATTGCATACGTATATTCAAACCGTTCGGAAGAAGTGTCTCGCAAAACGCTGTCGAGGCAGGCCAAAAGGCGGCCTCACCAAGGAAATAGCCTGGGGTTGTCTCCCAGAACGCTGTCGAGGCAGGCTGCACAGAAGTGCGTAGGGAAGGGCATGTCTCGACATCGAGACCTCCCAAGAGCCACGTTGTCGACCGGCACCCCTTTGCAGAGCCTCCGGAAAGACATGCTCCGACAGCACCTTGCGAAATTCCACTACGTTCATAACGTACGACCAACGCCATCATTAAGAGCCGATTCAGTTCCTGCGTTCTTTGCAATTAGCGGGCAGGCAGTAGTGCTTCTAGGGATGCTATGTCCCACATTGCCATGCCCAGCCCCATTTCGGTGTAACGTTTGTGATGACGTGGTGTAACGTTTGTGATGACGTGGTGTAACGTTTGTGATGACGGAGAGTATAGTTAAGGATGACGTGGTGTATTCTTAAACACAGTGTGTATTTTTTACACAGGGTTTTGGACTTGTTCCAATGATTTCTCAAATTAGTTTATGCATTTTCAGTCGCTGCTGCAGGTCTCGATGGCCGGGGCAGACGTGTTCCAATAGGGCATGGAACTCAGGGCCGTGATTGAGGTAGCGCAGGTGGCAGAGCTCGTGGAGCATTACGTAGTCGCGAAGCTCAGCCGGTATCCTCACCAGGTTGAGGTTCAGGTTGATGTTGCCCTTCGCCGAGCAGCTGCCCCAGTTTGAGGAATTGTGCTTTATCCGCACCTGATTGTAATGAAAACCATATTTCCTTGCAAGCTCAGCTAGCCGAGGTGGCAGTTCAGTTTTCGCCTGCACCCTCAAGGCCTCAATTTCGGAGGCCGATGAAACATATTCATTGCCAGTCCTTTCTTTCTGCCGCGCCTGAGCTTTCAGCACCCAATCTCGCTTCGCCATGAAGAACTCCAACCCTTCCCTATAGGGAACGAAGTAGGGGAGAGTAACGGTTACGCCCCCTTTGGGGCTTACCCGCAGTGAGAGCCTCCTAGTTCCCACGCGCTTCACCAGCCGTACCTTCCCAGCATATTCGTCTATAAATACTTTTTGCATAAAAATGTTTCCCTAAAAAAGGGAAACTTTTGCGAAATCTTTCCTAAAATAAGGGAAAAATCAATCGTGGCGGTCAATTATTATTGCAGGTTGACGTTCGACTTCGTGGACATATCTTCTGCGCTTGGAATGACATCGCAATTGCCGTGGGCATCGGCGGCTTGCACCTTGGCGAAATAAAGAATCACCAGGGCCAGGACTACCGCCGCTATTGCGAATATGCTGAAATATAATGTCTTGGGCATGATATCTATCATGCTCTTGGCATTCTTTACTGCCTCCCCGCCAAATTGCGTCACGAGGACGGCGAGCAGGTTGTTTGAACAGTGCATTAGCATGGTGAGTTTAAGAGAGCCTGTTTTGTAGTAGACGTATCCGAACAGGGAGCCGATCAGCAGCGCAGTTATGCCTTGCCAGTAATTGCCATGGATGGCAGCGAAGAACAGGGCGGAAATGAATATGGCCAAGGCAGGGGACATGCCTCTGCTGTTAACGTCTCTGCTGAGGCCGTCGTTGTGCGAGTAATTCAGAAGGCCGCGCAGGATGATTCCTCGGCACAGCCATTCTTCCAGCACGGGAGCGAATATGCAGGTCGTCACTATGCTCACCCAGAGCGGACCATCCAGAATCGCCTCCATGGCTTTCATGAGATTGTGATCCATTTCAGGCAGAACGCTGTTCAGCAGTTCTGTCATGAAAGAAAGTGACAATGTGCCCAGAATGACTAAAAGAGCCGCGCCGAAGCCTCCAGCTTTCCCGAAGTGGTTGCTGTCCAAGGCATAGCCTCTGTCAAACATTGAGTTCTGGCTGCTTTTGAGCCTTACGAAAATGAAAACTGGAATGAACTGGACAGGATACATTATGAGCATCATGTAACTCATCTTGAAGCCTGGCAAGAACAGATTAAAACATAAGACGACGATTCCGGCGAGAATCATTCCAACTATGAACCAGCCTAAGACAGCGAATAGCCCGCCTACTGACGGCGTGTACCACGAGCAAGCCGAGAGCAGGTCGTAGTTTTTCTGAACTGGCCTATTCTTGAAAAATGACATATTCTTAAAATATTTAAAAATCTGCCAGCAACGGCTTGACCGCTACCGGCAGATGAGATATATCCATTAATATATTACTTCTTCCAGAGCGGGGTAGGGTATATTCCTTTATCCACCAGTTCTTTGAATTTGGCAACCACTCCTGGGCGGTCCTCCTTGTAGGTGACTCCGAACCAATGAGAGTCGGTCGAAAGCACCTCACATTTGTAGTTGTCCTCCTTCATCATCACGTCTACTGCGTATGGAATGTAGAATTCCTTCTTCAGTTCGTTGATGTTCTCGCTGAGGAATCTGTCGAAGACTTCCTCGCTCAGGGTGAAGTAGTCTGGAGTGAAGCCCCACATATTCATAGAGCAGAGTGCCTTGGCGTCAAGCTCGATATGCGTCTGCCCGGTGACTGTGTTGTCGCCATAAACTTTCCCGTCGGCTTCCTTACCAACGTTCACGTGCTCTGCCACTCCGGTAAGGTGCTGGGAAGCATCGTAGTAGCAGATTCCTCTGGAGACTTTCCCATTCTCGGAGAGGGTATGGTCAAGTTCGAAGCCCACTATGCTGCATATTCCTTTAGAGTTTTCATGTGCCTTAAGCCAGTCGGCTATGGTCTTGAAAGAATCTTTTCCGTAGAAGTCGTCGCCATTGATGACTGCGAATGGCTCGTGTATGACATCTTTTGCCATGAGCACAGCGTGAGCCGTCCCCCAAGGTTTCTGTCTTTCAGGGTTCAGCGTGTATTTGGATGGAATCTTGTCGAGCTCCTGAATCACGAAATCGAACTCCAGCGGGGTGCCGTCTGGACATTTCACGCCAGAGTATTTCTGCCTCACTGTTTCTTCGAACTCATCCTTGAAATATTGCCTGACTATGTAGACAACCTTTCCGAATCCAGCATTAACTGCATCGTAGATAGAATAATCGATGATAGTCTCTCCGCTAGGGCCGAGGCCGTCCATTTGTTTCAGTCCGCCGTAACGGCTGCCCATTCCAGCAGCCAGAACGAGAAGTGTAGGTTTCATTGGCTTGTGATTTTATTATCTAGTTTTCACAAATTTAGTTATTTTTGCGCAAATAACCTTCGTAATCGTGGGAAAGTTCAAAGACATTTGGGACAAAGATAAAGACGGCTCGAACGCTGAAAAGCGCTCTTTCGTGCGATATGCGATAGTGGCAACTGCGGTTTTCATTGTCTTAGTTGGATTCCTGAATAAGAATAACCTTGTGCGCTGGATTCGGTCTGGAATAGAAATCCAGCAGCAAGAGCGTCAGATAAAGGAATATGAGGCTGACATAAAGGATATGGAGGAGAAGGTCAATGGCCTGACGACAAGCAAGGACTCCTTGGAGGAATATGCCCGCGAAAACTTTAATTTCGCCGAGCCTGGCGATGACGTGTACATTCTAGAAGACGAAAAATAATATGGAATTGAATTCTTTAACGGCGGTCTCTCCCATCGATGGGCGTTATGCTTCGAAGACAGAGGCCTTGAGGCAGTATTTCAGTGAATATGCTTTCATCCGCAACAGGGTGAGGGTTGAAGTTGAATATTTCATAGCTCTGTGCGAGATTCCTCTGCCACAGCTCTCTGATTTCGGAGAGGGGAGCGGCATGTCCAAAGAGGAGCTTTTCTCTAAGCTGCGCTCTTTGTACTTGAATATGCAGCCTTCTGACGCAGTGCGAGTTAAGGAGATAGAAAAAATCACGAACCACGACGTGAAAGCCGTGGAATATTACATAAAGGAACAATTCAAGGCTTTAGGAATATCTCGCTGGCAGGAGTTCGTCCATTTCGGGCTTACTTCCCAGGATATCAACAACACGGCTCAGCCGCTGATGCTGAAGGAAGCTCTTGAGAATGAATATATTCCTAAGCTAAATGAGGTTGTTTCCATCATGGAGGCCGATGCGCAGGCATGGAAAGACGTGCCTATGCTGGCGAAGACTCATGGGCAGCCTGCGACGCCGACTCGCCTTGGGAAGGAGTTCGAGGTGTTCGTAGTGCGCCTTCGCGAGCAGATGAGGCAGCTTTCTGGGCTTTCCTATCCGGCTAAGTTCGGCGGGGCTACCGGGAACATGAATGCCCACAAGGTAGCTTATCCTACGATCGACTGGATTTCTTTCGGAGACAAATTCGTTGCTTCGCTGGGGCTGAAGCGTTCATTCCCTACGACTCAGATCGACCACTACGATAATCTTGCGGCCATATTCGATTGCCTTCGCAGGATCAATACTATATTCATCGATTTCTGCAGGGATGTTTGGACATATATCTCCATGGAATATTTCCACCAGCAGGTCGCCAAGAACGAGGTGGGCTCTTCGGCCATGCCTCACAAGGTGAATCCTATCGATTTCGAGAACGCAGAAGGTAACTTCGGGATGGCTGACGCAGTGCTGACCTTCCTTTCGATGAAGCTACCGATTTCTCGACTGCAAAGGGATCTGACCGATTCCACCGTGCAGAGGAACGTGGGCGTGCCAATCGCCCATGGTCTGATTGCCTTGGCTTCGCTTAAGAAGGGACTTGGAAAACTTATCCTTAATCGTGCCGCCATCGATGCCGACCTGCATCGCAACTGGGCTGTGGTGGCCGAGGCCATTCAGACGATTCTACGCCGAGAGAACTATCCGAACCCATACGAAACCCTGAAGAATCTCACGCGCACCGGCGCTGCCATCGACGAAGCGACGATATCTAACTTCATCGACACGCTGAACGTCTCCGACTCCATCAAAGCCGAGCTCCACGCCATCACCCCTTGGAACTACACCGGCTTCTAGGCTGATGCCACCCTGAACGACCCACTACGTCATCCCAAGCGTTCTACCTCGTCATCCTGAACTTGATTCAGGATCTGTTTTTCGCAAACCCAGAATCTGGCCTGAACCATCTATTCCAGCATGCCACTACTGGCAACCCGATGGAAATCTCTTCAATCGAGGAAACAATCTCTCCAGAAGTCATAACCGACATCATCGCGTGGATCAAGTCTTTAAGGATATTCCACGGTTAGTAGTTCATGCCGAAGTACCACAATGGGATGACGGATCCGTGCCCGGTTTCGATGTCGTCTTTCACTATGATTCCATTGTTCACATTCTCTATTTGGCGCTTTCCCTTCTTCATGCCGCCAACCTCGAATGTATATGGCTTGATGTAAAAATCGCTTTCTCGTGATGCCGTGACTAGATTGCGGACACGCATCTGATTATAGAAAAACGTCTTGCGCACGCTACCTATGTTTGCCTTCCCACCTGTCAGGGCATACATCAGAGTAGTATTGTCTACATATACTTTCTCCATCTTTCCAAGAGCCCTCATTCCATGCGTGTTGTCGCGCAATAACCCCAACATCCCTGCCTGTTCCAGATAAACGAGATAAGAAGGCACGTTGTTCTTGCTGACTCCAACTTCTTGTGCCAAGTTGTCGAAGTTGGGTTTGTACGGTGCTATTCCGGAAACGATTTCCAGCAGACGCTCCAGCTTGCGGGCCGTGTCTGGACGAAGGTTTGCGGAATGGGCGATGTCTATCTCCATCGTTTGCACGACTATCTGATTCAGGCGCTGATAGAATCCAGGTTCTTCAGCAAACGGATAGTAACCCTCAGTGAGATATTCATTGAAATATGGTAGCGGATGCGGAAGTTCCGGAATAGTAACTCGCTGCTTTATTATGTCATCTATTGAAAACACTGGGGCCTCGATGCCTTTGCGGATTAGAAGAAATTCACGGAAAGACAGACCCTGCAAGGTGTACATCAGAGACCTGCGGCTCAGGTCAGCCTGGCCTTTACTGATCTCAAGTACGGAAGATCCAGTGAACACTACGTGCAGGTCAGCGTGAACGTCATAAATCTGCTTGAGTTCCTGGCTCCAGCCATGATATTTATGGATTTCATCGATGAAGAGATGGGAGCCTCCGTACTTCACGAACTCATCTGCCAGAGACACAAGAGAGTGGCTATTGAAATATAGGCTGTCTGCGCTTACATAGAGCGCATTGCTCTTGTCCGGAAGATGCTTGATATGCTGAAGCAGCATGGTTGATTTACCTACTCCCCTTGGGCCAATAATGCCTATCATTCGCGCCCTCCAATCAATGTCGTCATAAAGATAACGAAAATGCTTCTGAGTGGTCTGCCGAAGCATCTCGTCTTGATATTGATATAAAATTTCGTCGACCATGATCGTTTCCCTTTTCTGCGAATATACTAAAAATCCCTATAATAGGGACGATTTACCTAAATTTTGTCACTATTACGGGGATTTTATTGCGAGCGTCTGAATTATTACGCAGTGTGTCAGGTGCCTTAAAGTTGCCCGTTGAGAAGGCGCCAGAGGATGACTGTGTGACGGGCTTCGGCGACGTCGTGGACGCGGAGGATGTCTGCTCCGCCTTGGAGGGCGGCGAGGTGGGCGACTTGTGTGCCTGGAAGGGCTTCGGAAGGCGTGATGCCGAGTGGCTTCCAGATCATGCTCTTCCTGGAGACGCCTACGAGAAGCCGTTTGCCAAAAATCGCCAGCTGAGGTAGCTCACGCAGTAGTTGCCAGTTCTGTTCGACGGTTTTCGCAAAGCCATAACCAGGGTCAAGAATCCAGTCGGAAATGCCGAATAGCACGGCTCGCTGAGAGAACTCGGCGAAGAAGTCTTTCACTGCCGAGGTCACGTCATCATAGTCCGTGAGGCTCTGCATGGTCTTGGAGTCTCCGCGCGAATGAGTGGCTATGTAGGTGAGTCCGAGCCGTCCCACCAGCGATAGCATCTCGTCCGATCCTCCGCTTATGTCGTTGACTATGAACGGCCCGAAGACATCGTACGCCTTCTGGACGATCTCTGGCCTGAATGTGTCGATGGACACTTCGAAGTCCCGCTTATCGCTCAGAAGCCTTAGAGCAGGTTCAAGCCTTCTCCACTCAGTCTCCTCGTCAACCGAATCTGACCCGGGGCGCGTGGAGCAGGCCCCGAGATCGATGATGGAGGCTCCTTCTGCGACCATCGAGCGTACCCTGGAAAGGAACGTCTCCGGCACGAATTCGCCGGAAGCTGATAGTACCCTGCTGCCTGCGTAGAAAGAGTCGTCGGTCAGATTGACGATTCCCATTATCTGAATATTTTTCTGTGAATTTGCCAGCCTGGCTTCAGGCTGGGTCTCTCTAACGTTAAAATCTTGTCTAGTGCTTTCCATGATGCGCCAAAAATAGTCAAAATTGTGGTATCTTTGCGAAGTTTTTTTTAAGGAATATGCTAATCGTCATTGAAGGGTTGGACGGCTCCGGCAAGTCCACTCAGGTTCGGAAACTGAAGAAATATCTGGAAGGGAAGAACGACAAGTTCGAATATATTCACTTCCCCAGATATGAAGCCCCTGTGTACGGCGACCTCATCAGCAGCTTCTTGAGGGGCGATTTTGGTTCCATGAACGAAGTGCACCCGAAGCTGGTGGCGCTCCTTTATGCAGAGGATCGTCATGGAGCTGCACCTACCATGAAAAAGACCCTTGCAGAAGGCGGAGACGTGCTTCTGGACAGATACGTTTATTCGAATATCGCCTACCAGTGCGCTAAAGTGGCAGACACGGAGGCAAGGGAGGCGCTTAGGCAGTGGATCTTCGACACTGAATATGGTGCATTCGGCCTTCCGAAGCCAGACTTGAACATATTCCTGGATGTACCTATCTCGTTCGTCAAGAGCGAGTTGGAGGCGGCTAGGAAGGGAAAGGACAGGGAATATCTCCATGGCGCTCAGGATGTGCACGAGGCGGATATCGAGTTCCAGAAGCGAGTGAGGGATGTTTATAGGCGCCAGGCTGAGCTGGATCCTAAGTTCATTTCTATCGACTGCTCCGACGAATTCGGAGACATGCTGCCCCCAGACGACATATTCGCTAAAATCGTCAAGGAGGTTGAATCATTGAAGTGCAGTGAAAATGTAGGTTCTAAGGCCGCTGCTTTGCGAAAACAAGATATTAAATGAAAAAATTCCATTATAGGTTAAGGAGATTCTGCGCATTCCTGATAGGTGCCACATTAGTAGTCGCAGGTGTTTTCAAATTGATGGATCCCGTGGGCACAGGGCTCATCATGGAGGACTATTTCAAGTTTTTCCATATTCAGTTCTTAGACCCTGTCGCCAAAGTGCTTGGAACCCTTCTTGCCCTGTTCGAGACTATTGTGGGAAGTGCTCTGGTGACAGGGGTCTGGCGAAGGATTACCGCAATCGTGACATCTGCGATGGTAGCATTTTTCACCATCCTTACGCTCATTCTTGCCATTTTCAATCCTCCTATGGACTGTGGCTGCTTCGGAGAGGTGATTCACCTTACCAACCTGCAGACTTTCTTTAAGAACCTTGTGCTGCTGGCATTGGCTGCCATTGCGTTCCTTCCCATCAATGAATATGGCGATGCGAAGAAACTGAAATATATTGCTTTCTGGATAGCAGCCGCATCAATGCTAGGTTTCACGATATATTCATGGTTCACCATCCCTATGGTCGACTACACGGCGTTCAAGCCGGGCAGCGAGCTCTATGCATCGATGGACAATCCATCCGAGGCATACGACGACATGGAGACAAAGGTGATTTACGAGAAAAATGGCCAGGAAGGCGCATTCCCGCTGGATAAGCTGCCTGACTCAACATGGACATACGTGAGGACTGAGACGGTACGCATAAATGGCGCAGACGAGAACGTGGCTGTCCCACATCTCTCTTTCACCGATGCCGAAGGAAATTACCAGGACGAGCTGGCTACGGAAGGGGACGTGATGGTATGCTCTGTTTACAAGCCGGAGAAACTCAAGGGAGGGGCTTGGGACAGGATGGCAGATGTCATGGAGACAGCGAAGAGCTCCGGATACGTTCCTATCGCGCTTGTGTCTTGTTCGCAGGAAACTTTCGATGGCCTGGGCTCCATTACTCCTGATGTGCGGTCGAGGCTGAAAAAATATGTTTATTTTGCTGATTTCAAGACGCTTGTGTCAGTGAATAGGGCAAACGGTGGCTACACTATCTTCAACGATGGAGAATTGATACGGAAATATTCCGCCCGCTGGAATCCTTCGTCATCCGAACTGCTGGATATGACAGACACTGATCCATCGGAAGATATGCTGCATTATAGCACGAACGGCAGGCTGCATCTCCAGATGTTCTTCCTCTATCTATTCATTGTGCTGGTGCTGATTTAATGAATATTCCACGCTTCTTGGTATATTTGTAAGTTTTAAGAATTATCATGGGACTGTTTGACAAAGGGGTACAGAAAACCAAGCAAAGCTTTTTCCAGAAGCTGTCTAGGGCTATCGTAGGTAAATCGAAGGTGGATGATGATGTGCTGGATGCCATAGAAGAGGCTCTGGTGTCTTCAGATATGGGCGTAGACACGACCCTGAAGATTATCGACAGCCTCGAGTCGAGGGTGAAGAGCGACAAATACATGTCTTTGGACGAGCTGGCGGACATGCTCCGTGACGAGATCGGCGAGCTACTGAATGTAGGGGGCGAGATTTCGTCCGCTGAGCCGTTCGACCTGACGAAAAAGCCGTTGGTGGTGATGGTCGTGGGCGTGAACGGGGTCGGCAAAACGACCACTATAGGCAAGCTGGCAGCACGTTACAAGGCCCAGGGCAAGAAGGTGATCCTTGGTGCGGCGGACACATTCAGGGCTGCCGCAGTCGATCAGCTGCAGATTTGGGCAGACAGGGCTGGCGTGGACATCGTCAGGCAGAATCAGGGCTCCGATCCGGCATCCGTGGCGTACGACACCGTAAGCTCCGCAGTTGCGAAGAACGCCGACGTGGTGTTGATAGACACCGCCGGCAGGCTTCACAACAGGGTAGATCTTATGAATGAGCTTACGAAAATACGGAATGTGATGCGCAAAGTCATTCCTGACGCCCCTCACGAGGTGCTTTTGGTGCTAGACGCATCCACCGGCCAGAATGCCTACCAACAAGCCAAGGAATTCTCCAAGGCAACCGACATCACTTCGCTTGCGATCACGAAGCTGGACGGCACCGCCAAAGGGGGAGTGGTAATCGGCATTGTGGACCAGCTGAAAGTGCCCGTGAAATTCATAGGAATAGGAGAGGGAATAGACGACCTGAAGCCTTTCGACAAAAAGGAGTTCGTGACGTCGCTTTTCTCCACAAGGGATTTGAAAGGATAGGAATATTAAATATTTAATGAAATATGAAGCTTTCTTATAATTGGCTTAAAGACTATTTGGAGTCGGATCTCACGCCGCAGCAGATTGCGGATGCGATGACGGCGATTGGAATTGAGGTTGATTCAGTTGAGGAACAGGAGGAGATTCCTGGTGGACTGGAAGGTGTAGTGGTCGCTGAAGTGATTGAATGCGAACCGCATCCGGATTCAGACCATCTGCACGTCACGAAAGTGAACGATGGCACTGGTGAGCCTTTGACGGTCGTCTGCGGTGCTCCGAATGTTTCAAAAGGCCAGAAAGTGCTTTTCGCCCGCATAGGAGCCGTGCTGCCTGGGGATTTCAAAATAAAGAAATCCAAATTGCGCGGGGTAGAGTCAATGGGAATGATCTGCGCAGAGGACGAGCTCGGCATAGGTACTGACCATGCGGGAATAATGGTGCTGCCGGAGGATGCCGTCGTTGGGACCCCAGCAAAGGAATATCTACATTTAAAGACCGAGGCCGTAATTGAATATGAGATAACGGCGAATCGCGTGGATGCCGCTTCGCACATCGGCGTGGCTCGCGACCTTTATGCCTGGATGCGGCTCAATAATATTCCTTGCAAGTTCCATTACCCAGACGTGAGTGCATACAAGGACGGCGATGGGAATGCCATTCCAATCGATGCCGAGGATGCGACTGCCGCACCTCGCTACACTGGAATAACGATTCGTGGCGCCAAAGTCGGCCCGTCTCCGGAGTGGCTTCAGAAGAAATTGATTTCAATCGGGTTGCGACCGATTGATAATATCGTGGACGTGTCCAATTTCGTGCTATTCGAGCTTGGGCAGCCGCTGCACACATTCGACGCTTCCAAAATCACTGGGGGCAAGGTGATTGTCCGACGGGCGACAGAAGGCGAGAAACTTGTGACCTTGGACGGAGTCGAAAGGACCCTGAGCGCCAGCGACATCGTGATAGCCAATGCGGACGGGCCTATGTGCATAGCGGGAGTGTTCGGAGGCAAGGAATCCGGAGTTTCCCAGACCACCACGGACATATTCATAGAGAGTGCTTATTTCGATCCTGGCTCCATTCGGAAGACTTCTAAGAGCCAAGGTTTGCAGACTGATGCATCTTTCCGCTACGAGAGAGGGGCGGACCCATCAATCTGCGAATATGCTTGCAAGCGCGCCGCACTGCTGATTCAGGAGGTTGCCGGCGGCCATGTCGAGGGTAATATGCAGGAGTTCTACCCAGAGCCGATTCGCAAGAAAGTCATCGACTTGGATTACGATAGGATCGAGGACTTCATTGGCAAGAAAATAGGCCACGACACCATCGAGAAAATTCTCACTTCTTTGGCCTACGATTTCGTGGAAAGAAGGCCGGACGGGGCGAAAGTCGCCGCCCCTACCTATATGGTGGATGTCTATCGCGAATGCGACGTGGTCGAGGAAATCCTGAGAATCTACGGCTACAACAACGTGGACCTGCCGATGCACATGAAGATGAGCGTGAACGCTACTCCGACGCCAGAGCCTGAAGCTATCCGTAACGGGATTTCCAATTTCCTGGCAGCCAACGGCTTCGTAGAGACGATGAACAACTCGCTCACGAAATCGGCATACTATGCCGGCCTTAAAACATATCCGGAAGAAAGGTGCGTGAGAATAGTGAATCCTTTGAGCACAGACCTCAATGTAATGCGCCAGAACCTAATATTCAATGGCCTCGAGGTGGTAGCATACAATGTCAACCGTCAAATGACGAACCTGAAATTCTTTGAATATGGCTCTGTTTATAGTCGTGACCCTCAGAAAGACGGCAAGACGCTGGATGCTTACGAGGAGCATCCGGCATTCGGCCTGTTCATGACAGGAACACCGGAGAAGGCTTGGAACTACCAACCTGGCAAGAGTGACTTCTTCCAGCTTAAAGGCTATCTGGAACTGCTGATGAAGCGTTTCGGTGCTGACCTTTATCAGATGCAGGCTGCTCCTGCGCCAGGAGATGTATTCAGTGAAGGAACTACCTACACCATGCCAGGGCAGCAAATTCCGCTGGCAGTCATAGGCACAGTGCTTCCGGCTCTTGCGAAGAAACTCGACGTGAAGCAGCCAGTGTTCGCTTGCGAGATAAACTGGAACATGCTGTTCACTTTAGTGAAGAGAGATAAGGTTCATTTCACTGAGTTGCCGAAATTCCCTGAAGTCAGGAGAGATCTGGCATTACTCTTGGATGAGTCCGTAAGCTATGCTGATCTGCATAAAGCGGCATTCAAGACGGCGAAGAAGTTGCTGAAGAGCATTTCGCTGTTTGATGTCTACAGAGGCGACAAAATTCCTTCCGAGAAGAAGCAGTATGCCTTGAGCTTCGTTTTGCAAGATCAGGAAAAAACCCTCACTGACGAGGCTGTGGAGCAGATAATGTCAAAATTACTGTCCTCATTCCAGAATCAGTTCGGTGCTATTCTAAGATAATCAGATGAGACGATTCGTCGGCATATTCATTTCCATCCTAGTGGTGTGCGCATTAGCTTGCTCTTGCGTACGAAGACCGAAGACAATTCCTCAGAAGAAGATGAAGGAAATATACAAGGAAATGTTCTTGGCCGACCAGTGGCTGAATAACAATCCGGACAAGCGTTCTAAGGCCGACACGACATGGTTCTACAAACCCATTCTGGAAAAGCATGGTTACACTCTGGATGATTATTATCACACGGTAGCTGTTTATCTCGAAGACCCAAAACGATTCGTAGACCTTATGGATGATGTCTCCGCTATGCTTTCTTCTGAATCTGAACGCCTTATGGCAGAAGTGGATAGAGAAGATGTGGTGTCAGGTATACATGCGGCAAGCGCAAAGTGGGAAATCGGTTATCGTAATGATGACCTGAAAGTCATTACCAAGGGCTACAGGATGACGAAAGAAGCGGACAGCGTCTGGTATCCGAAACCTATCGTTGAAGACACAGTATTCTCTGGCCCTGAAATGTTTTTCGATGAATTGCCAGATCCAGTGCCTGACTCTCTAAAAGCGGATGCTGAAGCTTCGGGGCTCCCAAAGGCGAAGGAATTCAATGATGAGGATAAGGTAATAAAAAATATATCTGTAATTAATGCAATGCCTGTCCTTAAAGCCAAAACGAAATGAATAGAATAGCGGCCTCATATGTTTTCCCTCTTGGAGGAAGTGAACCTATCAGAAACGGATACATTGAATATGCTGACGACGGAACAATCGTCTCTGTCGGAGCTTGCGAGAATCCTAGTGGCGAGAGCGAATTTCTGGATGGAGAGGCAATAGTGCCAGGTTTCGTGAACGCCCACTGCCACGTGGAGCTTTCTTACATGAAAGGCTTGTTCAAGAAAGGCACCGGAATGGCTGGCTTCATCGATCAGATTAATGCCCTTCGAGACACCAAGCCGATGGAAGAGAAGATCTCTGACATTCAGTTCTGGATGGATGCGATGTGGTCGAGGGGAGTGCAGGCCATGGCTGACATAAGCAACTGCGCAGACTCGTTCGAGATAAAACGAAAATCCCCGATGTACTCTAGAACTTTCTTGGAGGTGTTCGGGACAGAGCCGGAAGATTGCGAAAAAGTTATTGCTAGCGTACTGGCGCTCCAGAAAATTGCCAGAAGCTTCGGTTTGGATACGTCTCCGACTCCTCACGCTTGCTACACCATGAGCCCTGAGCTGCTCACGGCATCTTCAAGAGAAGGGCTCAAATCAGGTTATCTTTCTTTCCATAGCGAGGAAACTCATGAAGAAGAGGAGATGCTGAAATATGGCTGCGGAAAGATGTGGAACAATAGAAAAGCCGCTGGAATGAGCGTTCCTCCTGTCACGGGGAAATCTTCTCTGTCATATTTCATCGACAGGCTTGAAAAAGCTCATCCTGCACCGTTCGATGAGCATATTCTCTTAGTGCATGAAGTCTGTATGGATCAGGAAGGCATAGATGCCATGAAAGCAGTGATGAGACATCCTTTCATAGCCCTTTGCCCTTGTTCCAATATATTCATACATAATGCCTTGCCTCCTGTCCGTCTGATGCTTCGCAATGGGCTGAAGCTCACCATTGGCACAGATTCGCTATCCAGCAATGACGATTTGGACATCGTCAGGGAAATGCACTGCTTGCAATGCAATTTCGAAGGACTCAGCCTCAATGAATTGCTGACGTGGGCGTGCCAGAACGGTGCGGAATTCTTGTCGAAGGAAGATGTCATCGGTTCGATTGAGCCAGGGAAAAAGCCTGGGCTGGTTGCGATTGGCAATCTTTCTGATTCCGCTTCATTGACGCCTGCAAGCGTCTCTCGTCGAATAATATAAGAATATGCTGAGGGAGAATATAGTTTTCGGGCCGATTCATTCTCGCCGCCTTGGCGCATCGTTAGGCATAAATCTGCTGCCGCAGAAAGGAAAGCTCTGCAACTTCGACTGCATCTATTGCGAGTGCGGGTGGAATAAGGACGGGCTGGGGGATAGGAATATTCCGTCGGCTGATGACGTTAAGGCTGCTCTTGGAGCAATGCTGCAAGAATGCTCCAGAGGCGGCACCAAAATAGATTCGATTACTTTTTCCGGAGATGGCGAGCCTACGCTGAACCCGGATTTTCCAGAAATCATAGACATCACGCTGGCATTGCGTGATAAATATTATCCTGGCGCAAAAGTTTCTGTCCTGTCTAACTCTACGAGAATCTCCCGAAAAGAAGTTTTCGAGGCTCTGCGCAAAGTGGATAATCCCATAATGAAGATTGATGCCCCGACGGATGAGCTCGCAGCCAGGATCAATAAGCCCTCTTGCGGATACCATGTCTCAGATATCGTAGAAGGACTGAAAAGATTTAACGGCGATTACATCTTGCAGACCATGTTCCTGAAGGCTCCGGACTTCGATTCCTCATCGCCTGAAGTCTTGGATGGCTGGATGGAAATCGTTCGCGAGCTGAGCCCTCGCGAGGTCATGGTCTACACCCTTGACCGCCCTGCCCCAGCACAAAATCTTAGCAAATTCACGGTGGAAGAAATGACGGCCTTAGTCCGGCCTCTAGTGGACGAAGGCTTCAATATTCAGATCAGAGGTTGAGAAGCTGAAAATCTTTGGGCGCAGGGTTTTTTCCTGAGCTTTTTTCTTTACCTTTGTAATCAACATTAGTGCAACGATATTATGAGTAGTTCTATTTTGACGAGTTACGGTTATTCTCCAGAAGAAGATCAGATAAGCAAGAGGCTGGATGCAATTGCCATGAACATAGACGGTGTCATGTCGGCAGACGTTCTTAAGAAATGCATGTCTTTCATGGATTTGACGTCGCTTCACAACGAGGACACGCCTGCTTCCATCGAGAAACTGGTGGGCAAAGTCAATGCCTTCAAAGGAAAATATCCGGAGTATCCTCTCCCTGCATCCATTTGCGTTTACCCGAATTTCGCTGGCCTCGTGAGGGAAAATCTCCGATGCGAAGACGTCCATGTCACTACGGTTTCTGGCTGTTTCCCTACGTCTCAGAGTTTCCTGGACGTCAAGGTGAAAGAGTGCGAGATGGCGGTGGCTGCAGGTGCTGACGAGATTGACATCGTGCTAGCATTGCATGAGTTCCTGAATGGGAATTACGGTGCGGCAAGAAAAGAGATTCGCTCTATGTGCGCCGCTGTCCGTGCTGCTGGCGAGCTGGCAGGACGCAGCATAGTTTTCAAAGTCATTCTTGAGACGGGCTTGCTGGTATCTCCGGAAAGGATAGCAGAGGCTTCTTTCATGGCTATGGAAGAGGGCGCTGACTTCATCAAGACTTCTACTGGAAAAGTCAGCGTGAATGCGACTCCGGTAGCGGCAAGCGTAATGTGCGAGTGCATCAAGAAATTTTATGAGAAAACCGGCAGGAAAGTCGGTTTTAAAGCAGCGGGCGGCATCTCTAGCGCAAAAGACGCAGCCTGCTACTATATGATAGTGAAGACTATCCTCGGCGATGAGTGGCTTTGCAAGAACCTTTTCCGTTTCGGAGTGAGCCGCCTCGCCAACGCTCTCATGTCTGCCATAGAGCAGAAGACGGTGGCATATTACTAGAGAGATTCAGAGATATTCTCTGCGATTTTTTCGATAAGCCTTTTTCGAGCCTCCACGCTAGCCCATGCGGTATGCGGTGTGAGGCTTAGTTTTTCTGGATGCCTGGTGTGCAGCAATGGGCTGTCGGCGGGAAGCGGCTCTGTCACATAAACATCCAACCCGGCACCTCCGATCCTGTCTTCGTCTATGACTTGGGCGAGGGCATCTTCTTTTATGATGCCTCCGCGTCCCATATTGAGAATGAATGCGGTGGGCTTCATTAGGCGGAGCTGGTCTTCACCTACCAGTCCGTTTGTTCTCTCGTTCATGGGAGCGTGCACCGAAATAACGTCGCTTTCTCGCATCAGCTCGTCAAGGGGCACGCTAGGATATTCAGCGCAGTGGCTGGTGCCGGAAGTGGAATAATATATTATTTTCATCCCGAAGGCTTTCCCGACCAAAGCTACCTTTGATCCAATCGCCCCCATCCCAATGATGCCGAGAGTCTTCCCGGCAAGCTCTATGAAAGGTTTGGTGACATCGGTGAAGAGTCCGCTTGCGGAATATTCCCCGGACTTCACTTTCCGGTCGAAGTAAGGGCCGTTCCCAGCAAGAGTGAGCATGTGCATGAATGTCTCCTGAACCACGCTGTCGGTGGAGTAACCAGCCACATTCTTGACAGGTATGCCTCTCCTCTCGCACTCCTTCATGTCAATGTTATTTGTCCCTGTCGCTGCTTCGCAAACGAGCTTGAGCTTCTCAGAGGCATCCAGCAGCTCGGCGGTAACTTTTATTTTGTTGATTATTAACACTTCGCAATCTCTGACCCTGCTTAATGCCTCTTCTGGGGTAGATGTGGGCCAGCAAGTGAGATGTCCTAGTCTCTCAATCGGTTCTAAAGAAGTGTCACCTATCGTGGCGGCATCCAGAAATACAATTTCCATAAGTGCGATTTTTTACGAATATAGCAATTATGCCGCCGAAAACCAATGCGGAAAACGAAAGAGACCGCATCAGATTGCTCTGACACGGTCTCTAGCGTGCGCGAGATGAGAGTCGAACTCACATGTCATAATTGACACTAGCTCCTGAAACTAGCGCGTCTACCATTCCGCCACCCGCGCTTGGGGAATGCAAAGATACGAAATGTTCGGTTAATTCCAAATTACTTGTAATATTGTTTGTAGACGCGATCGATGACAGCCTTCTTTGATGGGCAGGATTCTGCGAGGTAATCAAAGTAAGTCTCTATGTCTCTGACGTTTGAGTTCAGGGCGAAGAACATGTCCTTCTTGGTGATGCCTTTCTTTTGCAAGTCCTCAAGTGCCTCTGGATGGAACCAAAGATTGTCTTTTTTGGCGACATCTCTGCCATAACGCTCCTTGTAAAGAGAATATTCCATGAAGTATCCCCACATCTCGCTCACTCCAATTATTCCTTCGTATTCTCCTTTGCCACTGCCGTACATGTCCCCTGTCATCGCAAGGTTAGCCAGCATCCTTTCTGTCAACAGGCCCCAATAATCCTTCCCTACTCTCGCGAAATGGGAGGCGTGTGCCAGCTCGTGCATCGTGACTGAAAAAATCTCATCGTACTTGTAGTCCTTGTCTCTTGTCCCGATCGTGATGTCAGGAGCAAAAATCCTTATAACTGAAACATAGTATTTCAGGTATTTCTTGAGGAGGGAATTGTCTAGCAGAGTGCCATGGTGCATCATCATGGCGCAAGATGGCTTAATGAGGTCTAAAATCCATATTCGCAGGTTCTGAGGCGGAGGTGTCACGCCGTATGAAGAGCATGTGGTGTAATATTCGTAGGCTGCATTATTCACGACGCATCTTCTGAACACTTTATCTCCGGATTTCGTGTCAATCGTGACATTTTTGCCAGAGGGGCTGCCCTTCCCTAGGGTTGACGTAGATGCCGTGACCAGAATCTTATTGAATCCAATCTTGAAGCCGGCCTTGTTCTTGAACCGGATGCTGTAATGAGGCTTAGAAGAGAATTTCTTGTTCAGCTTGTAGTGCCCCTTGTCATCGGTGTAATCTTGGCCGAATTTCACGAACACTCGGCCGATGACTTTAACACCGCATACTCCGAATGTCCTGCTTTGCGGGAACTTGTCATCCACGATTTTTATGTAGCCCTCAGGATGCACTTTGCGCCCCCTTGTATCAGGCACGAGCATGTCACCGTTGCCTGTCTGCTCGAAGGCGGTTCTCTCGACGTTGTCCCAGTCGATGTCTTCGAGTCCTTTCGTGACCATTCCATCTTTAGGGATGTAACACTCATCGAGGATTTCGTGCCTGATTTCTTCAGGAAATACGAAATCGGAAGGCACTACGGCATATTGCCAAGACACCTCGTCCTCAGGAATGGACGGGTCGTGATAGTAGTCCCCCTCTGTTTTTATTTCGTAGTCTAGCGGGTGGTCGAACAGCACTGCTCCAAGCGAGTCCAGGGTGTTCAGATCTTTCTGGCCGTCAGGCAAGAACCTGACATACATGTCAGTCACAGGTACTTCTACGTCGGCCCTTGTCGGGTAGAGAGCAGAGATGGCAGCGCTCATGTTTTTCACTGTGTACGGATTTTTCAGCTTCCGCCCCAGCTCGATCATCTCATGGGAAACTGCTTCCTCTTTCTGAATAGGCGTGGCGGACTCCTGCGGAGTCCAGTTTTCTTCGTTGCAAGACGCTATCATGAGCGCCGACAGCAACAGACTAAATACTTTTCTCATAGCGATAAATAGTTAAGATTATTTCGAAGGCAAATGTATTTCAACTTAGCCGGTGACAGAAAATATCACCGGCTAAGTTGAAAAAACGCAATTTGAAAGGCCTGGAAATAGCATTTTTCGGTGCTAAAAAATTGTAGAAAAATGTTTTTGGATTTTGCAAATGGCTAAAAAAGGCCTTGTAGCCTCACGGATTATTGATTATCCGTTGAATTCTTGCTCAGGCTGCGTTATTTCCCATATTTTCGCATTTTCTGACGAAAAAATTTTGATGCTATGAAAATAATTTACAATTTTGCTAAGCGAACTAACAAATAATGTTGAACCTATTTCATATTCATTGCCATCATTGCCGCTCGAATCGGGAGGTAAGCTGACTGTGAGTATCTGAACTTAAGATATTTATAAAGACTTGCTTCCTTCATGGCCGCAAGTCTTTTTTATTTTTAGCTATATGATAAGAATTGCTATTCAGGCCAAGGGCCGATTGAGTGAAGACAGCCTCAGCCTGCTGCGAGAGGCAGGAATCGATGTGGATGACAGCAAACGCCAGTTTCTTCTGCGCTCTAGCAGCCATCCGGCGGAAATTTTATTTTTAAGGGACGACGACATCCCTCAGGCAGTAGCTTTGGGCGTTGCGGACATAGGAATCGTAGGCTACAACGAAGTGCTGGAGAAAGGCGAGGACGTGGAGATTATAGATAAGCTCGGGTTTGGGAGTTGCAGGGTTTCACTGGCTGTGCCAAAGGGGGAGCATTACGCTGGGCTTGAATATTTCAACGGCAAGAGAATAGCCACATCTTACCCGAATATCCTGTCTAAATTTCTGAAAGAAAAGAATATAGATGCGAAAATCAGCGTCATTGAGGGGTCTGTGGAAATAGCCCCTGCCGTCGGGATGAGCGATGCCATTTTCGACATCGTTTCCTCTGGTGGCACCCTCGTCAGCAACGGCCTGAAGGAAGTCGAGAAGGTGGTCTTTTCCCAGGCGGTGCTGATAAAAGGGAAAAACGTCAGCAAAGACAAACTTTCAGCATTGGAGCAGATAAAATTCCGCCTGAATGCAGTGAGAGACAGCAAAGGTCTTAAATATCTGCTTATGAACATTCCGAATTCGCAAATCGAAGAGGCCATAAAGATAGTGCCAGCGATGCGAAGCCCGACCATCCTGCCTCTGGCGCAGGAGGGTTGGTCCTCGCTGCACTCGGTGGTGAAAGAGAATGTGCTCTGGGAGAAGATTGAGCAATTGAAGCAGGTAGGCGCCGAAGGAATATTGGTTCTGTCAGTCGAAAAAATGGTTCTATGAATATATTTAAAGTCATTAATCCTCCGCAGTCTGCATGGGACAGCCTGATTGAGCGTCCATCCGAGCAGGATTCTGACATCGAGGAAGGCGTCAGGGATATATTGAGAAACGTTCAGGAGCGGGGAGATGCTGCCCTGCGAGAGTATGAAAAGCGCTTCGACGGGGCTTCGCTTTCGGGCGGGTTCAAGGTCTCCGAAGAAGAAATCGCAGAGGCGGGCGATCTTGTGCCAGAAGATCTTAAGCATGCCATCGCTACGGCATATTCAAATATCCTGAAATTCCATATTGCTCAGCTGCCAAAGGAAATCAGGGTGAAAACCTCGCTTGGCGTTACCTGCGTGCAGAAGTCCGTGCCTATCAATAAGGTCGGCCTCTACGTGCCAGGGGGCAGGGCTCCGCTATTTTCCACGGTGCTGATGCTATGCATCCCTGCGAAAGTCGCCGGTTGCGAAGACATCATTCTGTGTACTCCTCCCTCTGCTGAAGGCAAGGCAAATCCCTGTATCATTTATGCAGCCACACTCTGCGGAATGAAGAATATTTACAAATTGGGTGGTGCGCAGGCGATTGCGGCTATGGCTCATGGCACTGAGAGCATCACGAGGCGAGATAAGATTTTCGGACCGGGCAATCGTTACGTGATGAAGGCAAAACAGATAGTCGGAATGAGCCAAGTGGCAATCGACATGCCTGCAGGACCTTCCGAAGTGATGGTGCTGGCCGATGAAACATCACAGCCGTCATTCGTGGCTGCCGACTTCCTGTCTCAAGACGAGCACGGGCCGGACAGCCAGTCAATCCTTGTCTGCTCCTCTGAAATCATCGCAAAAGCCGTTGAAAGTGAAATAAATCGCCAGATGACCAAACTGAGCCGTCAGGAAACGATTGCCAAGTCATTGATGCACAGTAAAATAATCGTGCTACCGAATCGAGATGCGATTGCCAGATTTGCCAATGAATATGCCCCTGAGCACCTTATAATCTCTATGCAGGAGCCTTGGGCGATGGCAGAGAAGATTTATGCAGCCGGCAGCATATTCATAGGAAATTATTCACCAGAGAGCGCTGGGGACTATGCTTCAGGCACGAATCACACCCTTCCGACAAGTCGCTGGGCAAGGTCTTACAGTGCCCTCGGGGTGGAATCCTTCATGCGCAGGATGACCATTCAAGAGTTGTCGAAGGAGGGTTTGGAGGGCATTGGCGGTGCCATTGTGGCCATGGCTCTTGCGGAGGGACTGGACGCTCATGCGGCTGCGGTGAAAGCTAGAATTGAAAAATGATTTTAATATGAACATATCGAATTTGATTCGCCCTTCAATCAAGGCGCTGGATCCTTATTCCACGGCAAGGGACGAATGTGGAGAAAACCGCCCCGAAATATTCCTGGATGCGAATGAAAGCCCGTACGACAACGGCATCAATCGTTATCCTGACCCTCGTCAGAAGCAGTTGAAGGCAAAGATCGCGGAAATCAAGGGAATTTATTCAGATCAGCTTTTTCTGGGCAATGGAAGCGACGAGGCGATTGACTTGATGTACAGGATTTTCGCCACGCCTGGCCAAGACAACGCCGTGCTAATGGCTCCGAGCTATGGAATGTATGAGGTAGCAGCCGGAATGAATGACGTTGCGGTCAGGAAGGTTCGACTGAAAGAAGATTTCTCGCTGGACGTAGATGGAATGCTTTCTGCCACAGATTCTCGCACGAGACTCATGTTCGTTTGCTCCCCGAACAATCCTACCGGCAATTCGTTCCCGCAGGAAGACATCGAGAAACTTCTGAGAGATTTCGGCGGAGTAGTGGTCCTGGATGAGGCTTACATAGATTTCTCTAATCGAGGATCCTTGGTCCCTCTTATAGAAAAATACCCGAATTTGGTCGTCCTGCAGACGCTATCCAAGGCTTGGGGGATGGCAGGCCTGAGAATCGGTCTTGCGATTGCCATGCCGGAAATAGTGGCTACGATGAATAAGGTGAAGTACCCTTACAATATTAATATTCTTGCTCAGAAGATGGCTCTGACTAAGCTGGACGAAGATGCTAAGGATCGCAGGGTGGCGGAAATCATCGGGGATAGGTTCAGAGTCGAGAAAGCTTTGGCAGAGTGCCCGAAGGTGCAGAAAATTTATCCTAGCGATTCGAACTTCATTCTGGTTAAGGTTACTGATCCAGAGGGGCTTTATGCAAAGCTATTGCAGAATGGGATAATCGTCAGGAACCGCTCGCAGGTGAAAGGCTGCGAAGGCTGCCTGCGAATCACCATAGGCACCCCATTCGAGAATGACAGGTTGCTGGATGTGCTAGGGGTTGGTCCTGGAAAAGATAGAAATGGCGTTGAACGTCTCGGGGAACGTCATGTCAGGCTGACAAGGAAAACGAAGGAAACCAGCGTGTCTCTAGAACTGGATTTGGATAAGGGCGGCATTTCCGAAATTTCCACCGGCCTTGATTTCTTCGACCACATGCTGGAGCAGATTCCTCATCACGGAGGAGTGTCGCTGAGGGTAAAGGTCGAGGGCGACTTGCAGGTCGATGACCATCACACGATAGAGGACACGGGAATAGCACTCGGCGAGGCGATTAATGCTGCGTTAGGTGACAAGATGGGCATTGCTCGTTATGGCTTTGTTTTGCCTATGGATGACTGCGATGCTGCCGTGCTGATGGATTTCGGAGGACGCACGGAATTTCAGTGGAAGGCTGAGTTCCACCGCGAGAAAGTTGGCGACATGTCCACCGAGATGTTCATGCATTTCTTCCAGTCGGTATGCA
Organism: Bacteroidales bacterium; assembly: GCA_022653735.1. GTDB lineage: Bacteria > Bacteroidota > Bacteroidia > Bacteroidales > UBA932 > Cryptobacteroides. The sequence goes on from JALCSU010000001.1 coordinate 92,933, forward strand.
CTGGAGCGAAGTGTAACCTGCATATCGAGGCGAGGGGCGGGAATGAGCATCACAAGGCCGAAGCTATATTCAAGGGATTTGCCAGAACCCTTAGGATGGCGGCCGCGAAGAATGAATTCCCTTATGAAATACCTTCTAGCAAAGGAATATTATGATAGCGATCGTTGATTATAAGGCTGGGAATATTCGCTCTGTAGAGAATGCCTTGAAGCGCCTGGAGGCAGATTATCAGGTGACGTCGGATCCGGATGCGATCAGAACGGCTTCTCACGTGATTCTGCCAGGGGTAGGCGAGGCCTCGAATGCGATGCGCTTTCTCCTGCCATTGGTAGATGTCCTTAAGAGCCTGACTCAGCCTGTTTTAGGAATATGCATCGGGCTCCAGCTGATGTGCGCTTCCAGCGAGGAGGGCCCAACGGAGTGTATGAATATATTCGATTCCAAGGTACTGCGTTTCAGGCCATCAGAAGGAGCAAAAATTCCTCACATGGGCTGGAACACCATCGAGAATCTTCGCAGCCCCCTCTTTAGAGGCATTCAGGAAGGAGCGTTCGTCTATTACGTGCATTCCTATTATCCTGAATATTCAGATTCAGAGACAGTTGCATCGACTTATTTCGCAGGCGTCACCTTCAGCGCAGCGATGAATAGAGGCAACTTCTACGGCACTCAGTTCCATCCGGAAAAGAGCGGCCCGGTAGGTGAGAAAATCCTTGAAAATTTTTTACGAATATGCTGAATTTCACTGTGATACCTGCTATTGACCTCATTGGCGGCAAATGCGTGAGGCTCACCCGCGGAGACTACGGCAGCGAGAAAGTTTATTCTACGAACCCCATCGACGTGGCAAAGGATTTTGAGGCCGTTGGGGTAAAAAGGTTTCACCTTGTGGACCTTGACGGGGCAAAGGCCTCGCAGCCTCAGAATCTGAAGATTTTGGAGGCAATCGCCTCGCAGACAGGGCTGGAAGTCGAATTCGGTGGCGGAATCAAGTCGTATGAGTCCTTGAAATCGGCGCTGGATTCAGGAGCAAGCTACGTCGTCTGCGGCAGTGTGGCCGTTACCAATCCGGAACAGGCTAAAGACTGGATGGAATGCTATAGAGGAAAGATAATCCTCGGTATCGACATCAAAGACGGTGTTGTCGCTACCTGCGGCTGGCTGGAAAAATCGCAGCTCACAGCAGACGATCTGCTGAAATCCTACGACGGATTGGTTTCAGAAGCTGAGATTACTGAAATTTCTCGTGACGGAACCTTGCAAGGCATTGATGCTGAATTTTATGCAGGGATTCAGAAACGCTTCCCAAATGTGCGAATCATCGCAAGTGGCGGTGTGTCCAGCCTTCAAGACTTGGAGATGCTAAAAGACGTTGGAATTAACGCCGCTATAGTAGGGAAGGCGATTTACGAAGGTCGAATAAATCTAAAAGAAATATGTTGGCGAAACGAATAATACCTTGCCTGGATGTCAAGGACGGCGAGGTCGTGAAAGGGATCAATTTCGTCGGCCTCCGAGAGGTCGGTGACCCAGTTGAGATGGGTGCTGAATATTCAAGTCAGGGAGCAGACGAATTGGTGTATCTGGACATCAGTGCTTCGTTCGAAGGTCGGAAAACCTTCACGGAGCTCGTTTCTGCGATTTCTGAACGCATAAATATTCCGTTCACGGTCGGTGGGGGCATTTCGTCTTTCGGCGATGCCGCAAGGCTGCTGGATGCGGGTGCCGATAAGATTACCATCAACACGGCTGCCGTGAACGATCCGTCACTGATTACCCACATCGCTTCGCACTATGGTTCTCAATTCGTAGTCGTAACGATCGATGCCCGCAAGGTTGGCGAGGCGTCTTGGAAGGTAACTACCCACGGGGGTAAAGTGCTGACCGATAAAGAATTATATTCATGGGCAAAAGAGGCAGAGGATAGGGGAGCGGGGGAGATCCTTTTCACTTCTATGGACCACGACGGTGAGAAAAAAGGCTACGCCGTAAATGAATACGCCAGATTGTCAGAGCTGCTCTCAATCCCCGTAATTGCCTCTGGAGGAGCGGGTTCTGTGGATGATATAGCGGAAGTGCTGACGACCGGCAAGGCAGATGCTGCCCTAGCCGCAAGCATATTCCATTTTGGAGAAATCAAAATCCCGGACCTTAAGCGGCAGCTGGCAGAAAGAGAAATTTCAGTAAGAATATAAATATTTAATGAATATGTTGAATTTCAATGATTTGAAGAAAGGCCCCGATGGGCTGGTGCCTGCCATCGTGCAGGATGAATTGACGCTCCAAGTGCTAATGCTCGGCTGGATGAATGCCGAGGCGCTGGAAAAGACTCAGGAAACAGGCTTGGTGACGTTCTGGAGCAGGTCACGTGGCCAGCTCTGGACCAAAGGCGAGACGAGTGGGAATTATCTCCATTTGGTTTCGCTCTCTCCTGATTGCGATTCCGACGTGCTTCTCGTGCGGGCAAAGCCGGACGGCCCTACCTGCCACAAAGGCACGAAGACTTGCTGGGGCGATTCAGTGCCATCCAGCACCGGCTTTATCCGTGAGCTTGAGTCTGTGATTCGTGGCCGCCATGAACAGATGCCTGAAGGTTCGTACACTGTTTCGCTTTTCAAGGCTGGGATTCCGAGGATGGCACAGAAAGTAGGTGAAGAAGCTGTAGAGACCGTGATCGAGGCTGTCAAGGGCGATGGCGAAAGGCTGATTTACGAGGCATCTGATTTAATATATCATTTGCTGGTGCTCCTAGTGAGCAAAGGTTATGGAATAGCAGATTTAGAGAAAGAATTGCAACGCAGACATGGATGATATTCTTAAATTTTATATATTTTTGTCCTTTGAAATAGGGTAAAAATCATTAACGATGAAAAAATGTCTATTATTCTTGATTCCGCTGATGCTTCTAGCCTCGTCATGCGGGACGTCTAATCCTGAATATCTTTTGTCCAGCGGAGCGAAGGTTCTTCAGGCCGCAACTCTCACTGATGCGCAGATTCAGGCTTATGTCGGTCAGTATGTGACTCAGCTCGATGCTGAGAATAAGGTTCTTCCAGAGAGCAGTCCTTACGTAAAGAGGGTCAGGAACATGACGAAAGGACTTACTAGCGTAGATGGCATTCCGCTCAACTTCAAGGTTTATCAGACCAGCGATGTGAACGCTTTCGCTTGTGCGGACGGCAGCGTGAGAATTTACACGGGCCTTCTGGACTTGATGAGCGATGATGAGGTTTTGGGCGTCGTCGGCCATGAAATCGGCCACGTCGCTTTGAAACATTCCAGGAAGCAGTTCCAGCAGGCGCTCATGACTTCGGCAGTGAGGGACGCAATCATATCGACGGGAGGCGATGTGGCCGTGCTGACAGCCTCTCAGTTAGGCGACATCGGCGAAGCACTTGCAAGCTCCAGCTTCTCAAGGAAGCAGGAGTCGCAGGCTGATGATTACGGGTACGATTTCTTGAAGAGCAGCGGGAAGAACCCTTGGGCCATGGCAATGGCTTTCGAGGAATTGCTCAAGCTTTCTGGCGGCTCTACGGGCAATGGCACTCAGGCAGCGGCAGGCAGCTCTGTCACTTCGCTGTTCTCTTCCCACCCAGCAACGCAGACTAGGATTCAGAAGATGTCTGAAAGGGCCACGAAAGATGGGTATGTGCGCCCTTCGGCGAAAAAATCCACCACCGCCGCGACATCATCAGCGAAGAAAAAATAATCAATGCTTGGACAATATAAGAAAGACCGGCTTTGCTTCACAGCAGAGCCGGTAAATGTCTTGTTGAATAAGAATTTAAGTATGAAAACTTATAACTAATAACCAACTAAAATACTAACAAGAACATTTGATTTAATGCATATTTTGTGCCACACGGCAGAAAAACGTTACTAATATAGTTGATATTTGTTATATTTGCAAAAGAAGAATCAAAAATCCATAAATATATGCGTAAATCTTTTTATTTGTTAGCTGCGGTTCTCTTCATGGCTGCATGCGGACAGCAGAAACAGCAGGAGCAGTCTGCCGATATCCTTCCAGCAGAGAATTTCGACACGACCATCAACAACATTCCTGTGAAATTGTACACCCTCAAGGCTGGAGATATCGTGCTCCAGGCTACTAATTTCGGAGGCAGGGTCGTAACGATCTTCACCCCTGACAAAAATGGAAAGGAAGAAAACATCGTGCTTGGCCGCAGAACTATAAGGGAATACACCAATCCGGACGGTGAACGTTTCCTTGGCGCTTGCGTTGGCCCTGTGGCAAATAGAATCGGCGGAGCTAAATTCGTCCTCAATGATACGACTTACAATGTGCCTGCGAACGACAATAAGGTAAATACGCTTCACGGTGGTTTCTACGGTTTCGACAATGTCGTCTGGGACGTTAAAGATTACAATGATTCTACTCTCGTGCTTCACTATCTTCGTCCGGATGGCTTCGAGGGCTATCCTGGAAACTTGGATGTTACCATGACATATTCAGTGAACAGCAATGATGAGTTCAGGATTGACTATGTGGCAACCACTGACCATGATACTCCGGTGAATATTTCTAACCATCCTTTCTTCCACCTGCAAGGCGATGCAGAGGGGACGGTGCTGGATTACGTAATGTATGTGAACGCAAGCCAATTTACGCCGATTGATTCCCTCAGCATTCCGCTTGGCGAAAATGTTAGCGTAGAGGGTACGCCGTTCGATTTTCGTACTCCTACCAGAATCGGTGAGAGAATTGACAATGACGACCAGCAGCTAAAGAACGCCCGTGGTTATGATCACAACTGGGTGATCGACCGTAAGGCGGAAGGCGATGCCGAGACGGCCTGCACTGTGTGGGACAAGACTTCCGGTCGTCAGGTTGAGGTGCTTACCGATCAGCCTGGCATCCAGATTTACACTGGGAACTTCTTCAAGGGAACCGGCGGACCAGCAGTCAATGGCAAACCTATCGAGTATCGTACCTCTATCGCCCTCGAGACCCAGCACTTCCCTGATTCGCCAAACAGACCGAACTTCCCGTCGGTAACGCTGAAGCCAGGTGAGAAATACACGCAGGTATGCATTTACAAGTTCTCTGTGAAACCTGAATAAACCTGTCAAAGATTTGAATCTGCCGCCTCGGTTCCATGCGATCCAGGGCGGCAGAATTGTTATTGCCTTACTGTGAGCGACTTTTCCGCTCCGGAGGGCTGTATCGAGAGCTGCCTGAAATCCCTGCGAAGCTAGCCATCCAACTCGCCTAAGCAGATTTTTATCGTTTTTTCGTGCGTTCAATAAATATTTTTGCTAATTTTAGGCTGGAAACCAGTTTCCATGGGAGTGAAAACTTAGGTTTGCGTTTATTACCACACAACACACTATTATAAACTAATCATCATTTATCATGAAGAAGATTTTGTCGAGATTCTTCTTTCTCGGGACATTTCTGCTGTCTTGTATGACTGCAATGGCAGCCCCAGGCCTGATTAACGAGCCAGCCCGGGAAATTTCTAGCATCAGTCAAGGGAAGCGTCAGCTCGTGGTCACAGTCGTTGACAAGAATGGACCGGTGCCAGGCGCGAACATTCTAATCAAAGGCACGTCCATCGGAGGAAACACCAACATGGACGGTAAAGTGACGCTTGAAGGGGTTCCTGACAATTCCGTCCTGTCAGTGTCTTTTATCGGGTACGTGACTCAGGAACTTCCTCTTGCCGACGATCAGACATCGGTCAAGGTTGTCATCCAGGAGGACACTCAGGCACTGGACGAAGTGGTGGTCACTGGTTACAGCACCCAGGTGAAGAAGGACATAACCGGCTCTGTCGCTGTCGTAAAAATGGATGCATTGAAGGAAATTCCGGTCTCTAATTTTGCGGAGGCTCTGCAAGGCAAGGCAGCAGGAGTCACCGTTCTTAGCGGTGGAGGCCCTTTGGGCGAAACCACCATCCGCGTGCGAGGCATTGGCTCGGTGAACGGGGCGGATCCTCTCATCATCGTAGATGGCGTTCAGGGCGTGAGAATCAATTCCATCAATCCGAACGACATCGAGTCTATGCAGGTTCTCAAAGATGCGTCTGCATCAGCAATCTATGGAGCTAAGGGCGCCAATGGAGTAATAATCATCACTACCAAGCAGGGAAGCCGCAATGAAAAGGCGCAGGTGTCGTACAATGGCTATTTTGGCGTTGCCACCATGGCAAACAATGGCTATGATTTGCTGAATGCGTGGGAGGCTATGGAATTCCAAGAAGAAGGCCAGCGTAATTTGCTTACGCACAGAGGAATCGTGCCGGCTCCTCATGAGCAGTTCGGCACCATCGGCCCAGATGGCACCGGTCACCTTACCATGCCTTATTCTATCAGGCCAGCGGGTCTGACGAAGGAGCAGGTGATTGAAAGGTTCGGGAGCCTTGATGCCTGGAGAGCCTCCTATAAGGATAACGGTACAAACACATGGTGCCTCTCAGCATATTACCAGATGCTTGAGGATGGCAAATCTGAGAAAGAGGCGAGAAAAGGAACCGACTGGTACGATGAGATTGTCCGGAATGGCTTCATCACAGATCAGCAAGTTTCCATAACTGGAGGCGGAAAGAAAGCCACGTACGCTGTTGGCCTAGGCTACATGAACCGAGAGGGAACAATCAAGGAATCATGGTTCCGTCGTTACTCCCTTCGCGCCAATACCAATTTCAACGTGAATGAATATTTCAGCATTGGCCAGAATACGAACATGGCGCTCATGGAGAACTCCGGCGAGCGCGGACGTCAGTCTGACGACAATGCTTTCTCATTCACATACGAGGTGCAGCCGTGGGTCCCTGTCTACACCATCGGGGGCGATTATGCCGGTTCCGTCAATGCTCAGGGCGGACGTTCCGAGAGCGCATTGGCTCAGGTGGAGAATGGCAAGGACAACAGGCGTCGTTTCTTTGCCATGCAGACTGCCGTTTATGCCGAGCTTAGGCCATTGGCAAGCTTGAAAGAAGATTTAACCTTCAGGACTCAGTTCAGCGCCCGTCTGTTTGGATCCTGGGACTACTGGATGAACAAACGCACCATCATGTCCAATAAGGAAGGAACCAACACAAACAGTTTCTACGAGCAGGCGAACTATTTCTTCAATTGGCAGTGGACCAACACCCTGACATACCGCAAGACCATAGCGAAAGACCATTCTGTCAACGTGGTTTTGGGAACAGAGGCTCTGAAGGATGGCATCGGACGCTGGATACAAGCCTATCGCACCGACTATCCATTCGAAGACGATCCGAATACATGGGTGATAAACAATGGCTCCACGGCTAACCTTGGCAATAGCGGCAGCGTGAATAACAGATCTACCATGTTCGGCATTTTCGGCAGGGTGGACTATTCTTATAAAGGAAAGTACCTTGCCACGCTGACCGTGCGCAGGGATGGCTCGTCTAAATTCTCTTCCAGAAACCGTTGGGGAACATTCCCTTCCGCTTCAATAGGATGGCGTATTTCCGATGAGGATTTCATGAAATGGAGCGGAAACTGGCTGAGCGACCTTAAAATCCGTGCCGGGTACGGAACCACTGGTAACTCTAACATCGGTGCCTACAACTGGGCTTTCCAATATGGCACGGGCAATAATTATCTCTATGCCATCGACGGCACTGATTCCGGAGCATGGCAGGGATTCGGAGTCACGAACCTTGGTGACCTGGATGCGAAATGGGAGACTGCCAAGATGTTCAATGTCGGCTTTGACTATAGCCTCTTCAGGCATCGCCTGTCGGGAGACTTTGACTATTATGTGAAGAATACTTCAGACATGCTCATCGATGCGAACTGGTCAGCCTTGGCTGGCAATGCCAGTTACCCTAGCGTGAACATCGGCGACATGAAAAATACCGGTTTCGACTTCAACATCTCTTGGCGAGACTCTTTCGAGGATTTCAATTACAATGTAGGGCTGAACCTTTCTCACTATAAGAACAAGATAACGGAGACGGGGCAGGACTCCGGAATATTCAGCTCCACTCGTATTTCCAACATGAACGTCATGATGAAGGGACATGCGATCGGAATGTTCCATGGATACAAGACTGATGGAATTTACAAGAGCGTGGAGGATGTCCAGAATTACAAGAACGACAAAGGCCAGTCCATCATACCTTATGGTGCCGATGCGGATAATTTCAACGCCAAGGAATATGTCGGACAATTCAAAGTCAAGGACGTGAACAACGATGGCAAGATAACCGCCGCCGACCGTACTTTCATCGGCAATCCTCATCCGGACCTAACTGGTGGGTTCAGCCTTGGAATGTCCTGGAAAGGCTTCGATTTCAGCACCTATCTGATGTTCTCTCTTGGAAACGATCTTTATGCGATGTATAAATATTTCACTTATTACGGCGCTCTCCAGGCAGCGTATGCTAAAGATCGTAGGGACAAGTCCTGGGATCCGGAGACAAATCCTAACGGTACCCTCCCTATGTGGGCTACTTCCAATGGCGACAGCACCCTGGACATCGAGTCAAATTCCAGCTACATAGAAGATGGCTCTTACCTGAGGATGCAGACGCTGACATTAGGCTACACCCTGCCTCAGAACCTCGTGAAAAAGATTAAATTTGAAAAGGTGCGTTTCTACGCCCAGGTCAGCAATGTCTTTACCTTGACAAAATATTCCGGACTCGACCCTGTTGTTCGTTATGGCGGCGAAAGCTCGAATGACCGAATGATGGGTACGGACTATGGCTCTTACGGTATGCCTCGCCAATTTATTCTTGGTGCCAACATCACTTTCTAGCGCATTGAATGAATATGAATAATTTTTGCAAAATGAAAAGAATATTAATATTTACCATCATTGCTTTCGCATTCGGTACTTTGATTTCTTGTTCCGATTTCCTGGAAGAAAAACCTGTCGTGAACAAGAGCGAGACAGACTTCACCAATAAGGAAGGAGTCACTCAGCTGCTGACCGGAATGTACGCAAAACTATATGATGACGACTATTTCGCCCGCACCCTTAGCAATTATGCTTACGGCGACATCATGGGAGGCGATGCCAACAAGGGGTCTCAGTTCAATGACCAGCCGGATTTCACCGCCCTTGAAATCTATACTTTCACGCTGGATAATTCTTACCTGTCTAGTAAATGGACAGGTTGCTACAACGGCGTTTTCTTTGCGAACAATGTTATCAAAGTAGCAGGCTTGTGCAAGGATGACTTGTCCAATATTCAGGGCGAGAGCAAAGATTTCTACACCGAGACGATTGCCCAGGCTCGTTTCATGCGGGCATTCTGGCATTTCGAGGCTGTCAAGCTTTTTGGCGCTGCTGTTCCTTACGTAGACGATGAAGCGATGAAAGCCAGCACCAATCCTCAAGTCTCGAACGTGGATGATAATGGCAGTTACATTTACATCTGGGATAAAATCGCAGATGACTTGCAATATGCTTACGAAAACCTTCCGGACACATGGGCGACTGAACAGGGGCGTGTCAACAAATGGGCTGCTCAGGCACTGTATGCCAAGGTGAGGCTTTACCAGTCTTCCCCTTACAATGGCAAGAATGGCAATTCCGATCATTGGAAAGACGCCAGGGCGGCTCTGGAGGATGTCATAGCGAACGGAAAGGATAATAAGGGACAGAAATATTGCCTTGCAGACACCTATGAGACGCTATATACCGCCGGGGAATGCGATTGGACCGGAGAGTCCGTGTTCGACATACAGATGACGATTTCCGGTTCCGTCGAGGTGGTTTCCTGCATAAACGGAACTGCCCACATCGGTCTTTCCGGAGCTTTGGGAACAGGTGGCTGGGGATTCTATCAGCCTTCATACGACTTCGAGAATGCGCACATAGTCGATTCGGAAGGCTTGCCTCTCATGGATGATTCTTATCGTAATCATGATGCTCTGACGATGCTGGATAATAATAATGTCCCTCATACTGATCTGTCAGTTTATACTGATCCGCGTTTGGATGTGTCTTCCGGTCGATTCGACACCCCTTACTTGGATTGGTCTGTTCCTCAGACAACTGACGGATGGGTTCGTGATGTCTCGAATGGCGGGGTTTATCTGAATAAGAAGAATATCCCGCGTAAGGCTGATAAAGGCAGCCTGTCCATTTCGACCACCACTTGCTCTTCGGCTAAAAACTTCCATCTGATACGTTATGCCGATGTCCTGCTATGGTATGCAGAGGTCCTGATTCATGACGGAGAGTATGCCGAGGCTGGGAAATATATCAATATGGTTCGTGCGCGCGCTGCAAATGGCTATGTCAAGGCAGTGAATCCGGATACCATGGAGGAAAGCTCTTCCGCTTATGTCTTCGATGATTTGGTAAACGGCGCTAAAAAGTCGAATGCAGCGGCGAGCTACCGTATCGGACTCTATCCGGCTTCTCAATTCACGACTGCGGAAAGCGCTACGCTGGCTCTTCGCTGGGAACGCCGCATCGAGATGGCTCTCGAAGGCCACAGGTGGTACGATTTGGCTCGCTGGGGAATAGCCGGAGACGCTCTGAATGGCTATGTGAAATACGAGAAAACGTACCTTGCGAAGTATGCGTCGTGCAGCTATAACCCTAACTGGGTCATGATGCCAATCCCTTACAATCAAATCCGCAAGATGAACGGACTTCTGGTTCAGAATGAAGTCTGGAAGTAAGCAGATAATCACTTGAATCATCCATGCGGCTCGGAATCAATTCATCCCGAGCCGCATTCTTCATTCACCACCCCGCACCCCGCCAACCATCACAACCCACATTCACTAACCCCATCTCTACCCATCATCTCCGTCCACCACCACGATCCACGTCCACTATCACCCATCTCTACCCATCATTCACGACCCAATCCACGTCCTCATCCCCATCCAGGTCATCGACCGCCGCCGCATGCTTTTGGCGCACGAACCATAGTGCCACAGAATGCCGTGGATAGTGGGTGAGCATGTAAACACCCCACTTGCCATCCCGGGTGTTTACATGGCCATCGCCATTTCACGCTACTCCACGCCACATCACCTCGCGCCGCAAAAGCACTCGACCAAAAACATCGCCCTCCATCTATCCGTACTTGCGAAATCATCCGACCGGAAGTTCGGACTGAGCGGCATTTTTTTTAAGCCGCTCAGGATAACTTCCGGAGGATGAAATGGTTAACAAATCACGTCAAGCATCCAGCCGTAAGTTCAGGCAGATCGGCATTTGCTACCCGCTCGTGGTAACTTTAGGATGGTGGAATAATAAATCTGAAGGATAAACTATCCAAACCACCACCTAAGATACTGTTACCTACTGCGGAACTCCGTCCAGATGCTTTTGGCGCGCGAACCATAGTGCCACAGAATGCCGTGGATAGTGGGTGAGCATGTAAACACCCCACTTGCCATCCCGGGTGTTTACATGGCCATCGCCATTTCACGCTACTCCACGCCACATCACCTCGCGCCGCAAAAGCACCCGACCAAAAACATCGCCATCCATCTATCCGTACTTGCGAAATCATCCGACCGGAAGTTCGGACTGAGCGGCATTTTTTTTAGCCGCTCAGGATAACTTCCGGAGGATGCCATTTCCCTGAGAATATCCTTCTGGAGTATGATTACGAATTTTCACATCCTTAGCTCAGTCACATGGTCATGACACCTAATGCATCGCTGTATATTTCAAGAAACGTCAATCCATATTACTCCACCACACTATTTATCAACTTGCAATGATGAATTGATGGCTAGTGCATTCTTTTTATCGAAACTACGGACATGACAAGGACAGGAGACAGCAAAAGAACCTGAGAAAGGGTTGCCTGACTGCCGAGTGAATGTCGCGACGATAATCCATTTTTTGGCGTTTTGGCTGTCGCAACTTTGGCTAGGTCCGAGAGCGAGGATTGAAGGCAGGAATGTTAGATGATTTTTCGGGACAGGAGCGACGGAGGGGGAAATTGTTGGGAACAGTTGTGTGTAAAATGGTACTGCCAGAAGCTGTAGGGTATTGCTCACCCCGCATTTAAAAGGTGTGTGGGCGACGGGTGGCTTTCGTTAAGCGAATATATCGCATGGCGCCGTTGCCGACAAATTGCCGAATGGTTCACCAACGCATAGATAGTAATCAGCCATAGCTCGATAATAGGTTGGGCAGAAGACAGAGAATGATTAGGCTCGGAATCGATGATGGCGGGGAACTGACGGTAGGTGAGGGAAGGGGAATCGTCAAAACGAGGGTGCTGATCATGTCTGCCTAGTGGCGGAATTAATAGGAATTGGCTGATTTCTCGCTTACGGCGATAGTGAAGCCGACGGATAGGGAGTTGCCTTTATCGTCGACAACGGTGACTGTGTGATGGCCTGGGCTGGGGGTCAGGCTCAGCTGGTGAATGAACTGGGTCTCACCGACATATTCATTGTCGAGGTGCCAGAAAATCTTGGCCGAAGGCAACCTATGCGCAAGATTGAATGTGATTCCAGCAATGAAGCCGTCCAGCTGGCGTGGGATGTAGATCGTACTGCCACCTTCCGGGTAAATGAATTCCATGAGAGCATAATTCTCGCTGTCCTCAGGCGAGTATGGAGCATATTCGGGATGGTTCTGCCTGTAATACCATTCCATAGAAGGGGGAAGGATGAAGGTATTTATGCCGTCCACAATCTTGTGATATGGGCAAGGGTCACTTTTCATCGCTTTTCGAGGCAGCATGAGCAAATTTGCCGAATCACATCCAGGTCCAGCCAGATGTCCAGAGAGAGGGCAGACCTCTGCCTTGATGTAGTCCCCATAGACAGGCTCCAAGAACCAGCCGTTAGCGGCATATTTATCGTTAAGTTCCTTTGAAGGCAGCATATTGAATATGTCGAACATCACAGGTCCTGCCGTCCTGGCACCTACCAATCCTGGCACTCCTTGTCCTTCTGCATTCCCTACCCAGACTCCTACTGCATATTCAGGAGTCACCCCTACTGCCCATGCATCCCTGAATCCATAGCTGGTGCCTGTCTTCCAAGCCACTCGTTTTACGGAAGAAATGAGGCGCCAGTCAATCTCGTCTGGCCTGTTCACCTCTTTTAGCGCATCCAGAGTGTACCATAGGGCGCATTTGTCTTTCAACGGAAAATTATGCAGAGGATTTTTCCTATCATTGAATATTGTGTCTGCGGCTTGATAGGAAAGAGAAATCCTTGAATATGCCTTAGTAACATCCAACAGAGTGCATTCGCCCCCGCCAAGTATTAGCGAAAGTCCGTAATGATCTGCGCTCTTTCCAAGAGAAGTCATCCCACATCGCCTTAAAACTTCCAAGAATCTTTGGGTGCCGAATTTCTTGAGCATGTATACCGCAGGCACGTTCAGAGACCTTGCAAGAGCCTCGGATGCTGGCACAGCGCCATCGAATTGCCGATTGAAATTCTGAGGCGAGAACCCGCCTAAATTCATAGGAATATCCGGCAGGAGCGTGTTTGGCAGCAGTTCCCCTTCTTGCAACATGGCGCAGTAGAGAAAAGGCTTTAATATGCTGCCCGTGCTCCTTGGCGACCTGGCTATGTCCACATCTGCTCCTGGCCTCTTTCTGTGTGGATTCGCATTCCCGACGTAGGCCAGCACTTCACCTGTGTGCACATCGACCACGACGGCAGCAATGTCATATATTCCCATTCTTGAAAATTCTTCATTCCACTGGTCTGTAATCGCCTGGATTTGTCGTTGCAGATGTATGTCGATGGATGTTCGGGATCTTTTCCCAGGATTAGTCTTCCGGTAGTATTCCACTAGGTGATAGGCTTCCTGAGGCAGGGCTTCTGGAGCAGCCGGAAGCGGCTCTTCAAGCGCAAGTTCCAAGTCTGTGGAATCTATGCAACCATCTTTGAACATTTTATGCAACAAACGATTGCGTTTGTTTAAAAGGGATTTCCTGTTCCTCCCGGGATAAATATCAGCAGGGGAGTTGGGTAGCACAGCCAGCGTTGCCGTTTCGCCCCACGAAAGCTCATCGGCAGGCTTACCGTAGTACCTCCAAGCGGCGGCTTCGATTCCGACTACGTTTCCCCCGAAAGGTGCGTGGGAAGCATATAGGGCAAGGATTTTCTCCTTTGAATATCTCAGTTCGAGCCTTGTCGCAAGCACGGCCTCTATCATTTTTTGCCACAAAGTCCTCTCTTTTCCGCGCAACATCCTGACGACCTGCATAGTTATGGTGCTGCCCCCGCTAGTCACGCGCCCAGCCTTGACATTCCCGATGGCAGCTCTGGCTATGGACACAGGGTTCACCCCGCGATGCAGGGCAAACCACTTGTCCTCGAACTCGATGATTGCTGTCTGAAATTTTGGCGGAATCGTGTCGCATTCTGGAAATCTCCATTGCCCATCCTTCGCGATTCTTGCCCCAAGCAACTCTCCATTCCTGTCGGTTACGACTGTGGAATATTCAGTGCCTGCGAATAAATCCTTCGGCAGGCAGAAAATATATGCTACGGCAAGGCCTGCAATAAGGAATATTACAATGAGAGATATTCCTTTGTGCGTCATTTCCTGATGACTTTCGCCGTGCCAGAAGCCGTGTTAGCGCTGAAATCCCTGTCGTACATGGCCTCACACTTGATGGCTGGCAGGTTGAATTCGCCTTCGTAGGCGGCTTGAAGCTTTATCCTGAAGGTCTTTGTGGCACCCTTGCCTAAGTCGAAGAACCAGTTGACCCTATCGTCCCTGATGTCGCGATACGTCCATGGGGCGCTCTCGTCTGAGGCAGTGCCTAGCAGCCTGTCATTGAATATCTCCCATCCCGAAGGTATCTTCTCCGACAGAGCCACGTTGTAGCAATCTGTGTTGCCGCTTGTGTTCGTTACGGAGACTATGGATAGGAATTCAGTGCCTTGAACTATTTCAGAAGGCTCGAGCGTCTTTCCGTCTTCGGACATATATCTGACACTGATGCTCAGCCCGTTAGACTTCGCAGGGATTTTCTCGCCAGCGGACGGATATGCGGAAGTGACAAGCGTTGCGAATATTTTCCCTTCGGAAAGATTCTTCAATTTGACAGAACCAGATTGTGCGTCAAGCTCTTTCTCGTAATATCCGGAAGTGCCGCTGATTGTCTCAGGACTGCCATTCCCCTGTGTCAGCTCTGCCGAGAGAGTCCCGGAGATTGCTTTTTTCGCCAGTTTAGCCATCGCATGTGTTGCAAAGGCGGCTTCCTGAGTCGAGTAATAGCTGGACAGGCCTTTGGAAACTTCCTGGGCCATGTCGTATGCTTCCTGAATCTCATCAGCTAAAGTAAGTGCCTCGACCGATACGGCCTTGTTGCGAAGCATGGACCCATAAGTCCAGTCATTCCCAGACCAAGCGTCAGTTTCGTTCTTGATATTCGATATTATTTCCTGAGCAATATTCTTCTTGCCCGACAATGAATATGCTGCCGAGAGCATCCACGCAGCCGTATTAGAAAGCGTTTCCTTTTCTTTCAGCCTGTTCATCGCTCCGCTCTCTGGCTGGCCAATCAGGGCAAGAGCGTAAAGCCTGTAGGCCTGAGAAAGATCTGAATAAGAATTCATATCCTCTGTGCGGTAGTTTTGCACTGCTTTCTTCTGGTAACGTGCCCAGCTGGCCAGCACGCCCCTGCTTACAGGGAAACCGTTTTGTGAAGCTTCGATAAGGAATATTCCGGCCATGGAGCTTACCCAGTCATTGCTTTGAGCAAAACCTGGCCAATAAGCGAATCCTCCATCTGCCAGCTGTCTTGAATATAGTTTCAGAATGACATTCTTGATTGTCTCGTCTGCATCCAGCCTGGAATGCTCGTCAAGGTGCTCGCGAATGCCCAGCAAGCTGATTCCCTTAGAAGCCAGCTGCTCCGTGCAGTCATATTCGTAATGTTTGAAGAATGAATATATTCCCTTATAGTCAATTGTAGGCATGCTTGAAAGCTCAAGGACTGCCCACTCGTCCTCGGATGGCTTGAACGGCGCAAATGACAAAGTATTGCTGGCACCGCCGTTCAGCGCTATAGTCGTGCTGGATATCGTCGGCGGGTTAGGATTGCCGACATAGATTGAAATCGTCTCGCTGGCTTTATGGCCGTTTCCATTTGCGTAAACTGTTATCTCAGCCTGCCCGATGCCAGTCGTCAGGAGACTGAATCTCACGAGCTGGTCCCCGGTAGATTTGAACTGAATATTGCTCTGGCTGTTTCCTGCCACTTTTACCGGGCCTTCTGCCTTCACGCTTACCGTTACGTCCTTCACCCCATTTTCGAGGGCGAATACATTCACAGGCAGGACGACTACCTCATTCGTGCTCAGCGTTCTAGGAAGCGTAGGCACCACCATGAGAGGCGATTTGACAGGGGTGGTCTTCTCTGCCTTCCCGTAGGCTCCGTCTTTGCCGGCAATCACCATGGTTCTCACGCTGCCCACGTACATAGGCAGCCTGATCTTATGCGTTGCGGTGCCGCTTTGCAGGGAGAACGGCCCGAGGAACTTCACGACAGGGTTGAATCTGTTGTCCTTTCTCGAACCTACAGGCATGGATTCGTCACCTCCGATGCTGAACATTGGCGAGAATCTGCCGCTGAAAGCCCCTATCACGTCATCGTATAAATCCCAAGTCTTTACCCCAAGGGCCTCTTTCTCGTACATTGAATTCCAAGGATCAGGAGTCTTGAAGGCTGTAAGGTCTAGCAGTCCTTCGTCTACTATGGCGATGGTGTATGTCATCGCCTTGTGATTCTTCTCGCTCACTTTCATCGTGAATTCTTCCTCAGGCCGAAGCACGTCAGGCATATTGATGACTGGCTCCAGATGCGAGGCAGGATTGTTCACGAAGATAGGCTTGATGCCGTATAACCTTATCGGAAGGTCGTTGTCATCCCTTTCGTGTGGCTGAACCATGGTCAGGTGTATGTAACAGTTCGGAGCCATCTCTGGTCTTACCTTCAGCTTGTATGTTACGCCACCGCTCGAATTCTTTACCCACTCGCGTGACAAAACCGTAGTGGAATTCTCTATGGAAACCAGGGTCTGCCCTGCGCTTGCGACAGGAATATAGATGAGGGCTGTCTCCCCGACATCGTAATTATCCTTGTCAGTGGAGAAAGTTAACATAGATAGGGCCGTAGGGTCGGTTTTCGTTGACCTTCCAAGAGACTCAGGCCAATCGACGTAGAGATAGCCCCCGGCGACGTGGCCGCTTACCACATCTTTAGCGATGACCAGATAGCGTCCCCATTCAGGGTAGTCTATCTTGAACGGAATTATTGCGTCTCCGTTTGCAGAAGATGTCAGTGTTCCGGAAGAGATCGGCTTGGCGTTCGTGCCATTGACGTAGGAATCGAATTCATCGCTACGAGATTCCCACCACCAGCTCCATTTCATCTTGTATATTGAATATTCAATATTCTCCCCTGAAATCCTCTTGCCATTCCTATCCACCACGGC
This sequence comes from Bacteroidales bacterium, assembly GCA_022653735.1. GTDB lineage: Bacteria > Bacteroidota > Bacteroidia > Bacteroidales > UBA932 > Cryptobacteroides. The sequence continues at coordinate 110,336 of JALCSU010000001.1, forward strand.
GACTCCGATAGAATAGTCTTTGTCGGTCTCAAGGTAGTGAGCTTTGCTCTTCGGAAATTTCATTCCGACGTATGATGAATATGGAGAATAGCTCATCGTCGTGCTATTGAAACTAGTGTTCCCGCCTGGCTCTGCCACCGTCGTCAAGATATTCGCGGAAAGCATTCCTGGGGCATCCTGGGCCGCAGGCATTTCAACCATGGCACTCAGGTGCCCGTCGCTATCGAGACTGCTGCTGATTAATTCATGCTCGCTTCTCATGAAGCTGGATGCGGGATTCGTGAATATGTAGTCTTTGAAACCGTCGAATCCACTGCCAGTGCTGTGCAAGGTCATAGTGACTTTTGCATCGAGTCCAGCCGCAGCAGGTCCTGTGAGCCAGTTGGCATCTATGCTGACCGGCACCTTCTGACCACCGTCTATAGTCTTTCCGTCCCCGATTTTCATGGCAATCTTCAGGCGGTTAGGCTTTATGCTTTCTATTCTCAAAGACTTATGGAAAGTCGCTCCGCCGACCTTGAAATATGCATTCCACAAGCCTGTAGGGTCCTCGCTCTTAGTTGGAATGTTGAATACATAGAATCCGTTCATCCCATCCCCATTCACGATTTTGTTGTAGAACTGCCCCTGAGGGTTGTAAAGTTCCATAACGACCGGATGGCTGTCAGGGATGTTCTTGTCCTTGTCTTGCAGTATCATCGATACGTGAAGCGTGTCGCCAGGCCTCCATACGCCTCTTTCTCCATAAATAAAGGCTTTCAGGCCTTTCTCTAGCGTTTGTCCACCCACATCGAATCTGCTAGTAGAGCATTCTGTGCCTTCGGTCACCTTCAGGTAGCTTGTGGCTCCGCTTCGCTTCGCCACGACTACGAACGGCTTGGCGGAAAGCTTTATCTCTGCCATTCCGTCAGTGCCGCTTTTCGCATTCCCTATCTCTTTCAGCTGGTAGCTGTAGACATAAAGCTCGGAATTGAACACAGGCTTCGCAGTTAAAATGTCACTTACGCTCACCCAGATGCGGTCTCCGCCAGAGTATTTGGCGATTATGCCAAGATTCGAGGATAAAAGGTTTATGGCAGGGAAGCGGCTTTCTTCCATATAGTATGATGGCTTCTCCGGATTGTCCTGTTCCTTCCAGTTGTATTTGCTCCAATCGAAGAAGTCCTCGTAATAATAAGGGTTAGGCTCATCCCACTCTTCGTCATCTTCTTCTGATATGCTCACCGTAGATATGTCCACGACGTCATTCTGAGGCATGCCGCTCTTAAAGTCATCGCTACTCCCGTATAATGAATATTCCTGCCTGAAAGACAGCCTGATTCTGTAAATTGCCCCGGCCTCTTGCTTGAACAGCCTGGAGAGGTCTACGCTGAAGTCCTGCCACTTATGCAGATTTTTCGACGGATCGGAATCCAGTCTCAGGCACCTCTTGTAGATCAGTCTGCCATAACGCCTTAACGAATTCGAACCGTCAAGTTCGTTATCTTGCAGGAAATTCAGCACATTGTCTTCATAAATCTGAATCACGCTTATGTCCACGGCATTCAGATTAACGGCCTTGAATGGCAGTATGAGTTCTTTTGAATTCGGCAGGACTGATCCCTTTATGGAAAGCTCCACGGCTGGTTTTTCTTGGGTCGGCGCGAAATCTTTTGAATATGCCTTATTCAGTAGTGCTCCAGCACTTGACTTCACATTCTGATTGATATTCAATATCACGCTGGCATCCTCCGCCCCTTCGAAAAATACCCTGGCGTGGTTATTCTCTATCTGCATCATGTATCCTTCAGTGTTGTCCAGGGTAATCAGCCCTGTGTAATCTGATGATTCGGCCAATGCTTCCGAGAAGAATACGTCTATGTAATGTTTTGAAACGTCAACTCGTTCAGCATTAATGACTTTGAATACTCCAGACGCTGGTACGCTTATCTCGAATTTCGAGTCAGTGACGAATCCTGTGTCCGCTGGCTTCATATTCAGTTTCAGCGTCCTGTCGTCTTTCCCTCTCTTCAAGCCAAGGATCTCGAAATGGAAATGCGTCAGGTCATTAGCCATGGTTACATTCAGCTCCGCAGAATTGTCTGGATAACTGAATTCTATCATCTCCTTCACTTTCTCCAGAGGAAGTTCTTCGGTAAGGGATATGCTGCCTTCTACGCTCGCCACTTCTGGGGAAGCGGCTGTTATTGTCATATTATCCAGGCTCATCACAGCCTCTTTTATGGCGACCATGAAAGAGAATGTGAATTTTTTGTATTTCCTGTTGCTCAGCTTGCGGATTTTGTCCAGCCTGAGATTCGCCTTGTAGGCTTGGCCGGATTTCAGCGCGCCGTTCTCTGGAATGAATTCTATTACCTTCGGCGTGAGCCATCTGGCGGTGCCTTTTATATTCGGAGAGAATGTAAGGACCCCATTCTTGACGTCGGAGCCGGCAGTCACGTCTGGCGCATCAGAAGTTAGTTCGACCTTGATGGTAGCCTTGTCGGAAATAATTCCGCTAGTATATGCCTTGATGAAAGTGGCAAACTCGGTGCTCTGCCCTTTCGATCTCCCGAACTTACTGCAACCTGAAGTTGCTGCCATGGAGAGAACAACGGCTATGACAAGGGTTGCCCTGGTTAGAGTTTTCATAAAATTGTTCTTCATATTATGATATTTTTCAAATTTAGGCAATTGCTTTGGAATTACAAGGTGTCATTTTCGAGTCTTTGGTGACAAATTGTCATATTTGACTTAATGGCATAGCCTTTGATTTTTGGTCTGAGTACCTAGAGTAATCTAGGGCTAGACGTAAAATTAATTTTTAAATTCTAATATCATGATTAAACCATTAGCAGACAGAGTTCTGATTCAGCCTAAGGAGGCTGAGACCAAGACAGCTGCAGGAATTTATATTCCTGACACAGCGAAAGAGAAACCTCAAGAAGGAGAAGTTTTGGCAGTGGGCCCTGGAAAAAAGGACGAGCCTATGGAAGTCAAGAAGGGTGACACTGTTCTTTATGGCAAATATGCCGGGACAGAGGTTACTGTCGATGACAAGAAATATCTAATTGTCAGGCAGTCAGACATTCTGGCTATTCTTTAATGAATATGGAGGATTGAATTATGGCAAAAGAAATTAAATTCGATACAGACGTTCGCTCTTTGATGAAAGAGGGTGCAGACGCTCTAGCAAATGCAGTGAAGGTTACTCTTGGACCTAAGGGTCGCAATGTAGTGATCGATAAGAAATATGGCGCTCCTCAGGTAACTAAGGATGGCGTTACCGTCGCTAAGGAAGTTGAGCTTGAGAACAGGTACCAGAATATGGGTGCCCAGATGGTTAGGGAAGTTGCTTCCAAAACTAACGAGCAGGCTGGCGATGGCACTACTACTGCCACGGTTCTTGCCCAGGCTATCATCAATGTTGGCTTGAAGAATGTTACCGCTGGAGCTAACCCTATGGACCTTAAGAGGGGAATCGACAAGGCCGTTGATGCCGTAGTCGAGAATCTTAAGAAACAGAGCAAGAAAGTTGGGCGCGACTACTCCAAGATCGAACAAGTCGCTACCGTTTCTGCCAATAACGATAATACTATCGGTAAGCTGATTGCTGACGCTATGTCGAAAGTTAAAGGCGACGGCGTGATTACTGTCGAGGAAGCTAAAGGCACCGATACTGAGGTTAAGGTCGTTGAAGGAATGCAGTTCGACAGAGGCTACATCTCCCCTTACTTTATGACCAATGGCGACAAGATGGAAGCTGTCCTTGATGATGCTTCTATTCTTATTACGGATAAGAAGATTTCCGCGATGAAGGATCTTCTTCCTATCCTTGAGCCTATCGCCCGTGATGGCAAGTCTTTGCTAATTATTGCAGAAGATGTTGATGGTGAAGCTCTTACTACTCTTGTGGTAAATAAGCTGCGTGGCACTTTGAAGATCGCTGCCGTTAAGGCTCCTGGCTTCGGTGACCGTCGTAAGGAAATGCTTCAGGACATCGCTACGCTGACCGGTGCGACAGTCGTTTCTGAGGAGAGGGGCTTCACTCTTGAAAACACTACTCCTGAGATGCTTGGTAAGGCTGAAAAGGTTACCATCACGAAGGACAACACCACTATCGTCGGCGGTGCTGGCGTTAAGCAGGACATAGCTGACAGAGTCGCTCAGATCCGCAAGCAGATTGAGACCACTACTTCAGATTACGATAAGGAGAAACTCCAGGAGAGGCTTGGAAAACTTGCCGGCGGCGTTGCAGTGCTGTATGTAGGCGCAGGCTCCGAGATTGAGATGAAGGAGAAGAAGGATAGGGTAGAAGATGCGCTCAACGCTACCCGTGCCGCTGTCGAGGAAGGCTATCTGCCAGGTGGTGGCACCGCATACGTTCGCGCTGCTGATGCTCTGAAGACTCTCAAGGGCGACAATGATGACGAGAACACCGGTATTAACATCGTGGCTCGTTCAATCGAGGAGCCTCTGCGTCAGATTGCCGAGAACGCTGGCGTCGAGGGAAGCGTTGTCATCCAGAAGATTCGCGAAGGCAAAGGTGACTTTGGCTACAATGCCCGCACAGGCGAATATGTGAATATGTTCGAGGCTGGCGTCATTGATCCTACGAAGGTTACCCGCGTTGCCCTTCAGAACGCTGCCTCTGTAGCTGGCATGTTCCTGACCACCGAATGTGGCATCGTGGACATCCCAGAGAAGACCCCGGCAACACCAATGCCACAGGGCGGCGACATGATGTAAACAGACATATTTCTGAATAAGAATTAGGACGGCCCACGCGACCGTCCTTTTTTTTGGTTCGTGCCGGGCGAGCATAGTCAAATGTGTGATCAAGTCCAAAACCCTGCGCTTAGGAATATACCCTGCGCTTAGGAATACACCACGTCATCTTTAACTATACTCCCCGTCATCCAAAGCGTTCCACCCCCGTTATCCTGTGTATGACCTGCCCCGTCATCCAAAGCGTTCCACCCCCGTTATCCTGTACGACCTGCCCCGTCATCCTGAACTTGATTCAGGATCTGTTTTCGCAAAACCCATATTCCTGGTCAAGCCAGGATGACGGAAGAAGAATGAACATGTTTTCCCGTCATCGTGAAAAACGGGGCATCTGGTAACGCCTGTGGTCACTTTGGTTACTGTGGTCACTGTGGTCACAAAGGATTCATCAATACCCTTGCCCAGAAGGAGGAGAGAATTACCATTTATCGGCAACGGTATAGTGCCACCGACTGGCTTGTAATGAAGAACTGCGTTGCCCACCCGGTTTCACAGAACGGGGGTTGGCAATGGGAATAGTCTCCTCAGCGTTTACAATTAATATCACCGTTGCCTACGATTGTGAATAATCAAAACCTATCTTCAAGATTTCAGAAAAAGCCTCATTCTTATTTGGATTATAACTGGAAAGAATTTTTGTTCAACCATCACGTTATCCAGAGCCGATTCTGATTCTACGTTTGCAATTGGCGGGCAGGCATGTTTGCATCAGAAGTCACTGCACAACATAACGACATGCCCAGCCCCGCTTCAAAAGCACCCCCTGGGTAGGCATAAACTCATTGCGTGCCACTGCAACTAATAGTGCCGTGCCCGCTAATTGCACGGACAAATCCTTCCGGGGTATTATTGTATGTTTGCGCTCCAAAAGCGTACGGACTGTGCACAACGCATTAGCCGCAGGATGCCAGTAGCGGAAATCGTACTCATTTCCCTCTCGTGCAATTTCCGGCTTTCCTTCCCGTCATGCTTCGGGCAATCATCCTCTTATCCGACTGTAGTGCTTTTGGGTTAGAGGTGTGAACAAGTGCGGAAAACAGGGCAACTCCCGGTCCTTGCTGCTCACTCGGGAGTGGAAATGACTTGCATGGCGATGTGGTTGGGAATGATCGATTTTTGCCAGCCTCAACAGGCAGCCAAAAGTCAGCGCAACCACGACGCAGGCCACTCAGATGCACTTCGCCTCCCGAGTGAGCTGCAAGTCGACCGGCGTAGACAATCAGACGTTGTTGTTCACAGCTTCCAGTTCAATGTGAATATGACAATGGTGGGTGAGGGGCTTATGCCGTACATTAATATAAAAGAAACAAGTCAGGCAACACAAATAAACCATAATAAAATATTCAGGGGCCGGCGGTTTGGTCGGCTCCTGAATATGCTATATTAATATGTCCAATTAGAAATTGTAATATACTCCGATGGTGATTGCATTGCCTGAGAAGTCGGCGCTGAAAACTCCATTGGCATCGTCGTAGCCTATCTGGCCGATATGGCTGACGAATGAGAGGTTGTCGCTGACAGGGATAGCAATGCCTGGTTTCAGGTAAGCGTGCCAGTAAGTGTCATCACTGTCTGCGCCGTTCTTCGGCTTGAATTTGTAATAAGTGAAGCCTGCATTGGCATCGCAGAATAGCTGCACAGGTCCAAGTTTAGCATAGGTGTAACGTAGATAAGGGCTGAATTCGATCTGGTCGACCTTGTTGCCGGAGTCGTAAGCGTAGGCGTAACCAATCACGCTACCGACGGAAATGTGCTCATTGAAGGTGTAGCCGATTTCAGGCAGAATCTTGAAAGTAGTGTTGTTGTCGTCAGTGTCTCTGTAAAGTCCGATTTGACCACCTACGTAAACCTGGGCACTCGCTGCGATTGCTATCGTAGCGACTGCTAGTGTCAAAAATAATTTTTTCATAACTGAAAAATTTAAATTTTTAAAAATAAGTTTGTAAAAAATAAAACTTCGGCATACGTATTTCAAAAAATGAGCAAAAAAGGTTACTTTCGACCTTTTGAATATTTTTACTGTCTTCGTCAGATTTCGATGCGGACATAACAATGGTGTCGGGAGCTCAGGTCGGAGGAGTACGAGCCGGCGGTGAGCTCGTCAGATTTCGATGCTGGCAACGAAGGTAGCGGGGCCGGTGAGGAATACCTCGTCGGCACTGAAGTTTTTGCCGGAGCCGTGAGGGACGAAGTCTACGTAGATGTCGCTGAGTTCTGTCTTTAGCGGATAACAGTAGTGATCCTTATGCATGTCGACGTACTTGTAGTACAGATTGGAATCGGCGTACGGATTGGAATTGAAATTCGCTGTCGGTATGTAGAAGTTTTTCGCATACGAAGCTATTGCGGCGGCAACGAGACCGGTTCCGCAAGCGAGAGTCTCTCCTTCTACGCCCTTCTCGAACGTCCGCACGGCTATGCACATGTCTAAGCTGCGAAATTGCATTTTCTCTAACTTTTTCTGGTCAGAGCGTGGATATTCCAGGCTGTTCCTGTATCCTGGTTCCTCGTCACCAGAAAATATGGGAATGAAGCCGACAAAATCGACATTGGTGCCTTGCGGAGCGAATCTGGGATCCCAGCGAAGGGCAGCTCCTTCTTCAGAGACGGGGTAGCTCAGCGGATGGTCGACGAATTTCACGAAATGCCTGGTGCCTGTGTTTAAGAATACGCCGTCATCGTATTCTTTGATTTCAGTGACCGGATTCATGGACAGCCTGACTACCAAAGTCTGATCGTTTCGTCTCTTCAGCGGGCTGAAGCATATTGCCTTGTGAATGCCGTCAGGAGCTATGAACGAGACCCATTCATTAACTGAGATTATTCCCTTCAAAGCGGCGAATGCCATTATGCACCTCCCACCGTTGCCGCACATCATGCCGTGGGACCCGTCCGGGTTGTAGAAAGCCATCTCGAAGGCGGCATCCTTGGAGGTGGCCTTTTTCAGTAACATGACACCGTCGGCGCCGATGCCTGCGTGGCGGTCGCAGAGGGCGACTATTTTGGGGGTTGTCAATCTGTAAGACCCGTCTCGGTCGTCAGCAATGAGGAAATCGTTCCCCGCTCCGTGATACTTGTAGAAAATCATAATGATAGACGTCAGTAGAATATTTCAAAAATGCGTTCTAACGCCAGCATGGAATCTCGCAACCTGTAGGTGTTCTTTTACCTGAGGGCTTGTTCCAGCTCCACGGAGGCATCGGTTTTGCCGTCGCGATATTTGATCACGACAGGAGTGTAGATATGAATGCCTTCGCTGGCTCCTGGGCCTGTGGAAAGCGGGCGAGAGCCTGCGACGACGACTGCTCCTGCTGGTATCTCGGTGCGGCCTCCGGAAGTTTTGGGCAGATAGCAACCATTTACGGCATCGTAAACTTTTGTTCCAGAAGTGATAATGACCCCTGAGCCGAGAACTGCGCTTTCACGGACGATCGTGCCTTCGTAAATCCCGCAATTTCCCCCGATGAAGGCATTGTCCTCCACGATTACCGGAAGTGCGCCGGCTGGCTCCAGAACGCCACCAATCTGAGTGCCAGCCGACAGGTGTACATGCTTCCCGATTTGTGCACAGGAACCAACCAGGACATGCGAATCCACCATCGTCCCCTCGTCAATGTAGGCCCCGATGTTCACGTAGGATGGAGGCATTATGATCACAGACGGGGCGATGAAAGCACCGCAGCGAACAGAAGACCCCCCGGGCACTATCCGGACCCTGTCCGAAATGGAAAATTCGTGCACAGGAAGCGTGTCTTTATCAAAAAAAGGCATTCCGGCAATGCTCATGTCGGTGAGCTGACCCGCTTTGAAGCCATCCAGAATCAGCACCTTCACGTGAGCATTCACTCTCCACTCTCCATCGGCCTTTTCCGCTACACGGACTTTCCCTGCTTCCAGATCCCGTATTAGTTCTTCAAATTTGCTCATGACTTGACGTTTAGGACATCCAGAGTAGCTTTCATTATTTCCTTGGTCTGCTCACTGGCCTCGGTGAGTGGCAGACGCATCTGTGCCGAGCAAAGGCTCAAGGCGGCCAGGCCGGCCTTAACAGGAATCGGGTTGCTCTCCACGAAGCAATTGTCGAAGAGGTCCAGAAGCCTGTAATTCCATTCGCGTGCCTTCTCCCAGTCACCAGAAAGCGCAGCGTTCACGAAAGAGACCATCTGCGATGGAGCTACGTTAGAAGCAACCGAGATTACTCCGTCTCCGCCACATGCCATGATAGGGAAGGTCTGGTCGTCATTTCCGCTTAGGACGCTGAAATCCGAAGGCGCTCCAGCGATTATCCTCTCGATCTGTTTCAGGTCGCCCGAAGCCTCTTTGACTGCTATGATATTCTTCACCTCGTGAGCGAGCTTCAATGCAGTAGCGACCTTCATGTTCGTTCCGGTCCTGCCGGGCACGTTGTACATGACGATAGGCTTGGAAGTTGATGCCGCCACCGCAGAGAAATATTCATAAAGCCCTTCCTGTGTCGGCTTGTTGTAGAAAGGCACGACGATCAGGAATGCGTCTGGGTCCAACGGTTCCAAAAGCTTGATAGTCTTTACTGTAGCATCCAATGAGTTGGAGCCGGCCCCTACCACGACAGGTTTTGAAGGAAATTCCTCGCGAGTGATGCGCAGGAGCTCGACCTTCTCCTCATCACTGAGGCAAGGAGTCTCAGCTGTAGATCCGAGAGGGACAAGAAAGTGAATCCCGGCCTCTGCCTGTCTCCTGACCAGTTTCTTGTATGAGTCAAAATCAACTGCGCCATTCCTAAACGGTGTTGCCAGAGCCGTTCCGCAGCCTTTCAATAATTTTTCCATATTACTTCAACTTATTAAAGAACAGTTCCTTGAATTCATGCACTCCGTTGAGGCCATCCGTCATCTGCGCCGCCATTACAGCCCCTTCTGCAAAGCCCTTGCGGGAAAAAGCCTCGTGTTCCACGGTGATGCGGTCGCTTGCGCCTTCGAAGCCAACGGTGTGAGTGCCAGCCAGCTCCCCGACGCGGATGGAAGCAACGCTAGGAGTCATATTCATTTCTTTCTCAACCACTGCCGCCAAGGATTTGGCAGTGCCGCTTGGAGCATCCAATTTATGAATATGGTGCTTCTCGACTATGTATGGAGCATACCCTCCGGCGGCCCCTAAGTACTTTGAAATGAGTTCTACGGCTGCAGAAAAGACATTCACCCCCACCGAATAGTTCGATGAATATATCATTGGAGTGCCACAGGATGCGAAATATTCCTTTACCTCTTCCTGAATATCATTCCATCCCGTGGTGCCAATGACGGCGGCCTTGAAATGCTCAGCGATGAAGCGATAGTTTGAGCGGAATGCGTCTGGCGTAGTGAAATCTATGCAGACGCACTCTTTAGCGAGGGCAGGGGCAGTCTCCTGAATATTCTCGCTTTTGGCGGCGCACTCAATTCCCTTGGAATGAAGCACTTCTTCTATCATGTGCCCCATCCTGCCATAACCACTTAAAACGACCTTTATCATAATGAATATAACAGATTAAGCAAAAACATATTCATGAAGGGCCTTCAGCGTGTCCTGTAATTTCTCGTGGTCTATTACATAGTTGGTGCTGAGCATGTTGGCGCTGACATTCGCCAGGTAGACTCTGCCTGCCGCCATCAGCACCTTGTCTGCCAGGCCTTTAACCGTTACGACGCCTCGTCCGATTACGGAGATTAGTGCTTTGTCTCGGAAAACTGTCACCTTAGCCCATTTAGAAATTGATTCAAGAGCCTCTCTGAGGCCGTAGAATTCTTCTTGTATGATCAGGCCGACTTCCGATTCGGTTGCCTCAGCGATGATGACAGGAATTTTCCTGGAATAGAGTGCTTCCATCACGCCGCCTAGGATGTTCGTTACCCCAAGCAGCTGCTGAGTCTCTATCTTTATGAACAGGATGTTGTTCCTCGAAGACACAGCCTTCGGCCCCTCTGGGGCCTCGTCGCTTCGCTCCACCACGGTGCCCTCGCAGCTTGGATTCTTCGAATTCAGCACCAATATCGGAATATTCTTCTGCCTAGCCGGCTCGATAGTAAGCGGATGCAGAACCCTCGCTCCCATCGCTGCCATCTCGGCCGCTTCTTCGTAGGAAATCGCATCGATTTTCTTCGTGCCATCGAGAAGCCTAGGGTCCGTGGTCCTGATTCCATCAACGTCTGTCCATATCTCGACTCTTTCGGCCTCCAATGCCATTCCGAAGATTGCTGCGGAGTAGTCTGAACCTTCAAAACCCAGGACGGAAGTGGCTCCTGCAGCGGTCGAGGCAACGAAACCCTGCGTCAAGATTATGTCTGTGCCGTTGGATTCCAGGCCGATGATTCGCTTGACGTTCGCTTCGGTCACGCTCATGTCGGGACGGGCGTTCAAGTAATTGTCGTCAGTGGTGACCATTCGCCTGGCATCTATCCACTTGCAGGATATTCCCTCTGCGTTGAATGCGTATGATATGATGGTTGAGGAAAGGATTTCGCCCATAGAAATCACTCTGGCATGGCTCCTTGGGGAGAGCTCTCCGATTTGGCATACTCCGCCGACGAATGTCTCTAATCCCTGAATATGTTTCCTTACGTCTCCCAGGCACTCGTCCAGCAGGCTAGGACTGCTGCTAAGCAAGGCTTTCGCCAGGCCGAAATGCCTTTCGGACAGCTGTAGGAGCAGTTCCTTTACCTTTTCTTCGTGTTGCGCTTCGGCTTCAGTCGCAATCTCGCCAAGCAGTCTCGTGACCTTGGCAAGAGCGGAAACTACGACCAGAGGGTGCTGGCTCAGCCGCCCTCTGACAATTGAGATTACTCTGCGGATGGCCTCCTCGTCTTGTACGGAGGTGCCGCCAAACTTCATTACAATCATGTTCCTTCTAAATTTTATTGTCTATTGCATATTCTATTATCTTCTTCTCGGTCTGCGCAGCAGAGAGGATGTCCGAGAGGAGGACGTATTCGTTGTCGGTGTGTGCTGTGAGAATTGATCCGGGACCATAAATAGCTTTCTTCTGGAATTTCGTGAGCCTGGGAGCATCGCTGCCGAAACAGCTAATCTGGGAACCGACTCCTGGCACGTCGTGGAAATATTCCTTAGGGTCGTCTCCACCGTATGAGTCCATAGTGGCCGAAGGAGGGCAGACGCTCAGCAATGCATTGTCTATCAGGGACTCGGTGGCAAAAGTCGTACGGAAATATATTCGGAAGCTAATTTCCGGACTCAGCACGTTATGGGGATTGTCGCTGCGTAGCTCGCCGATGTTCCAGGTCGTCCTGCCAAGAACCGGATCATCTGGAAACTCCACCTCCCTGAGCCTATCCACGAAATCTACGAATATGTCGATTGCGCTTTCCCCATGTTCTGGATAGCCAGAATGGCAGGACTTGCCGAAGAAGGTGAGTCCGTACTGCTTCGTGCCTTTCGAGGCTGATATCATTTTATTGTTGGTGGGCTCGCCCACGAGAACGAATTTCCCTCCTGGCATTTCTTTGTCCCATGCCTTCGCGCCGTAAGATCCAGTCTCCTCCCCGGAAACCAGCAAAACTCCCATATTACTGAACCCGTCTTCAGCAAGCCCCATCGCTGCATTCAACATGGTGAATATCTGCCCTTTTGCATCGCAGCTGCCCCTGCCAGTAATCAATGTGTCGTCTTGCTCGGCGATTTTGCCGTCTGGAAGCCTGTCTCCTTTCCCTACCAGGCCGAGGCTTGGCTTTATGTAAGGCGGGACGGTGTCCATGTGCGTGCAGAAAACATATTCAGGACACCCTGTTCCAGACCAGTCCAGCAGCAGATTCGTTGAACTTTCATCCACCTTCTGCTCTAAAACTCTGAAATCAGGGAATTTCTTCTCTGGGATATAAAATGGCAGTCTCTCCTTCAGAAATTCTGATAGCCGAAGCTCATTTCCTGATGTCGAGTTTATGCCAAGTATTTCCAAGAAAAAATTAACGTCCATACACTATGTTCTAAACCAAATGTTTAAAGTTATAAAAAAATCACTGTATTTATTCCATATTCGTTAAAAAGAATTTTAATCGCAGTGGCAGCATCTCTGTTCAGGTGCTTGCAAAGATTGGTCGTGGCAGCCGCTTGATAAAGACGTTCGGGACGAGTTCCGATGAAAGGGAGATTATGAGTGACAACAATCTCACCTATGCGAATGTGGACCTGAAGGCCATGTACATGATTACCGGCGTGGTCGCAAAACATGTCGGGCAATGTAAAAAGCATTGAGGTTTGTCAAGTTTTTTGCGTAAATAACTTGACTTTTGTATCCTTGCATCAAAAAAGAACTGAAATGATTGTGGGCGAACAGATAAAACGGAAGATTGCTTCTTTCCCGGAAGGAACGGTTTTCACCATTTCTAACTTCGGCTTGGATCCAAGCAATGATCTTGCATTGGCAAAGGCTCTGAGCAGAATATCGGCTTCAGGCGAGTTGCGCAAAGTGTCGAAGGGAAAGTACTATAAGCCGAAAGAGACATTGCTAGGAATAATCAAGCCTGCTGATTCCGAAATTGTGAAGGATTTCCTTGAGAAGGATGGCAAAATTGTAGGATACATTACCGGTCCCCAGGCTTTTGAGACTATGGGGCTAACCTCCCAGATATCCTCTTCCATCGTCAACGGCACGGGCAAATACCGCATGCCGTTGCAGCGTGGGGAAATAACATCTCCTTCCTGCGTCAGCATAACCCCATCACAAAGGACAACATCGAGCTTCTGAGGATTCTTGATGCCATCAGGATGTTCCGCGAGATACCGGCTGTCACTCCCGACTCAGCATGCAAGTCAATCATGTCAATCATACGGGCGCTTTCTCCGGAAAAACGGAGAGAACTTGAAAGCCTGTCATTGACAGACACAAATTACGTCCGTGCGTTGCTCGGAGCGATGTTTGAATGCATCGGCGAAAACGCTCCATCTGTAAGGAAGACCTTGAACGGCGTGACATCATACAAGCTGCCTATCTCGGAGTCCGCCCTGCCAAGCAAATCAAATTGGAACATCCATGAACCTTCACGAAAATAAAGACGCATTTGCGGCCGTCATCCAATTGGCTTCCGCGCCAGAAGCGGAAGGCGGACTCGGGATAAAGCAAATTTATCTGGAAAAGATTATTGGATATGCAGATCTTTGAAAATGCTTTTTGAAAGCAAGGAAAAAGAAGTGGCCGTATTCAAGGGCGGCACTTCTCTCTCTAAAGCATACCGTCTCGGAAACCGCTTCTCCGAAGACATCGACATTGCCATAACGAGCGACCAGGCAAGATTCAAGGAACCTGAAGGATGAACATTTTCTCCCGTCATCGTGAGATGTGGGGCTGCCGGCGAGGCTGTCATCGATGCGGTTGGAAAGCATAATCCATGTCCTCGCCTAGAAGGACGAGAATTTATGGGCGACGGTATAGTGTCACCGGCTGGCTTTTAATAAAGGACTGTGCCGCCCACCCGGTTTCTATGAACGGGGGTCGGCAATGGGAATATGTGTCCCTGGCTCTTAAAATGAATGTCACCGTTGCCTTCAATTGTGAATAATCACAACCTATCCTCAGGGTTTCACAAAACCTTGTCGAATATGCGAATAAAGAATCGCATACGTATATTCAAGCCCTTCGGAAGAAGTGTCTCGCAGAACGCTGTCGAGGCAGGCCAAAAGGCAGCCTCACCAAGGAAATAGCCTGGGGTTGTCTCGCAGAACGCTGTCGAGGCAGGCTGCACAGAGGTGCGTAGGGAAGGGCATGTCTCGACATCGAGACCTCCCAAGAGCCACGTTGTCGAGCAGCACCCCTTTGCAAAGCCACCAGAAGGACATGCTCCGACAGTACTTTATGAAATTCCACTACGTTCATCCCGTACAACCAACGCTCTATATTATAAACGACCCGTAATCCTGTACCGACCAACCACGTCATCCTGTACGGCCGACCACGTCACCCTGTACGGCCGACCACGTCATCCTGTACGGCCAGCCACGTCATCCTGTACGTTCCACCAAGTCATCCAGCACGACCCGCCCCAGTCATCCTGAACTTGTTTCAGGATCTTTGTCCAACCATCCAGTCATCCAGAGCCGATTCTGTTCCTGCATTTGCAATTGGCGGGCAGGCATATTTGCGAAAGAAGTCACTGCACAACATAACGACATGCCCAGCCCCGCTTCTAAAAGCGCCCCTGGGCAGGCATAGCCTAATTACGAGCCACTGCAATGAATAACACCCAGCCCGCTATTTGCGCGGACAAATCCTTGCAGCTCAAAATTGTATGTTCGCACTGCAAGAGCATCCAGACCGAGATTCGCTCATTGGTTGCAGCATTACAAAATAACTGACCCATCATCCTGACGGAAAGGATCTATATTATCGAAGGCCTAGATCCTGAATCAAGTTTAGGATTACGGAGACGGTCGTTCATTCTTGAACACAGGGTTTTGCATCTGATTCCAGAGTAAACGGGACGGTCAAGCGGCGAGCCAAAGAACCTGTCAAGCCTCCTCTGTATAGACCGCAGCGCCAGCATGATGTCATTGCTAGCCAACGCTGTTTTTCTCCCGCCATTACGGACATCCGTCATTTCACATTAACTCATATCATTCCTCTTCTAAAAATTATCAATAAATATTTAATAGCGGCTCAAAAAAAGCTGGCTCTTGGAATGCTCCTGAGCCAGTCTATTTAATAGGTATGTATATTCGGAATTAGTCCAGAGTCTGTTTCACCTCGGTGATAGTGTATGCCTCTATCTGGTCGCCAATTTTGATATCATTGAACTTGTCAATGCCGATTCCGCATTCCATGCCAGCAGAAACTTCCTTCGCATCATCTTTGCCTCGCTTAAGTGAAGCAAGTTCGCCAGAATAAACCACAATGCCGTCGCGAATGAGCCTGCAATGAGAAGTCTTCGCGATCTTGCCATCGGTGACAAGGCATCCTGCAATGGTCCCGACCTTGGATATCTTGAATGTCTGCTTAACGTCGGCGGTGCCAGTGATTTCTTCTTTCTTTATAGGCTCCAGCATGCCCTCGATGCCATCCTTGACATCGTTGATAGCATCGTAGATTACCGAGTACAAACGAATCTCGATTCCTTGATCATCTGCAGCCCTGCGGGCATCGGATGAAGGACGCACCTGGAATCCGATGATAACGGCATCGGAAGCTTCTGCCAGAATTACATCTGATTCGGATATTGCTCCAACTGCTTTGTGAATTACATTAACCCTTACCTGCTCTGTGGAGAGCTTGATGAGGGAGTCAGACAGAGCCTCAACGGAACCGTCCACGTCACCCTTAACTATCACATTGAGTTCCTTGAAGTTTCCGATGGCGATCCTGCGTCCTATCTCTTCCAGAGTCATGTGCTTCTGAGTCTTGATGCCCTGGATTCTGAGCAGCTGCTCGCGTCTGTTCGCGATGGATTTAGCTTCCTTCTCGTCATCCATTACGTTGAACTTGTCGCCTGCGCTTGGCGCTCCGTTAAGCCCCAATATAGAGACTGGAGTTGAAGGGCCTGCTTCTTGGACTTTCTGCCCACGCTCATTGAACATAGCCTTAACGCGTCCGTAATAACTGCCGCTGAGGACCATGTCGCCCTGTCTTAATGTACCATCTTGTACGAGCACGGTAGCCAGGTACCCGCGGCCCTTATCGAGGGACGACTCGATGACTGTACCTATGCCGTTCTTTTTAGGGTTTGCTTTGAGATCCAGCAAATCGGTTTCAAGAAGCACCTTCTCCAGCAGTTTGTCTACGTTGATTCCTTTCTTGGCCGAGATTTCCTGGCACTGATATTTGCCACCCCAGTTCTCAGTCAGGATGTTCATTTGGGCTAGCTGCTGGTAGATTTTCTCCGGCTGTGCCCCTGGTTTGTCGATTTTGTTTATTGCGAACACCATTGGCACGCCGGCTGCCTGAGCATGGTTGATGGCTTCGATTGTCTGAGGCATGACTGCATCATCGGCGGCTATGATGATTATAGCAAGGTCGGTGAGCTGAGCTCCTCTGGCTCGCATGGCGGTGAAAGCTTCATGGCCAGGGGTGTCGAGGAATGTGATCCTACGACCGTTCGGGAGCACGACGTTGTAGGCACCGATGTGCTGCGTGATTCCTCCTGCTTCGCCAGCTATGACATTCGATTTACGAATATAGTCCAGCAGAGAAGTCTTGCCATGGTCTACGTGGCCCATCACAGTGATGATTGGCGGCCTAGGAACAAGATCTTCCTCGTTATCATTCTTTTTGTTATCATCAAGTTCTTCTGTGAGGTCGGCAGTCACGAATTCGACTTTGTAGCCGAACTGTTCGGCTACAAGCACCAGAGCTTCTGCATCGAGCCTTTGGTTGATGGAAACCATGAGACCCAGATCCATGCACGCCTTGATGACTTCGTTCACAGGAGTGTTGTTCATGAGGGTCGCGAGGTCATTCACAGTCACGAATTCGGTAACCTTCAGAACTTTCTTATCGGCCATTTCCTGAGCCATCTCTTCTTGAGTTCTGGCAGCAGCCTGCTCCCTCTTCTCCTTTCTGTATTTCGCTCCGAAACTGTTGCCCTTCTTGCTCTCGTTCATCTTGGCGTAGGTCTCCTTCACCTGCTTCTGAATCTCTCTCTGCAATGCCTCCTGCTCTTCTTCTGTCATCGCAGGCTTGAAACGGTCCTGGTTGCGATTGCGCTTTCTTCCGCCCTTACCCTGATCTTGAGCGCGTGCATCCTTTTTCTTATTCTTGCGAGAACTGTTATCGGCATTCTTGCCTTCTTTATCCACATCCACTTTCTGGCTTCCCTTAGCAATTCTCTCACGTTTCTTTCCGCTCTTTTTCTCGAATTGCGACATATCGATCTTTCCAAGCACCTTGAATCCTGGCAATTTTTCTTCTACCTCTGCCGCAGACTCGGCCTCTTCTGATTTATCGACTTTTACCTTTTCCTTGTGCTTGAATGCTTGTTGTTCCTCTTTCTGCTTGTTTGCGGCAGCCAGCTTCTTCTCATGCTTGGTCAATGCTTTATGAACTTCGGGAGCGGCTTCCGCAGGGGTTTGTACGGGAGCGGCTTCAATTGGTGCTTCAGCTGCTGGAGCTGGTTTCTCTTTCACGGGCTCTGGAACAATTTCTGGCTCTGGCTCCGGCTCCGGTTCAGGAACAGGTGCAGGTTCTGGCTCTGGCTCTGGTTCTGGTTCTGGTTCTGGAACAGGCACAGGTTCTGGTTCTGGCTCTGGTTCCGGTTCTGGTTTTTTCTCAATTTCAGGTTCTTCCTTTATTGGAATAGAAGAAAAAACATTGCTCTTGATCACAGTCTCCTGTACAGGCTCTTCTTCCTCTTCCTGAGCCTCTTCCTGCTTGCGGCGAGATTTCTCTATGATCTCCGTAAGCTTAATATCCACCTTCTCCGAAGCTTCCTTGTCCGCAAGATCCTTCCCGAACTGCTTCTCAATGTCAGGAAGATATTCATCGGAAATCTTAGCGTTCGGGTTTTCTTCCACCTCCACGCCTTTAGTCTTCAGAAAATCTATAAGATTCTGAATTCCGATGTTATACTTCCTGATGATTTTGTTTAGTCTTATTTCACCCATTATTACTAACCCCTAGTTTATTCATTAATATATTTTCGAAACTTTTATTCTTCGAATTCTGCCCTCAGAATCTTGAACACCTCTGCTACGGTCTCGTCTTCAAGATCGGCTCTCTTTGCAATGTCTTCAGGCGAAAAAGCCAGCACGCTTTTCGCTGTGTCACATCCGATGGCCTCCAAGCGATCGATGACCCACTGGTCAATTTCGTTGCTGAATTCGCTGAGAAGAACATCTTCCTCGTCCTCGGCTTCATCTTTTGGAAGCTCTCTCCAGACCTCTATCTCGCGACCAACGAGCATACCTGCCAGTTTGATGTTGCACCCGCCGCGGCCGATGCCCTTCTTCACTTCGTCTGGCAGCATGTAAACTTTTATCTTGTCTTCATCGGACTTGCCAAGATCGATTGAAGAAACTCTCGCAGGGCTGAGCGCCCTCTGGATGAGGAGCTGGGTGTTGTTCGTCCACTGCAGCACGTCGATATTCTCGTTACGAAGCTCGCGAACTATTCCTATGATCCTAGAGCCTTTCACGCCGATGCAGGCTCCGATAGGATCGATTCTCTCATCGTAAGATTCCACGGCAACCTTAGCCCTTTCGCCAGGGATGCGCACGACCTTCTTTATCGTGATCAGTCCATCGAGAATTTCAGGAACTTCCAGCTCGAACAGTTTCTCGAGGAATTCGTTAGAGGTCCTCGAAAGAGTGATGTAAGGCGTGGTGTTGTTCTTCATCTCGACGTTCTTGATGATGGCTCTGATGGTGTCGCCTTTCTTGAACCTCTCGCCAGGAATCTGCTCAGTCTTAGGTAGATGCAGCTCGTTGCTGTCGTCATCGAGAAGGATAGCCTCTTTTGACCATGTCTGGTAAATCTCGCCGGAGAAAATATCTCCCACCTTATCGGAATATTTCTTGAAAACATTGGCCTTGTCGATATCCATTATCCTTCCCTGAAGGTTCTGCCTTATATTCAGGATGCCCCTCCTGCCAAAAGATGAAAGCGGTATTTTCTTCGTGTAGACATCGCCTATCTCATAGTCGTCATCGCCAGTCTCGGCTTTGATCTGATCGACGGTAATCTGAGTGTTAGGGTTTTCAACATCTTCCACCACTTCGAAATTCTGATAAATCTCGCAGTCCCCCTTATCCACGTTGATGATTACGTCGAAATTGTCCGCAGACCCAAAAGTCTTTGCGATCTGGGTGAGGAACACATCCTTCAGAACACCCATCATCACAGGGCGGTCGATATTCTTTTCTTCCTTGAAGTCTTTGAACGCATCAATGAGCGTTACCTCATCTTTCTTTTCCATATTTATTTATTCTTTGTCTTTTTCTCGAATACGATATGAGGAATCACTGAATTAATATCCTCCATTCTGAATATTTCCTCGTGTTCCACCATTACCTTTCTCTTCTTTCCCTCAACGGCCTCTTTCAATGAATACCTCAACGTGATGCCATCTTTTGTGGCATCGGAAAGCAGCCCGATGATCTTCTTGCCGTTCCGCAGCCTCACTTCTACTTGTGAGCCGATCGCTTTCTGGAATTGTTTCAGCACTTTGAAAGGCTGATCCAGGCCAGCGGAAGTGACAGTTAGCGAATAGTCCTCGCTGTCTTTGTCAAAGACGGCCAGGAAAGCGTCGTTAATGGCCTCGCAGTCCTCAAGGCTCACTGAGCCATTCTCTTTGTCGAGGGTGAGAGTGATGTCGTCGTCTTTGCCTATTTCGACATCAACGATGAAGCAGCCACGCTCGGCCACTTTTCCCTGCATTCTGTCAAGTATTTCTTCCCGTTTCATTTTGTCTTCAAAAAAAGAGATAGGAGACGCTCGCCGTCCCCTATCTCACGCAACGGATGCAAAGATAAGGATATTTTGTCAAATATGAAAACCTAAGAATTATTATATTTGTATCCTATAAGAAGTTATTAGGAATGTTCAAGAGATTCTCTGAAAGGTTCAGGAACCGGAAGCTGTCCATGAGGATGAAGTTCACGCTCAGCCTCATGGCCATCGCTGTCTGCCTGCTGGTTTCTAGCGTCATCTCTATTTTGGAATATGATAGGATGAGCAATTACGTCTCGGAACTTATCGCTGAGAACGTGAAGAGCATAAACATGGCCCAGCAACTCTCCGAAGTGAGCAATTCCTACAACCTGGCGATTCTTTCTGCCATCGGGGATTCCTCACTGACAAGGCTTCCTGAAATGCATCAGAAAGCATTCATGAGCCATTGCGACTCGCTCAGGAAATCCCTTACGAGCATCGATATGCAGCCTCTGGCAGATTCGGTAGTGTATTCGTACTCAGCATACATGCTTACCTCACTTGAATTGAACGATGTGATGCTCTCCGATTTTATTGACACAAGGTCTTGGTACTTCGAGCGCCTGCAACCTCGTTTCCAAAGGCTTTCCAGAGACATTGATAACCTTGCTGGCGTGATGTACGGTGAGCTGAAAAAAAACTCCCTGACATTCCAGCGGGGTTTTTACAGGAGCATCATCCCAGGCACGGTAGCTGTCGGCGTAGGGCTGCTTCTGATCATGATGCTGCTTTTCTTCGTGTTGGCATATTACGTGAACCCGATTTACAAGATGCTTTCTGGCCTGGATGCATACAGGTCGTCCAACAAGAAATACACGTATGATTTTGATGGCGATGACCAGCTTTCCGAGCTGAACGATGGAATATCTGAGATAATCGTTGAAAATCAGCAACTTAGAAAACGGCTGACAGATTTGCGCGCGAGAATGAATAACGAGGAAAAGTAATGGATGTAAAGGTAATATCCAGGAACGTCGGCTACGCGTTGCTCGTAAACGCGCTATTCATGTTTTTCTCCATACTTGTGTCGATGGCGAACGGCAACGACAGTGCGCTGGCGGCATTGATCATCAGCTTTACCATAACGTTCACGTCTGGGATATTCCCTTTCATATTCGTTAGGAAAGCCTCTGTCATTTCAATTAAGGATGGCTACGTGATTATTGTCCTGTCCTGGCTGCTCTCATTCATATTCGGAATGCTTCCATATGCCCTTTGGGGCGGGCCGTTCTCCATCATAAACGCTTGGTTCGAGAGCGTTTCTGGTTTCACTACCACCGGAGCCACGATTCTTTCCAATGTGGAGTCTCTCCCCGACAGCCTGCTTTTCTGGCGCTCTTCAACGCATTTCATAGGCGGTCTGGGGGTTGTCGTTTTCCTCTTGCTCATCATTCCGAACACATCCCAGATGAAACTGAGACTCACGAATCTGGAACTTTCCTCGCTGTCGAAGCAGGAATACAAGTCTCGCACGAACAAGACCGTATTCATATTCACATATGTCTATCTGGGCCTTCTGGTCGCAGCGTTTGTCTGCTACATGCTTGCAGGGATGAGCCCGTTCGACGCCATAAATCATGCCATGAGCGTCGTTGCCACTGGCGGCTTCAGCACGAAGAACTATTCCATAGGCTCCTATAACTCGCTGCCTATCACCATTGTTTCCATGGCGTTCATGCTGCTGGCTTCGGTGCATTTCGGCCTTATTTACATAGCTGTTGTCACAAAATCCTTCAAGCCTTTCAAGAACGAAGTGTTCAGATTCTACCTCTCTGGGATTTTGGCGGGGACTATATTAGTGGCGGTCACCCTGAAGGCCGAAGGGCTTGTGAAAGGCTGGGGAAACTCATTCCTGATAGGCTCTTTCCACATATTGAGTTATGCATCTACTACGGGGTTCGCGATTGCTGACAATAGTTCGTGGCCTATGTTGCCGAGCTATCTGCTGATTTTCTTCGGAATACGCTGTGGTATGGCTGGATCCACGACCGGAGGCATAAAAGCAGACAGGGCTCTTTTATTCTATAAAGAGATTAGCTATCATATAAAGAATGTGCTCCATCCTCATTCTGTCCACGAGGTGCGGCTGAATGGAAGGGTGCTCACTCAGAAGATGTTGGCTCCGCACATCCTTTACATGGACCTTTTTTTCGTGGTTATGCTGCTTTCCCTTATTCTCTGCCTCTGCTTCGGAGTGGATAACAATAATGCGCTGATAGGTACCATCTCCTGCCTTTCCAATGTGGGCCCTTCGGTTGCGGAACTGGGTACATTCGGGAATTACGGTCTTGAGTCAGTAGGCGCGAAACTCATGTACACATTAGATATGTTCTTGGGTCGCGTGGAAATGTATCCTATATTTGCTGTGTTTACAATGATATTCGGGAGGAGGGAGAAATAGGAGATGGAGAGGAACGAATATTTCTACAAGCTTTTCAAGGATAGATTCAGCTATGACGCCACTGCCGACCAAGACAGTCTGTTCAGGACGCTTGCAGATTTCATTACTTCGGATGACGGAGACATATTAATAATCAATGGGTTTGCCGGCACAGGCAAAACTACTGCCATTTCTGCCGTAATCTCTGCGCTAGACCCGCTTCGTCCGGCGCCGAACCCTGAAAAGCCAGATGAGGTCGAGGAAATATGCCATTTGATGGCTCCTACGGGAAGGGCGGCCAAAGTGCTTTCACAATATTCAGGCAAGCCAGCGACGACCATTCATAAATTAATATATCGTCAGAAGTCGGTTGGGGACGATGGCATGGGGTTCTTCTCGCTTGCTCCCAATCTTTTCGCTCACAAGCTATTCATCGCAGACGAAGTTTCTCTGATAGGCATTGAGGACCCTGGCAGACAGCAGACTGTGAATTTTGGAACAGGAGACTTGCTGAAAGACCTTGTGGAATATGTCAGGAAGGGGCGGGATTGCCGGCTCATTCTGATAGGGGACTCCGCACAACTCCCTCCAATCGGCTTGGAGGAGTCTCCGGCACTTTCTTATCCTTATATGCAGGAACGTTTCGGGGGGGTGAGTTACTGCTCCCTGACCGAGGTCGTCCGCCAGGCGAAGGAGTCCGGCATATTGTACAACGCCACGAAAATCAGGGGCTTGATAGCCTCCGACGAGGGGGGCGACGAACTTTTCACTCCTGACATGCTAGGCCTTGGCACAGAAGGCTTCGATGACATATTCAGAATAACAGGAGGGGAGTTGCTGGACAAGTTGAACACTGCCTATTTCTCTGAATATTCAAAAGATGACGCAGTGGTGCTTTGCCGCTCCAACAAGCGGGCTAACAGATACAACGCAGGCATACGAGCTCAGGTATTTTACGATGAGGAAGAGCTGGTGAAGGGGGAGAAACTGATGATAGTGAAGAATTGCTACCAGTTCCTCCAAGGGGTTGAGGGCATGGACTATATTGCCAATGGTGATATCGCGAAACTGCTCAGCATCAAGAATTTCGAAGAGCGTTACGGGCTTCGGTTCGCCGATGCCAGGCTCTCTTTCCCAGATTATGGGGACGTGGAGATTGAAGCGAAAGTGTGCCTGGACACGCTGATGTCGGAATCGGCCTCGCTCACATATGAGCAGCAGAATGTGCTTTACGCTGGCGTGAATGAGGACTATTCCGACATCAAAGGCAAGAAGAAGCGTTACGCCGCGGTGCGCGAGGACCCGTATTTCAATGCTCTGCAGTTGAAATACGCCAATGCAATCACCTGCCACAAGAGCCAGGGCGGGCAGTGGGGATGCGTGTTCATCGACAATCCGTTCTGGCAGGATGAGCTTACGAGAGATGACCTGAAATGGCTCTACACTGCGCTGACTCGTGCCACCGAGAAAGTCTATCTCGTGAATTTCAAAGACGAATTTTTTGATTAATTAATATTATGAATATGAAGCATTTGATCGCAGCCGCTGCGTTGCTGGGAACCTTAAGTCTTTCCGCCCAGGAATATAACGACATCCCTTACGATTGGAAGTGGGTCGGGGACCATGAAGTTGCCCTGACCTACGATGGCTCGTTCACTGCCGAGAAAGACTATTCCCTTGATGCGAAGACGCATAAAAAGACTTTAGGAATATCTTATCCCGAGCCGACAAGCGTTTTCCCGTTTCAGCCGGAAGAAGCCGTGAACCTTACATATTCCCCGGACTCTTCAAAGATGGCTTTCACTAGGGACAATGACCTCTGGGTCGTGGATGTCGCTACGAAAAACGAGATTCGGCTCACCTCAGACGGTTCCGACGTTATTTTGAACGGCTATGCTTCGTGGGTATATTACGAAGAGATTTTCGGCCGCCCATCCCGCTATCGAGCGTTCTGGTGGTCTCCTGACTCGAAAAAAATCGGCTTCTACCGCTTCGACAATTCGCTGGTGCCGGTTTTCCCGATATATTCTCCTTATCCCGAGGATTACGACCGTTCAGGAATGGGGCTGCAATATTCCCAGAAGGCTGGAGGCGCCGTGAATATAGAGAACATGTCGCCTACTGGCGGCTCGGTGAGGATGACTCGCTACCCGAAGTGCGGAGATCCTAATCCGAAGGTGCGCATCGGAATTGCTGACGTGGAGTCCGCATCTGTCACGTGGGCAGATTTCGACGAGAATGAAGATCAATATTTCGGAACCCCGTTCTGGGGAGCGGACAGCAGGCAGTTTTACATCCAGAGGGAGCCTCGCGTGCAGAATACCTTGGACCTGTATGCGGTTTCCGTTGCTGACGGCTCAAAGAAACAAATTTATCACGAGAATTATCCTACCTGGCTGGACTGGATTGACGGCATGATTTTCGGTCGCGATGGCTTGTACATGGCTCGCTCTTTCGAGACAGGCTGGGAACAGATATATTACCTGTCCTACGATGGCTCCGTGCTGAAGAGGCTGACTTCTGGCGAGAACTGGAGGGTGTCCATTCTGAAGGTCAACGAAGGCAAACCTTCAAAAAAGTTCGACGGAAGCACATCAGAAGTCATATTCACTGCCCAGAGAGACTGCCGGTGGCGGACTGCCATTTACTCTGCGAAGAATGGCATCGTGAAGACAGTCTCGGACCCCGCCCTGAACGCTTCTTCAACGAAGATTTCCCCTGATGGGAAATACGCCATCACATCGCTCAGTAACGTTAGCACTCCATACCAGATCTGGATTTACGAGGTTGACAGGCCGTCCAACTCCAAGAAGCTGGAAGATCTGGCCGGCCCTGAGTTCATTGCGAAGCACCCATCTTTACCTCAGATCATTACTATGGAAACGCATGACGGACTTGTGCTCCCAGCGAAAGTAATTTATCCGAAAGGTTTCGATGCTTCCAAGAAATATCCAGTGCATTTCGACATCTACGGCGGACCCGACACTCCGGAAGTCAGCGATGTCTTCGACATGTTCGACCGCTATAAATGGTTCTCGGACAATGGGATAATCGAGGTCGTGGCCGACTGCAGGGCCTCTGGACATAACGGCAGGCAGGGACTCGACCAGGTCTACAGGCAGCTGGACGAGCTGGAGGTTCGGGATTTCGTGGAGTGGGCAAGGTATTTCCAGAGCCTGCCATACGTCCTTCCAGACAAGATTGGCGTAGAGGGCTTCTCTTTCGGTGGCACCATGACTGCACTACTTGTCATGGATCATTCCGATGCCTTCCATTACGGAATCGCTGGCGGGGGAGTGTATGAGTGGGCTCTGTATGACACCCACTACACCGAGCGTTTCATGGATGCTCCGCTCGGAAATCCTGAAGGCTACGAAAAAACAAGGGTGACAGCTCATGCGAAGAATTATCCTGTCACGGAGGAAAACTACGATGGCAGCGTCATGCTGAAACTGACTCACGGGACGGGAGATGATAACGTCCATTTCCAGAACACTCTGAGGCTTGTGGATGCACTTCAGAAAGAGAACAAGAAATTCGAATTCATGATTTACCCGGATGGCATGCATGGCTATCGCGGCTATCAGGGCAAGCATTTCCGCGATGCCAACCGTGCCTTCTGGCTAAAATATCTCTGTGGAAAATAAGCTCCCGACCAAGCCCGGATGACGAGAGAAGTATGAACGCATTTGCCCACACATGACCCTCTACGCCCCTTCACTTCAGCCGAACATCACACTACCACATCATCGGTGTGTGAACCGAGCTTTGCGCACACCGTGAGGCCCCGACCCACTGGTACGGTGTGCGATCCGGGCATTTTACACACGGTGAGGCCCTGAACCACTGGTACGGTGTGCGATTCGGGCTTTCTGCACACCGCAAGGCCCTGAACCACTACGTCATCACCCTGCACGACCCGTACCGTCATCCTGACACACGTCATCCTGAACGACTCACCCCGTCATCCTGAACTTGATTCAGGATCTGGTGTCCGCAAGCTTAGATTCCGGATCAAGTCCGGATGACGGGGGAAAACGTGCCTAGATTCCGGATCGAGTCCGGAATGAACGGTCAGGGGCACGTCTCTTGAACTTGATTCAATATCTATTTTTTTCTTATTTTTACGACATGAAAAGAATATTCGGCATATTCCTTTTGGGTGCAGCAGCCTTGGCAAGCATGTCATTGGCGGCGCAGACCCGCAGCGCCCAGATTCCCGGCCTGCGCCCCTTCGACGTAGACCTGAAAGTTATGTCGAAGGCCGAAAAGGACTCCATCAGGATGGTCTCGGAGTTATGGAATGAATATGTGTCCTCGTTCACAGACGAGAAAATTTCAGACCGGAGGCGCAGAGAAATGTGGGTGGGCGGCGCCTCAGACTATCTCATGGAATTCGATGACGGAAACCTGCTCTACGGCACTTTTCGTGAGAACCGAATAGAGGATATTCGTAAAGTCAATGACGGCACATATGAAATAACGGTGGTCACCCGCAGTAAGCTTCCAGGCGATTACGAAGACTGGGTTGAATGTGCCTACAGAGTGTGCGCCATGGCGGTTGCCAAAGCACGCCAAGGCGAAAACCCTTTCAGGCTCTGCAATTATCTGGATGCCTTGGCTCCTACGCTGCAGAAGACCGAAGGCAGAGGAATTGTCTATTATGCACCCTATTATATTAATATACCGAGGAAGACATTGATGGAGGTATCTGCGTTCATCAAGTCTTTTAAGTCTGAATATGGCATATCTTCCCCTGCCGTCGAGTGCATCATTGAACCGGATGCGGACGCCTGCGCCAAAGCTGCCGGTCTCATATTCAATGTATATCAAAATCCTCTGATGGCTCAGGAACCATTGAAATACACTAACGGGCGTTTCTACGGCAGGATATTCCCTTCTGGGAAGATACTCACCAACTATTTTGATGACAAACATGACATCGTTCTCTCCATCCTGAACAATGAATATCCTGATGCGCTGCCTTTGATGAGAGAGGGCGCTGCCCTATTCCATGGTGGCTGGATGGACTATGAATATTCCACGTTGCGTTCCAACCTTATTAAGTTCCTCAGTGCCAACAAGGACACCAACCTTGCTAACATGGAGGACCTGCTCGATATTCTCGTCGGCATCTCGAAGCCTTCTTCGGAGAGTGCCGAAATCCTTATCCCGCTTCAGTATCTCGTTGCTGCCCGGCTCGCAGAGATTGCCTATTCGAAGTACGGCCCCTGGAAAGTCAAGGAACTACTCGCCTGCGAAGAATATTCCAAGCTTCCCCTCGTTCTGGGCTTTGCTCCCGACAAGTTGCGCGACCTTCTGGTCAAATGAAAAACTGCGTCCGTAAAACGGGCGCAGCCTTCATTATACTTAGAGACTCCGTTATTCGAGCGTGCCGTTTTCGGCTTTCTTGATCATCTGCTCGTTGGCGGTGATGTAGATTTCCACGCGGCGGTTCTGTGCTCTACCTTCAACTGTGTCGTTGGATGCGACAGGTTCTGTGTAGGACTTACCTTCCGTGGTGAGTCTGCTGCCGGCTATCCCGCAAGTCTTCAGATAGTTGGCGACTGCGTCAGCTCTCTGCTGGGAAAGCCTCTCGTTCACTGCATCTGAACCAGTGTTGTCGGTATGTCCGTAGATAGTGATGTCGGTGTCCTGCATGTCGGACATTTTTTTGGCGAACTCGGCGAGTTCAGACTTTGAAGTCTTGGAGAGGGTGTAACCATTGGTTGGGAAAAGAATTCCGCTGTTGAACGTTACCTTTACGGCTTTAAGTCCATTCTGGTCTTCTACTGTTTCAACCTGAGCGTTTTCAAGCTTTTCGAGTTCTTCGGCCTTCTTGTCCATCTTCTTTCCGATGACAGCACCCGCGCCAGCTCCGACCGCAGTTCCAATCGCAGCACCAATCGCAGCACCTTTGCCATCACCGATCGCGGCACCAATGCCTGCTCCTATTGCTGCTCCGGCGCCAGAGCCAATGAGAGTTCCTTTGCCTGTTTTTGACATGTTCGCGCAGCCTTGGAATATCACGGCTCCGCAAAGGAAAACTAAAAGATATTTTTTCATGATTGATAAATAATTAGGATTGTTTCTAAAATATCATAAAACTCTATGCA
>JALCSU010000002.1 GCA_022653735.1 Bacteroidales bacterium
TTCCTATCATTTTCTGCAAGGTTTCCAGACATAAAGGTACGAAATTCCGCAGACAAAAACAAAAAATACTACTTTTATTTGATTGATTGTCAATTTATTAAATAACTCTTAAGGAACGACTAATTAATGATTTGGGCGATTTAGCCGATGCGGGGTTGCTGGAGGCAGTTGTCTTTTGTCGTGACTTGACTAGAAATCTGCATTCTAGGGGGTTCTAGCTGTCAAGTCATGTGGGAATTTGGCCGAAAACTGCTTTTCGGCTCGTGACTTGACGAGAAATCTGCATTCTTGGGGCTTCTAGCTGTCAAGTCACGTGGGAAGGGGAAACCAAATCGGCAGGGGAATCCAAATCTCGCTACATGGCGTCAAATTCCCCGTGGGGTCGAGTAAAGTCTCTGTTAGGGCGGGAGATTGATGGAGATGCATTTCAATGAAGACGGCTCGGGGCCGGGTAAAGTCTGTGTGGGGATGGCTATCGTATTGAAAATATTCGTAACTTTCAGAATGCAAATTCCAATACTGAAATTAACTGATATAAACTGATATGAAGAAAATTATTTCATTTGTGGTTATTCTCTGCGTGGCGGTGCTGGGACGGGCGCAGGGGAGTTTCGAGAATTTTCCGCTGCCGGAGAACCCAGATACCCTGCGGATTCTGGCGATAGGAAACAGTTTCTCCGATGACGGGACTGAGTATCTCCCCGCTCTGCTCAGGACTGCGGGAATCCACAACGTGACAGTGGCAAGGCTGTACATCGGTGGGTGTTCACTGGAGAGGCATTGCAATGAATATGCTTCCGGCGCGGAGAATTATAAATATTCGAAGGCTAAAAATGGCGCATGGACGGTTGTCAGCGAGCATTGCTCTTTGAGAGATGGCATTAAGGATGAGCCTTGGGATATTATCACTATGCAAGAGACTTCCGGTTTGTCTGGAATATATGATAACTACAGGGAGTGGCTGCCGAAGTTGATAGAGATCGTTCGCAATGAGGCAACGAACCCTCATGCGTCTATCGTCTGGCATGAGACATGGGCATATGCCACGAATTCGGATCACGAGAGATTCCCGCTTTACGACAGGAGCCAGGCAAAGATGTGGAATGGGATTCAAAGCTGCGTGGAAAATCTGAAGAAAGACTTCAATATAGATGTCGTTATCCCTAGCGGAAAGGCAATCCAGCTGGCAAGAGAGACTAGCCTGAACAACAAAAATAAAGTTCCGGATGCATGCAAGGTTTATGATCTCACCCGTGACGGATATCACCTGAACCGGCAGTATGGCCGCTATATCGCTGCCTGCACGTGGTTCGAGACCCTCATCAAGCCGACGCTGGGCATTTCCGTGGAAGGCAATGAATATGTCCTGGAGGACACAGAATATCACATCTCGAAGAAAGAAGCTCGCCAATGCCAGAAAATAGCCATGGAGGCGGTCAGATAAACAGGCTTCCCAACAACGAAAAACGCCCGGGATTGCTCTCGGGCGTTTGCGGTGCGGATGGGGTTCGAACCCACGACCTCCGGCGTGACAGGCCGGCATTCTAACCAAACTGAACTACCGCACCAAAAAAATGCATCTGCATTTTTCGGATTGTTTCCTCAAATGCGGATGCAAATATAGTCAAAAATAGATTGGCTGCAAATTTTTTTATTTAATTTCTATCATTTTCTTTGACTGAGGTACTTCCTTGTTCTCAATCTTAGGGAGAGCTACTTTCAGCACGCCATCTTGAACTGTGGCGCTAATCTTTTCTCTGTCAACGTCATCAGGCAGTACCATAGTCTGCTGGAACTTGGCGTATGAGAATTCGTGCCTGAGGAAACGGCCTTTCTTCTTGCCCTCATCTTTAGTTTCCTCTTTCTTCTCCATCTTGATCACGAGGTCGTTGTCTTCGTCAAGGCTAACCTGGAAGTCATCCTTCGTCAGGCCAGGAGCGGCAAGCTCGAGGTTGTAGCCTTTTTCGTCTTCTAATACATTGATCGCTGGAACAGAAGCATTTGATCTTTCAATCCAATCGTTATCAAATAAATCATTGAAAATGCTCGGTAACCAATTCTGGTTATATCTTCTTGAAGGTACCATAATATAAATCTCCTATATTTTTAAATTTTCTATAATTTAGCCTGACCCTTTCGGATCTGTCTCCAGCCCGTTCTTCGAGTCTTGACTTCCGTCGTCCTCTCGAACGGACACTAAGCTTATAGGCAAGCTGCATACCAATGCCAAAACTGGCCAAAATGGCGACAATTTGTCATAACTTACTGACAATGTGGCGTTTATATGTGCCAAATTGTCTTGTCCAAGACATCTTGCTCAGCTCTCGGGAACTCTCCGGCACTGAGAATCCTTTCATTCTTTGCCGGATTTTTAGTATCTTTGACATTCTTAATGGTTAGTCAATGTCAGAGAAAGGCAACATCATAATCAGAGGCGCCAAGGTAAACAACCTTAAGAATATTACCGTTGAGATTCCTAGAAACGAGTTCGTGGTCATCACGGGCATTTCCGGCTCCGGGAAATCATCGCTGGCGTTCGACACCCTGTTCGCAGAGGGTCAGAGACGGTTCGCGGAAAGTTTGAGCTCGTATGCCAGGCAATTCCTGGGCAGGATGAGCAAGCCCGATGTGGAATCCATCGAGGGGATTCCACCAGCGATAGCAATAGAGCAGAAAGTGAACATCAAGAATCCTCGTTCCACGGTTGCCACGACGACGGAAATTTACGATTACCTGAGGATCATATTTGCCCGCATCGGCCGTACATACTCGCCAATCAGCGGAAAGGAGGTGAAGTGCCATAGCGTAAATGATGTGATGGCAAGCATCCTGAAAGGCGACGCTAGCGCCATTTACATCATGGCGGACTTGGACTGGGACAATCGAGAAGATAAGGTTGAGCTGATGCTGAAGCTGAAAGAAGAGGGCTATACCAGGTTCTTCGGAACAGGGAAAGGCCAGGGAATGGTCTCCATCGAGGACATAATGCGGCTTGCGGATGCTGGAAATTACCCGAATGGACTGTATCTCCTCGTAGACAGGCTTAAATTGCCATCTTTCAAGGGCTGTTATCCTTATAATGAGGATGGCACGCCTTGGGCCCAGACTGAATGGGATGACCTTCAGACCCGCCTTCGGAGCTCCATCGACACTGCCTTCACGGAAGGGAAGGGAAAGCTCGTTCTGAGGAAAGAAGGCGAGAAGATAGTGAATGAGGAATATTCCAACCGCTTCGAGCTGGACGGAATGACGTTTAGGGAGCCGGATGAATATCTTTTCAGCTTCAACAGCCCTCTGGGTGCCTGCCCGACCTGCGGCGGCCTTGGCAAAATCATTGGCATCAGCGAGGATCTGGTGATACCGGACAAGACGAAGAGCATCTATGATGGGGCGATTGCGTGCTGGAGAGGGGAGAAGATGAGCTGGTTCAAAGACCAGATCGTGAAAAACGCCGACAGGTACCATATAAGAATATTCGAGCCTTGGTGCAATTTGACAGAAGAAGAGAAAAATACTATCTGGGAGGCCCACAGCGTTGAGGGGGACGACCATAGCATAGTTGGAATCAATGAATTCTTCAAATGGGTTGATGCGAACCGCTATAAAATACAGTACAAATACATGCTCAGTCGTTTTTCCGGACGGACAGTATGCCACGACTGCCATGGGAGCCGCCTGCGCAAAGAGGCGCTTTACGTCAAGGTCGGGGGCAAGAACATTGCCGAGCTGCTGGAGATGAACGTGGATGAGCTTCTGGAATATTTCGCCGGCTTGAAATTGACTGAATATGAACATGGCATAGTACGCAAGGCAATAGACGAGATAGTCTCCAGGCTGCGCTGCATAAAGGACGTGGGGCTTTCGTACCTCAATCTGAACAGGACCATGAACACGCTTTCGGGAGGCGAGAGCCAGAGGGTGAATCTGGTCACCGCCCTGGGAAGTTCTCTGGTAGGCTCCATGTACATTCTGGACGAGCCGAGCATAGGGTTGCACCCAAGGGACACGGACAGGCTTATTTCCGTGCTGAGGCAGCTAAGGGATATAGGCAACACTGTAGTGGTGGTCGAGCACGATGAGGAAATCATCCGTGCTGCAGATGAAGTGATAGACATGGGACCTTTGGCGGGTGTGAATGGGGGAGAAATAGTCTTTCAAGGCAAGATAAAGGATAAAATTCCTGCGCAAGTCATGAAGGATTCCCTCACGCTTCAATATATTCAAGGAAAAAGGTCTCGCTACGTCAGGGAAAAACACGATTGGACATATTCAGTAACGGTCGAGGGGGCTATGGAGCACAACCTTAAGAATATCGACGTGAAGTTCCCTCTCGGGGTGCTGACGGTAGTGACCGGAGTGAGTGGTTCTGGCAAATCTTCCCTTGTCGGGGATATCCTCTATCCTGCGATGCGCAGAAGAATCAATGAGACGGGCGACCTTCCTGGAATATTCAAGAAGCTCTCTGGCAACTTGGACAGAATAACCAGAATTGAATATGTCGACCAGAACCCAATAGGAAAGAGTTCCAGGAGCAACGCCGTGACCTATCTGAAAGTCTACGATGACATTCGAAAGCTTCTTGCCGATCAGCAATATGCAAAGATCAATGGCTACACTCCGTCGTTCTTCTCGTTCAACCAGGACGGAGGACGTTGCCCTGAATGCCAGGGAGAGGGTTTCGTGAAGATTCCTATGCAGTTCATGGCCGACGTGACCATGGTGTGCGAGGCTTGCGGCGGGAAGCGCTTCAAGCCGGACATCCTCGAGGTGCGTTACCAGGGCCGAAACATAGACGACATCCTGAACATGAGCGTTGAGGAGGCCATTGCCTTCTTCGGCTCCCAGAGTGATGATCTGGCTAAGCAGATAGCCCACAGGCTACAGCCTCTGGTGGACGTGGGCCTGTCGTACATTAAGCTAGGGCAGAGCTCGTCAACGCTTTCCGGTGGCGAGAGCCAGAGAATCAAGCTGGCATATTTCCTCTCTCAGAGCGAGGAGTCGGATTCTCCGAGGAAAGAGAGGATAATGTTCCTTTTCGATGAGCCGACGACTGGGCTTCATTTCTTCGACGTGGAGAAGCTTCTCAAGGCTTTCGACGTGCTGATCGATAAAGGTCACACGGTGATTGTCGTGGAGCACAATCTGGATGTCATCAGGGCTGCGGACTGGGTGATTGACATGGGGCCTGACGCTGGCTACAGAGGCGGCGAGGTGGTGTTCGCTGGCACGCCTGAAGACCTCGTGAAGCAGGGGGGCACATGGACAGCGAAATATCTGGCTGCGGCAGAAGAACACATTCAGGCCAAGACTTCAAAAAAATAATTTCGAATATGATAGATGCAGTTCTCACGTGGGTGGATGGGAATGATCCCATGCTGAAGGCCAAGCAGCAAAAGTACATGGCTTTCAAAGGCGCTGACAAGCTGGATGATGTTGCAGGACCGGCAAGATATGTTCAGAGCAACGAGATTTTCTATGCCGTTGCTTCTATCCTGAGGTTCGCTCCGTACATCGGCAGGATATTCATCGTTACAGACGGTCAGGATCCGCATCTGGAGGAATTCGTTGAAAAGAACTTTCCTGGCAACAAGGTCCCGATACAGATCGTTGACCACAGCGTCATATTCAAGGGGTATGAGGAATATCTTCCGGTGTTCAACAGCCGCGCGATAGAAGCGATGCTCTGGCGCATACCTGGCTTAAGCGAAGAGTACATATTCATGAATGATGATTTTTTCTTCGCGGCGCCTTCGTTCCTCACAGATTTCTTCAGGGATGGAAAGGTCGTGTGCTATTCGAAATATTTGCCTGTTTGGTGGGAGAAAATCGTGCATTACAGCCACCCTGTGAAGCACGGACATCGTAGAGTAAGCTACAAAGACTCCCTGATGAATGCTGCGAGGATGCTGGGGTTCCACTATTTCCCGTATCTTCCTCACACGCCTAAGGCTCTTCGCAGGAGCGTGTTCGCGGAATATTACAAAACTCATCCGGAGGCAGTCTACCGGAACATCAGGCATAAGTTCCGTCATGAGGAGCAGTACAACGTAGCAGGACTTTTTTATCTCTTGGAGATACGGGAAGGCAAGGTAATCAAAGACAGGCATGAGGATAAGCTGTTTATCGTGAGG
Organism: Bacteroidales bacterium; assembly: GCA_022653735.1. GTDB lineage: Bacteria > Bacteroidota > Bacteroidia > Bacteroidales > UBA932 > Cryptobacteroides. Next base: position 6,132 of record JALCSU010000002.1, read on the forward strand.
GAGATGCGCGATAAAAAGGATTATTTCAAGAAGAAACTCGAGAGAGCAAACAAAAATCCTGACATGAAGTTCGGCTGCATGAATTCTCTTCAAGATGCTAGTGAGCAGGAGATGCAGATGTTCAAGGACTGGATCGCTCGCAGGCTCGACCTGAAATACATGCCATAAAGATTACCGAATATTTGGTGAGATTTTGGGCATTTTTATCCAGTCGCCCAATCTCTTGTTCCAGATTATCGGCCTGTATGGCTCGAAGCCGCCTCCGTCGTAGAATGTGAATTCTCCGAAATATATCTTGCCTTCTATGTTATAGAGGTCAATTCGTATGAATGGGAAGCCTTTCGAGAGAATTCCTGCTATCTCAATCATTTTGTCCAGATTAGGAACGTCTATTCGTTTGATTTGTGAGTGAGGGTGGCCTGGGTTCGTGATTGGAAGCCTTTCTCTAGTTTTGAGGTCGTAGTAGTCAAAGTTAGCCTTTCTTTGGCAATGCCTACTGGAAACGTAGAAGAGGATTTTAGGCACTCCGTTGAAACAGAAGAATTTATAATCTTGTAAATCTGGATGTGCAGGGTCGGTCATCAATTTTTCGGCTATGATTCTTGGCTTGACGTTCTTATAGGGATATTCCCTGCCTTTCCAGAAGAAATTCCTATTCAGTCTCCGTTCTAGCTTCTGCTTCGCTTTCTTTATGTTGAAAGTGCTCTTGTCTTGGCAGATGATGACCCCGCCGCTATCATGATTCGTTTTCAGCACGAACTGGTTTGGCAGTTTGTCGAAATCGATCTCGTCGAAATTGTCCCATACGCCAAGGAGGGGTATCAGGTACTCTTCGCCAATCTTTTCTCGCACGATTTCTCTGGCCTCGTATTTATCGACCATCTTCGTGCAGATTGGCTGCCTATTGTAGAATTTCAGGCATTGGACTTTCTCCGTGAATGTCTTGGGGCTGTCGAGATTTAGCTTTTCGTGAGGCCTGCACCAATACAGCAACTTAATGTAGCTCTTATCGTCATTCGGAAAGATGTATCTGCTGTAATGCCTGAGAGCATGGTAGAGTGTTTTTAGTAAGAACTTTTCAATTCTATTAGAGTATACTGATTCGTCCATATGAGGTTTGATCAATGAATCCTTTTTGGAAACGCATTTTTAAATCCAGTAAGTAAAATCCAGTATTTGGTATATATTGCATATAAATTGAGCAATTTTTAACCATGCAAATGTAAGGGAAATTTCTGTAACTTGGTATATATTGCATATAAATTGAGCAATTTTTAACCCGACAGCCGTCCTTCGGTAAACCTGATATCCTAGAGATTGATTGAATGTACCCGTCGCGGGCTGATTGAATGCTCATATTATTAATAGAAAACCCAGTAGTGTGAGAATGAAGGGCGGCTTCATAGTCGGGTTGGCTTAAAGTATCTGATGCGAATTTAGGCCTCGAAATAGCATTTTCCTAGGATTGCAAAGAATTTAAAGCAGATTTTTTTTGTTTCTTTATATTTTTTGCCTTTCTTTAAGTCTACATTAAAATTATTGAAGTCAGAGTAAAAATATTCTAGTCCCCAAATCATTTTTTATGGGAGTGTATAAAAAAATTTATAGGCTGTTCCATCAAAGGAAAAAGGACTATGTCCCCATTCTCGAGCAGCAGACCGATTTCATATGCAGGACATCTACGCTGCTCCTTGAGATGTTCATGACCACAGACACGGAAGTGTGGCAGAGTAAAGAACGTCAGATCAAGGCTTGCGAAGCTCAAGGGGATGCCCTGCTGAATGAGATTCACGAGCAGCTCTCCGGAAGCCTGATTGCCCCGGTGAACAGCCTGGACATTCAGGCAGTCGCAATGGCGATGGATGATTGCCTAGACGTCATCAAAGATACTTCTAAAGCCTTGCTCATCTATAATCCAGAAAAACTTGACCCTCAATTGGAGGATCTTGCCCATATGGCCAACTCTCAGTCACTGGCGCTGCATGACATGATCCCGCTGCTGTCTAATATTAAGAATAATATTGCGGCGCTCTCTTTGGGCTGCGATCGCGTCACGGAGCTGGAACATGCGGCAGACGATGCTTACGAAGATTATATCGGCTTCATATTCCAGAATGTAGATGACGTGAAGGCGCTTATCAAATATAAGAACCTGGCAGAGATGCTGGAAAATGCGACAGACGCCCACAAGCGAATCTCCGATAATGTTAGGAAACTTCTATTGAGTTATTTGTCAGTCTAGGCCTCAAAGGGCCAGCATTATCATTAGTTGTGCAACCAGGACCCTCATAAACATCGTGAGTGGGTAGACGGTAGCGTAATTCACGGAAGTATAATCTGTTCCGTAAGCATCTTGTGCGAATGCGAGCACTGCTGGGTCCGTCGTGCCGCCGGAAACAAGGCCGCAGATCTTATAGAAATTCAGCTTGAAGAATACCTTGCTAATGAATATGATCAAAGCAATCGGGATTAGAGTGATGAGAGCTCCATATAGTATCCACCAGTAGCCTCCGTTCACGATCGAGCTCACGAAGTTATCCCCGGCTCCCAGGCCGACGGCCGCAAGGAAGAAAGAGATTCCTAACTCCCTGAGCATCATGTTGGCGCTCATCGTGGTATATGTCGTAATCCTGAGCCTAGGTCCGAAATAGCCAAGCAGTATGGCGATGATGAGCGTGCCTCCTGCGAGCCCTAGCTTGATTGGCTGTGGTATGCCAGGGAATGTGATAGGAATCATGCCTAAGATGATGCCTAAGGCAATTCCGAAGAAAAACGGTACCAGATTAGGGTGGGAGAGGGATTCGGGTCTGTTTCCGACCAGCTTTGCGACTGCATTGATGTCGTCTTCAGTGCCTACGACTTGCAGGACATCACCGAATTGCAGCAGCAGATTGCCATTTGCCACGAGCTCGATTCCCGCCCTGATTATTCTAGTCACTGAAACATTGAAGTTGGAACGAATCATCAGGCTCTTCAGTTTCTTCCCTGTGAGAGACTGTTTGGTGACGCTTATTCTTCTGGTGATAAGATGTTCATCCATTTTCATCCAGTCGGACTGATGCATAGGAATTTCTGAACCGAACACGATCCGCAAGCTTTCGACTTCGGATTCTTTCGTGACGAGCAGAAGCTTGTCGCCTTGCTGAAGCACGGTGTCTCTCTTTGGCACGAAGATTTCTCCATTTCTCATCATTCTGGACACGACGAAATTCTTATTGAAATTCGATGTGACCTCGCTGAGGGACTTCCCGAAAATCGCTGGGTTTGTTACCTCGCAGTGCATTCTGCGAGCTTTCTCTTCAGTCGCTTCATCATCTTGCTCAAGCGATTTCTTTTCTTTGTCGAGATCTATCTTGAATATGCCTTTGGCAAAAATCAGCAGGAATATGACGCCGAGAACTCCGATAGGGTAGGCAACGGCGTAAGCAGATGCCATTGTCCCAGCGATGGGAGTGCCGGCTTCCGCTCCGGAAATGTCCGAGACGGTCTGCTGAGCCGCTCCAAGGCCAGGAGTGTTCGTGACTGCTCCAGACATGACGCCTACCATCGTAGGGAGGTCTTCTTTAGTGATGGCCTGAATGGCAACTGTCACGCCAACGGCTAATAGAACTAGCAGGACGGCCAGCAGGTTCATCTGCACTCCGCCTTTCTTGAATGAGCTGAAGAAACCAGGGCCAACTTGGAGCCCGATGGAGAACACAAATAGAATGAGTCCGAAGTCTTTCATGAAAGAAAGCACCGTAGGGTCGGATTTAAAGCCAAAATGACTCAATAATATTCCTACGAATAGTATCCAAGTAGTGCCAAGGGATACTCCTTTGACTTTGTATCTTCCCAGCCAGAGGCCGGACATGATTACGACTGCGAACAACAGCAGCGTGTGAGCGATTCCCGTTCCAAGAAACAGATCAGCCATATTTTGATTTCTAATTTCGGTGCAAAGATAAGATTTACTTTTTATATTTGCAGTCAAGCCTTGAATGAAAATGCCATCTCATAGAGACAACTACGTATTTCTGACGACTGCGCCAGTGGGCAAGGTCATTCTCACTATGGCCGTGCCGACCATCATCAGCATGCTCGTCACGAGCATCTACAACATCGTTGACACGTTCTACGTCGGAAGGATAAGCACCCAGGCTACAGCCGCCGTTGGAATCGTGTTTCCGGTCATGTCTGTAGTGCAGGCTTTCGGATTCTATTTCGGGCAAGGTTCCGGCACTTATATTTCTAGAAAATTAGGCTCGAAAGAGACTGACGATGCGAAAGTGATGGCATCTACGGCATTTTTTACCTCCCTGGGCTTCGGCTTCCTGATTTTTCTGCTTGGCGAAATATTCCTGGAGCCGTTGTCCACAGGCCTTGGCTCCACTCCCACCATCCTCCAAGACACGAAGGATTTCATGAAATATATTCTTGTAGGCGCTCCTTTCATGACGGCGACCATGACCTTGAATAATCAGATAAGGTTCCAAGGGAATGCGATGTATGCCATGATAGGAATTATAGTCGGAGCCATATTGAATGTCGCTCTGGTGCCGATATTCGCTTTCTCTCTGAATATTGGGGTGAAGGGAGCTGCCATAGGGACTGTCATAGGGCAGATCGTCAGTTTCGTCATCCTGGTACTGATGACCTTCAAGGGAGGAAACATACGGCTGAGCCTTAAGAATGTGTCGTTTTCCCGGAAATATCATTTCGAGATGTTCAAGGGGGGAACTCCCTCGCTGTCCCGCCAGGGGCTGGCAAGCGTCTCTACCTTGCTATTGAATTTAGCAGCCGGCGTTTATGGCGACGCTGCCATTGCTGGCATGTCGATCGTGACCAGGATAACTTTCGTGATATTCTCTATCATCATCGGCATCGGCCAGGGATTCCAGCCTATGTGCGGTTTTAATTATGGGGCGAAACTCTACGACAGGGTTCGTAAAGGTTATTTCTTCAGCATTGAAATCGGATCCGCTTTTCTGCTTGCGTGCGGAGCGCTGGGGTTCATCTATGCCGACAAAATAGTGGATGTGCTGCGGCACGATCCTGAGGTGGTCAGCGTGGGGGCGGCAGCTCTGCGCTGGCAGATTATCACGTTTATTTTCGCCTGCGTGATAACCATCAGTAACATGGCTTTGCAGACTAGCGGACGCAGCATTGCCGCGAACTTGCTTGCTGCTTGTAGGAATGGCATATTCTTTATACCATTAATATTAATTCTGCCAAAATATTTCGGGCTCCTCGGGGTGGAGATGTGCCAAGCGGTTGCGGACGTGCTGTCTTTCATCGTCGCCGTCCCGCTAATCACGCATTATTTTCGGAGCATCAGTAGTTAGCACTTGGAAAGCAAGTCCTTTGCCCCGCCCATGAAGAAGTCGGCGACCTTTGCAAAATCCATCTTCAGTTCTTCGCTCAGGCCGACCTTGTCCTTATAAATGGCGACATTGTACCACTGCAGGCACTGGAATGCCCTGTGGTAGTAAAGCCTGCGAAGCTCCTCGATAGTAGGCTCGTGCCCCACATACGCCTCCAGAAGCGACAGAGCCTTGTCTAGTCCCGCATTGCCGTAGCATGCGATGTCGTAGAAAGGATCGTTCATGCCGGCATATTCCCAGTCCAGGACAAACAACTTCTCGCCGTCGAACACGAGGTTGGTGGGCTGGTAGTCGCAATGGCAAGGAACGTGCTTCACGGCAGGTAGTGTCTCCCTTACTTCAAGGAGCCGTCTTTTCAAGTCAATATATTCATGAGGGTGCTCAAAGTCTTGCTCTTTGCAGAGTGTCTCGTAGGTGGCTAACCTCCCGAAAGGATCGTAGTCCCTGAGCAGCACGGAACTCTCGTGGACTTTTTTCAAAGCATTCACCGACACATTATTATATGATATGATGTCGGTGTCCGAGAGGATCGTGCCCTCTACGTAGCGAGCCATCTTGTCACCGCTGATGGTGTCAAAATAGATTGTCTCGTTGTTCAGGCCTAGAGGCTTAATGGCATTCAGGCATTCTAGTTCGTCATCTCTGTTCACGAATACTTCGGCATGCTTGCCAGGTACCCTGAATGTGTATTTCTGCCCTTCCGATTCAACAACGTATGTGTAATTGCTCATCCCGCCGAGCAACCTCTTTACCAGCTTAGCGTCATTTGCGTTCAGAATCTCGTTTGAGCGCTCTACGATGTATTTCTCAACGTCTGTCATGATCATTCTGTTCTGAATGGCTGCAAATTTAGTAATTTGTTGCTGATATGGAAATTTCCCTATGATTTGCGGCCGTTATGTTTTAAGTCAGCAAAATACTATGCAGACTGGTCGTGGGAGATGTATTCCGCGACCTTTTTTTGTCAGCTTTCCTGTCTTTGGGTTTATCTCGTATGTCTCTATGAGGTTGGAATCCCTGCATGCGACGAGCAGGAATTTTCCATTCGGTGTAATGCAGATGTTGCGAGGGTGTATTCCAGTTGGCTGGTAGCCTGCTGAAGAAAGCTTGCCGTCAGGCTCGATACGGTATATTCCCACCCCATCATTCTTCAGCCTGTTGCTGGCATAGAGGAATCTCCCGTCTGGGGTTATCTTGATGTCTGCGCTGCCACGGGCCTGCGCCGGGTCATTGTCTATCACTTGGATAGGTGTAAGGATGCCATCGGAATATTCGCAGACGGTTATGTCGCCTGACAATTCGCCTATGACGTAGGCTCTGTCGCTACCTTTGAATATTATGTGTCGAGGGCCATAGTCGGGGTTCAGTTTTGCGGTGGCATATTCAATGAGGCTGTCTTTCTCCACTTTGAAAGACATTATGGCATCGGCGCTGAAGTCGCTGGCCAGCAGGTACTTCCCGTCCGGAGTGAATATGGCGCAATGAACGTGTGTCTCCTCCTGTCTGCTGATGTCGGGACCTCCTATGTGCCCGAGAATATGCTGGTGTGGGATTGTGTCGTAGAGCGTCCCCTCTTCGCCTATCCTGAACGAAGAAATCGAGCCTCCGCCGTAATTTGCCGTCACTGCGATCGCTCCATTGGTGGAAACGTAGCAAGGAGAGCCTTCTGTGGCAGCCTTCCCCATATTCTTAAAGCTGAGATTTTCCTTGTCGAATGAAAGGGCGGAGACGAAAGATTTCGCAGAATCTAATTCGCTGACTGCGTAGATTGTTCCTGTCGCCTGATTGACAGCGAGATATGATGCCTCTGGCAACTCGGCGTGCCCGACGAATGAAGAGTCTGCCCGGCAGTTCTCTTGGTCGAAGCGGTAGGCATAGATGCCGTTGCTCTCCGAAGTGGAGTAAGTGCCGACTAGCATCGTTACAAAATCTGCCTTCTGGCTGCATCCAGCCAGGAAAAAGGCAAAACAAGCAAAAAATATATTCCTAAAATTTCTCATGACTAGCAAATTTAATATTTATTCTCATAGTAAGGATGATTTTTCCTCAGGGAATATGTCTTATTCTTATTTCGGAATTTTAATTAAATTTGCGTTTCATAAACCAATATTTTAGTTAGAAATGAGTTTGAAAATTGCAGTATTGGCAAAGCAGGTTCCTGACACACGCAACGTGGGGAAGGATGCTATGAAAGAGGATGGCACGATCAATCGCGCCGCCCTTCCAGCCATCTTCAATCCGGAAGACCTCAATGCCCTTGAACAGGCTCTGCGCCTGAAAGATCAGTTCCCTGGAACGACTGTGACCATGCTGACGATGGGTCCTGGCCGTGCAGCGGAAATCATACGCGAAGGCCTTTATCGAGGCGCTGATGAAGGTTATCTGCTCACCGACCGAGCTTTCGCCGGGGCAGACACGCTTGCGACTTCGTATGCCATCGCGACTGCCATTAGAAAAATAGGTCCTTTCGACTTGATAATAGGCGGTCGCCAGGCAATCGATGGGGACACCGCGCAGGTAGGTCCTCAGGTCGCCGAAAAGCTTGGCCTGCCGCAGGTGACTTATGCCGAGGAAATCCTCAATCTGGACGAGAATGCTCGAAAGGTAACGATCGAGCGTCATATCGACGGGGGAGTGGAGACAGTAGAGGCTCCGTACCCTCTCGTGGTTACGGTTAACGGCAGCGCCGCTCCTTGCAGGCCTCGCAATGCCAAACTGGTGCAGAAATACAAGAGGGCTCTCGGGGTTCAGGAGAAGGCTGCCATCACAAAAGACGGAGGCGTGCTTCCTTATGCCGATCTCTACGAGACGCGCCCATATCTGAATCTCAAGGAATTGAGCGCCGCAGATGTCGACGCAGACTTTTCTCAATGCGGCCTGGCCGGGTCTCCGACCAAGGTCAAGGCTGTCATCAGCATTTCTTTCCAAACCAAGGATAGCAAACGCATGACTGGCTCCGACAACGATGTGGAGGGGCTTGTAGTTGAACTATTGTCAAATCATACCATAGGATAGAGCCATGAACAACGTATTCGTATATCTTGAAATAGAAGGCCAGAGCGTAGCTGACGTCAGCCTTGAACTTCTGACGAAAGGACGTAAGCTCGCCGACAGGCTCGGCGTAAAACTCGAAGCGATTGCGATAGGAAGCAAGCTGGACTGCATTGAACGCCAGGTCATGCCTTACGGAGTTGACGTGCTGCACGTTTTCGACGATCCAAGGCTCTCTCCATACACGACCCAGCCTCATGCCGCAGTGCTAGTCAGGCTATTCAAAGAAGAGAAGCCTCAGGTTTGCCTTATGGGCGCCACGGTCGTAGGCCGTGACTTGGGTCCTAGGGTGTCTTCTGCATTGAAGAGCGGGCTCACCGCAGACTGCACATCGCTGGAAATCGGCGACCACGATGACCCGAAGACCGGAAAATCTTACAAGGATCTGCTCTATCAGATTCGTCCTGCTTTCGGAGGCAACATCATCGCTACCATCGTGAACCCAGAGCACAGGCCTCAGATGGCCACAGTGCGCGAGGGCGTGATGAAGAAAGAGGTACTCGATCCTGACTATAAAGGGACCGTCGTGAGACATGATGTCAATGAATATGTCCCTGACGCTGAATATATCGTTAAAGTCATCGACAGACATATTCAAAAAGCGAAAAATAATCTTAAGAACGCTCCTATCGTGGTTGCCGGCGGTTACGGAGTGGGCAGCAAGGAAGGTTTCGACATGCTTTTCGAATTGGCTCGCGAACTTCACGCCGAGGTTGGCGCAAGCCGCGCCGCGGTGGATGCCGGTTTCGTAGAGCATGACCGCCAGGTAGGCCAGACAGGGGTCACCGTCCGTCCAAAGCTTTACATCGCTTGCGGAATCAGCGGACAGATCCAGCATCTTGCCGGCATGCAGGAGAGCAAGATCATTATCTCGATCAACACCGATCCGGATGCCCCGATCAATGCGATTGCAGACTATGTGGTCGTGGGGAAGGTTGAGGACGTGGTTCCAAAGATGATAAAATATTACAAAGCTCACAGTAAATAGAATTCGAGATGGCTAATTTTTATACAGATAATAATGAATTGAGATTCCATCTGAGGAATCCCCTCATGGAGAGAATCTGCTTCTTGAAAGAACGCGGCTACGCCGACAAGGACAAATTCGATTACGCTCCGCAGGACTACGAGGATGCGCTTGATTCTTACGATAAGATCCTTGAAGTCGTAGGCCAGATAGCCGCTGACGTGATAGATGCCAATGCCGAGAGCGTGGACATCGAGGAGGCTCATTGCGAGAACGGCCGCGTAACTTATGCTAAGGGCACCCAGGAGAATCTGGATGCCATGATTAAGGCTGGGATGAACGGGGTCACCATGCCTCGCTGCTACGGAGGGCTGAATATGCCTGTGACGGCCTACACCATGGCTTCTGAGCTGGTTTCCACTGCCGATGCCGGGTTTGACAACGTGTGGTCTTTGCAGGATTGCGTAGAAACTCTCTATGCATTCGGCAATGACGAGCAAAGAAAGAAATATATTCCTAGAGTCTGCGCTGGCGAGACCATGTCTATGGATCTCACTGAGCCTGATGCTGGCTCCGACCTGCAGAGGGTGCAGCTTAAGGCAACATTCGACGAGGCGAACAATTGCTGGAGGCTGAATGGCGTGAAGAGGTTCATCACTAATGGAGACGCTGACATTCATCTGGTTCTGGCTCGTTCGGAGGAAGGCTCGAACGATGGTCGCGGGCTTTCGATGTTCATTTACGATAAGAGAGACGGAGGAGTTGATGTTCGCCGCATCGAGAACAAGCTGGGCATTCATGGTTCGCCGACCTGCGAGCTGGTTTACAGGAATGCCAAATGCGAGTTGTGCGGGGAGCGCCGCCTAGGTCTCATAAAATACGTTATGTCGCTCATGAACGGTGCCCGTCTGGGCATTGGCGCTCAGGGGATTGGCCTCAGCCAGAAGGCTTATGACGAGGCTTTGGCATACGCCAAGGATCGTAAGCAGTTCGGCAAGGCTATAATCGACATGCCGCCGGTGTACGATTTGTTAGCTACGATGAAGGCTAAGATCGACGCTGGCCGCTCCCTGCTGTATCAGACGGCTCGCTACGTAGACATATACAAGGCTCTGGACGACATCGCCATGACCCGCGCCCTCACGCCTGAGGAGCGTAAGGAGCAGAAGACATATTCCCGTCTGGCTGACGCATTCACTCCGCTTTCCAAGGGAATGAATTCTGAATATGCCAACCAGAATACCTATGACTGCATTCAGGTTCATGGCGGCTCCGGTTTCATGATGGAATATGCCTGCCAGAGGCTGTATAGAGATGCCAGAATCACTTCGATTTACGAGGGCACTACTCAGCTGCAGGTCGTGGCTGCCATCCGTTATGTGACGAATGGGACTTACACGAATATATTGAGAGATCTCGCTGCAGGGGATGTCATTGATGAGATGAAGCCTTTGATGGCCAGGGTCTCCAAGATGACCGACAGGCTGGAGAGCGTGGTAAACCTTACCAAAGAAAATCAGGATCCTGAATATCACGACCTCATGGCTCGTCATCTGTACGAGATAGCGGCCGTGACCGTCATGGCAGGCCTTCTCGTCAAGGATGCCTCAAGCGCCCCTGAACTTTTCTCTTCATCTGCCAGGGTTTACGTAAACCTTGCAGAAGCTGAGGTGGCTAAGCACGCTTCCTTCGTGGAGAATTTCTCTGTGGATCAGGTCGCTGATTACAGGAAATAAGAGCCATGGATGTCGTAATAGCCTATGTAGACGGAAATGATCCGCAGTGGCAGAAGGTCTATGCGGCGGTCACCAACCAGCCGATTCTGAAGAAGAGGTTTCGCGACTGGGGTACTCTTAAATATCTTCTGAGAGGCATAGAGACTTACATGCCTTTCATCCGAAATGTTTATTTGGTGGTTTCAGGTCCGACTCAGGTGCCGTCTTGGGCATCTGAGTCTCTGAGACCAGTTTTCCATAAGGATATTCTTCCTCCTGAACTCGTCCCGACATTCAATGCCTCGACGATAGAAATGGGCCTTCACCGTATCAAAGGGATTGACGAGCAATTCCTGTACTTCAACGATGACATGTACCCGGTAGCCGAATGCAGCCCGGATGATTTCTACGTTGATGGGAAGGGGGCGATGAAGTTCAGCAGATTTGTGTTCGGAAACGGATTGTACAAGATGCTATCGAAGAATGCCAGCAGCATGGCTCGCAAGTATCTTGGGTTGAAGCCAAGCAAGGTTTACATCAGGCCGCAGCACATCTGCTCTCCGATGCTAAAGAGCGCCTGTGATGAATTGTATTCAAAGGCGGAGGATGAAATCATAAGCATATCCACTCCGTTGAGGGAGGATTTCAACGTGAACCAGTACCTGTACCTGGACTATATGTATTATTCAGGCAGGGCGGTTTCGCGCCGACTGTCCAATACTCACATTTCTTTAGCCATAGCTTCTTTGGAGAAGGTCCGAAGGTGCATCATGGCTCCGCGGACTAAGCTGGTGTGCATCAACGACGTGAGCATGTCCGAAAAAAAATTCCAGACGTACCAGTCTGGAATCCTGGACGCGTTCGAGACTCGTCTCCCGAATAAATCTCGCTTCGAGAAATAAATCCTCCAATGCTTCTTGAGGAGCATGACAGCGTCCTATCTCTTGGGACGTGACCTATCTCTTGCCTTCGGAAGGCGCGGAAACGTATCCTGTGTACGAGATGCCGTCTCTGTTATCTGAACGGACAGTCAGATAGGCTGTGCCGTCTGCGTAGATGTCGAACGTGTAGACGTAGTTGTCTTCCTCGTTTTTGGTCTTGATTGCTACCTGGGTGCATTCCGACTTAGCCTGGGTCGTTTGGTACGAGTTGATCTTCGATTCGAAATTCAGCCCCTTGCCTCCTCCGTATGGGGCTGAGTGAACCACTCCGAAATATGGCAGATTCGAGACGAGGGTATCTCCTTTGACTTCCACTGAGAAACCGCTCACGTTGCGTGACCTTCCCCTCTGGGGATTCATCATGCGGATTTCCATCTCGAAATGTTTTTCGCTGATGCCAGTCTGAATTGCCTGGGCAAGGTTATTCTTCTCTTCGGAGGTAAGACGTGCAGTTGCGCAAGATGCCAGTCCCATGGCAGCGGCGACAATCAATAATATTCTTGAAAAAGTTTTCATAGGGCTCTAAATTTATTGTCCGTCAGATATTTTGCAATAATCAAACCAATGACAGAACCGGCCATGAGGATATTCTCGCTTCATGGCCGGTTTCTTGGTAGGGACGATCGGCCTCGAACCGATGACCTCTGCAATGTGACTGCAGCGCTCTAAACCAACTGGGCTACGCCCCTATTGCTTTCGCAAAATTGCGATTTTTTATTCACATCGCAAAATATTATTGAATAAAAATCTTTTGACTTTTTGCACCCGTTAAGTCCTGTTGAAAGCCTCAAATGCTGATTCCCTTGCGATAATCCATAGGCGTGATGCCGTACATCTTCTTGAAGGCACTATAGAAATTGGGTGTATGCTCGAAACCGCAGCGGTCGGCGATGTCTTCGATCGTCAGTGCCGGTTGGCCATCCAGCAGGTTACGGGCATAGTCTCGATAGGTCTCGACAATCATCGCGAGGTGGGCGGTGATATTGCCGTTGCGCCAGTCGGCATTGCCCACCGATGACTTGATTTTCGAGATGTCCTGATGGCAAGCAGCGACGCAGCCCACCTCCTATTATTCGATTCGGGTGAGTTCGTAAATCGTCTCGTCGAACTTCAGCGCCGGGGCCTTCGTGCGAACGGTTATGACCCCGCCCTTGATGGCCTTGCCGGAATTCATGACGGTGACGGTACCCATGCCGTCCCCCTCCGCCAGGCACCCGTACCTGAGGAAGAGCGTCGCCGTGCCGTCGCCGTTGTCGGCGAAGAGGTCGTCGTCACCGGCGTTGAGCACCCTGAGGTTGTCCGACGAGGCCACCGTCAGGCCCCCGGCGTAGTTGTGGATGACCACGCTGAGCGTCGAGTCGGCCTCGGCGACGTACATCGTGTCCCTCAGCAACACCGGGTCAACCTCCATCCACGGCTCCTCCGCCGCGCTGCTGAGGTCGTAGAGGCTGACGGTGACGAGGGCGTTCCTCCTGCACTGTCCGCTCATGAGGGGCGACGTGGCGCTCGCCCCAGTGGCTATGAGCGTCGTGGCGTCGACCGTCCTCTTCACGCCGTCGAGCGTGTAAGACCCCTTGAGGTAGAACCCCGAAGGGGTGATCGCCCTGCCCGAGACGAACGAGCAGTTCTCCGGGACGTACACGAAGTACCGCCCCTTGGTGAGCGGTCAGACTAAACAATACTCCCTATGGAACCAATAAGCGGACTCCAAAGACGGCGGTTCCGTATACGAAGGGCTTGCTCGGAAGTCTTTATTTTTTGCGAACATGGCGCATTGTTTTTAGCCCACAAAATTGTGGGCCAGTCCGGCTAGACAGATTATGAGATTCGCCCTTTCATCTCACGATTGAAATCGTGGTTTTTCCCGGGCGAATCTCATAAATCAAGACTATTCGGATTCAAAAGGAAATCGAATAGACCTATCCTCAGAATTCCATCATTATCGTGGTATGAAGCAAGCAGGTCTTTCTCTATGATAATTTTCTTGAAAGAGTCCGGAACATTAATCAATGATTTCTTCTCTTGTATGACTTTATCTTCATCTTCCATTCGGAATGCAGACTGTATATAATATCGCTTACTTCCTTGATTAGCAACAAAATCAACTTCAAGACGCTTGCGAACCTGCTTCCTATCATCATTCCTCTCCATAATCTCAACCATCCCGACATCAACATTATATTCGCGATATCTCAATTCATTATAGAGAATATTCTCCATAAGATGATTCTCCTCTATTTGTCTGAAACCAAGAATGCTGTTACGCAATCCCATATCCGTAAAGTAATATTTTGTCTCTGTGCCGATATATTTGCGTCCCTTCACATCATAGCGCAAAGCCTCGGCTATCAAGAATGAATCGCGGAAATAGCGAATATGACGGGCTATTGTTTCGCTGGGTATGTGTTTCTTTTCAACACTCTCAAATGTTTTTGATATTCGGGCAGGGTTGCACGGAGAGGTAATCGATGAAGCCAAAATGCGCAGCAATTTCTCAAGCCCATCACCATTCTTCAACTTGTTACGCTCTACTATATCTTTGACATATACCATTTCAACAAGGTTAGATAAGTATGTGATTTTTTGCTGTCTGGTCTTAAAAGACAGAATTTGTGGGAGTCCACCGAACTCAACATAATCTCTCCATGCTTCGTCTTTCGTACCGTCAAATACACTTAGGTATTCAGAAAAAGTTAATGGCTGCATATGAATTTCTTGTGAACGACCTCTGAATTCAGTTATAATGTCTGTGGAAAGGAATCTGGAGTTGCTACCCGTTACAAAGATATCAAACACTTCTTGGTGAATCAGGCTGAGAAGAACCTCCACGAATCGATCCATAAGCTGAACTTCGTCGAGCAGAAGATAGTGTGTCTTATCATCAACGATCCTGCTACGAACCATCTTCAAGAATTCCTTAGGTTTACGCAATTCCTCTATTTCCATATCATCAAAAGAGAGATATATGATGTGGTCATCCTTCACACCATTATCTTTAAGCCACTGCCCGAATATATCCCTCAGTAGCACCGATTTGCCAGAGCGTCTTATGCCGGTGATGGTCTTTACCAAACCATTGCCCATGCTGTCGATAAGTTGTTGCAGATATTGAGCCCTTTGAATCATAGCATCTGATTTTTTTGTAACTTGTTACAAATTTTTCAGATGTAAAATTAATGATTTATTTGCAAACGGCAATCATTGACCTTAAAAAAGTGTAACTTGTTACAGATTTTTAAGATCGAGAAAAGGATATAGCAAATATTGTCAATTTTATAGCTATTTTCTTTCCCCCTTTTGTGCAAAAAATTAAGTCGAATCTTCCTAGGAAGGTGAGATTCCACAATTGCGAAAATTATCTTTCAGTAACGGCAATGAGGAAGAGGAAAGCAGGAAAACCGGCAGATGGCCGTTCGCGCGCTGCACACCTCCCCACCGCCGCTCCCGCAGCAGATGAGCCGCGGATGGTCGTCCGCAGCTCCCGGGCCCGGAAGAGTGCTGAACCCGCCCCCGGATTAATTCAGGGCCGCTATTTCAGCTGCTGATTCCAGTCGCCAGTCTTCACGGATGTGTCCAAAACGCGCCCGTTGTCGAGCTGGAGGCTAGCGGTGTGCAAAAGTCTCGAATCGCACACCGTGCCGCAGGTTCGGAGCCATGCGGTGTGCAAAAGGCTCGAATTGCACACCGTGCCACTGGCGAGAATCGTGCTCATTTCCTCCTGTCATTCCGGACTTGATCCGGAATCTAAGATTGCGAACACTAGATCCTGAATCAAGTTCAGGATGACGTGTAGGGTTGCGCAGGATGACGTGTAGGGTTGCGGAGGATGACGTGTGGGGTCGTGCGGGTGTGGTGGGCTGGTCGTTAAGGGCGACAATCGTGTTATGCGTGGCTGTTGTGTTATGCGTGGCTGTTGTGTTGTACGCGTGAAGGGTTTAGAGCCTATCCAGGGCTTCGTTGAGGGCGTGGAGTTCTGCGTCGGTTGTGGCCCAAGAGGTGACGAAACGGCAGACTAGCCTGTCGTCGGGGAGAGGCTCCCAGATTTCGAAGGCGACGTCTTTCTGGAGTCGTTCTCGTTGGGTGCGAGTCAGGATGACGAATTGCTGGTTGGTGGGAGAGTCGAAAGCCATCGGGATGTCGTGTCGCTTGAATATTTCTTTAAGGGTTTCAGCCTTTTCTATTGCGTGACGTGCGATCTTGAAATACAGGCTATCAGTGAATAGGGTGTCGAACTGGATGCCCAACATGCGACCCTTTGCGAGCAGAGCCCCGTGACGCTTGACGGTGGTGAAGAAATGCTTAGGAGCGAGAATATTCGAGAAGACGACTGCCTCGCCGAACATAGCCCCGACCTTCGTGCCTCCAATGTAGAAAGCATCGCAATGGGAGGCGAGGAACGGCAAATCCACATCACTTTTCAGTGACATAAGCCCGTAGCCTAGGCGAGCTCCGTCAATGTAAAGCGTGAGGTCGAACTTCTTGCAGACGGAATATATGTCTTCGAGTTCTTTTCTTGAATATATTGCGCCGTATTCTGTAGGGAAGGTGAGATATACGACTTTCGGCTGAACCATGTGCTCGAAAGTGTCGTCCGCCAGGAACGCTGTCATATATTCGTTTATTCCTGAGGCAGTCAGCTTGCTGCCATCGCTTGGGATGACCAGCACTTTGTGCCCGAAAGCCTCCACGGCCCCAGATTCGTGTACGTTAATGTGTCCGGTCTTTGGGGCAATCGCACCCTCACAGCCTAGAGTGAGAGCGTCGATCACGGTGGAATTCGTCTGGCTTCCGCCTATCAGGAAATAGACCTCGGCAGAAGGCATCCCGCAGGCTTCGCGAATTCTTGCCTTGGCGCTCACGCAATATTCGTCGAAACCATATCCCGTTGTCTTATCGTCATTGGTGGAAACGAGCCTGTTCAAAATCTCAGGAACGGCACCGTTATTATAATCGGTTTCAAAAGAGACCATATTTGTAGACATTTTATTGAGCCTTGTCTTCGTTGTTTTCTGAATCCGGTTCATTCTGGGAGATGCCTTTCTTCCCCTTGTACAGGAATCGGCGGATCTTGTTGGTGGCGGTCTTTTCGAAATCCCCCTTCATAGGCTCCACCTCGCTGATTTTCGACTGCTTGCTCACATGCTTGTTGACATATTCAAGAATTGCCTTCTTCCTAGCCTCTAGGTTCTCGAAAAACTTGTCTTCGCCTTCCTGATTCCAGTTCAGCACGCTTTCATCGAATTTCACCAGGGCCACCAGCTTACCCTCCATCTGCACCACCAGCGACTCGTTCACCCCGCGGATGCCGTTTATCACGCCCTCTATCTCCTCAGGATAGATATTCTCGCCCGAAGGCCCCACTATCATATTCCCGAGCCTTCCTTTTATGAAATATCTCCCCTTCGAGTCTACCGTGGCAAGGTCGCCAGTCCGCAGCCAACCGTCTTCTGAAAGCACGCTTCTGGTTCTTTCAGGGTCGCGATAGTAACCAAGCATCACATTATCTCCTTTTACTACGATTTCTCCTTCCCCGGTCTCAGGGTCGGCGTTCAGCAGCTTCACCTCCACGTTATACGCAGGCACTCCGATGGACCCAACGCAGGTCTTGCCCACACACGCATTGGTTATGAGAGGAGCACACTCAGTCATTCCATAACCGATGGCATAAGGAAAATGGATCTTCTTCAGGAAAGCCTCCACGGTCGGATCCAATTTCGAGCCTCCGATGCCGAAGAATTTCAGCTTGCCTCCGAAACTCTTCTTGATCTTCTTTCCGATTAGCGTGTACAGAAGCCAAGGCATGTTCTTATGCATCCACGAGAGCACGCGGCTTTTCTCTATCGTCGGCACTATGCTAGACTTGTAGATTTTCTCGATGATAAGAGGCACGGCGCACATTATGGATGGATGCACCTTCTGCATCGCATTCATCAATATGGAAGGGGTAGGGAGCTTGCGAATATAATAGACGCAGCCTCCGACGTACAGAGGGTATAGCACGCTGAATGCCATCTCGTAGGTGTGGGACATGGGCAGAATCGACAGCCAGCGATCCCTTTTGTTCGCTTTTTGTGCGTGAGCCGCCTCGATGAGGTTCTGGCAGAAATTCCGATGCGACAGCATGACACCTTTGGCTTTGCCGGAAGTTCCAGAGGTGTAGATAATTGATGCCAGGTCATCTGGCTGAGGCTCCATGACATGGCCTTCGCAAGTGAAGGCAGAGTCGTCCTTCTCGATGAGCTCGAAAGTTTCTATGTCGATGACGAGGGTTAGACGAGCCCTCGCAGCATCGCTGAGCTTGGGAAGCAGGCGCTTGGAAATGAATATGGCCTTGCATTCCGAATGCGCCAGGATGTTTGTGAGTTCGTTCTCGGAGGAGTCCGGAAGGACAGGCACCGTGACCCTGCCGAAAGGCACGCAGGAAAACATCGCCACCGTCCAGTTCGGCATGTTCTGGGAAAATATGGCTATCTTGTCGCCCGCGCTGATGCCGTAGCGGTTGAAGCGGTGCGACAGTTCCAGGCACCTGTGTCGGAAAGATTCATAAGTATATTCCTGTACATCATCAATCGATTTTGCCATGGGGCGCTTGGCAAAATTGTCGGTAGCAAAATCGAACAACTTCGCCAGGGTAGTCATGTAGGACTCTTTGTTCGTCAAGAAAAATTTACCCGCCATGGCATCAGTGAGTGACGTAACCATCCTTGTTCTTGCCCTGCATCTTCATCTCTTCGTAATGAGCTTGCAGGCGGTCGGTGTCAGCCCGGGCATCATCGGTGAGTGGAAATTTCTCCCCGATTCCCACATGCTTCGTGCCCCAGTCGAAATACCCGGCGTAGACAGGGCATCCGACTTCCTTGGCAATCAGGTGATAGCCTGTCTTCCATTTCCTGATGGCCTTCCTGGTTCCCTCCGGGGCTATTGCCAATATGAAGTAATCGACTTTCTCCATTTCCTCTATGAGACTCTTCACTAGAGTGACGGAATTGCTCCTGTCCACGGGGATGCACCCGCATTTTCTAAGGAGCGGGCCTACCGGCCAGAAGAAGAATTCCTTCTTTATCATCACATGGGCTACTCTGTCGAACTGGGTGTAGAAAAGGTAAGATATTATGAAGTCCCACGCCGATGTGTGAGGCACTCCAAGCACTATCGCCTTTGGCTCCGGAATCGGACCGTTGTCGGAAGTCCAACCCATCTTTTTCAGCAGCCATCCGCAGAATTTTGACCACTTGCTCATATTCCTAAATATTAACGTCTTCCAATTCAGTCTCTGATTTCAGGTTAGCCCTGATGAAATTTTGCCTGTCGATGGTGTTGTCTCCCATGTAGAATTCCATTATTTCATTGATGGATTCCTCTTCGGAGAGTTTCACCGTGTCAAGTCTCATGTCGTCCCCGATGAAATTCACGAACTCATCGGAGGATATTTCTCCCAGACCCTTGAATCGCGTGATCTGCAAGCCCGTCTTCAAAGTATTTATCGCAGCCGTTTTCTCCTCGTCGGAATAGCAGTAGCGCCTCTCTTTCTTGTTCGCGACCCTGAACAGCGGAGTCTGGAGTATGAAAACGTGACCGCGACGGATAAGCTCAGGGTAATATTTCATGAAGAAAGTCAGAACCAGCATCCTGATGTGCATCCCGTCATCATCGGCATCGGTCGCCACTATGATGTTATTGTACCTCAGGTTGGCGAGGTCTTCCTCTACGCCAAGGGCAGATATCAGCAGATTCAGCTCCTCATTTTCAGCTACCCTCTTGTGGCTTTCCTTGTAACAGTTGATCGGCTTGCCTCTAAGGCTGAAGACTGCCTGGTAGTTGGCATTTCTCACCTTAGTGATGGTTCCGGACGCAGAATCACCCTCGGTTATGAATATGCTGGATTTTTCTGCGAACTCTTCCTTGTCCTTAGGCACTTTCTCACCATAATGGTAGCGGCAGTCGCGGAGTTTCCTGTTATACACGTTTGCCCTTTTGTTGCGTTCGCGCGTTTTTTTCTGAATTCCGGATATCTCTTCACGCTCAGCCTGCGACGCCTTTATTTTCTCCTCGATGACGGAGGCGACATCCAAATGCATCCTCAGGTAGTTATCCAGATTCTTTGCCACGAAATCGTTCACGAAGGAACGGATTGTAGGCCCGCGGTCGATCACCTGGGAGCCATCAGGATTCATGATCTTGTTCCCATGCTCATCCGTGAGGAATTTCTCCCACATGTAGGTAGAGCCGAGCTTCGTCTTTGTCTGGCCTTCAAAATTCGGCTCCTGTATCTGAATGCTGATTGCCCCTATGATGCCTTGCCGACAGTCCTCAGGGGCATAATTCTTCTTATAATAGTCTTTCAGAGTCTTGGCGATTGCCTCCCTGAATGCTGCCAGATGAGTCCCTCCGTCCCTGGTGTTCTGTCCGTTTACGAAAGAGGCTACATTCTCTCCGTAAGAGTTGCCATGGGTGAGGACTATCTCTATATCTTCGCCTTCCAGGTGAACCGGCTCGTAGAGGGGAGTCTCGGAGAGGCTGTCCCTGACTAAATCGAGGAGGCCGTTTTCCGACTTGTAAGTCACGCCGTTAAGAACGAGGGCTAGGCCTTTCTTCAGGTAGGAGTAGTTCTTCACCATGGTCTCCACATAATCCATGTTGAATTCGAAGTGGCCGAACATCTCGACATCCGGCTTGAACTTTACCAGCGTGCCGTTTTTCTCATTTACGTTTTGCTTCTTGCCACTATCTTTCAGCGTGCCTCGGTTGTAGAGCGCAAAAGAACTTTCTCCGTCTCGGAAAGACTCCACGTAGTATTCCTCCGACAAGGCGTTGACGGCCTTAGTGCCGACTCCGTTCAGTCCTACGGATTTCTTGAACACGCCATCGTCGAATTTCGCGCCAGTGTTCAGCTTGCTTGTGGTGAGAACCACGGAGTTGAGCGGGATGCCTCGGCCGAAATCCCTGACGGTCACTACATTGTCTTTAATGTCGATTATGATTTTATTGCCAAATCCAGCGGAAAATTCGTCCACGCTATTGTCAATGATTTCCTTCAGCAACACATATATGCCGTCCCCTTGGTTCGAGCCATTCCCCAGACGCCCGATATACATTCCGGGTCTCCTTCGGATATGGTCGACGTCTTCAAGATGTTTTATCTTGTCATCACTGTAATTGCTTATTCCTTGTTCCATGCTCATGTCTTAACGAGAATTGCAAAATTACAAATAATCTGCCTGATTTTAAAGACTGCCCAATTGTCATATCTTCGCATCTGGAAGGAAATTTGCAGAAAATGACGATGCATTTTTTATGAATATGAGGAATATACTGAATATATCATCTGCGATTCTGGCAGCTCTGCTGCTATCTTTCTCCGCCTTGGCGCAGGGCAGCAATGGTGGCAAGACGTTCGGCTCCGTCGAGTTCGACCGGTTGATTTATGATTTCGGCGACATAATGCTTTCAGACGGACCCGTGACAGCTATTTTCAAGGCTAAAAACGTTGGCTCCAAGGCTGTGGTGATATATAACGTGGTCTCTTCGTGCGGCTGCACCAACGTTGAATGGACCAGGAAGCCTCTCAAGGCCGGCGAGAGCGGGACTATTAAGGCGACTTACAGCAATGACGAAGGGGCATATCCCTTTGATAAGACTCTGACTGTTTATATTTCCGGACAGAAAAAGCCAATAGTGCTGAGACTCCGTGGTGAAAGTCATGCCAAGAAGCTGAGCCTTAAGGAGATGTATCCTGTCCATTTCGGAAATCTGGGCATGAAGTCGGCTGAAATAAAGGGCGGGAATCTTTCCCAAGGCGAGCAGAAGAGCGGGGAAGTGAAGGTGGCTAACCTTGGCCCTGGCCCTTTGAACGTTACGTTTAAGGACATCAGCCGGAATCTTTCTTTAAAATTGTCTCAGAATCCGATTCCCGCAGGCGGGACTGCCACTCTGTCATACGTAATCACGTCGGACAGGTCGCTATGGGGAAAGAATTATTATTATGCCACGCCTGTAGTCGGTAGCAGGGTATTCAAGGCTTCCGGTTCCGGCGTGCAGGATAAGGTTGCTGGCGAGGAGGCGATGGTCTCGGATCCTAATCCGAATCTTGGTGCCGGTCATGAAAAGATCGGCATTTTTGCGATTACGAAGGAGAATTTCTCGTCATGGACAGACCAGCAGAGAAAGAATGGTTCGCAACCCATGTTCACAGAGAGCACATATTCATTCGAGAAAGTTTCTGCTGGCACGACCGTGAGCGGTGCCTTCGGCTTTACGAATAAGGGGAAAAGCGTTTTAAGAATATACAAGGCAGACTCCGAGAGCTCTCATCTGAAGCTGGAACCCGTTGAAGAAGTGGCGGCAGGCATGAGTTCTTCGCTGCATTTCATTCTGGATACTGCTGGCTTGCCGAAAGGGGAGACTCTGTTGGTCATAAACCTTTACACAAACTCCCCGCTACGGCCCATCATTAACTTATTCGTAACTGGCTGGATAGATTAGGAATATGCTGAATGTCCTTTTAGATGCTCTTCGAAGTGCTGTTCTCATAAGCGGTCTTGTCGTCATCATGATGATGCTGATAGAGTCGTTCAACGTGGAGTCGAACGGCAAGATATTCAATGGACTGAAAAAGAACAGTTTCTTGCAAGTTCTTCTGTCGGCTTTGCTCGGGGCGGTTCCTGGTTGCGTGGGAGGCTTTGCTGCCGTTTCTCTCTATACGCACAGGATGCTGAGTTTCGGTGCCTTGCTGGCAATGATGATTGCCACGGCAGGCGATGAGGCTTTCATGATGCTAGCGATGTTCCCAGCCAAGGCTTCTCTGCTGTTTTTGATTCTTTTCGTGCTGGCAGTTGTCACAGGCTTGCTGGCAGATGCATTTTACAAGAAAGGCAGAGCCATCCCGACTCGCCTGGAGGATACTTACGATTGTCATCAGGAAGATGTTGAGGCAGAGAAACATAGTGTCAGGCATTGGGGATGGCGGAGGATAGTCCTTCTTTTAGGCGTAGGAATATTCCTGATTGCTTTATTGTCAGGCCTTCTCGAAGATGGCCATGAGGCCGAGCCAGATGGACTGAACCTGCTTAGTGAAGACTGGATGTACTGGCTGTTCGGTGCCCTGAGCCTCGTAGTTTTGGGAGCTGCCATATTCGCTTCAGACCATTTCGTTGAGGAACATCTGTGGGAGCATGTGGTTTGCAAGCACTTGCCTAGCATATTCACTTGGACTTTCGGCGTGCTTATCGTCGTAGGAACGCTTTTCCATTTCGTGGATTTGAATGAATGGATAAAAGGCAACACTGTGATAATGATGCTGTTGGCAATTCTGATAGGCCTCATTCCTGAATCCGGTCCGCACCTGATATTCGTGACTTTGTTCGCCAGCGGAGTGATTCCTTTCCCTGTGCTTTTCGTGAATTCTCTTGTGCAGGAGGGACATGCGGGCTTGCCGCTGCTAGCAGACAGCCGCCGAGCGTTCATAAAGGCAAAGGGTATAAAGGTGGTTATGGCTCTAGTCTTTTTTGCAATCTGGGGTTTGTTTTTGAGAAATTAAGGATATATATTTGCAGACGGCTTTCGAGCCACGAATTGCTTACATAACGATTAATTTTTAATATTATGGCTTACAAGATTTCTGAAACTGATTGTGTAGCTTGCGGCACTTGCGCAAGCGAATGCCCTCAGGGTGCTATCCACGAAGGTGACGTTTATCATATCGATCCGGATGCTTGCATCGACTGCGGCACATGCGCCGATGCTTGTCCTATGGGAGCTATTCATCCTGCGGAATAACAATCATAATGCGAAAAATTCAGGCTGCCCTCATCAGGCAGCCTTTTATTATTTAATGCTGTACTCAACGATCAGGGCCGTGGTTGGTGGGACTTTGGTGTCAGGGCCAATGGTGATTGTCTCGCCGGTCATTACGTTGGTGCCGGCGGAAGGGAGCTTAGACGTGATTTCAGCATAATCGCCCCACGGAATCTTGCGATCTTCGGCGGAGTTGTTAATGAATACGAACACAGCCTCCGAGTCGTTGTAACGGAAATAGGCGTAGGTGTTGTCGTGTGGTAGGAATTCGAGCGTCTTGCCTGTATGGATGACGGATTTGCCTTTGCGCCAGTTAAACAGCCTGGAGGCATAGTCATGGAGCGATGCGGCATTTGAGAAAATCGTGTCCCTGGTGCTCTTCGTAGCGTTGAAAGTCGTGGAATCGGCAGCGAGGGCCGCATGATTTGCCTCTGCGTTGGCACGACCCTCTGACGTGAACAGATTTACTTTGTCGCCCTTCCACCCACCAGGAAAGTCCATCCGGAGCATTCCGTCGCTCTTATGCTGAGTTCCGTTGGCAAACATCATCTCGTCCCCGTAGAAAATCTGCGGTATGCCACGTATGGTGGCGAGAATTGAATATGCTATCTTCATTTTATCGGGATTCCTGCGGACGATGTCCCCGAAGCGCAGGCAGTCGTGATTCGCGAAGAAAACCAACAGATTGAGCGGATTCGTGTACGCATAGTCGCCAGACAAAGAATTATACACGTCCGTAATGTCCCCGACCGATCCACGAGGCCCGACGCCGAGAGACCTGCACATTGCTTCGAAAAGCGGAAAATCCATGACCGTCGGCAGATTCGTGTCGAATCCGTCCTTGTTCCCGTTGCCGGCCTGCCAATAGGCGATTGCAGCAGGGGAGTGATCCCAGCATTCCCCAACGATGTTCATCCCAGGATATTCGCGACGGAGCGATGCGCACCATTCGCTCATCGCCTCTTTTGCGTTATAGGGGTATGTGTCCACCCGCAGG
Organism: Bacteroidales bacterium; assembly: GCA_022653735.1. Classification (GTDB taxonomy): domain Bacteria; phylum Bacteroidota; class Bacteroidia; order Bacteroidales; family UBA932; genus Cryptobacteroides. Next base: position 30,959 of record JALCSU010000002.1, read on the forward strand.
CCATCCAGACCTGCATACTCAATCCACCACACTGCCCACTGCTCGAAATAACTGAGAACGAAAGGATTGTCCAGATTCATGTCCGGCATTGAGGGAACGAACCAGCCTCGACTCATGATTTCACGGTCATGCTGCGACCCGTAAGGGTCAGTAAGCACGGAGAAATGATGCGACGTCCCGACATATTCGTCATGCATGTTGACCCAGTCCTTGAAAGGCATGTCCTTCATCCACCAATGGTCAATCCCGCAATGGTTCGTCACCACGTCCATGATGACTTTCAGCCCCTTTTCGTGAGCCTTGGAGACCATTTCCCTGTAAAGCTCGTTAGTCCCGAAGCGAGGATCGATCCGGTAATAGTCCGTGCAGGCATAGCCATGGTAGGACTCCTCCTTCAGATTGTCCTCCAGCAGGGGAGTGGGCCAGATGGCAGTCGCCCCAAGGTCGGCGATGTAGTCCAGATGGTCTATGATGCCTTGAATGTCTCCTCCGTGACGGCCGAAAGGAGCTTTGCGGTTGCTTGGTTCGGTAGTCACGGAGGTAGAATCATTCGTGGGGTCGCCATTAGCGAAACGATCCGGATTCATTAGATAAATCAGGTCAGAATTGTTGAAACTCGTCCTGCTCTCAGAGCCTTTGGAACGCTCTGAGAGAGTGTATGCGTACTTGAATTGCTCTTTCCCTTTCGAGAATATGAGATAGAAAGTGCCAGGGCGAGCAGTGGTGCTTACATCGATGTCTATGAATATGAAATCGGGGTTGTCAGCCTTGTGCACCTCCTTCACTTTCACGCCGTTATGTCCTTCGATAGATACCTCATAGCCGGAAATGCCTTTTCCCTGGACCATAAGCTGGAGCCTGGTCTTCATGCCAATCCACCAGGATGGCGGCTCGACCCTGGCGATCTCGCTGGAATCAGCCTCGGGAATATTGTCTGTGTTGCTCATATTGCCGCAAGATACGGCAACCATCGAAATTGCGCAAGCAAAGGCAAGGAAATTCAATTTTTTCATTTTTTTTATGAATATATCAGAGTGATTCATTTGATTTGGAACACTATCGAGGTGTTCGAGCTCATGTTAAGCGTGTAAGTTCCGTCGGAGTTCTTCAAGGAAGTGGCTCTGCCGAGAATTGCCACAGGCTTTGAGAGATCGTCTTGGAAAGTCAGGCTCTGAGTTCCTGTGGTTGCCACGTTATGAACAACGAGCAGTTTCTCGGAACCGTCAGACGAAGTCATGTACCAGCATGCAATGGTCTTGTGGGCAGAATTGGCATTGTAAACGTCATGCTCCGACATGGCGCCGCTGGCAAGAGCAGGATACGTGTTGCGAAGGCGTGAGAATTTCTTGTAGACAGACAGGACAGAGGCTGAATTTGCATTCTGGGCTTCCACCGAGATGGCCTTTGACAGCATATGCTTATCCACCTTTCCGCCTAGGGCTCCGGATGCCACCTGAGTGCCTGCCATGTCCCACATTATTGGCGTCCTGACATATTCATCTCCATTGGACTTAGTGCCATAATAACCTAATTCCTCTCCTTGGTAGATGAATGGCTTGCCAGGGGCAGTCAGCAGAAAGGCGCATGCCTGTTTTTCTTTTGACGGAGACTTTGAAAGGTCGGATGCCGTTCTGTCCTCGTCATGATTGGAAAGCTTGGTGGATTCGATAGGGTTAGCACGCTGGCCTGCATAAAGTTTCTCGTAGCCTAGGATCGTGGAAGGGAATGTGTTTGCGACCTGATTGTTCAAGACATCTTTCAGCCGCCACCAGAAGCTGAACTCGAAGCAGGAAGGGAGGCCTTTGTAGTACCTTGCGACAGCGGAAGCCTCGCTGAAAACTTCTCCCACCATGAAGAAATCGTCGCTGTTCCCTTGGGCCTTGTAGGCAGAGTCGCAGTGTTCATACCACTGTGCGAGGAACGTTGGGTTTTCGTCTGACGACTCATTGTGGTAGATGTGTTTCACAGCATCCAGCCGCATTCCATCAATTCCCATCCCGATCCATTTGTCGGCTGATTTTGCGAGGTCTTTGAAGGCAGGAGACGAGCTGGCATCGACAGCCTTTCCGTAATTTAGGTCGGCGAACCAGTCTGTCCAAAAGTGAGAGTGGTAATAGGTATAATTCTCGGTGGCTCCTGAACCGGAGCTGACCTTGAACCATTGCCCTGAATCATAGCCGTTAGCTCCTTCTGTTGCAATCATGTCGATTTTCCCGGCAGCTATGTCGCTCTTCGGGTCTTCGGAGAAGATGTAGTAGTTCCGGTAAGGATTCGTGGAAGATGAGCATGCCTGAGTGAACCAGGTCTCGATTGTCTCGTCGCTGTACCAGAGGGTGTTTTTCGCAGAAGAATGGTTCAGCACGTAGTCCAGATAGATGTCTATATTCTTTTCGTGCGCTGCATCGAGAAGGCGCTTGAAGTCATCCTCCGTCCCGAATTTCGGATTTACCGCATAGTAGTCAGTTACGTCGTAACCATGGTAGGAGGATGCAGGATGTATTGGCGAAAGCCAGAGGGCTGTAACGCCTAGGGAGTCCAGATAGTCCAGCTTCTGGGTTATCCCGTTGAAATCTCCGATGCCGTCTCCGTTGCTGTCGGCGAAACTGTAGACCAGAAGCTGATACGTCGTCCCTGCCCGTTTGATTCCGTCGAATTCTGCTGGGTTGGCAATTACCGAAGCTGCAGTCGGCGTGTCGGGATTCTCGGGGGTGACGGGAGTGTCCGGAACGTCAGGCTTTGCCGGATCCTCACCGCCGCATGAAGCCAATGCTGTAAAGAAGAATATTCCCAATAGTGAATATATTATATTCCTTTTCATCTATTAACATTTTGAATTGGCAGCCTGATGCCGCGATCAGGGGCACCGGGCCGAAAAATTACTGGACAGTTATTGTCTCAGCAGAAGAATCATAGATAACGTCGAAGGTTGTAATGTCGCCAACGGTAATGTTGTCTCCGCCATTGGTGACGGCGAACGGCTCGCCTGCGGAAACGTATGCACCGCCTCTGTTGACATCCCAGCCGCACGCTTGGCGGAGCTTCCATTCTCCAGAAAGGCTCTGGTTGTAAGCAGCCCACTTTCCGGCTCCATCGTAAATCATGAAGAGGTCTCCTCCCCAGCCGTTGAAGCTGCCAATTATGCCCCAGAATTGCTTGCTGAGCGTGATTTTCTCGGAGGCAGGATCGTAGACAACCATGTATGTCCCCTCAGCAGGAGCCTTGATGTTATTTCCGCCGCTCACGGCATCGAATTCGGCATCGGCCGCGGTGCAGTCTCCTCCGCGATTTTCGTCCCAGCCGGCATTCTTGCGCAGCTTGATCTCATCGGTGGTTGAGAGAGTAACAGGGATGCTGTAGTATTTTCCATCCTTGCCGAGATTCATAGGAATGTCTCCGTTCCAGCTGAACCCGTCAATGCTTGCGATGCTTCCCACTATGCCCCATGTCATGGTGCCTATGGTTTCGTTGTTGGCGTTGTAAACTACGATCAGGTCTCCGGTGAGGCTGATGTTGTCTCCGCCGGGAACTGCTTCCACGAATTCTCCAGCCTTCGAAGGAGTGGCTCCACCTCTGTTTATGTCCCAGCCGAGGTTGCAGCGCAGCTTCCAAGCCCCGGAGGTGATGCTGATGCGGCCGCTTACCCAGATGCCAGGAGCAACCTGGGTCATCGCAATGTCGTTCTCCCAATCACCGTTCACTCCGATCAGCGTCCATGAATCTGCCGTGATGTCGAAAGGCTTCATGCTCAGGGTATATTCCTGTGAGGCAAGGTACATTGTCTGTTCTCCGCAATAGATGTCAGCTTCGACTCTGGCTTTGAATTCTCGCAAGACGGTGTCAGCGTCGAAAGCAGTCTCGACGATGTTTTGCAGCTCTTCAGCCGTGGTCTTCAAGCTTCCGCTCAGCACAACGGAGTATTTGTCGTCCAGGACAAGTTTGAAATTGCCGAGAGTGCTTCCTTCCGGAAGGTTCACCGACCCAAGGGTCGCAACCTGCACGGAGTCGTCTTTGTATTCCTGTAGCAAGATTTGGCTGACAGGGGTGACGTTCAGGTTCGAAGGAAGCGCTACGGCTTCTTCCTGCTCGTTGCGTTGAGGTGCGGCGAAATCATCCCCGAAGTCGCCTATCTGGCAGCCAGTAGCCGCCATGCCTAAAATGCAGATGCTTATCAATATGTGCTTTTTCATGACAGAATCTAATTTATGTGACCGGTCTCATTAGTGAAATTGATGTAAAGACGCTGTCCGGCATTGCCAGTGACGCGCTCCTGATCTCCGCCTGTCGCCCTATAGACGAGCTTGCCGTTGATCACCATGAATTCTGAGTGCCACCAGTCCTCGCCATCTATGATTACGCAGACTCTAATGCCGGATTCAGGGTCAGCGTCTGCGGCGAATGCAGGGGATACGAATTCCCCGTCCTTTGAATCAGGAACCGTGAACAGTCCATCGTCATCGGCACCCCAGGCATTAGATCCTCCCTTTGTGCTGCCGAACAGGTAGACGTTAGGCTTGTTGATTTCGAGAGAGAACTGATAGCCCCGTCCTGCGACCGCGGTACGAATTACGAGCAGGTACCATCCGGCGTTCGTGATTTTTATGTTGCCATCATCGGTCGAGCCGATGCCTGCTCCAGCGTTGTCGGAGTAATGCCCGTCGATTCCGTCAAAGCCGACTTCGTTGCCGTTCCAAGATTTCTCCCAATTGAACTTCATGGTTCCGCCTGCTTCGATGTAGACCAGATGCCAGAATGTCCCATTGTTATCGTAAGTAGGGATCATGTTGATGGCTGTATCCCAGGTCCAATTGCAGTGCGAGCCAATCAGGTAGAGGCTAGTCGGAGGAACAACTGCTGGCAGGGCGTAGTAGAGACGGACGTTAGGGATGCTGACGACATTCGAGTAAATCTCACCCTTGCCGCTTTTCGTCAGCTGAGCCTTCAGCCTGATGTAGAGAGGCGTGTTATAAGGGAAGGCCTGGGGATCTGCTGTGGAAAGGGCTGTCAGAGCCTCGGCCAGCTCGTCCGCAGCTACCGACATCCTAGCCTTGGTGTATGTGGTAGGCAGGGTGGAGTAGGAATCCTCATTGGTGAAATTGTTGTTCAGGGACACCTGGACTGAATATGTCGTAGCGGCGGTGAAGCCGTAGTCCGGCTGGGAGCAGGTCAGTTCCATCGACGTGGAATTTTCCAAGTCATACACCCCGTTAACGTAGGCAGGGGTGTTCAGGACAAATTCCGTAGGGTCTGCGTAGAAGGCATGAGGCTCGTCGTCGCAGCTTACGAAAGTGAACAGCCCAAGCACCATTGCCCAAAGTATATTAATATTTCTCATATCCATTGATTTTCAATTTTCTGCTAGTATCCTATGTTCTGTTTGAGATTATCATTGCTGATCATGTCCTGTGAAGGGATAGGGTAAAGGTTCAGGTGGGAATCTACCGACTTGCCGTCAACGGCCCCGCCCTTGAAGTCCCACAGGTAGGTGTTCGTGGTGAACATCCCGAACCTCACGAGATCGGAGCGCCTCCAGCATTCTTGGTAAAGTTCTCTTCCCCTCTCGTCTATTATCGTGTTGGCATTCAGTTCCGTGACGTTCCCAAGGCCTGCCCTCGTCCTGACCTGGTTGATAGCGTCCAGTCCTTCGGCTGCCGTCACTGCCCCGTGAAGGGCGCACTCGGCATACATCAGCAGGGCATCTGCATATCGGAACACTGGAAAATCAGTGTCAACGAAGCCGGCAGCCTTGCCAGCCGTTCCGTCGCTGTTTATGTTCTTGAATTTCATGCAAGGATAGCCCCCTGCCTTGAAGTCCCCGTCATCTGTTACCGGCCCTCCGTTCGTGCCGCCTTCAAAGAAAAGCCTGCGTGCATCATCGCTGGCGAATTTGCTCACGAAAGCGTTGGTCGATCTCAGTCCGCCCCATCCGGAAGAAATGCCAACGGATGCAGGATCCATTTCTCCTCCTGTGGAAGCGAATATTATGTAGTTCGTGACCCCATAGCTCTGAGTGTTCACGCCGTCTTGTTCTATTGCGAACATTATCTCATCGGTGCATTTGTCGTTGTCGGCGAGGAATAGCTCCTGATAATTGTCGTGGAGCGAATAGCCTTCTCCCATTATCGTCTTCAGGACTGCGGCGCATTTGTCCCATGCCGCCGTGCCTGTATAGACCTCGGCATTCAGGTAGAGCTTGGCAAGAATCATCTGTGCGACTCCCTTGTCGACTCTTCCGTATTCGGCGCCCCGAGCCGCAGGAATATGCCCGTTGTCAATGAGGTCCGTGAGCTCGGTCTCAAGCCAGCCGTAAAGGGCTGTCCTTGACAGCTGTTCTGGCTTCACTGCGCCCACGGTCATGTTCTCATCCGCGAACGGCATGTTTCCGAACACGTCGATTCCATGGTAGTAGCTCAGGGCTCTCAGAGTCCTCGCCTCATCTATCATCTGATCCTTTGCGCTCAGGCTGACCGAAGTCGCTTTTGCCTGACGGATGAACTCATTGCACATGGAAATCTGATAGCACAACCTGGAGTAGAATGCGTAGATGAACACGTCGGAAGTGGTCCAGTTGAATCTGTGGAAATCCTTTATGGTCTGGTCGTTCCAGTTGCACATAGATTCATCGGTAGGCAGTTCCTGCATCGTGTACAGGCCCCTTATGTACTGGCTGGCGCCGCCATCGAGTCCGGAAATTGAAGGATCATTGTTCGGTCCCTTGTATCCTGATGTGGCATTACCAGCGTAAATTCCGGCAAGGAAGTTTGCGAAATCTGCCTCGGAAGTCAGAGCTTTGTCCGAAGTGTTCATGTTCGGGTCGATTGGAGTCACGTCCAAATCGCCGACGCAAGAAGCAAGTCCGAGGCTGGCGGCTATAGCAATCGCGCCAAGAATATATTTCATTGTTTTCATATTCATTATGTATTAGAAGTTCAGTTTTATCCCAAGCGTGTAAGTTCTAGGACGTGGGTAGAAGTTGCCGTCTATCCCCTGGAAAATTTCCGGATCCAATCCGTCATATCCGGTAATCGTGTAGATGTTCTGCACGGTGCCGTAGATGTTGAGGGCGACGTTGCGTTTCGCTGCCGAGAACAGCTTCGGGAAAGTGTACCCGATGGTGAAGTTGTCCAGCTTGAAGAATGATGCGTCTCTCACGTAGTAGTCGGTGAGATATTCGGCAGTCTCGAAATTCGTCTTCGTGCAAGAAGAGAGCCTGTTGGAGACAAAACTGTTCACCCAGAGGTCAGAAAGGGCTTCGTTGTCGGAAGCTACATTGTAATAGTTCCAGTTGCCGAAGCTGCCGTGCCCAGAGAGGGCCGCCGTCCACCTCTTGTAGGTGAAGTTGACGTTCATTCCGAGCGTCCAGTCAGGGGATGGCTTGTGGAAGAAATATTTGTCATCGGCATCTACGGTACCATCGCCGTTTCGGTCGACGTATTCGCCGAAGATAGGATTGTCATTCTCGTCATATACCTGCTGATAGACGTAGTAGGCGTAGGCAGGATAGCCAACCTGGTGCATCTGGGCATTATTCCCGGTTCCTCCGGAGATTCCTCCGACGGCAACGCCGGTCTTGTCGCTTGCCGAGGCTGTCAGCTTGGTGATTTTGTTGCGGTTGTAGGCGACGTTCGCTCCTACCGTCAGGCTCATGTCCGCCTTGCTGATTATGATGCCGTTCACGTCTGCCTCGAAACCTTTGTTCTCAAGGTCTCCGATGTTGGAGTTCAGGTAGTTCGTGAGATTCGACATGGCAGCGACGGGTATGTAGTTGAGCAGGTCGCTGGTCTTGCGATAATAGCCATCGACGGAAAGCGTCAGCCTGTCATCGAAGAAGCCGAAGTCTATTCCTGCATTGTAGGTCGTGGTGGTCTCCCACTTGAGGTCGGCGTTGTAGCCGAGCGCGGTGATAGGATTGACCAGAGTGTTGCCGAAATAATAGTAGCTTCCGATCAGGTTGTTATAATACGTGGCGAATGAAGGGTAGTCTCCCGCTCCGATGTCTTGCTGGCCGGTCTGTCCCCAGCTTAAGCGAAGCTTCAGCGTGGATATGTCAGGGTCGCTCTTCAAGAAAGACTCGTTCTTCACGTTCCATGCGAATGCTACTGAAGGGAACAATCCCCATTTGTGGTTCTGGAACCTGGATGTGCCGTCGCGACGAACCGTGGCCGTGAGAAGGTATCTGCTGTCGTAGCCATAGTTGGCTCTTCCGAAGAAAGAAATAAGGTAATATTCAGACCGCCCCGGAGTGTTGTCCAGCACGCTGCCGTCGGTGAGCTTATACTGATAGTTCGTGGATTTGTGCCAGAAATGCTGCCATGAGTAACCGCCCATCAGGTCAACGTGATGCTTTCCGAAATCATGGTTGTAAGCAGCATAGGCTTCGAGAGTCTGGTCGCGGCGCATGAATGTGTAGTCTGTGTGATAGCCAGACCCGGACTGGGCAGTGCTGTGGTAGGACTGCTCTGAACCCTGCGGGGATTCATTCCAGCCATCGCTCTTCGCGAAATCGAGGCCGAGGTTGAGGTTGAACCTCAGGTCTTCGAAGCCATGAAGCTTGTAGTCGAACTGGGCATTCCCGATGAAACGCTTTACTGTAGACTGGTCGTCTTTTTCTTCTAGGAGGGCCACCGGGTTCATGGTCGCCATGGTGTTCACGTTTCCGCTGAGGTCGCGCCAGATTGAGTAACCGTGGTTGCCGGTCGAGCTGGCATCGTAAATTGGACGCGTAGGGTCCATGTGGATTGCTGCCCCTATGGCATCCTGGTTAGCGAACCAGTTCTTGGTATAGACTCCTTTCCCGTTCAGATTGACGGTAAGGTGGTTGTCGAAGAATGTCGGGGTAAGGTTGACAGAGAGGGTTCCTCTGTTCATCTTTGAGGTTTTGAGCACGCCTTCCTGAGACAGATAGCCTCCGGAAATGCGATATGGCAGAGTGAAAGCCTTCCCGGCTGAGAATTTCCCTTTGATGCTCAGGTTTCCCTCGTATGTAGGCGCGACTTGGTAAATCTCTTTCTGCCAGTCCGTGTCTGACGAGCCAAGAGCTTTATAGGCATCGGAATCGGTTCCAAGCCGATTGGCGATGAGGCTCTTTATTTCCGATGCGCTCAGTACGTCGACGTAGTCGGAGACGTGGCTGATCGAAGTGGAGAAGCTAGCGTCGATGCTTGGAATGTTGTTTCCCGAACCCTTCTTGGTGGTGATGACGATTACTCCGTTCGATGCCCTGGAACCGTAGATGGCGGTTGCCGATGCGTCCTTGAGGACAGAGAAGCTTTCAATGTCGTCTGGGTTGATTGTTGAAAGAGGGTCGGACATTCCGGTGATGCTCTCGTCGCTCACCGGCAGGCCGTCTATTACGATGAGAGGGTTGTTGTTGGCCTTAAGAGAAGAACCGCCTCGGATTCGGATGGTGGCGCCGGAACCTGGCTGGCCGTTTCCTGAAGTAACGACTACGCCCGCAGATTTGCCTCTGAGCATGTCCGCTGGCGTGGAAATCACTCCTTTGTTTATTTCATCGGCTTTCACTGTGGTGACGGAACCTGTCATGTCTGTCTTCTTGACTGTGCCGTAACCGATGACAACGACATCTTGGAGCATCTCGGTGTCTTCGGCGAGAATTACTTTAGCTGGCACTTGGGATGCCTTGAAGGACTGCGAGACATAGCCAACGCAGCTGAACTGCACTGTGGCATTTGCGCTGGAAACATTCAGGACATAATTTCCGTCAAGGTCGGTAGAGACGCCATTGCTGGTGCCCTCTTCCATGACGGTTGCTCCGATCACTGGCCCTGTGGCATCGACCACCGTGCCTTTGACCTGGTATCCGCCTTGCGCGGACAGAGAAAGGGAAAACGCTAATATTATTCCCAATAGGGTCAATATTCTTTTCATTAGATTAAGAATTAATTATTAACATATGATTAGTCATTGTATTTCTTGTCGCTCACGAAGTGAACGGAGATTGAAGCCAGAAGCATGAACAAGCCTGCGATTAGGAATATTCCTGCGGCTATCCTGCTCTCTGCCAATGCCTTGGCGGATGCGTCGCCGGCGATGGACTGGAAATACCCAGCGCCGAACGCAATTTTCTTGATCAGAGAGACCAGCAGGCCTCCGCATAACCCCATGCAAATCTGAGGGATGGTAACCGTGAAATTGAATATTCCCATGTAGGCACCTGCGCTGCGAGCATCTATGGTCCTGGAGAATATTGAATATGGCATAGCGAGAATACCAGCCCAAGCCACGCCTATGAACAGCATCGCGATCGCCATTAGGGCCTTGGAGCCGGTAAGCGCCAGTAGAGAATATCCTATGGCACCTGATAACAGGCAAATCGCATAGATAGGCTTGTTGCCGAATTTTTTTGCTAGGCCTGTCAGAACCAAAGAGATTACGCAGGCTGAAACTGGATATATGGCGTTCAGCACGCCAGTCCAAGTCTGAGCCTGTCCGACGTTCACTGCCCCGTCCACCACGTAGGCCTTCGTCACTAGCGGCTGTAGATAATTCCACATTAGGAACAATGCCGCCCACGAGAAGAACTGGGTGACGCCCAGCTGCCAGTAAGTCTTAGGCGCATGCTTCACCAGATGCCAGAATGATGGCTTTTCCTCTGCCTCGGTAACTTCCGCTGCGTTATATTCATTAAATTCCTTAGGAGGATATTCTTTCACTTTGAATATGGTGACCAGCACCGAAAGAAGCAGAATGCCTGCTCCCGCGTAGTAGGAATATGCGATGTGCTTCATTGCCTGCCCTGGAATCTCTGCATCGGAGACCCCGAAGCCTTTGCTCATGATCAGTGGCAGCAGGGCTCCTATTATTGAACCTAGGTTTATTAGGAATGTCTGCACCACGAAGCCTTCGGTTTTCTGTGAATCGTCCAGCATGTCGGTAACCAGCGCCCTGAAAGGCTGCATGGTTATGTTGAAGGACAGGTCCATGAATAGGAACACGATCGCGCCCATCACCAGAGGGGCGAATGCGAGAAGCTTAGGGCAGTTAGGCATCAGGCACAACGCGAGCGTGGAGATGACGGCTCCGGCGAGGATGTATGGCTTGCGCCTTCCTAGCCTGGTCCATGTCTGATCGGAGAACATGCCGATGATCGGCTGGACGACGAGGCCTGCGATTGGCGCCAGAAGCCAGAAATAGCTTAGGCTGGAAAGGTCTGCGCCGAAAGATTTCAGCATCCCTGAGGTGTTGGAATTCTGAAGAGAATACCCAATCTGCACGCCCAGGAAGCCGAAACTCAAGTTCCAGATCTGCCAGAATGTCAATTTTGGTTTGCGATTCATGGTATCAATGCTACTAATTTGTAGTTTGTAAATCGTTTCAAAAATATCTTATTGGTTTTGAAAAAAATCATCTTTTCCGCCGACTGTCGCAAAAAACTGGATGAATGGTTCGAAATTCCGGACGAACGAAATTGTTCTTAAAACCATTCAGAATGTTATATTTGTAAAGTGAATATGCACTCGGAACATAAAATAACAAGCATATCCTGGATCATCAATGGATTCGCCGTCTTGCACTGCCTGACGACTCTTTTCTGCCATGCGATGAGGATATCGGACACCATGTTGCTGACCCTGCTCACCATGGTGATGACTTTATTGATATGCCTTAGGGAGCGTCAGAGCATAGAACTCTCAGCAGTCTTCATCATATTGGTGAATATAATAGGTTACGCTATCGGGGCAGGGCTTCAGATGATGTTCAGGAATGCGTTGGGTTTCAGCGGCATGTTGAACCCGGCAGTGTCTACCTTGATCACCACGGAATTGCTAGGATGGACTCTGCTTGCTTTCATCCGTCGTTTCAGCAGGGTCCAGGAGACAGAGGAGGATCCGGAATATTTCGACGCTTCCCTGAAATGGATGATCACAGCCGTCGTCGTCATATTCATATTGCGATTTTTCATCACGGCGGTTTTCTCGACGAATCTTTTCCTTGAGCACGACGTGAAGGATGTCGTGTCGGACTTCTTCGACAATTCCATAGTGCTCATCCTGCTGATAGCATTGAGCATATTCACGCAATATGTTTACAGGAAGTTCCTGTCAGGCTGGAACATTCTGCTCCGATGGCTCTTCGTCGGGCTGGCATTCATGGCCACCTCAGCCCTTTCCGCCCTCATAGTGGAACTGGATTTGCCGATGCATTTCAATCTTCCGCTGGAGCCAAGGTATTTCGAGGAGCTGATGTTCATATCATTAATCGTGAATGTCTGCATAAACCTGATTGTCTTCGTAATCGGGTACGTCGTGAGCGCCAGGCGTTCGATGGAGAATGAAAGGAATAAGGCTAATATGGCTCAGTTCCAATACATTAAGCTTAAGCAGCAGATCAATCCCCATTTCCTGTTCAATTCGCTTAACGTGCTGGATGCCTTGGTCTGCGATGGCAGGGACGAAGAAGCGAGTGCCTACATCCACAGACTGTCAGGAATGTACAGGTACATGCTGAACAATGACTCCCGTACCCTTGTAAGATTAAAAGACGAGCTTGAGTACACCAAGATGTACGTTGAGATGATGAAAATCAGGTTTGAAGATGGCTTGGACGTGAATATCGATGTTCCGGACAAGGCTATGGAAAAGTACGTGGTGCCGGCCTCTGTGCAGCTGCTGGTCGAAAATGCCACGAAACACAACGCAGTCTCGTCAAGCCGTCCGCTCAAAATCGTCATCTCATCGGACGGCCGTTCCTTAACTGTGAGAAATAACCTTAACCCTAAGTTCACCATTGTCTAGTCGACCGGCATCGGACAGAAATATATCCGTCAGCAATATTTGGATGCTTGCGGAAAAAATATTAAAATTGAAAAGACTGACAATGAATATGCAGTCGTGCTGCCCCTGATTGAGCAGAATCTAATCCCAGTCGGGGATGTCGCTAAAACTGATTAATAATGAGAACACTTATCATAGAGGATGAGCCTCTGGCTAGGAGGAGACTGGTGAAATTGCTGAACGATAATTTCAAGGACATTGAGATTGTCGGACAGGAAGATTCAGTGGCAGGGTCCATAGCTTGGCTGAAACGAAATCCTGATGGCTGTGATGTCATATTCATGGACGTCGAGCTTTCGGACGGAGAATGTTTCGAGATTTTCAACGCCGTGACCATTGGCGCCCAGGTGATAATGACCACGGCTTATGACAGTTATGCCGTAAAAGCGTTCGAAGTGAATTCTATAGATTATCTGCTGAAGCCCGTGGATCTCAATTTGCTGGAGAGAGCCGTTTCCAGGTGCAGGGAGAGGCTTTCCGCAGGAGCGCTCAGCCGTGGTTCTGTGGCAGGGAACCCTTTCCGAGAGCCGAAAATGTACAAGGAACGCTACCTGATAAGGACTAACAGCAGGATAGTCCCTGTCAAGGTTTCCGAAATAGCGTATTTCTTTTCCGCCAATAAAGGCACCTGGCTTACGAATAAGGCAGGGGAGAGTTACGTCATAAATCCTTCGCTGGACGAGATTTCTGAAAACCTGAACCATGATGTATTCTTCCGGGTTTCGAGGAACTGCCTCGTTGCGAAAGATGCGATCAGCGGCATAATCAAGCTGTCCGGCAGCCGTCTCAGGCTGAATGTCGAGCCTGCGCCGAAGTTCCCTATAGAGGTCAGCCGCACCCGCGTTGATGATTTTTTGAAATGGATGGAAGAATAAGCAATGGTGACGCTAAGAAGTCACAGCAGAGGCACAAGAATATGGTTGCGAACAAGAGTCGTGGCACTAGGCCGGAACTCTTATTCGGAAAGTTGTTGTGGAATGCAGGGGTGAGATACCGCAAAAATGACCACGGAGTGAAGGGCACTCCAGATTTCACGGTCAGGAAGTACCGTGTGGCTATTTTCTGCGACGGGGAGTTCTGGCATGGTCGCAATTGGGAGACACGGAAAAAAGGCATCAAAAGCAACAGGGATTACTGGTACCCAAAGATAGATAGGAACATAAAGAGGGATAAGGAGATAAATTCGGAGCTGGGCAAAGGCGGATGGAAGGTTTTCAGGTTCTGGGAATCTGAGTTGAAGAATGACACGGAGCGCTGCCTGAACGAGGTTATTGAATATATCTCTTGCTGCCGAAATTCTGGCAAAGGGCTGTCTCTTGCCAAAACTGGAAGCTCGCTCAAGGTGCTAGCTGGAATTAAAGATGTGTCTGAGATGGCGAAGGAGAACGAGAGGCTTGCTGCCATGAGCTTCAACGGCATCCTCGCCGAACCTGGAGTGAAGTATTCATCAAGCCCGAAATTCTCTTTTGCTGACATATTCACAGGCATTGGAACATTCTCGCTGGCTCTTTGCAGCCTTGGCGGGAAGTGCGTTTTTGCCAGCGAGCCTGATGCAGTCGCCAAGAAAATTTACTACGAGAATTTCGGCGCAGTGCCATTCGATTCCGTGCTCAACAAAGAAGTAAGGCGATATATTCCTGAATATTTCGACGTGCTTTGCGCATCCTTGCCTTGCCAGGCTTTCCCGCTGGCTGGGAAGAGGCCGTCTCTGGAGGGCTGCAGGGGCACTTATTTTTACGAGGTCGCCAAAATCATTAATGAGAAGCGGCCTAAAGCATTCATCTTGGCCTTTGATAGGAATATGCTGACTCGCTCTCACGGGAAAGCTATCCAGACGGTCAGGAATGTGCTCTCTGGCGAGGGAGGCTACTCCGTTCCTGAAGCATTGCGGCTTGCCGGCCAGCCCCAGGATGTGCCGACGTCACTTGGCTGCCGGATTGAACCACTCAGGAATGTTTTTGTCTATGGTTTCCGTAATGGCTTGAACGTAAATGAGTTCAAATTGATTGATGCTGCCCATGATCTTCCAGGCACATTCAAGCTGAATATTACGAAAACCGAATGCAGAAGACTCCATCGAGTATCTGTCTGCTACGCCCAAGCCATGTCACTGGCCAGCGCAGTTCTAGGCGAATTGAAATTTTAGCCGCAGAGAGGTCGTCGGGGTGAGATATTTGCCTTGGATTCCAATTAGCAAAATATTGTTTATATTTACGAGGCTAAAATAGCTGTATTTATGAAAAGGTTGATTTCTATGGTTTGGGGAGTGTTATTGAGCGCCATTCTGCTTTCAGTGTCAGGCGGAATGGCGATGGCTCAGACCCCTCAAGAACAATATATCAAGAAATGGGCTCCCACGGCCGTGAAGGAAATGTATCGCAGCGGGGTGCCGGCTAGCATCACGCTTGCGCAGGGGCTTCTGGAATCCCGCTGGGGGCAGTCTGCTTTGGCTGCCGAGGGAAACAACCATTTCGGAATCAAGTGCCACAATGACTGGAAGGGGAAAACCATGAAGGTTGACGATGATGCTAAAGGGGAGTGCTTCAGAGTTTACGATTCCGCAGAAGAGTCTTTTCAAGATCACTCTGATTTCCTGCGTTACCGAGACCGCTATAAATTCCTTTTCGACCTGAAGCCGACCGACTACAAAGGCTGGGCTTATGGACTGAAAAAAGCGGGCTATGCCACTGCTCCTACTTATGCCGAGTCGCTGATAAAATACATTGAGAAGTACAAGCTTTATGAATATGACACCCTGACGGCAGCGGAGGCGGAGGCATTGGCGAATAGTTACGAGGAATCTGTGGACGTGAAGGGTTCTGGCAGTACCGTGAAGCCGTCAAAGAGCAGTTCCGGCAAAGTCTCAAGCACTAAATCTTCAAGGGCGGCAAGACGTGCTGCGAGACGATCCAAGAAGCATTCAAGCCAGAATGAAGAAATCGATTACGGTCATCTTCCGGCATCGCCTCTGTCCATCGAGGAACCAAAGAAAATTACCAGCGGAAGGTACGAAGAAGTGCAATTCTCCCTGCACCGCGAGGCCTATTCTAAGAACGGAGTGCCATTCGTGACTTCGATCGACGACGAGACATATTCCAGCATAGCAAAGTCTTATGACTTGACGCTCAGGGAAATACTGCGCTTCAATGACTTGAGTGGCGAGCGGGAACTGAAGCCTGGTACCATCGTTTATTTGCAGGCAAAGAAGAATAGGTCCGAGAAAGGGCTTGATAAATACATCGTGGGCTCTGACGAGGAGTCTCTCTGGGGCATCTGCCAGAGGTTCGGCGTGAAGATGTCGAGCGTCTGCAAGATGAACGGCTTCGATGAAAATTACCAGCCTCGCGAGGGGGACACGATTGTGCTTCGCGGGAAAAAATAAAAGATATTCATGAATATGAAAAAGTGGCTTCTGGCACTCCTCATTGCTTTATTTGCCGCTGCAATTGCAGTTGGCGCAGTGGCTTTGCGCTTTTACGCTGATAACAGAAAGCCGAATTTCAGGTATTCGAAGGACATTTTCGTCTATCCCCAGACCACTCCACGGCAGATTCTGGAAAGCATCCCCGATAGCATTGTCATTAATAAGAAGAGCTTGGAAAGGGTTTTCGATAAATATCTTGCGGATGAAGAATTGAAGCCAGGTCATTATGTGATTGAGAAAGGGAAGCCTAGCATTTACGTGGCGAGGATGCTGAAATCAGGCTGGCAGACGCCGGTGAATCTGGTTCTTTCTGGTACCATGAGGCTGAAAGGAAAGATAGCGAAGAAAATATCGAACCAGATGATGCTCGACTCGGCTGCCGTCTATAAGGCATTGACTGACAGCGTGTTTTTGTCGCATTATGGTTTCACTCCGCGAAATGTTTTCTCGCTCATCATCCCAGCTACCTACGAAGTATATTGGACAGAATCCATCGAGACTATATTCAGTAAATTCAAAGATGCCTACGATGCCTTCTGGACGAAGGATAACCTGCGAAAAGCTGAGGCTCAAGGACTTACGAAGGAGGAAGTTTCAATATTGGCGTCAATCGTGAAAGGGGAGTCGAACTATGAGCCGGAATATCCCGCCATCGCCGGCGTTTACCTGAACCGGCTGCATTCGGGAATGAGGCTCCAGGCCGACCCTACCGTCGCATTTTGCTTCGATTACAGCATCAATCGAATACTACTCAAACACATAGAAATAGATTCTCCCTACAATACTTACAAACATGAAGGGCTGCCTCCTGGGCCTATCTGCATTCCCGACAAACCTGCCTTGAATGCCGTCCTCAATCCAGACCTGCATGGAGACCTGTATTTCTGCGCAAGCCCCGCCCTGGATGGCACTCACAAGTTCGCCAAGTCCCTGAGCGAGCACAATGCCAACGCCAGGGAGTTCCACAGAGCCATTTCAGCCTCCCGCGCCAGATAGCTTTGCGCCGTCCGTAAACACGCTTAATTCGCCAAAAATGCCAGCTGACATAAGCGGCCAGCCCTATCAAGGGATGATATGATAATGAATCTGTCCATGGCAATGCATATTTAGCGAAATCCATACTATCTGCTTAATAATCCTGCATGTCATCCATAGACAGCCCTTTGTAGGAGATTTTATATCCCTTGAACTTGCCTGTGGCACGATGGAAGGCTGCCGCCTTATTCTCCAGCACCTTCATGTCAATGTTGTCTGCCTTACGCTTCACCTCGAAAAACGTGGCGACTTCGTTCAGTTCGTTCTCGGCCACAATGTCGATTTCATTCTCTCCCTTGCGGTCCCACCATCCGCCGATGCGTGTGTAGGCATGGCTTTCTATCAGAATGCGCCTGAAATAGCGTTCGAGCATCAGGCCGCTGAACGTCTCGTAGTCCCGGTTGATGATTGTCTTCACACTCTCGTAGTTCTCTATTTCCAGCATATAGCTGTACTTGTAGATGAATCGGAACCAGAACGTGAAGAAGTTGTCCTCTATAGTATAGCGGACATTCTTGGTGGAACTCTTTTCGAAGACGGGCTGCTTCTTGGCGATGACCTCGTACTCGTTTTCCAGCTTGGTCAGATAGCCTCCGATTTCTCTGCCAACCACGTTCTCTATTTCCGAACGGGAGGTCTTGCCTCTCGCTATGGCAGACAGAATCGAGAAATATACCCCGTAATCCTTGCCGAACTCCTCGATAAGGATAGTCTTACCTTCTCCCAGGAAGATGGAGTCGGCCTTTATGATGTGGTCAAGCATGGCTGATTTGGTCGTCGCCCCGGCATCCACAAGCAACTGCACGTACTTGGCCACGCCGCCCGTGAAGGAATACAGGGCCAGCAGATCTTCCGCCGTGTGTCCCGGATGGTATTCCGTGAGGATTTCCTTCAATACCGCCGGAGTGAACGGGCGCAAGGTCATAAAACGAGTCTGTCTGTTATACAGAGGTTCCTTCTTGTCCTTGAATATCTTAGTCATCATGGAGTATATCGAGCCGCAGACGACAAGGTTCATGCGTGCTTTCGGGCTGTATATGTCCCAGACGCGCTGCATTTCGCTGTACACCGACTTATTCACGCGGAAGAACTCCTGGAACTCGTCAATGAACAGCGTGATGGGACGCTCCGTGGAAAGTTTCATCAGAAACTCGAACACATCTCTGAAATGCTCCACCCGTCCCATCATGGGAATTCTCAGCTTGTTCTCTATTTCAACACGGTAATCCTCGCACAAGTCTCCTTCGGCCTTGCGGGCAACAAAGAAATATAGGAAAGGTTCGTCCTCGTATGCCTTCCATACGAGGGATGTCTTGCCGATACGGCGCCGTCCCGTCACGACCGTGAACTGGGCGTTGTCTTTTGACATCCTGCGGATCTCATGCAGGGATGCTATTTCTTCTGTCCTGTCAAAAAACCTCATATCCTAAGTCCTCTTTTTTTTACAATTTACGAAACGGCCATTTCCGAAATGGTTGTTTCGCTACTGCAAAGATAATGTAATTTTCCATAAAACAGGCAATTGTCCATCTTGGAATGCCTTCTCTTTCTTGGGGAAGGTTGCTTCGTATGCATCGAAAGCAGCAGTATTTTCATCAGCAGCTAAATAGCCCTTGGGAGGACAATAGGTTCCCTCGCGGCTGCCCCAATAACCAGGAATCAATTCTTGGGCAAGGAAGTATGGCACATCCGACTCCCTCGTCGCGATATGATATTCGGAATTTTGCTTTATTTATTGTATTTTAGTCTTGAAAAAATGACTAAGAGATGGCTAGTATTGTTCAGCATTTCCCGCAGTTTGACGAAAATGGAAAGGCTCTCGTGCAGAGGGCTTATGACATTGCTGCGAAGGTGCTAGAAAACGAGGTGCGCGACAATGGCAGGCCGTTCATAGAGCATCCGATGAACGTTGCGCTCATCGCGACGGACGAAATCGGTCTCACTGCGGACTGTGCAGCGGCTGTTTTCCTTCATGAGGCTACCCGAAAGCATCCTGCGATAGACTTACGGAAAGGGGAGTACGAAGGCCTGAAGCTCGGCGGGTTCCCAGAGGATGTCTATGCTATGGTGGACGGACTGAACAAGATTTCGACTATCAAGCCCAAGGACACTCGCTTGGAGGCTGAAAGCTACAAGAGACTCATAGTGCAATATTCCACGGATCCCAGAGTAACTGTGCTGAAAATAGCCGACAGATTGGAGGTTATGAGGAATATTTCCATGTTTTCTGCTTCTTCCAGGCAAAGGAAGATTCTTGAAACCCTCATGCTATATATTCCTCTGGCTCATCAGCTGGGCTTGTACAACATCAAAAGCGAGATGGAGGACATCTATTTCCGCTATGCCGAGCCCGAAGAATATCGTGCCATCACGAATAAGCTGAAGGCTACCGAGCCGGATCGGGAGCGCCTGACTGCGGAATTCATCGAGCCGCTGAAAAAGAAGCTCTCTGATGCTGGAATAAAGTACAAGCTGAAAGTCAGGACGAAGGCAGCATATTCAATCTGGAGGAAGATGCAGAAGCAGAATGTGCCATTTGAGGGCGTGTATGACGTTTTTGCCATCAGGTTCATCATAGACTGCAGCCATGACTCAACGACCGAGAAAGATCTTTGCTGGAAAGTGTATTCTTACGTGACTGAAGAATACGAGCCAGACACAAATCGTCTGCGCGACTGGATAACTACGCCAAAGCCAAATGGTTACGAGTCTCTTCATATAACTGTGAAAAATAAGGAAGGGGCTTACATAGAGGTGCAGATCAGGACTAAGCGAATGGATGATGAGGCGGAGAACGGTCAGGCCTCTCATTGGTCTTACAAAGGCATCAAGCACGAGGCTCATTTGGATAAATGGCTGACATCTGTCAGGTACACTCTGGAGCATTCTCAAGAAATAAAGCCCGACGAGCTTCCTCAGCCGCCTTCACGCGAGATATTCGTTTTCACCCCGACTGGCGAGCTAAGAATTCTGCCTGCGGGTTCTACGGTGCTGGATTTCGCCTTCAACATCCATTCTGGCCTTGGAGTTAAGTGCACAGGCGGCAAAATCAATGGCAAAGGCGTCTCCATCAGGGAAAAACTTAGTACTGGAGATGTAGTAGAGATTCAGACTGGCAAGAACCAGAGGCCTTCCGCTGACTGGCTGAGCTATGTCGTGACTTCGAAGGCGAGGAGCAAGATTCGCCAGGAATTAAATGAAGAGGAATATAAGAAAGCTGCTCAAGGCAAGGAGCTTGTCAGCAGGAGGCTGAAGAATTGGAAGCTTGAGCTGCCTGATGAATATATTGCCGAGCTACTGAAGAAACTGCGGTTATCGACGCAGAACGCATTTTATGCGGCAGTGAATGATGGTCAGATAGATGTCAACGACATAAAGACATTCATACTGGAGCACCCCCAGATGGAGGAAGAGGCTTCAGAGGCTGCCAAGGCTCAAAGTGCGGGAAAAACGGAACAGAATGCTTCGTGGAGCGGGAATTCTTCATCTGACGATATTCTGGTCATAAATGCGCGAGACCTCAAGGGGTTGGACTACAAAATGGCAAAATGCTGCCATCCGGTGTTCGGAGACGATGTTTTCGGTTTTGTTACGACAAACAGGGGAATAACTATTCATCGAATATCCTGCCCGAATGCATCACGCCTCATAGAGAACTACCCATATCGCATCCAGAAGGTTAAGTGGGCAGAAACCCCTTCTGGCGGCAGCTTCCAAGTGACTTTGAAGATTACCGCCGCCCTTGAGGCTGCTATTCTCGGGCGCATAACCGATGTCGTGAATAACTTCAAGGCATCGCTGAGGGCATTCAACGTGAATGAAAACAGACGGAACGGAACCTATGAGATTGAACTCAGGATTTCCGTCCCGTCTAATATGGAGCTCGATAAGGTCGTGTCTCAGATTAAGAATCTGAAGCACGTGATGAAAGTTTCGAGAGTCTAGTTCTTGGATGTTTCCTTGTCCATCAGGACTTTCATCCAGAAGCCACCTACCACTGAACGCATTATGAAGTGTTCGTATTTGCCGGTCTTGGTGTCGTACCAGTCGCTTACCGGAACGCGGCTTTCCGTCTCATTGATGTAGTCCCATACCGGGTGTACGAACTTCAGGAATGTCTCTTTGTCCTTTGCCATTGAGGCAGTCCACATTATCCAGTCGTTCTTAGTGTAGTCTTTCCTGATGTCCAGCGGCAGCCCATAGCGGTTCTGCTTAGTGAGGTAGTAGGCGATTTCCTTGTCGATGGTGCCAGCAGGGAAGATATTTATTCCCCAGAGCTTGTCCCAGACCATGTTGTACTTCTGGCTCCAGGTGTCAGGCTGGTCGAATGCCAGGCGGTAATGGTCGCCGTCACTGGCCATTTCCTCCCATTTCACGGCCATCGTCTTTGCTGTGCCCATGTATTGGGAATATGTCTCATCATCGCCTCTCTGCTTTGCCATGAGCGCATACCCGGCTATTCCCATTATAGCTTTGGCGGAAAGATTGGCGTTGTGAGCCCAGTGACCTGCGAAATCGTCGGTGCAGAGCTGGTTGGCAGGATCCTGGCCGTTTTCTACGAGGTAATTAGTCCAAGTAGTTAAAATATCCCAGTATTCATCGACGAAGGAAGTGTTCCCGTCCAGGCGGCAGATTTCAGCTGCCAAAGTAAGCATATTCCCAGCCTCTTCCAACGGCATGCCGTCTCCACCGTATACCTGCCCGTTCGCTTTAGGGTATGTTCCTAGGTCATGTGCGGCGAAAGGACGGGTCCAGCGGCCTGAGCGGCTGTATTCGAATATGCTTCTCATCATTCCTTTTTGCAGTTCCGGATTGTAGGCTAGGAACAGCGGGGCAGAAGGATAGGTTAGGTCCACAGTGTTCACGCAGCCGTTCGAGTCATTTTCCTTCGAGAAGAACAGCAGCTGGCCATTCTTGTCGACGAACAGCTTGTGCGCCCCGATTACGTGGCGATAGGTCCCGGACAGGATTTCCGCATATTTCTTATCTCCTGCTTCGAAGCCGTCGTCGTATATTCTTTTATCCATGGCGCGGCATTTCAGCATGATTGAGGAATATTTCTTCTGCATATCCTTAAACGCATCGAATATGGTTTTTATGAATATGTTTCTCTTGTTACAAGCCCAATATGCTTTGTAGCGTTCGTACATGTATTCGATATCCTGGATTTCATCGTATCCCACCATCGCGAAGGAGGAGGCCTGCGACACGCTGCCGAAGTCATGGACCAGAGCGAGAGCAGGCATGTCTTCTGCCTTCCTGCTGATGATCTCATTCTCTTTGGCCTCGGCTTTCCCTGTGACTGCGAAGGCATTCTGCAAGTCTGCAGGCTTGCCGATAGTGACCGTACCGTTGATTGCCGGCAGATAGAAATATCCCCAGTCTATGCACACGTGGTCGCCCTTCTTGGCGAGAATAGGCTGCTCAATCGTGCCGGTCTTGGCGTAAGTCACGCCCTTGAGGGTCATCAACGTCGTGATGGTAGGCTGCTCAGCCTTGTTCACTGCGATTTCTGAAGAGGCTTCGTAATATAATTGCACGTCATGCTTAGCGCCATCGGTGGAACGGACCTGATACGAGAAATAGTTGACTGGGGTTGAGAGCAGGTTCAGGTCGTCAATGAGCATTGGGGCTGTGAAAACCAGGTCTAATTCGACAGGCCCGCATGCAAAGGTGTAATAGGTGTTGGTCGCAAGCACGTCCACGCTTTTCTGTACAGCTGTCTTGAAGCCACCGTTCGAAGGCTGCTTGCCCATGAATCTGTAAGTAGTCCCGTCAACCCTTAGCAGGCCAGTGAGAGATTTGCTGTTCCCTGTCCAGTGGACGGTGCCTCCGTCGGTCAGCTTGTCGAATGGCGACCAGATAGTGAAATAAGGGTCGTTATTCACTAGCGGAACGGAAGGCAGCCGAAGGTCGGTCTGCTTGTAAGGCTTGAAGAATTCGGGGCTCTGCGCATTTGCGAGGGATGAGATTCCCAGAGCCGCGGCTAAAAAAATGATTATTCGTTTCATTTGATTCATGAATATGTGAATGGTTATTATTTGTCTTTCCAGACTTTGAGATATTCCTGGAGGGCCCACATTTCATCCCTGTACTTGGCGGCCTGCGAGAAATCCAGATCGGCCGCTGATTTCTCCATACGCCGCTTGTCCTCCTCGATGGTTTTCTGAACCTGTTCCCTTGACATTGAACGTATGACGGGATCCTGAAGCACGGCTGCAAGGTCCGCAGCCACGAATCCATCGACGTAAGCCGTGTCGTTGTCTCTCTTGGAATCGTGTCCCAGGCCAACGGAAACCGTGCCTCTCCCAAGGTCAGAAGGATTAGGAATATATTCGGGATGGGAGACGGAGTCAGCGGCGCTGACCCTGCCGCTAGGCCCGTTCTTGATTCTAGGATTGACCGGCTTCTCCGCCTCTCCGTAGAGCTCGGAAGCCAGGATATTCCTTTTCACGGCCACCTGTGTAGGGGTAATATTATGTAATTTATTATATTCAATTTGTTTCGTCCTGCGGCGGTTGGTCTCCCTTATGGTTTCATCCATGGAGTCGGTGATTGTGTCGGCATACATTATCACCAGCCCGTTCACGTTCCTGGCCGCCCTTCCTGCAGTCTGGGTCAGCGCCCTTCCGGAACGGAGGAATCCTTCCTTGTCCGCGTCCAGAATGGCCACAAGAGACACCGAAGGAATATCCAGGCCCTCCCTAAGCAGGTTCACGCCCACCAAGACATCGAACAGCCCGTTCTTGAAATCCTCGATGATTTCCACCCTCTCGGAAGTGTCCACGTCTGAATGAATATACCGCACCCTGACGCCGTTCATGTCCAGGTAATCAGTCAGTTCTTCTGCCATGCGCTTCGTCAGGGTAGTGACCAGAACCCTTTCGTCTTTTTCTGCCCTCTTGCGGATTTCCTCCATGAGATCATCCACCTGATTCTTAGTCGGGCGCACTTCTATCGGAGGGTCCAAGAGCCCGGTAGGCCGCACGACTTGCTCGACTACCAGCCCGCCGGAACGTTCCAGCTCGTAATCCGATGGAGTGGCGCTCACATAGACTTTTTGTCCCGTTATGGAATTGAACTCATCGAAAGTCAGAGGCCTGTTATCCGCCGCCGCAGGCAGCCTGAATCCATATTCGACCAGAACGGACTTGCGGGAATGGTCTCCTCCGTACATGGCCCGTATCTGGGGAATCGTGACGTGGCTCTCGTCGATGAAAGTCACGAAGTCATCCGGGAAATAGTCAATCAGGCAGAAAGGCCGCTGGCCGGGTTTCCTGCCGTCGAGGTACCTGGAATAGTTCTCGATTCCGGAACAATACCCCATCTCCTTTATCATTTCCAGATCATTCTCCACCCTCTGCTGAAGACGTTTGGCCTCAAGTCCTTTACCTATCTCGTTGAAGTAGTCGATTTGTTTTTTCAGGTCGTCCTGAATCTGGCTGACTGCCTTGATGCTCCGTTCGCGGGTCGTGACGAAGTTCGTGGCAGGGAATATCGTCGCCTCTTCCAGCTTCTCTATCGTTGCGCCGGTCAGAGGGTCTATCATGGCCAAGGAATCGATTTCGTCCCCGAAGAATTCTATTCTCAGAGCCTCGTCGGATCCGCCGAGGAACACGTCTATTGTGTCCCCGCGCACCCTGAATGTTCCTCTTTTGAAGTCCACCTCAGTTCGGCTGTAATTCGCATCCACCAGGCTGTAGAGCAGTCTGGTGAGGCTTCTCTGCTCTCCTTTCTTCACCGGTATGGCCTGGGCATGGAAGTCTTCCGGATTGCCTATTCCGTAGAGGCACGACACGCTTGAGACCACGATCACGTCCCTGCGCCCAGACATGAGGGCGGAGGCCGCGCTGAGCCTGAGCTTATCGATCTGGTCGTTGATGCTCAGGTCTTTCTCAATGTAGGTGTCTGTGGTTGGCAGATACGCTTCCGGCTGATAGTAATCGTAATAAGATACGAAATATTCCACGGCGTTCTCTGGGAAGAAAGACTTGAATTCCCCGTAGAGCTGCGCTGCGAGAGTCTTGTTATGGCTTAGCACCAGGGCTGGCCTCTGAAGATTCTGAATCGTGTTTGCCATGGTGAAAGTCTTCCCCGATCCGGTCACTCCAAGCAGCGTTACGTCGCTGACCCCGGAGCTCAAAGCCTCAGTGAGTTCTTTTATGGCTTCAGGTTGATCCCCAGCCGGTTTATATGGCGATACAAGGTGAAATTTCATATTTCACAAATTTACGAAATATTCTATGATTCCAGTTTCCGATGTTCTGACTTCCGTTCCTTTCCAGGGAAGAAGAACGGCATCACGTTGCTCGGACATGGCGTTTACTGGAGCTGTTTCAGATCCCAGTCTGCCTTGATTTTGTCTATGATGGCGCAGACCACCCTGTAAGTGCGGCTGTCCTTGGTGTAAGCTGCTGGGGTGACGAAGCTCACTCGGCCCTGCCTCTTCAGCTTGTCGGCGAAGGGCTTCTTCACTGGATTGTCGGGATCGTAGACGGCCAGTGAATGCCCGCCGAACATGGTCACGATTTTCATGCAAGGAATGTCGGTCTCTCCGTCCCCGAAGTATATCATTTGCTGATAAGGAATGCGCTTCTTGTCCTCGTCGATGCTCTCGTTGACTTTCGTGTTGTCGTGAGCCGAGAATATTCCTTTGTTGATCTTGAAGATATATTGCGTCTTGGCGGTGTAATCCACTGCGATTCCGGGCCATTCGGCCTCGCCTTTCTCATTATATAAATAAGTGCATGCGAATATGTGCTTGAACTCTCCGGCGATAGGGGAGCCTTCGATTATTTCCTTCAGCCCAGATGAATTGATGTAGTGCTCAATCTGCACCCCATGCGCATTGCCATATTCATTTATTAGCTTGAACCATCCCTTGACTCCCTTGAACAATTGAATATGCTGCCCGAATTTCCGGAAATCCTCTTTTCTCAGGGTGATTCCGCTTTTCTTCGCCTCATCGAACATCATCTTCATGTAGGAAAGCACGTTGCTGGCATCTTGGCCGGCGGCGAGCCCATCGCTCATCTTCCAGAATTCCTGAGGGGTTTTGCCTATGGCTTGTATGAAGCCGAATTCCTGCATATTCCCAGGAGATAGGGTTCCGTCAAAGTCGTAGATCAGGGCAACGATAGGTCTTTTCCTCATAATTCCGCCACTTATTTGCCGCTTTCGCGGTGTATATGTTGATTTTACAAATATAACACTTAAAGTGATTTGTTTTTAAAATCAAACCCTTATTTTTGCATTCGACAAAAATACAAAAGAATTTAACTAGGATATATGCAGCATTATTTGGCGAGGCTACAGAATGCCACAAGAAATTATTGGAATAAATCAGCATTGAACACCCTGGACGGGGAATCATTCACATATGGCCAGATGGCTACTCTCATAGAGAAGTTTCATCTGCTCTTTGAGAAGGCGGGATTCAAGAAAGGAGACCACATCGCACTATGGGCGAAGAACAGCGCGAGGTGGGGAATGTCCTATCTCGCCATCAACACTTACGAAACAGTCGTGGTCCCACTTCTCGCCGACTTCACTCCGGATGGAGTGGAAAGGCTGATTGACCATTCCGACAGCGTGGCTCTCTTCGTCAGTGGCGAAAAATGGAAGCAGCTCCACAAGGAGAATCTGCCAAAGATAAAGCTGGTGGTGAATCCGGACGACCTAAAAATATTATATTGCGACATCCCTGGCGTGGAAGAATTCTGGTCACGCATTGACAAAGAGATGGAAGAGAGATTTCCTGATGGTTTCACTCCGGAGGATGTAACATACCCGACGAACAATCTGGATGACCTGGCTGTAATCAGCTACACCTCTGGCTCCACGGGGAATCCTAAAGGCGTCATGCTCACGTACCGTAACTTCTCCGCTACCATTGAATACAGCCAGAAGCACAGACCTGCGAATGACACATTCAAAATGGTCTCCATGTTGCCAATGGCTCACATGTACGGGCTAGTGATAGAATTCATTTATCCTCTCTGCAACGGTGCTGCTATTTATTGGCTGGCAAAGGCCCCTACGCCTACGACGCTGATCGATGCCTTCCACAGAGTGAAGCCTTATCTGCTCATCACCGTCCCTCTGGTGATGGAAAAGATATTCAAAGCGAAAATCAAGCCCGTTCTGGACAAGCCTTCGATGAAGGTGTTATGCGCCATTCCTGGCATAAGGAATATCATATTCAAGAAAATTTGCACCGGCCTGGAAGAGGCTTTTGGCGGCAATGTGATTGAGTTCATTCTTGGAGGAGCGCCTGTTAATACAGAGATAGAGAAATGGTTCAAGAGAATCAAATTGCCTTATCTGGTAGGCTATGGGATGACAGAAGCTACGCCGCTGCTGGCCTACGAATCCAGCGATAAATATGTCGCCGGTTCTTGCGGAAAGCCTGTAGACTGCGCGACCGTGAGAATCGACTCTGATGATCCTCTGCACATCGTTGGCGAGATTCAGGCAAAAGGAGACAATATCTGCATCGGCTACTATAAGAATCCGGAGGCTTCCGAGAACGCTTTCACAGACGATGGCTATCTGAGGACGGGTGACCTGGGCCTGTTCGATGAGCAAGGCAACTTGTTCATCAAGGGACGTATAAAATCGATGATCCTTACCGCAAATGGACAGAACGTTTATCCAGAAGAAGTAGAGGCGGAACTGGATAATCTGAAATATGTCGCAGAGTCGCTGGTAGTAGATCGGTCTTCGCATCTAGTTGCGCTGGTTTACCTTAATGAGGATGCCGTGAAAAAAGATGGATTGACGCTGGAGGACATCTCGGATCTCCCGCAGAGGATTCAGTCTGCCGTAAACAAGCGCTTGCCGAATTACAGCCAGATATCCAAGGTGGAAATCGTTGACAAGCCATTCGAGAAGACACCGAAGATGTCCATCAAGCGTTTCCTATACAAATAATGACAATTTGTCAGCATATTCCGGACTGGAACATAATTTGACTTCGATGCCATAGGTCCTGGCAGGCGCCAGAAATGACAAAAAAATATTTAGATATGGCAGAGAAGAAAAATAATGAAACCCTAGAGAAGGGACGCATTGGGGTGACTACAGAGAATATATTCCCTGTAATCAAGCAGTTCCTGTATTCAGACCATGAGATATTCCTGCGAGAGATCGTGGCAAACGCCGTAGATGCCACGCAGAAGATGAAGGCGATTGCCTCCAGCGGGGAATTCAAAGGCGAGACAGGAGACCTGAAGGTCAGGATTGAACTGGATGAGGATGCTAAAACCCTGAAAGTGATTGATAACGGCATCGGAATGACTGAGGAAGAGGTTGACAAATACATCAACCAGATTGCATTCTCTTCCGCAGGCGAATTCCTTGAGAAATATAAGGATCAGAATATCATCGGACATTTCGGGCTCGGGTTCTATTCCGCGTTCATGGTGTCCAAGAAAGTGACCATCGAAACCCTCTCTTGGAAAGAAGGCTCGAAGGCTGTCATGTGGTCATGCGATGGCAACCCTGAGTACGAAATGAAGCCTTGCGACAAGGCCGATAGGGGCACTGTCGTTACGCTTTATTTCGATGACGATTCAGCCAAGGATTATGGAACGAAAGGCAAGATAGAGCAGCTGCTGAAGAAATATTGCAAATTCATGCCGGTACCGATCGTCTATGGCAAGCAGCAGGAATGGAAAGACGGGAAATATGTGGACACCGAAAAGGACAACATCATCAATGACGTTGAACCGCTTTGGATCCGCAAGCCATCAGAACTGAAAGAAGAGGACTACATGAAGTTCTACAGGGCTCTTTATCCGATGAAGGAAGAACCTCTGTTCTATATTCATTTGAACGTGGATTATCCTTTCAACCTGACAGGAATCCTCTATTTCCCTAAAATCAAGGACAGGGTTGCCATCGAGAGGAATAACATCCAGCTCTATTGCAACCAGATGTTCGTGACCGACCACGTGGATAACATAGTATCGGACTTCATGACACTTCTGCACGGCGTGATTGATTCCCCTGACATTCCTCTGAACGTGTCCAGAAGCTACCTGCAGAACGATGAGAACGTGAAGAAAATCTCTTCCTACATCACTAAGAAAGTGGCTGACAGGTTGGAGGAAATATTCAAGAATGATCGCAAGTCATGGGAAGAGAAATGGGACAACCTGAAGTTGTTCATCGAATATGGAATGCTGAGCGACGAGAAGTTCTGCGAGAGGGCTCTCAAGTTTGCCCTTTTCAAGAACACCGATGGGAAATATTTCGCATTCGACGATTACCGCAAGGCGATAGAAGGGGAGCAGACCGACAAAGACAAGAAGGTGGTTTATCTCTATGCCACTAACGTGAATGAGCAATATTCCTACATAGAGGCGGCGAAGAACAAGGGCTACGACGTGCTGCTGATGGACTGTGAGTTGGATGCCCATTATGTGAATATGCTGGAACAGAAGATTCCGGACAGCCGTTTCGCAAGAGTCGACTCCGATTCTGCCGATAACCTCATCGTGAAGGAAGACAAGCCGAAGCCTCAGATGGCAGACTTAGACAAGGAGGACTTGAATACCATGTTCAAAGCTGTGCTGCCTGACGAAAATGAATACTATGTCCAGCCAGACAACCTGGGCGAGAACGCTGCCCCTATCCTCATCACGCAGAGCGAGTTCATGCGTCGCTGGAGAGAGATGAGCGCGCTTGGCGGAGGCCTCAATTTCTATGGAGAGTCGAAACCATCCTACAATATCGTAGTGAATATGGAGAACCCTCTCATCGCCCAGCTTTGGAACAAAGAAAAAGCTGAGGTGCCAGCCCTTGACCCTAAGGAAGTCGAGATTCCGGAGGTGAAGAAAGACGCAACCGAGGAAGAGAAAAAAGCTGCGGAGGATGCCAGAAAGGCTGCTGACGAGAAGAAAGCTGCTCACAAAGAGGCTCTGGAAGACCTTGCAAGGAAAGATGAAGTCCTGAGGCAAATTACCGATCTTGCCCTCCTTTCCAACGGAATGCTGAAAGGAAAAGCCCTTGCGGATTTTATAGACAGGAGCCAGAAAGTCGTAAAAGAGGCTTATCTGAGCAAGTAAATTTGGTTTTCTTCTGAAAAATTGCGTACTTTTGCATGATTTAGCCAATTGTACGCAATGCCAGAAGCACATTCCGAATATCCGCTCGACCCAGAGAAGGTGTATCTTTCCATGGATGAGCTGACTTTGCAGACGGATGAGGGTCCTAAGACTCTCAAACTGGGTGCGTGGCTGAATTACGACCCTGTGCGCATACACAAGATGATCGTGAAAGACAAAACCCTTCAGGTGGATCAGATAGAGATTTATGCTCCTCTGATGAGCAAGCTCCGCAGGGCTGACCAGGAATATTACCGAAGGTTCATGGGACTGAACGTTACCATTGATTTTCCTGGCTTCGATTCAGACATATTGGCGAAAATTCCGTTCGAGAACGATCCTGTCGGCTTTTACAAATGGTGGCGTAAAGGGAAGCGCGAAAGCAAGGTATACCTGTCAAAGGTTAACCAGTATAAGCTGTTTCAGAAAGTGGCCCTGATGGACCCGAAGATCATGCTGAAGAAAGATTTGGATTTCCTTAAGAATTTCTGAAGCCATGGCCGACGACTGGAAACAATTGCTCTCTTTGAACACGGCTCCTTCCGAAGAGGAAAGGAAATCGGACGTGTGGGACGATGAGAACTGCTGTAATTATTCTGTCGACGGCTCGAAACTTCTGGAGGCGTACAACTTTCCTGGAACCGTTCATGTAAAAGAAGGCACTCAAGTAATCTGCGATGAGGCTTTCGCTTTTCAGGACTACATGGCTGAGGACCGGAGAGCAGGGGAGCGTATCCCTGAAGATGAGAGAGTTTCTTACCTGGATAAAATCTTCCTGCCATCGAGCGTGACTCACATCGGAGCCGCCGCATTCAGAGAGTGCGGCTGGATGAAAAGCATCCGCCTGCCAAAATCGTTGAGGGTGATTGGCGAGGATGCTTTTTTCGGTTGCTGGCAATTGCGGAGCATAGCTCTTCCTGCGGCGACGCTGGTCATCGGGGATGGAGCGTTCGCTGAATGTTTCGAGCTCTCGAAAGTGCGCTTAAACAAAGGCCTGAAGGCAATAGGGGCAGATTCTTTCTATTATTGCGAGTCTCTGACGGAAATATATTTGCCGTCTTCTCTAGAATTCATTGGCAGCAATGCTTTCATGGGCGCAAAGCATCTGAAAACTATATTCGTGGCCCCATCGACAAGGCAGAGAATAGCTGCCATGCTGTCACCAACCCTAGTTAAGAAAATCAAGAATGTTAAATGAGTCCGGAAGCCCAAGATGTCAGGAATGTCATCATGAACCTTTCGAGGGTATATTCTTTTATGAATATGCCTCAGGGAGTCAAAATAGACTGCACCGACATTGAAGGCTGTTCCTGCTATTGCGATTCGTCCGCTGAGGCCCAGATAAAGTCCCGGATGGCTGCTGCCGTGCCAGTGGGAGCAGATGGCGTGCATTTCATTGACAGCGGCGACTATCACTATATCACTAAATTCTGGACGGACAGAATTCGAGAGCCTTTCAATCTCATATTATTCGACCATCATCCCGACATGCAGGATCCTGAGTTCCCCGGCTTCCTGAGCTGTGGCGGCTGGGTCAGGGCAGTGATGGACAACCCTTATTCAAAGAAGGTGCTCATAGCCGGTGCCAATCCCGACCTTGCTAAAGAGGCGCTCATGGCGGCAGACAGGGTCTGGCTGATAGACGAGCGCCATATCACCAACGATGCTCTCGAGGATGCCCTGCCGTTTTTCGACCTTAGCCTCCCTGTCTATGTCAGCATTGATAAGGATGTTCTGGACACCGAGTGGGCCAGGACTGACTGGGATCAAGGGAAGATGACCCTCCAGATGCTTGAGAGTTGGCTAAGGCAAATATTCGGGAAAGTAAGGGTGATAGGCGTGGACATATGTGGGGAGAACCCTGGCATGGCTGAGGAATTAAGCGATGACTGGGAGGTCAATTCCTGTACTAATATGGAACTTTTTGCTTATATTTGTTTACTATTCAAAAGCCAATGAAATGAATAAATTTCTCGTCATGTCGGCAATCGCCGTTGCCAGTCTTGCGGTAGTTTCGTGCAAGTCTACGGTCAAGGCGCCGCAAAAGCCTGATTATCAGATGAGTTATTCAGTGGGTGACGTCACTTTCGAGATGACGAAGATTCCTGCTGGTTTCTTCAAGATGGGCATGTCTTCTGACAACCGGAAGAAGGTGGATGACAGCTATGTTCGAGAAGTGGCTTTGGATGGTTTCGTAATCAGCGCCCCGGTGACCAATGCCTTATGGAAAGCGGTAATGGGGGACAATAGAGCTGGCAAGCCGGAAGCGCCCGTGGACATGGTCTCTTGGGCCGACATCCAGAAGTTCATGGCTAAGCTGAACAAGGTTACCGGCAAGGTTTTCATGCTCCCTGACGAGGCTCAGTGGGAATACGCTTCTGGAGTGGAGGATTTCGGAAAGGTACTTGGGCAGAGGTCTGAATGGTGCCTGGACAGTTATGTCTCGCCAGATGAACTCCGAAGCGCCCAGAAGGAATCCATGACCGGAGGTCTGCTACGTAATCCGGCTCCGGAGGAAAAAGGTGACGAGAAGGTTATCAGGAACATGGCCGCCAGAATGCCATTGGAGATGCATACCCGAAAGGCAGGGCTTGGCTTCAGGCTTGTCCAGCCAACCGGAGAAATATTCAGCGAGGACTTGTTCAATAGCCTCACCGGCGCTGTCCAAGACAGGGAACCGGTACGCACCTTGGATGGCAAGTCCGAGAAATTCACCGTGAACGGGGTTGAGTTCGAGATGGTCAAGGTCTCTGGTGGAACGTTCATGATGGGATTCAGCGAGAGCGACATGCCTTTCGCGAAATTCACTGCGCCGGAAAACGAGAAGAACGCGCATGAGGTGACGCTCGACGATTTTGAAATCGGCAAGACCGAGGTCACTGCCGCCCTTTGGAAAGCGGTGATGGGCAGCCTGCCGTACTTGAACGACCCCGAAGACCTTCAGAAACCTGTAGGCAACGTCTCTTGGTTCGACTGCAAGCAGTTCATCCTAAGACTTAATTCACTGACGGGAAGGAAATTCTGCCTTCCTACCGAAGCTGAATGGGAATATGCCGCCAGAGGCGGAAAACTTTCGAAGCACAGCGGATTCAGCGGCTCTAACGACGCTGTCTTTGCTATGTGGTTCGTGGATAACGCCAAGATGGAGAAGCATGACGTGGCCACCAAGAAGCCTAACGAGCTGGGAATATACGACATGAGCGGCAATGTCTGGGAATGGTGCAATGACTATGGCGAAAATTACGGGAACGATGCACAGACCAATCCGGTAGGTCCCGAGGAGGGTAACATGAGGGTTATGAGGGGAGGCAGCTGCGCCAGCAAATGGGATGCATGCAGGATTTCCAACAGATCATTCATCCCGCCGGAGAACATAAAGAGCACCTTCGGTTTCAGGCTTGCGATTTAATGTGACAATATTTGATTAAATTATTATATTGTTAAACAAATACCTTAATATTCATAAAGAGTCATGGAAGAAAACCTGAAAGTAACGTGCCTGCATGACAAGCATGTCGCTCTGGGAGCAAAGATGAGCCCGTTCGCTGGCTTCGATATGCCAATACAGTACACTTCAATTACGGAGGAACACAACGCCGTTCGTAATAAGGTAGGGATGTTCGACGTGTCGCACATGGGAGAAGTCTTCATTAGCGGACCGGATGCCACTAAGTTCGTCAATCACATATTCACTAATGACGTAAATTCTATCCAGCAAGGACAGATCCTGTATGGAATGATGCTTTACCCTGATGGGGGTACTGTGGATGACTTGCTAGTATACAAAGAATTCCAGACGGATCATTACCTTCTAGTCGTGAATGCAGCGAACATAGATAAAGACTATCAATGGATTCTGGATAATGCCAAAGGTTACGATGTGGAAATCGTCAATGATTCTCAGAACTGGGGACAGCTTGCCATTCAAGGGCCTGATGCAGAGGCTGTGGTTGAAAAAGTTACAGGCTTGGCCGTTAGCGAGCTCACATTCTACACGTTCAATGATTTCGTGGTTGATGGCAAGAGGATCATCATCAGCCGCACTGGCTATACCGGAGAAGACGGATTTGAGATTTACGCTAATCCGGACCTGATCAGGAAATATTGGGATGAGTTCATAGACGCAGGCGTTACCCCTTGCGGACTGGGATGCCGCGACACTCTCCGTTTCGAGGCGGGGCTTCCGCTTTACGGTGACGAGCTCAGCAAGGACATCTCCCCTGTGGTGGCAGGATACTCGATGTTCTGCAAGCTGGACAAGGAAGAATTCATCGGCAAAGATGCTATAGCCAAGCAGAAAGCTGAAGGTACTCCTATGAAGCTGGTGGGCATCGAGCTGAAAGACAGAGCTGTTCCAAGAGCAGGTTACCCTGTCCTCCTTGCCGATGGAACCGAGGTCGGCCACGTCACGACTGGCTATCATTCCATAACCCTTGACAAAAGCCTTTGCTATGCTTTAGTCAAAAGGGAGTGCGGAGCTCTCGGCAATGTGCTTTACGTGCAGATTCGCAAGAAAGTGTTCGAGGGCACGGTGGTTAAGAAAAGATTTTATCAAAGCAACTATAAAAAATAAGATTTATCATGAGCAAGACTATTGAAGGCCTCCGTTACAGCGAGGATCACGAGTGGGTAAAGGTTGAGGGTGGCACAGCCCTCATCGGGATAACTGATTTCGCCCAGAGTTCACTTGGGGACATAACATACGCCGATCTTCCGGAAGCAGGCGATGAAGTGGAAGCAGGCGAAGAATTCGGAGCTTTGGAAAGCGTCAAGGCTTCCAGCGAGCTGCTTTCTCCA
The DNA here is from genome assembly GCA_022653735.1 of Bacteroidales bacterium. Taxonomy (GTDB): domain Bacteria; phylum Bacteroidota; class Bacteroidia; order Bacteroidales; family UBA932; genus Cryptobacteroides. The sequence continues at coordinate 66,115 of JALCSU010000002.1, forward strand.
GTTTCCGGCAAAGTTACCGAAGTGAATGCCGACCTTGAAAATGCGCCGGAGAAAATCAATGAGGATCCTTACGGAACCTGGATCATCAAGGTGGAACTGAGCGATCCTTCACAGGTTGAATCCCTGATGGATGCCGCCGCTTACGAGGAATTCACAAACAAATAAGGAGCATGGCGAATTTTGCATATTTCCCTCATACCGATGAGGATATTCGCCAGATGCTCGAGAGAATAGGGGTCTCCTCTTTGGATGACCTCTATTCTGATGTTCCGGAGACTGTGAAGCACAATGGCGATTATGATCTTCCTGACGCCATGTCTGAGGATGAGGTTAGGGAATATTTCGAAAAGCTGGACAAGAAAGACGAAAAACTGAAGGTGTTCGTGGGCCAGGGCGCTTACGACCATTACGCTCCTTCGGTGGTGCCGTACATCACTTCCAGGTCGGAATTCCTGACGGCATACACCCCGTACCAGGCTGAAATATCCCAAGGGACTCTCAGGTACATATTCGAGTATCAGAGCATGATTTGCGCCTTGACTGGCATGGATGTCAGCAATGCTTCAATGTACGATGGCCCGACTGCTGCGGCTGAAGCCGTGAAGATGGCTCCTGCCTGCACAAAGCACAAGACCAGGGTGCTCATCTCCGAGACCCTGCTCCCTAACGTGATAAAGGTCATCGAGACTTACGCCAAATATCACGGGATCGAGCTTGGATATATTCCTGTGATGGACGGACACACCAGTCCTCACCACATGAGGGCAGAACTTTCCAAAGGTGACGTGGCTGGAGTCGTGGTGCCTTCCGTCAACCGTTACGGGATTATCGAGGACCTCACCGGATTTGCGGAAGCCATCCATGAGGAAGGCGGAATATTCATAGAATATTGCGACCCTTCTGCCCTTGCGGTGCTCAGGACTCCTGGCGAGTGGGGGGCTGACATTGCAGTCGGTGACGGGCAGAGCTTGGGAATTCCTTTGAGCTTCGGCGGTCCTTATGTCGGCTTCATGGCCTGCAAGAATGGATATGTCCGCAAAATGCCTGGCCGTATCGTCGGCGAAACTGTCGATTCCGAGGGACGCAGGTGCTTCTGCCTCACTCTGCAGGCTCGCGAGCAGCATATTCGTAGAGAAAAAGCTACTTCCAACATTTGCTCCAATGAGAGCCTGATGGCGCTTTATGTGACCGTCTATCTCTCAATCATGGGCCCTCAGGGCATGAAAGAAGTGAATGACCAATCATACGCAGCCTCTCATTATCTTCATGACGAACTGCTAAAAACTGGAAAATTCGAAGAGGTCTTCACTCAGCCGTTCTTGAAGGAGTTCGTGCTGAAGCCGCTGATTCCTGTGGAGAAGCTGCAGATGAAGCTGCTTGACGGAGGTTTCTTCGCCGGTCTTGAGACCGAAGAGGGCTATGTCACTTTCTGTGCTACGGAAAGGCGCACGAAGGCAGAAATCGACGAACTTGTAAAATTAGTGAAGGAGGCGTGAGAATATGAAATATTACGATAAATTAATATTTGAACTCTCCAAAGAGGGGAGAATCGGATATTCGCTTAGGAAGAACGGGTGGACTGCCTCAACGGACTCGATTCCTGCCGGGCTCAGGCGCCCAGTCCCTGCAGCACTGCCTCAGGTGAGCGAGGTGGACGTCGTGCGTCACTACACTAACCTGTCGCAGATGAATTTCGGCGTAGATACCGGTTTCTATCCGCTTGGCAGCTGCACGATGAAGTACAATCCGAAGATAAATGAAGAGATTGCCGGGATGAAAGGTTTCCAGAGCCTGCATCCGTTGCAGCCTGCCTCGACCGTGCAAGGTGCTCTCCAAGTATATTACGAGATGGACAAATCCCTCGCAGAACTGACCGGGATGGCTCATTTCACGTTCAATCCATGCGCAGGCGCTCACGGAGAGCTGACAGGCCTCATGATAATGCGCCAGTACCATCTGCTTCGGGGGGATTTGAAACGTACTAAGGTGATAGTCCCAGACAGTGCTCACGGCACCAATCCTGCCAGCGCAGCTGTCTGTGGCCTTGATGTCGTTGTCGTCAAATCCAATGCCGACGGCCTGGTGGACGTTGAGGATTTGAAACCTCTGCTCGGCGATGATGTGGCAGGGATCATGATGACGAATCCGAACACCTTGGGACTCTTCGAGAAAGAAATCCTCGAGATCGCGGAACTGGTTCACGGCTGCGGAGGACTGCTTTATTACGACGGAGCCAACATGAATCCGCTTCTTGGAGTTGCGCGTCCGGGTGACATGGGATTTGACATATTGCATCTGAACCTTCACAAGTCGTTCTCCACTCCTCATGGCGGTGGCGGTCCTGGCTCAGGCCCGGTAGGCGTTTGCGAGAAACTGGTGCCATATCTTCCTGTTCCTAGGGTGGTAAAGACTTCTGCTGGCAGCTTCGCCGTAATCGGCCGCGCTGGCGCTGGGAAGTCAAATGCTGCCAAGAACGCTGAAGGTTGCTCTGAGAGCGCTGGCGAGGTTTCTGGTTTCCTTGGGAACTTCCTCGTTATCCTGAGGGCTTACGCCTACATCCTCATGATCGGCAAACAGAATGTCAAGTTGTTGGGCAAATTGGCCTCTCTGAATGCTAACTACGTCAAGGAAATCTTGAAAGACAGCTATAAGCTTCCTATTCCTTCGGTCTGCAAGCACGAATTCGTATTCGACGGGCTGATTGATGATGGTGCTTCCAAAGCTTCTGACGGCAAGGGCGCGACTACGCTCGATGTTGCTAAGAGGCTTCTGGACTACGGGTTCCATGCGCCTACTATCTATTTCCCTCTGCTTTTCCATCAGGCCCTGATGATCGAGCCTACGGAGACCGAGTCGAAAGAGACGCTGGATGATTTCATCGACGTGATGAAGAAAATAGCTGTTGAAGCTGCCGAGACCCCTGACTTGTTGAAGACCGCTCCTCACAATACGCCAATTTCCAGGCCTGATGAGGTGAGGGCAGCCCGACATACTATCTTGAAATATCAAGATGAAGAAACAAACCCTAATTAATTAATAGCATGAGTAAAAAAATTTCTAGGAGAGACTTCATGAGTTATTCGGCTCTAGGTCTCGCAAGCTTAACGATTCTGCCAAGCTGGACTATTCCAGACGGGCCGCAGAAAGGGAAGAAGGTTGCTCCGAGCGACCGAATCGTTCTTGGTTTCATCGGCAACGGCCAGCAGGGCAGAAGTGATTTCCGCAGCTTCTCCACTTGCCCTGGAGTTGAAGTGGCAGCATGCTGCGACGTGGATTCCATCAAGCGTGAGCGCTTCAGAAGGGATGTCGCAAAATGGCAGAAGGAGAATGGCATGAATGAGCGTTGCGACATGTATGAATATTATGGCGACCTCATGGAAAGGACGGACATCGATGCGGTGGAGATTGCGACTCCGGATCATTGGCATGCTCTGATAGCGATTGCCGCTCTAGATTCCGGCAAGGATGTATACCTGCAGAAGCCTCTGTCCTATACCATCACTGAGGGTCTTGCCGTTCAAACTGCTGTCAGGCACAATGGCAGAATTTTGCAGATGGGAAGCCAGCAGCGTTCCAGCGCTGAGTTCCAGCAAGCGATTAAGATGGTTCGTGAGAAGGCAATCGGCCACCTGGACAAGATTTATTCCAGGGTTGGAGATCCGCCAAAGCCTTTCGACCTTCCAGAGATGCCAGTCCCTGCGAATTTGAATTTCAATCTCTGGCTCGGTCCTCTCAATGATCCGAAGATCCATTATCATTCAGACATCTGCCCAGTCGTCTCCCTCGACCCACCTCAGGATGAGAAGCTCTGGGGAGCTTGGCGTTGGTACTGCGAGACCGGGAACGGCTATCCTGCAGACTGGGGCGCTCACATGTACGACATCGCCCAGGCTGCGCTCGGAATGGATGGCTCTGGCCCAGTGGAATTCATTCCTAAGGGATACAACGGTGCCGAGCATGACACTATGAAATATGCCAACGGCGTGGTGATGACAGAGCAGCCTTTCGACGAGGAGAAGCCTAACTGGCAGGGTCTCAAGTTCATTGGCGACAAAGGCTGGATCAAGGTTGCGAGAGGCTACATCGAGTGCTCTGATCCTAAGCTTCTGAAGAAGAGCCAGGAAGAGGTTAAGGCCGGCCAGTACGAGGTTAGCTCTCCTCACATGCAGAACTTCCTGGATGCGATTCGTGATCATAAGGATCCTATCGCTCCTGTCGAGTGCGGAACCAGCACGAACACTCTCTGCTGCCTGACGAACATCGCCCGCGAGCTTAACCGTCCGGTTCACTGGAATCCGGCGACCCTCAGCTTCGAAGGTGATAAGGAAGCTGCCCATCACAGGCTGTACTACTACGACTACCGTCGCCCGTACAAGCTTCCTTACCTCGACACTCGCAACAATCTTTAGGAGTATGAGCGTGAGGTAATACCTTTGGAGATATTGATAATGAATATGTTGCAGAGGCTTACCCCATGCTCTGTCAATGTAGGGTATGAGCGTGAGATAGTGTCTCTGGAAATATTGATAATGAATATGTTGCGTAAGTTGACCCCACGCTCTGTCAATGTAGGGTATGAGCGTGAGATAGTGTCTCTGGAGATATTGATAATGAATATGTTGCAGAGGCTTACCCCACGCTCTGTCAATGTAGGGTATGAGCGTGAGGTGGCGCCTGCGGAAATATTGATAATGAATATGTTGCGTAAGCTGACCCCACGCTCTGTCAATGTAGGGTATGAGCGTGAGATAGTGTCTCTGGAAATATTGATAATGAATATGTTGCGTAAGCTGACCCCACGCTCGGAGCTTTTTGCGAATATGAAATTTGCATAAATTATTAAAAGGGATTGCAGATTGACGGATTATTCCTATATTTGCAATCCAAACCAATGGGGCATTAGCTCAGCTGGTAGAGCGCTTGCATGGCATGCAAGAGGTCAGGAGTTCGAATCTCCTATGCTCCACAATAAATGGCTTGCAATCTATTTGCGAGCCTTTTTTTGAATCTACTTCCATCCCCACGCCCCGCAAATCCCGAGCGCCCCAGCCCGTCATCCTGCCCGCCCCTCCACGTCCTCACGACTGTCCCCCTCCACGTCCTCACGACTGTCCCCATCACGTCATCACGAGTGTCCCCCTCCACGTCCTCACGACTGTCCCCATCACGTCATCCCAAGCGTTCCATCCCGTCATCCTGAACTTGATTCAGGATCTTTGCCCGCCCACCCCGTCATCCTGAACTTGTTTCAGGATCTGTTCTTCGCAAGCCTAGATTCCGGATCGAGTCCAGATGACTGGGATAAACGGCCCAGATTCCTAGTCAAGCCCGGATGACGAAGGATAAACGAGCCCAGATTCCTGGTCAAGCCCGGATGACTGAAGGATGGACATTTTTTCCCGTCATCGTGAAATGCAGGGCTGCCGGCGAAGCTGCGGTCGCAAAGAATACATTCATGTCCTCGCCCAGAAGGACGAGAATTTATGGGCGACGGTATAGTGCCACCGACTGGCTTGTAATGAGGGACTGCGTCGCCCACCCGGTTTCCAGAACCAGGGTTGGCAATGGGGATAGTCTCCTCAGCGCTTATAATGAATATCACCGTTGCCTACGATTGTGAATAATCGAAATCTATCTTCAAGGTTTCACAAAACCGTGTCGATGCTGAAGGAATAAAGAATCGCATACGAATATTCAAACCCTCCGGAAGAGGTGTCTCGCAGAACGCTGTCGAGGCAGGCTGCACAGAAGTGCGTAGGGAAGAGCATGTCTCTACATCGAGACCTTCCAAGAGCCACGTTGTCGAGCAGCACCCCTTTGCAGAGCCACCAGAAGGCCCTGCTCCGACAGCACTTTGCGAAATTCCACCACTCTCATCCTGAATGACAAACCCTCTACATTCTAAACGACCAACCACATAATCATTTACCGACCAACGCTGTAATCGCAAACTTGATTATCCAGAACGCACCATCCCGTCATCGCAAGCGTTCCCACCCCGTCATCCTGAACTTGTTTCAGGATCTTTGCCCGTCCACCCCCGTCATCCTGAACTTGTTTCAGGATCTAGGCCTTCGATAATATAGATTCTTTCGTCAGGATGACAGGTTAGTTATTTCGTAATACTGCAACCAATGAGCGAATATTAGTCCGAATGCTTTTGCCGCGCGAACCAATCTCAAGTGCAAGGCTCTCCAGCGTGGTACGCCATGCAAACCCCTCCATGTCATCATGGGTGTTTGCATGCCCACATTAGACCACCCCAGGGCCACACTACTTCGCGCCGCAAATGCATGACGCACCACATAGCATGTCACTTCCAGAGACTGCTCTGCTCTTGCGATGGCTCTCTGCTCGTCTACCCGGAGGATCCGTAAGACCGCCGATAGATGAAGCTAACATACTTATTAATTCTTCGAGGTCATCATATAGTTTGATGCCATATTGCTCCTTAATGTCCACTTGCTATTTTTGCGGAAACCCGCAAAAATAGCGAATGGTGGCTGCGCGGAATATTATTCGAGGGGCAGTCAACCAATGGCCTCATACATCCGGCCAAGCTATTCAAAGAGGTTAGATTCTAGCAACCCTTCGCATGCTTTCAGGAGGTCGCGGAAAGTAACTTCAAAGTCTCCGGTGTACCAAGGGTCGGCGACATCTCGGCTGATGCCGGCATAAGACATCATCAGGTGAATCTTTCCGTCAGTATCGTCCGGAATGATCTGTCTCATCCATCGCAGGTTAGAGGCATCCATGCAGATGATGAGGTCGAAGCGGTCATAGTCGGCTCTGCTAATTCGTCGAGCGCGCTTCTTTGCGTCAAACCATATTCCGTGCTGGCTCAGGCAACGTCTTGCAGGAGGATATATTGGATTTCCAATTTCCTCTGTGGAAACTGCGGCAGACTCGATATGGTACCGATTCTCCAGCCCCCTGGCTTTGACCAAGTCTTTCAAGATGAATTCTGCCATGGGACTCCGGCAGATATTGCCGTGGCAGACGAAAAGGATGCGTGTCATCGGCTGCCCTCCTGATTTTTCTGACGTATCCTTGCGGCGTGAGTAGCCAGCCCTGCAATTCTAATCTCAGCAATAATCCCGGCCATCGACGGAATTCCGTCGTTGATGGTCGGGAAAAAGAAAATTTTCGTGTCGTTTCCTTCGTTCATGGACGGCAAATTTACGCAAAAACTTACGATTTGTCGCCAGCGTGCGCATGAATCCATATTGATAATGCTTCTTGCATTGTCCTTTGAGTCAGCTTCACAAATCGACATTGGAATCGGATGGCTTTTCGTGGCTTGGGGGATAGCCGAAATGGTTCTTGAATTCCCTTGTGAATACGGAAGGGGAGGAACATCCTAGTTTCCAAGCCACTTCGCTGACTGTCAGCCCTCCGCTGCGGAGGAGCTCACGCGCTATGTCCATCCGGTAGGCGCTAGCAAAAGCCTTCGGAGTCTTCCCAGTGAGAGACTTCACCTTCGCATAGAGGGAGCTATAGCTGATTCCCAGTTCTCGTGCCATCTCACTGATGTCGGCATGCTCGTTGTCAAGATTGGCATCAAGGTAAGCATGGATCTTCTCCACAAGGGCCTTCTCGGCAGGATTCAGTTTAGCTTCCTCGACTTTCTTAGACTCTTTCAGCGTGGTAGACGTAAGATTGAGAACTTTATCCTGCAGGATTCTCCTGTTCCTGATGAGGCTTTTTACGGTCGCTCTCAGGGAGTCCGGGTCGAATGGCTTCGGAATATAAGCGTCCGCTCCTGCATTCATTCCCTCTATGCAACTTTCTGCGTCTGCCTTTGCCGTGAGAAGGATGACGGGCAGATGATGCCAGTCTGAATTAGACTTTATGTCAGAGCATAGGGCGTAGCCAGTTTTCCCGGGCATGATAACATCGCTCAGGACTATGTCCGGAATAGCTATTTGAAGGTCGTCTTCGGCTTCTAGCCCGTCGGATGCGAGAATGACGTTATACTCATCTTTGAATATATTCCCGAGAAAAGTCCTCAATTCCGCAGTGTCTTCGACAATGAGCATGGTGAATTCTTTCGCTGCTCGGCTTGCATTAGGGCTGACTGCCTCGGAAAGAGCACCCGTCTGAGAGATGTCCGAGCCGGAATAACTCCCGATGTCAAGAGGGAGGGAGAATGTGAATATGGAGCCTCCCTCTGGATTAGGTTCGTAAGATAGGTCTCCTTTATGGAGGAGTGCGAGCGATTTCGCATAATTTAGCCCTATTCCTGAACCGGAAACTTCGCTGTTTTCGGCTCCGAGCCTGTCGAAGCGAGTGAAAATATGTTCTCTCTTGTTCAATGGAATGCCTATCCCGTTATCCTTCACGGAAATGCTTGCAAGATTGCCTTCCCTGCCAACTGACACATTTATGCTTCCTCCTTCAGGGGTATACTTGACTGCATTGCTGAGCAGGTTGCCAAGAATTTTTGATACTTTCTCTGTGTCGAACCATCCGATGCATGTCTCTGGAATTTCCGTCGTGATGGTCAAGTATTTTTCGTGAATTGCTTCCTACAAGAAAACGATTGCTCTGCCTGCCTTGAAAGGACAGGCCATCCTGGATTTAGGGTCGGTGGAAAACCTTGCGGAGGTGTTCGTGAACGGGACCAGTTGCGGATATGCCTGGAAACGGCCGTATCTCGTAGACATAAGCCATGCGATCAAGGACGGCCAGAACGATATGGAAGTGAAGGTTGCAAATGTCTGGGTGAACCGTCTTGTAGGAGATGCTCAGCCAGACTGCAAGGAAAAGGTTACCTATACGGACGCACATTACTATGATGCGGACGATGCCCTCATTCCGGCAGGCTTGCTGGGCCCGGTGACTATCGTGAACAGAAAGTAAAATATTCTTAGTATCTTGTAACGATGAAAAAAATATTATTTACTGTCATTTGCACCATGATTTCCTGTGTTTTTGCTTCTGCGCAGCCGATGACCGAGACAAAGGTCCGGCAGGGGAAAGTCAGGGGAGTCCTGGAAAAAGGACTTGGATATTTCAAGGCAATCCCTTTTGCTGAGGCTCCTACTGGGGATCTCAGGTGGAAGGCTCCAGTTCCCAAAAAGGCATGGGAGGGAACGTACGATGCCACTGAATATGGTGCCATGCCGCCTCAACATGCCTTCCAGTTTCCAGGCGCGCCTTAGGCAAAAGTGTCTGAGGACTGCCTGTACCTGAATGTCATAACTCCTGCGTCAAAACCAGGAGAGAATCTTCCAGTGCTGGCGTGGATACATGGCGGAGGTTTCATTACCGGCGATGCCAACTCGAACGATGGCGACAATTTCGCTAAGCAAGGCATAGTGTTCGTGAGCATAAGCTATCGTACCGGAGCCCTTGGGTTCCTTTCTTGCAGCGAGCTCTCGGAAGAGTCAGGAAAAGGCATCTCAGGAAACTACGGATTGATGGATATGATTCTTGCGCTGAAATGGATTCAAGAGAATATTTCCTCTTTCGGAGGTGACCCGTCGAAGGTAACGATCATGGGGGAGAGCGCTGGAGCAATTGCCGTGAGCATGCTGTGTGCGTCTCCTCTCGCAAAAGGTCTTTTCAGAGGGGCAATCAGCGAAAGCGGGGGTTCATTCTGCCCAGTGGATAGCGTACGAATAGACAACAACGGAATCCGAGACATGACTGGCTCAGAGGCTTACGGACAGGCATGGATGAAACGAATCGGGGCCAAGAGCCTGGATCAGCTTAGGTCTATGCCTTGGGAAGACCTCATTAAGGACGAGCAGAGCGGAGGCGTCGGCGGTTTCTGGCCATGCGTAGATGGCTATGTCATTACAGACGACCAGTACAAGCTGTACGAAGCCGGAAACTACAATGACGTGAATATCCTGATAGGCACCAATTCAGATGAAGGAGCAATGTTCTCGCGCCCTGTCGCTATTGCAAAGTACAGGTCCGACATAAAGGCTGAATATGGCCCATTCGCCGACAGGATGCTGGAACTCTATCCTGCCTCAACCGACGAAGAGACTTTCGGTGCGCTCAGCGACATATTCAGGGAAACAGCCTTTGCATGGCCTTCTTATGCTTGGGCTCGGCTCCAGGAAAAGACCGGCAAGGGAAAGGTATATGTCTACTATTTCGACCGCTACAATCCGGAAGGCCGCGTTTTCGGCATGGAGAATGCGAAACCTCGTGGGGCCAATCATGCGTCCGAGATGAAATTCGTATTCGGGCATGGCTGGGGACCGATGTCGCAGGAAGATGCCGATTTCAGCAAAAAGGTGAACTCTTACTGGGCGAACTTCGTGAAAACAGGCAACCCTAACGGAGAGGGCTTGCTCGAATGGCCGACATACGCAGAGACTGGAAAGACGGTGATGTATTTCGGAAACGAGGGAATGGATGTGATCGAGACTCCGAACATGCCTCAGCTCCGTCTCATGGAGGAATATTTCTCCTGGAAAAGAGCAAGCTGGAAAGGCCGGCAAGAGGTCCATAAGGAACAGCCAAGGCCTCAGGGAGGATTCGAGGCGAATATCAGTCTTCCGGAGGTGTACCGCGATGCTAACGTAGTTTTCAGAAAGATAGATGACCACACGTGGGTAGGGTCCGGGCATGTCATGGCATCTGAGACGCTTTACCTTCTCGAAGGGAAGAAAAGGGCGATTCTCATTGACACAGGAACACATATCCCGGACCTCGACAAGATTGTGACTGGCATTACGGACAAGCCCTTGACTGTTCTCCTCACTCATGTTCATCCTGACCATGCAGGTGGCGTCGGGCCATTTCCTGAAGTTTGGATTAATGAGGCAGACACTGTGAATGTCCCTTCGATGATGGGAGGTTACAAAGGAAAAATCAAGTATCTCAAGAACGGCCAGAAGTTCAATCTGGGTGGGCGCATCCTGGAAACTCATTTCACGCCTGGCCACACTCCGGGATCCACCACGTTCTTCATAAGGAAAGAACATGTAGGGTTCAGCGGTGATTCCTACGGAAACGGGAACCTGCTCCTGACGACAGATTTTTCTACTTTGCTGAATATGTGCAAAGAGTCCTCGGCATTCTTCCAGAAGGCTGGTATCGAGAAGTTCTACAATGGGCATTTCTTCGGATCCAATTTCGAGACAATCAAGAGGATCGATGATTTGGCTCGGATTGCGGAAGATGTCCTTTTCGGCAAGCTGGAAGGAGAGAAAACGCCAGGCATGCTTGGGCTTGACCACGTCATCGTACGTGACGGCGTGAGAGTGAATTACGGCGAGGCTCAGGTCAAATGAAAATTCAATCTATTAATATTAAAATACATAAAATATGAAAAAAACGTTAACAATGATTGCCTTCATGACAATGGCTTCTATTGGGGCGGTCGCTCAGCCCAAGCTAATGAAGGACAACATAGAGGATGTCCTTAATGCAATGACGCTGGAAGAGAAGGTCAGTCTTCTCGTGGGGAAAAGTAGGTTCGTCATCATGAATGGCGTACCGACCGGCACCACCTCCAAGGTTGAAGGAGCGGCAGGAGAAACCCAAGCCATAGAGCGCCTCGGAATTCCTGGCACCGTCCTTTCCGACGGCCCCGCAGGTGTTCGCATAAGCCCGACTCGTAAGGGAGACGACAACACTTATTATGCCACGGCCTTCCCAGTTGGAACGGTCCTGGCGTCTACTTGGGATACGGAACTAGTTCAGAGAGTGACGAAGGCAATGGGCGAGGAGGCCAAGGATTTTGGCATAGATGTGCTTCTGGCTCCAGGAATGAACATCCAGAGAAATCCTCTCTGCGGTCGAAACTTTGAGTATTTCTCTGAAGATCCGTTCCTTAGCGGAAAGATGGCGGCTGCATATACGAAAGGAATCCAAGAAAATGGCGTCGGTGTTTCAATCAAGCACTTCATGGGCAATAATCAGGAGACGAATAGAAATGAGGTAGATTCCCGTATCAGCCAGAGAGCCCTGCGTGAGATTTATCTCAAGAACTTTGAGATTGCGGTCAAGGATGCCGACCCATGGACAGTAATGTCTTCTTATAACAAGATGAATGGCAAGTACACCCAGCAGAACCGTGAACTTCTCACGACACTTCTCCGTGACGAATGGGGCTTCAAAGGAATCGTGATGACGGACTGGGGAAATAAGGAGGGGACTGTCGATGCTGTCAACGCAGGAAACGATCTCATGGAACCGGGAAGCGATGTCGAAGTCGAGAGAATACTCGCAGGGGTCAGAAACGGAGCCATTTCAGAAGAGCAGATTGACACGAACGTAAGAAGGATGCTTGAATATATTGTGAAAACCCCTTCTTTTGCAAACTATCATTTTTCAAGCAAGCCCGACTTGAAAGCTCATGCACAGCTGACGCGTGAATCTTCGGCACAAGGAATGGTTCTCCTCAAGAATGACGAGAATACGCTCCCGCTGAAAGGAAATGAAACCGTTGCCCTCTATGGAGTGACCTCGTATGATTTCATAGCGGGCGGAGCCGGTTCAGGACAGGTGAACACCGCATACATTCGCAGTTTAAAGGACGGACTGGAAAATGACGGAGTAAGGGTGGATGAAACAACAGCTGATTGGTATTCGAAATATGTCGCCTATGCGACTGCCGCATCGAAGAATAATGAGGTCGGTGGCCTTTTCTGGGGGAAAACTGTCCTTCCTGAAATGCAAGTGTCATCCAAGTTCATCACGAAGCGAGAACCTGAAACGGATCTAGCCGTGATAACTATTAGCCGAAATGCTGGCGAGGGTTCTGATCGCAAGAATGTTGAGGGAGATTTCACTCTCACCCAGACGGAACGTCAGCTACTGCAAGATGTGGCAGATACCTACCATGCCGCAGGCAAGAAAGTCATCGTCGTGCTCAACATCGGGGGAGTCATCGAGACAGAGTCTTGGAAATCGATTCCGGATGCGATTCTCCTGGCTTGGCAGCCTGGAGAGGAAGGTGGTGCTTCGGTTGCAGACATCTTGGTTGGAAAAGTAAATCCTTCGGGTAAGCTTGCGGTTACTTTTCCTGTTCGACTGTTCGATAACCCGTCTACGAAGAATTTCCCCTTCAACTATGAGATGTCTCAGCGTCGATGGCCAGGCTCATTTAAGAAAGCCCCTGTCAGAAATGTCGATTACACGAATTATGAGGAAGGGATATATGTGGGCTACAGGTACTTCGAGACAAAGGGATTGGACGTGTCCTATCCTTTCGGCTATGGCCTTAGCTACACGACTTTTGAATACAGTTCTCCGGCCGTAAAAGCTACTTCGGACGGATTCGTGGCCATGGTTACTGTAAAGAATGCTGGCAAGACTGCTGGCAGGGAAGCAGTCCAAATTTACGTCACTGCCCCTTCCGGATGCCTTGACAAGCCTTCCTGCGAACTGAAAGGTTTCGTGAAGACGAAGGAACTCCTGCCAGGAGAAAGCCAGACGGTGTCCGTGAAGATTGACAACTACTCGCTCGCTTCCTTCAACGAGAATGCATCCCGCTGGGAAACTGCCGACGGTGTCTATCAGGTGAAATTCGCCGCCAGCATCAGGGATGTGAGGCAGACTGCAAAGTACCAGCTGAAAAAGCCTCTTGTCTGGGAGGTGAATGACATTTTAGCGCTTAAAGAAAAATAGGTTGATTCTCTGAATCGTCTTGCTTGCTCGCTACCAGCCAGTGAGGGTGACTTATTCATGCCGCAGGTCGCTTCGAGCATTCTTGGCGGATGTGCTATTATCGATATTTAATGGTTACGTCAAGCCATCTGGATGAGGTGGCAGGCATCATGTCAATCAGCAGATTCCCGTCTGAGAGTTCAGACGGGATTTTATGCTGCCCGTCCCAGACGACGACCCTAAACGCTCCTTCAGGCAGGGGAATCCTGATTTTCTGTTGGGAATATGCTGGCTCGGCATAGACTTGGAAATGGGTCAGGTCATCCTCTACCGGGGAGAATGCTAAGTTCACGGGGGCATCTGAGAAAACATATTCCTTTCCATCTATTGAAACTCTCGTGCACTCGCATCCGTTGAATGCCATGAGGCGGCCAGAGTCCGAAGTGCGGAAAGACATATTCATTTTCCCCGAATATGTCACATCGTGGCCATTGACTTTGATGTCTTGCATCTCCATTCTGTCCGACGGCATAGGATTGACTTTCAAAGCCTCTGCGTCATGCTCTTCGTTCCTGGAGAAGCCGCCTTCCCAGTTCTCTCTGTGTGTCCTGTAGTGCTTTACCAAGGCGGTTGCCCCATTAGGGAAGCTGGTGGCTAGGTAATCCGTAGTTCTGGATACATACGAAGGATTGTCGTTCACGGCGAATTTCCCGCTGGACGGGTAAGCGCCGGCTGCATTGAGGATTTCGAACAGGGTCCGAGTCTCGTATCCCAGGCTCTTGCTCTGGTCGTCCCTCGGCCTGAATCCGAAGAAGAACGCATCTCCCTTGTCGATTTTCTTGTGAGTCCCGACAGGCATTCCGTCAATCCTTGCGACGATTTCGGAGCCGTTGCCTACTGACACCGGGTAGATCCTGTCTACGAGCATGTCCGTCAGTATGGTCTGCTCAGGTACTTCAGAGAAACGTCCTTCGAAGACAACTTGCTTGCCGGAAGCAATCTCGCCGAGGAATTGATCGAATTTGTATTCGGCCCCGAAGATCTTCTGCCACACTGCAGCGCATTCTTCTCCAGATCCATCAATCAGCGGAGGCATGCTGAACCATATCACCTTGCCCCCGGCATCTGCGAATCTTTCCAAAAGATCGAGGAGTCCTTTTTGAGGCAGAGGCTCGAACATCACCATCACTGTGCCATATTCCTTGGCCTCCACTTTCATTTTTCCTTCATCTGTGACAGAGCCCATCTCCACTAGCTTGTCAGAAGTCAGGTAGTTGCAGTACCCGTATTGGGTCATCCAGCTGCCGAAGCGTTCCTCCACGGCGACCAGGTTCATTGGGTATATGGCAAGAACGTCAGTGTCTCTGTGCTTGTAGCCTGTGATCAGGCTCATGGCATGACCCGGTTGTGCCCCGTAAGCTTCATTCAGCATGTTTTTCCAATGCAGAGCGTCATTCGGGAATCCCCATGCAGCGGCGTAGGCGTTCGGATATTTATTGATTACCCCGATGGAGACACCCATGGCGGCTCCATAATAATCCCTGTCTGCCCAGCCGCATTCAGCGAAATCATTTCCTGTCGGCTGGAGGTATTCTCCCCACTTGAAATAGTCATAGCAGGCGGCTGCGGCCTGTTGAACGGTGTTGCTCCAGATGAAATTGGAAGTATATTCGTATCTGTAAGCGTTGGCATGCAGCTTCTCGGTGTTCCATAAGTCTATGGTAGGGCTTTCCGCCCAAGATGCATGGGCGCTGGTGCGGAATTCTCGATTGAATATTTTTTCAGCGTATTCCTTGCTGTCTTTGAACAAATCCACTACTCCGTGATTGAGTAACTTGTAGTAGCGGTCCCTCAATAAGAAAGTCTTGTGGATTTCTTCCGGAGTTTCTCCCATCACGTACTGTACGTTCTCCACGGCATCGGCCGAAGCCAGGTAATATGGCGCCCCATAGACGAAATAGAGCATGTGCTTGTCATCGAAAGGCAGGCCGTATTCTTTTTCGTACCGCTCGCAGAAGCTTTTCGTAAGATAGCGTATGGCGAACTGGCCTCCCTCATGATGGGAGTAGTAAGCCCAGTCTTGCTGGATGTGCATCTCATCTGAATACAATGCAGTCAGGTTCACCCCGGCTTTTTTGTATTTATCCATGAGGTCATGCAGGAATGGAGTTGCATCGGGAGAGAAATAGTCCATCTCCGGAGACTCGTACTCAAGAAGGACCAAGACCCTGTCGTATCCTTCCAGCTGCTTCGGCCCGTCGTAAAAAACTCTGAGCTCCCGCGCGGGAAAGTACATGTCGTCCGGGGAATTCTTGATCCCGAACGAACTGGAAGCAGAGAGCACGTCTATGGTGTCTCCGGCTTCGTATTTCACTCCGGATATCTCATGAATGTCATCAGGGTTCACTGCGATCAGATGTGACGACCCCAGGGGCTTTTGCCTGAATGCATATGCCTTTACTCCTTTCAGGGATACATGGAATTTCCCTTTATTGTTCGTCCAGAACATCTGCTCCCAGACCGGAATGCTGAATGTGCCATCAGACGCATTCCTTAGACCTGCCTTGTAAGATACCCATCGTCCAGACTGACCTGTCTGGTGCTTGAATGCCGGGCCAAGCTCTAGCGGCGTGTTCAGGCTCAGGCATATCCCCATTCCGTATTTCTTTGCGAAGTCGCTGATGAATTTGATTTTAAGGATATATTCATCCATGTCCGGAGTGAGTTCCCTGTCGGTGCCGGCTTGGGGTCTGTACTGGCGGAAAAACTCGTCGAATGCTATCGTGAGGGTCTTGTCTCCGTCCTTCTTTCCCTGCTCGCAGACCTCCCTAAGGCTGAGATGCACGGGAGTGTAGCCGGTGGACATGTCAATTTTTTTGTCCGGATCCATCAGATCCCTTAGCTGCTGGTCGCTGGTAAGGATTATAGTCGCAGAATAAGCATTTGGCATAAGGCATAATGCCGACAATAAAGGCAGGAGAATTCTTTTCATGATTGGTTATGTTGCGTTATCATTAATTTTTTTCTGTATTCTGATGGCGATAGGCCTTCTTTCTTGGAGAAAAAAGTTGAGAACTGGGAAACGTTCTGAAAGTTAAGAGAATAGGCTATGTCCGAGATCCCTCTGTCCGATACGGTCAGCAGTTCCTTGGCACGGAGGTATCTCAGATGATTGTAATATTGGATGGGGGAGAATCCTGTATAATCCTTGAACTTGCTCCTGAACCATGAATAGCTGACATTAAGGCTTCTGGCTATTTCTTCTACGGACAAAGGCGATTCAATGTTGGCTTTCATCAGGGCCTTCGCTTCGTCGATTTTGTCAATGGAGGCAGAGGAATTTATCGAGACATTCTTTTGCTTGAAGAATATCACGCCAAGCATATGCATTAAGATTCCTGACATAAGCTGCTGGAAGCATGGCCTTTCATCCATGGCTGCGGAAACCACTGACTCGTAGAGCGAGATTATGGTTTGGCTGACCCCTATCCTGAATACCGGTTTTTCTTTTGAGAAGAACCCGTTCTCCAGCAATCGTTCGATGATTTTGCCTTTGAAGCCTATCCAGTACTCGAACCAGCCGTTGTCGTCAGGAGCATATGTATGCCATTCTCCGGGGAAGAGAAGGATGGCTGTTCCCGGCGTTATTCTTATCTTTTGTTGCGATCTGGATTGGAAGTAGCCGTAGCCTTCGCTGATATAAATTAGCTGGTACTCATTCAGGATCCTTCCGCGTTCGGGAAAGAATGAGTAGGCATCGGGATGCTGGTTCTTAATTGGGTAGGACGTGTGAGGCGCTATTTTCTGATAACCTGCCGTGCAGATCGTAAGCCCCCATTTTTGGTCTGTCTGGCTGGATGTAAGATATATTATATGGTTGTCGTTATTTGTCATGTCCGTTATTCGCAATAAGCATCGAAAGTTAAGAATAATTCCTCTTAGGCCAGTCATGAAATGTCATTTTGATAAGATACTAAATCATTTTTGAAAACTTTTTTTCTGGATATGTCAGTAATTTTGACTTGAAAAAATAACACTAAAACACGACTTGATTATGGGAATTTCTTATGCCAGCGTAGGACTTGTAGGTTGCGGTCTTGATACATATTGGCCGCAATTCGCAGGATTGAGGGACACGCTGCTCGATTATCAGGAAGTCATTCGCAAGCACATGGAACGCCCGAGCCTGAATGTCATTGATGCAGGTCTGGCAGATGATGTGCCGAAATCCAGGGAAATCGCCGCATCGCTCAGAGCAGCTGGCATAGGGCTTCTCGTCATCTACGTGGCGACATATTCACTGTCGTCAACCCTCGTGCCCCTTGTCAGGGATTTGGGAGTGCCTGTGCTTCTATTGAATGTTCAGCCTTCGGAAAATATAGATTATGAATATCTGAACAGCCTTCCGGACAAGGCGGCCATGACAGGGCTGTGGCTCTCGTACTGCCAGGCCTGCTCCATCCCGGAGTTCTCGTGCGTCCTGAACAGGGCTGCGATTCCATATAGGATCGTCACAGGGCACTTGTCCGATGATAGAGTATGGAAGGAGCTGGACGAATGGGCTATCGCCTTGTATGCCGTCACTTCACTGCGTCACTCTAACATCGGGTTTCTCGGCCATTATTATTGCGGGATGATGGATGTCTACACGGACCTCAGGGCTATGTCATTCGTATTTGGCACGCATGCGGAAATTATCGAAATGTGCGAGTTGAAGGCTCTTAGGGATGCGGTGACCGAATATGAGGTCAGGGCTAAAATCGAAGAATTCAACGAGGCTTTCGATGTCTCCCCGGCTTGCCTGCGTCATGAGCTCGAAAAGGCGGCCAGAACCTCCGCCGCAATAGATCATTTGGTCTATGACCATGGCCTTGACGCTCTCGCTTATTATTATGAGGGACATGGGGGGAACGATTATGAGAACATTGTTGCCTCAATGATCGCTGGTTGCACTCTGCTGACTGGCAGAGGCATGCCGACTGCCGGAGAGTGCGAGGTAAAGAATGCGCATGCCATGAAGATAATGTCATTGCTTGGCGCCGGCGGTTCTTTTTCTGAATTTTATGCAATGGATTTTAAAGATGACGTTGTTCTGCTCGGTCACGACGGCCCGGCACATTTCAATATGGCTGAAGGTCGCGTGAGCCTAGTCCCCCTTACAGTGTATCATGGGAAACCTGGTAAAGGACTCTCTATTCAGATGACCGTAAAGTATGGCCCTGTGACGCTACTCTCAGTATGCGAAGGCAAGGATGGAGTATTCCTCCTAGCTGCGGAAGGAGAGTCTGTCCCCGGCCCTACGCTCCAGATCGGCAATACTAACAGCCGCTACCGCTTTTCATGCCATGCGGGAGAATTCGTTGAGAGATGGAGCCTCAACGGCCCCTCGCATCATTGCGCTATCGGCGTGGGACATATTGCTTCGGAATTAGAGAAAGTGGCTTTCCTGCTTGGAATCCCTTTCGTGAAAATTGCATGAATATGCATTTAGCAATCATTAATTTCTTATTTATGTTCAATTACAGATCATTATCTCATTGGAGAAAGCATCAGCAATTCATGAAACGATGCTTATCTATTTTGGCGGTAGGTCTGATGCCAGTGATTTTCGCCCAAGCGGAGGAATATTATTCCGACGCAACGTCTGCACAGTCACAGCAGCAGCGCACCATTACCGTCAAAGGAACTGTTACCGATGCCGATGGCCAGCCTGCAATCGGGGCCAACGTCCTTGTCAAAGGGACGAGTGCCGGCACGATGACGGACACAAATGGAAGTTTCTCGGTTGAGGCTCCGGCAGATGCCGTGCTTGAAGTATCTTACATAGGATTCGAAAGCCAGGAAATTTCCTTGAACGGGAGGACTAACCTGAATATTGTCCTTCAAGTGAACAAGAGAGCTCTTGACGAGGTTGTCGTAGTGGCATACGGTACCCAGAAGGCAAGATCCGTCACGGGATCCATGAGTAAAATGGATGCTGAGACCTTGAAAGACCAACCAGTGTCTCAGATTGGAGAGAAGCTTCAGGGAAAATTCGCCGGCGTGCAGGTCAATCAGGCAAATGGAGAGCCTAACGGAGGCCTGACAATACGTATCAGGGGCGCGGCATCTGTCAATGGAGGCAATGCTCCTCTGATCGTGATTGACGGTTTCCCTTCTAGCACAGGGCTAGAGTCAATCAGCCCTGAGGAAATAGAAACCATCACCGTGCTGAAAGATGCGGCTGCATCTTCTCTTTATGGATCCAGGGCTGCGAATGGGGTCATCCTGGTTACTACGAAAACTGCTAAGCTGAACCAGGGAAAGCCTAAAATCGAATTCAGCGCTTATTACGGCGTGGAGATTGTCCCTCAGCAGGGGCGGCCAGACGTGATGAATGCCCAAGAGTTTGCCCAGTTCAAGAAAGAATATTATGAAGATGCCGCCAAATATGAAGGTTACACTGGCGGCGTGCCTGAGTGCTATGCGCATCCTGAGCTGTTGAAAGAAGGAACCGATTGGCTAGATGTTCTATTGAGGAATGCTTCGAACCAGAATTATAATCTAAATTTATCTGCCGGAACGGATAAGCTCAGAAGCTCTGTGAACGTGAATTACAATAATAAGGAAGGAGTCGTGCTAGAGACTTATTCCGATCGTTTCGCCGTGCGAGCGAATAATTCCTACGTGGCCAATGATCACCTGACTTTCGGGCTGAACCTTTCCGGCTCTTATACGAAAGGTCAGCTGACAGGCGGATTTGGAAACGGCCGCGTCGTCATGATGTCTTCTATCCTCATGGATCCGCAGCTGAAATACAAAAATGACGACGGGACTTACCCGATTTCATATTCCCAGCCAGGGATGTTCGCAAACCCTAACTTCTACCTGGTCCTCAAGCAGACGAAGACCCCTTCGAAGACATTGAGGGGCACCGTCAATGCTTTCGTAGACGTGAACATAATCGAAGGTCTGAAATACCGTCTGAGCGCTAATGCTGACCTTACCAGCAATTCAGGCTCTCTATGGGTTCCTTCCACTGCAAACGGAAGCATGTTCAGCGCACCTCCGCAGCCTGCCTACGGAAGATATTCTACTTCCAATAACCGCAACTGGCTTGTCGAGAATACGTTGACCTATCATAAGACGCTCTGGGACGACCACAATTTCGACGTGTTGCTTGGTTACACTGCGCAAAAGAGCAAATCAGAGAATGCGCGGATAGATGCTAACCAGTACCCTGACGATGAGATTTCATGGTTTGGCGCTGCGATCAACAGGGTTGGCAATTCCGATGCGAGCGGATGGGGGACATGGTCTCTGATCTCGTATCTTGGAAGGTTCAATTACGACTATAAAGGAAAATACCTGCTTCAAGTTTCCTACCGAAGGGACGGGTGCTCACGTTTCGGCTCCGATGCCAGATGGGCTAATTTCCCTTCTGTGTCGCTTGGGTGGATCGTTTCCGACGAGAGCTTCATGAAGTCTCTGGACAAGCTCAGCTACCTGAAGATTCGTGGAAGCTATGGCACTGTGGGCAACTACAACATCGGTAACTACACTTCATTAAATTCAATAGGTTCCTATAATTATGTGTTTAATGGCGCCATCACGTCGGGAAGAGCGATCTCCGCAATCGGAAACAGCAATCTGACATGGGAGAAGACGAATCAGTGGGATCTCGGCATGGACATCGGATTTTTCAACGACAGGATATTCCTGGTCTATGATTTCTATCGCAAGCAGACGAAGGGACTTCTCTATCAGATAGACATCCCTTATTCTACAGGATTTTCCTCAGTGCCTTCAAACATAGGCAAATTCCGTTTCTGGGGACATGAAATTAGCCTGGAAACAAAGAATTTGGTCGGCAAGTTCCGCTGGAGCACTCAGATAAACGTTTCCATTGACAGGAACAGAGCCATCCAGCTTGGAACGAATAATACCCCTATCGGAGGCTATTACAACCAGGGAGATTACAACCGCACGGTAGTCGGACGTCACCTCGGCGAATTCTATGGCTACATCTACGATGGAGTGTTCATGACGCAGGAAGAATACGAAAAGGGGCCTAAGCACTACTCTTCCATGGTCGGTACCGTCAGGATGAAAGATCTCAATGACGATAACATCATCGATGAGAAGGACCGCACCTTCATCGGGGATCCGAATCCGGATTTCACGTTCGGCATAACGAATACCTTCTCCTGGAAGAATTTCGATGCCAGCCTGCTGCTCACCGGTTCGGTCGGAAACGACATTCTGGATGCAGGGTACGAATCTTATGAGAACATAGACGGATGCTTCAACGTGTTCAAATATGTTAAGAATCGCTGGCGTTCCGAAGACAATCCTGGCAATGGCGTCGTTCCAAGGACCAGGGCCGGCACCACGGAGCTTTTCCGTTATAATAACACCAGATGGGTCGATGACGGTTCTTATCTGCGCGTGAAGAATCTTACCATCGGCTACACTGTTCCTCTGAAGTCTGCTAATTTTATCAGCGGGCTGAGAGTGTACTTCAGCGCCCAGAACCTGCTGACGATAACAGGCTATCATGGAATGAACCCTGAAATCAGCAGTTATGGATACGATGGGCTCAGGCAAGGCGTGGATTACACGGCATACCCTGTCGCCAGAGTCTACTCGTTCGGTCTTAATCTCAACTTCTAATGAGGAATAACATGAAAAAAATAGTAATAGCAATATGTGTGGCTGCGGCCAGCCTAGGCGCTGTTTCTTGCAGCAACTCTTTTCTGGAGCAGACTCCTGAGACAGGACTGACATCCGATACTTTCTATAAGTCCGTGTCTCACATGCAGCAAGCCCTGATTGCTTGCTACCCTGGAGTCCGCACTGTAGTCCAGGAAGGAATATTCATGGATGAAATGCGCTCTGACAACGCTTTCTACACCAGGTATTCTCCTGACAGGGGAGCCTATCTGGGGACAGAGACCTTGGCGCTCTTCCTGGAGACTGGCGCATCCAACAGCTGGGATCATATTTGGAACCATTATCGCGAGGTTTACAGATATGTCTGCAGAACCAATGTCCTCGTCGACAGGATTGAATCCTCAGGCCTGTCTGAGGACGAAACGAATGGCATAAAGGCAGAGGCTTTGTTCCTCAGGGCATTTTATTATTTCGACTTAGTCCAGCATTGGGGGAGAGTCCCTCTGGTGCTACACCTGTTCGGCAATGTGAATGACGCATTCGTGGCAAAGGCCACGTTGGATGAGTTGTACGGTCAGATGCTTTCTGACGTCAACGAGGCAATAAGCCTTGGCTTGCCTGTAGCAACCACTTTCCCTCAGGACGGGCATGCGACTATGGGGGCTGCAAAGATGCTCAGGGCATATATTAATATGTCTAAGCCTTCCCCGGATTATGCGGCTGCTGAGAAAGACCTGGTCGACATAACCAAGATGAACTACAAGCTTTTGGATGACTATTCCTCGATTTTCTTGAAAACCAACAAGAATAATCAGGAATCCATATTCGAAGCTCAGTTCACTGAGGACGGAAGCACCAATCAGTATTCGACTTTCCCTTGGAACCTGATTCCTAGGTGCAGCAATAATGAAGTGCTCATGGGCATAGCCGGAGGAAACTATACCGGCGGTGGCGGCGGCTGGTGCGTGCCAACTCAGGAGATGATTGATTCGTACGAGAAGGGAGACGTGCGCCTGGATGCTTCCATCAGCGTTGCTGAGGGGCACATAAACCAGAGCGAGCAATTCACCTTCACGGAGATGAAATCCGTAGTCGGATATGTTAAACCGGCGGACAAGGATTTCTATTACATGGTAAAGAAATATTATCACCCGCCTTATGCATATTCTATGAGGGCCGACGATAATTTCCCTGTTTACCGTTATTCAGGAGCTCTGCTGCTGCTTTCGGAGTGCTTGGTAAAGGAGAATAAGAGCAACGAGGCTCTGCCATACATCAATCAGGTGAGGGACAGGGCTGGGTTGCCGGCCTTGGAGAGCGTAACCATCGAAAACGTCATGAATGAAATGCGTCACGAACTGGCGTTTGAAAATCACCGCTGGCAGGATCTGGTCAGGAATGACATGGCTATCCCTGTGATGACCGAATTCGGCAAGACAATGAAGTCTCTATATGGCTGGATTCTCCCGGAAGCGTTTAACGTAACCGAGGCGAGGCTGGTGTATCCTATCCCTCAGCACGAATATGATTTCAACAAGCTCTTGACTGATGAATAAGCAGGCCCGCCTTAAATTGATGAGCTTGGCGGCCATCCTCGGTTGTGTTCTCTGCGGTTGTAAAGGGGGCTGCAGAGAGCAGGCCGGGGACGGCTTTGCCTCCATTGCCGAAACGTTCAAGAATCCGCCATCGGAGTATCGCACTTTTCCGTTCGCCGTATGGAACGATAAAATGACGGAGGAGAGCATCGACAGGCAGATAGAGGACATGAAGGCTCAGGGATGCGGGGGAGTTATCATTCATCCTCGCCCGGGTTTGATTACCGAGTACCTTTCTGACGAATGGTTTTCTCTCTACAAGCATGCTGTGTCAAAGGCCGAGAGCCTCGGGATGGAAATCTGGATTTACGACGAGAATTCCTATCCAAGCGGATTCGCAGGCGGTCATGTGCCTGCCCGGATGCCGGAATCTTATAATCTAGGGGAAGGCCTGGCATTGACGAAAGCTGACATCCTGCCTCCAGACGCGGATTCCTGCTTCATCTGCCTGAAGAAAGAAGGCAATCGGTGGAAAGACATAACCGCAGACCTGTCCCCATTCAAAGGCAAGCCGGGAGAGTATTATCTATACAGGAAAACTTATGAGCGGAAATCCGACTGGTACGGGGGATTCTCTTACGTGGACTTGATGGAGCCAGGGGTTACCGATAAGTTCCTGGAGATAACCATGACCGGATACGAGAAGGTTTTCCGAGATGAGTTCGGCAAGACGATCAAGGGAGTCTTCTCCGACGAGCCAAACATTGCCACACCAGGAGGCATACGCTGGACTCCCGGTCTATTTGCAGAATTCCAGAAAAGGTGGGGGTATGACCTTAAGCCTCTTCTGCCTCTTCTGCAGGAAGAGACTGGCGACTGGAAGCGGGTACGGCATAATTACATGCAGACGCTCCTGGATCTGTTCATCGAAAACTGGTCGAAGCCTTTCAGCGCTTATTGTGCGGAGCGCGGGCTCAAATGGACTGGACATTATTGGGAACATGGATGGCCGGACATGAACAATGGACCGGACAACATGGCGATGTATGCATGGCACCAGATGCCAGGAATTGACATGCTGTTCAATCAATTCAACGAGGAAAACCCACAGGCTCAGTTCGGGAATGTGCGTTCCGTGAAGGAGCTGCGCAGCGTTGCCAACCAGATGGGATATTCTCGCACGTTGAGCGAGACATACGGTGGCGGAGGCTGGGACGAGACTTTCAAAGATTTCAAGCGTCTGGGAGACTGGGAATATGTTCTTGGCGTGAATTTCATGAACCAGCATCTGTCGCATGCAACCCTTTCCGGAGCCAGGAAATATGATTATCCTCCGGTGTTCTCCTATCATTCTCCTTGGTGGGAAAATTATGTGGGAATCAACGACTATTTCGGTAGGCTTTCATTGGTGCTCAGCAAAGGAACGCAGAAGAATGATCTATTGATATTGGAACCGAATTCTACGATCTGGAGCTATTTCTCCCACTCAGAAAGCGATCCTAAACTGTTCGAAATCGGAAAATCTTTCCAGGATTTCGTGACCAAGCTTGAGAAAAATCAAGTTGAGTATGATCTGGGTTCGGAAGACATAATCAAGGATCATGGGTCTGTCGTAGACGGCCATCTTGTCGTGGGAGAGGCTGCCTACTCCACGGTTGTGCTTCCTCCAATGATGGAGAATCTCAACAAGCCTGTCTTCGATCTGCTTGTGGAATTTTTGAAGGAGGGCGGAAATTTGCTGGCGTTTTCATCTCCGAGCCTGATTGACGGCGCTCCAAATAATAAGCTCGCAGAAGTGATGAGCAATTTCGCTGTCATCCCAGGTCTTGACGAAGAAGTCATTCGGGACAAGTTCAATGATTTCATGCCTGTCCTGTCATTCTACGGGGGCGATCTGTACCATCAGAGGCGGGAGTACTCTGATGGCGAGCTGGTCTTCCTTGTCAATTCTTCCATGGAAGAGCCGGTGAAAGGCAGTTTGGAGCTGAGTGGAAAATCGGTTGTCCGCATGGATGCCTTGACCGGGGAAATATATTCCTATGATGCCGTTAGCGGACAAGGGGGCACTCTCAAAGCCGATTTCGAGCTGGAGCCAGCCGGAAGCCTGATCTTATTCTTCTCTAGGCGGAATTTGAAATACCCTCTGGCGCCTGCAATCGCTGGGCATGAAAAGGTTCCGGCTAATTCGGGCGTAGTAGTCAAGAGGTTGAGGGATAATGTGCTGAATGTGGATTTTTGCGACCTGACCGTGAAATGCAAGGCTTACAAGAATCTATATTTCGCTTCCGCAGCGGACATTGCGTTCAAGGAACATGGCTTCGCCAACGGCAACCCTTGGAACACCTCCGTTCAATATAAGAGGAGCATACTCGACCGAGACACTTTCCACGATGGTGGATTTACGGCTACATACAGGTTCACGATCAACGAAGATTTCGATTATTCTGGATTCAAGCTGGTCTCAGAAAAGCCGGAGATATTTTCTGTCTCTGTGAATGGAAATCCTGTTAAGCCTGCGGAAGGGGAATGGTGGCTTGACCGCTCTTTCGGGGTTTATCACATCGGGAACGTGGTGCATAAGGGGAATAATTTCGTCGAGGTCAGCGTCAGCCCAATGAGCGTTTTCGCAGAGATTGAGCCTATTTACATATTGGGAGATTTCTCAGTGAGTCCGGAAAAACTGGGATGGAGCATTTCCGCTCCGGTCGAAAATCTAGGACTTGGCAGCTGGAAAGCCCAGGGGCAGCCTTTCTATTCGTGGGATGTCTCCTATGTAAAGGAATATGTCGTCGATGACCTTACGAGGCCTTATGCCATCAGCCTTAATAAATGGAACGGGACCGTGGCTGAAGTGTACGTAAATGGAGAGAAGGCCGGCTCTATCGGATTCGATCCATTCAGGCTGGATGTCACTAAGTTCCTGAAAAAGGGGGTTAACGAGATTGACGTAAGGGTCATTGGCAGTCATGCTAACCTGCTCGGACCTTTCTATTCCACTTCAGCTCCAGGCCTGGCATCGCCTTGGCACTGGAAGAATGTCAAGAACGACATCCCAGGCAACGACTACCGCATGTACGATTACGGCCTCATGGAAGATTTCGACTTGGAAAAATAACTTGTGTACTATCATCTCTATTGAATTGAGGGCATGCTGCTTGTGACGGCATGCCCACTTTTGTTCACCCGGCACGAACGTACTCTAACGGATGGAAGTTCCCAACCCACCCTGATAGTGGGAAGGTTTCAGCCAAAGGCAAGGGTGTCCCTAGCGAGGGAAATCTGAAGGAAGCTAGAGGCAAACAGTTGACCCGATTAACAAGGACTTGGCATAAGGCTGGAAAGCAGGGCAATGCTGCGAATGAAGTATGAGCTCGATAACTATCCGAACTGCTGACAGAAAACCAAGCGGGTATAAACTGGAAAGAGTACGTTCATAACTGCATCAGGCGCTGCGGGGCTGGGTCAACTACTTCAAGCTAGCGGATATGAAGAAGTCGCTTGAGACAATAGGCCAGTGACTCTGCGGGCGAAAAAGACTGTGTATCTGGAAAACGTGGAAGCGACCGCATACACGGGTTAAGAACCTTATCAAGTGTGGCATAAAGCCATACTGGGCGCATATCTATGGAAACAGCAGCAAAGGATATTGGACCAAAGCGGAAGGCATTATGCACCACGCCGCAGGAAACGACAAACTCCGCCGAGCCGGTTATACATTCCTTATGGACTACTATGTTTAAATGCACAGAGTATAAGGAACCGCCGTATGCCGAACGACACGTACGGTAGTGTGAGAGGTCGGAAAACAAAAGTAGGAGGGAAACTCAACTATTTTTGTTTTCCTACTATTCGATTTAGCAACATATTTGACGAAGTGCCTTATACACGACTCAAGGCCTGAAGCTCCTTGTCCGGTGTGGACGAACTGCTCTGTTTCTTCCAGGACCCGTGACGCACTTGGGGGCGTTCATCCAAAGGCACTCACGTACTCACGATTATATTCTTAAACACAAAATTTTGGACTTGGTCCGTCAAAAGACAAATGTGTTGCGGCTTTCATGGAATTCAAGCGTAGGTTGGAACGTCATTTTACAAACTGCGGTCCTTTCGGAGTCTTGTCCAATTTCAGCTACGAATTGTTTCCAATTGAGGGACTGCGACAAAGGAGGACAGAAATCGCCGATGTCCATTGCAACGCCATCTCGCCCGAGTTCGTTTCGATTACACTCGCCCCAGCCAGTTTAGACTATATGTTTCAGGATTATCTACAAGGTACTCACCCGGCTAGCTGCAATATGCTCATTATGAATATATTGCATTTGCGGCCAAAAGAATGCTGTCATAAAATCGCAAGGAACTTTCGCAATGCCCTTTCTGCGCACGTCTGCTGATAGTTTCAAAAGTATCCTGTTGGGGACAATTCGTCCACCCACGGACACGGGCAGGAGGAGTGCGCTCATGGGTCCACCCTGACCGATAGGGTAGGCAAGGAGTACTTTCCATGTACATGATAATCAATATGTTCGTTCGTGCCAATTGCTCACCCAGCTTGTTTTTTAATATGGGTGAGCAACGCCCCTATTGATAATCAATTATTTACGAGGATGTTTTGCTCACCCCCTTGAGCCTGTGCGGTGCCTGCGGGGGGGCTGCGGAGCCTGTGCGGAATGTTTTATCTGCAGTATTTCATGTACTGCAGCGCACTTATCGCTGTAAAGTTTGTCCCCGTCGGCATAGCCATGAAGCAGGTTAAGCAGCACCAGCGTAGCCGCCGGAGGACTAGTCCGTGCAATCAGCAGATATTCATGGCAACGCCGTGAAAGGGGCTTTGCACCTGCTCCTTTTTCATTGATGAATTTTCCGTCATTTATCTTCCATGGTGAACAGGTATTCACCGGATCCGATGTCGATTGAAGTCTCGCGTGTGGATGCCGATGTTCTCACGCCGTTCTCGTCCGTGACCCTGACGCCAAAGTCGAAAATTTTGGAAGGATCAGTTTCTGGAACTATTACCGTGGCGGTGCAGTTGGATGGAATGGAAACCCTCAGCGAATATTTTCCCCCATCTTTCTTCCACTCGCATCTTATCGTGCCATATGGAGATTCGTACGAGGTTTTCGCATAGGTGATGTCTCCCGTGATCTGAGGGTCAATGATTATGTGCTTGAATCCCACCGAAGACTCGCTTTGCCGTATGCCGCCCAGCCCGCTGAACAGCCATTCCATCAGATGCCCCAGCATGAAGTGATTGTTGGAGACGAAGCCGTAAGCCTGCCAGGACTCGGTAAGTGAAGTGGCTCCGTGAGCCAGCTGCCATCCGTATCCCGGAACATCGTATCTGCTGTTCATGTTGTATATCACGTCTGAGCGACCACCAGATTCCAGTGCCTGGAGTACGTAACGGTAGCCAACGTCTCCTGCCGTGAGGGCGTTACCCCTGGATTCGATGTCTCTGACTAGATTCTTCAATATGTCGTCTTCATATTCTTTGTCAATCAGTCCGACGTACAGCGGCATGGCGTTGGCAGTCTGGCTGTCTCGGTCAATCACGAGCTTGCCTTTGTCGAAATATCTGAGATTGAAAGATTCCTTTATCTCTTCAGCAAGCTTTGAGTATTTCTCCTGCGCGTCTTTCTCTCCGATCAGGGATGCGATTCTGGACATGATTGAAACATCATAGTAGTAAATCGAAGTCGCAGTCACTCCGTTGGAGGTGAGCTGGGAACGACCAGGGGAGTCCGGCCCGATGTCAAACCAGTCGCCCAGCCCGTAGGAAATAATGTTTCCATCGGCTTTTGACGAGAGATACTCGACATATCGCCTCATGGCAGGGAAGTATTGGCGGAGAAGATTCTCGTCTCCGTAGAACTGATAAGCATACCAAGCGGAGATGATGAACGCGCTTCCCCATTCCGGAGTGTCTTCGAAGCCTTCCACGAAGCGGACGTATTCCGGGGCGATGGTCGGGATGCAGCCATCGTCTCTCTGAGAGACTGCCATGTCATGCATTATTTTCTCGTACATTCGCGACAGATCGTACCTGTACTGAAGAGAATATTGCATCAGATGGGCCTGTTCCAGCCATCCGAGCTTCTCTCTGTGAGGGCAGTCCGTGAGGACGCTTGCCATGTTGCTTCTCATTGCCCAGTCTATCAGCTCGTAAATCTGATTGAAAAGCGGCTTTGAGCAGCTGAACGTTCCTGCCTCAGGGGCAGAGTTGCAGGTATGAATCCCGCACAAGGAAATGACTTCCGGCAGTCCCGATGGATTCTCTTCTCCGGACGGGACGGCTCCCTCAACCTGCACGTAACGGAAACCGTAATATGAAAATTGAGGCTGCCATGTCGCTGTGCCTCTCCCGTCAGTTGTGTATTTGAAGTAGTATGGCTGGCCGGATGCGCTCTGGTTCACCGTGCTGTCCGGGTTCAGAAGCTCTGCGGGACGCAATATTATCTCCCCAGCCTTGTCTGACTTCACGCAGATTCGCACAATCCCTGATGCGTTCTGGCCCAGGTCATAGAGCCAGCCGCTTTTGTTGCGGTATTTCCTTACGACAGGAATCACAGAATGGAAAGCCAGAGGCGTTGACCTGGAAGATATCAGCTTTCCATGATATTCGGTTGGCATGGCATGGCTCCAGCCCTCATCGTTGAAGCCTTTGTCCTTCCACCCGGCGATTTCTTTCCTTGAATCATAATCCTCCCCTCCGTAGATGCTGGAGAATGTGATGGGGCTAGGAGCCGTGCGCCAATATTCGTCCGAAATGATGTTCTCGACTGTGCCGTCGGAATATTCAATCCTAAGCAGCATCTTCATCTTTGGAGCTCCAAGGGATAGGGTCAGCTTGAAATAACGTTCGTTGGGAATATTATAGAAACCGTTCCCTAGCATCATGCCTAGCACATTCTCGCCTGGGGAGAGCATCTGCGTCACGTCGAACGTGACATAGAGGGCCTCTTTGCTGAACAGGGTCCAGCCAGGGTCGAGGAAATGGTCACCGGCTTTCTTGCCATTCAGGGAAAAATCGAACTGTCCAAGACCGGCTACGAAGGCATCTGCGTGTTTCACATTTTTCTTGACCTGGAAAGATTTTCGGAACTGAGGAAGCTGGTAGAATCCGTTCTTTTTATCTCCGAGCATCTTCTGTGCTGTTCCTAATCCATGATAGCCAGGAAATATATATTCTTCAGGCCTGTCGTTCTCCATGGCAATCCATTTCGCCCCTTGCCAGTCGCTCTCGGAAAGGATGCCCATCGAGAATCGCTGAATCTCGCTCCATTGCGAAACCCTTCCCTTCTCGTCCCATGCGCGAACCTTCCATTCGTAATGCCCGAAAGATTTGAGAGACTGTCCTGAGTAGGGAATCAGGACAGAATTCTCAGATTTGACTTTCCCGCTGTCCCATATCACCTTCCCAGCTTCGTAAGCCATGATCTGGTAGGCGGACTGGACATATCCCCGTTCGGGACGGTTGCACTTCCAGCTGAATCTTGGAGCGGTGGTCTCGACGCCAGCTGGATTAGCCTCGAATTCGCAAGTCAGTCCATATAGTGAGAAAGCGGTGGCTGCGATTGCCTGTGAAGAGAAGAAAATTGCTGTGATTATTAGGCAGATGTGTTTCATGTGGCGGTCGGTTATCTATCTTCTTCCTTTTGATTTCACCGCAGTCGGGGTGAGGCGGGTCATCAGCACTCCGTGTGACGGGATGGTTGCGACGACATTTCGGTCGGTTTTGCCGATGTTCTTATGCTCCCAGAGGTCGCGGACGTCGTACAGGCCTCCATCAAGCTCTGGAATATCCATCATGTTGTAATTGAGGCCCCACTCTTTTTCTGAGCGGTTGAAGAAGCACACTGCCCATTCGTCATTGGATAGTTTCTTGACCCAAACCTGCTTGTCTCCCATCTCTACGGAGACGTGAGCCTGAACGCCCAGCGGATCCTGGTCAACGGCTATTGCCTCCTTGTTAGTGAGGATTGCCAAGGTCTCCTGAGGCATCGAACGCAAATCGTTGCCAGAGATGAGAGGGGCGGCGAGCATGCACCACATGGAGAAGTGAGAGACGTTTTCCGCAGGCGTAAGCCCTCCGTTCCCAACTTCCAGCATGTCGGGATCGTTCCAATGTCCAGGCCCGGCGAAAGGATAAAGGTCTCTGTTGGCGTCTATGATGTTGATTACTCCCAGGCCTCCTTCCTTACTTTCTCCTCTGTCCCACCTGTCCCCGATGTCATAAGTGGTCCTCCACAGATGTCCCATTCCTTCTGCCCATTCCCAAGGCTTGGTGGTGCCCCATTCGCAGATGCTGAACACGATCGGCCTTCCGGCTGTCTTGATAGCCTCACGCATCGTGTGGTAAGCATTCCATGAATTCGCTTGGTTCTTGTAGCAGAAATCGTACTTCAGGTAGTCCACCCCGCTCCGGGCATAGAAAAGCGCATCTTGGAATTCGTGTCCCTGGCTTCCAGGGCGACCTGCGCAGGTTTTCTCCCCGACGCAAGAATATATCCCGAACTTGAGCCCCTTGGAGTGAATGTAATCAGCAACGTATTTTATTCCGTGAGGGAATCTTTCGGGGTCGCAGACTATCCAGCCATCGGCATCCCTGTCTACCTGCCAGCAGTCATCCACGATAATATATTCATAACCGGCATCTTTCATCCCTGAGGACACCATTGCGTCAGCTGTCTCCATAAGGAGCTTCTCGCTGACATTGCAATTGAATCTGTTCCAGCTGTTCCAGCCCATCGGAGGGGTTTTTGCCAGAGACATGAACTGTTCCTGGGTCAGTGGGGTGGCCTTCTGGCTAGTCTGAGAAAACGCCGGCTGCATCAGGGCAGCGATGGCAAGCATGCATAAAATTCGTTTCATAATGGTTATTTGATGTTTATCGTAAAACTATGAGTTCTTCTATTCTTTTTCCAGCGCCACCAGCCAGTAGGTGCCGCAAGCCTTGTGAGGCATTGAGGAAACATATTCCTCGATGCCTTTTACTTTTCTGAAGCGGTTGGCGTCTGTGATTAAGTATTCAGCAGTGATTTTTCCCTCGCCGAGGTCTTTCTGGAAGCCTTCCAGGTCTTTTCCGTAATCCTTCACCGTGCGGCCAAGATACACGTCCATGTTCTCTGCGCTTCGTATGTTCACGGCAACGACTTCTGCCCCATCAGGAATCAATTTCGCAAAATTGCCGAATCCGGCATAATCGTTGATTTTCGGCATCAGGAATGACACCGTGAAGGCGAAAAGCAGGATTGTCACCCCTTGTGCGATGACCGGCTTTTCCCAGCCGCTGCGGAAGGTAAGAATTAATGAATATATCGACCCTGTCGCCAGAATAATCAGCCCGATCACGATGAGAGGGGAGGTGGCGAATGAATATGAAGATGTCATATTCCTGACTATATCATATTCTTTGAATATGGTTAATGCCAGCGCCCCTGCGATGCCGACTATGGCTAGCAGAACCATCGGAACGGCCAAGCTCCATTTCATCCAGCTGCGCCAGCCGAATCGATCTTTGATGAATATGAATAAGTAGGCCATCAGAGGATATATCGGAAGCATGTAGATGGCCAGTTTTCCGCTGAATGCCGTCAGCATCACGAAAGTCGCGACTATTCCGGTCAGGAAAAATGTCTCCAGCTCGCTACGGCTCTTTTCTTTGTTGAAGAAAGAAGCAATCAAGGCCCCCGCAAGCAGCAGGCACCATGGGGCGATGCTGTACCATATTGTTATAAAATAGTAATATATCGGAGCTTTGTGATGGAACGAGTTCACCGCCCGCCCGAATGTCTGGTGGAACAGGAGGTCGCTCAGGTAGGATTTTCCACCGTCGGCGTAAACCCCTGCGAACCACAGCAGGCACAGCCCTGCGATTATTCCCCAGGTCTTCCAGCCTAGATATTTCCCAACCAAGCGTCCTTTGCGGACAATCAGCAGGAAGCATATTATCGTAATTGGCGGCATCAGCAACCCTACTGGACCTTTAGTGAAAACAGCCAAGAAAATCCATATCGGCAGCAGAAAGCTCTGTTTCTTGAATGAACCGATACCGGAATACATCATCCAGAACGATCGTAGTGCCAGTATTATGAACAGGCACATCAGCATGTCCATACGGACGAAAATAGAACAGCCTAGGAACAGAAAACAGGTGAGCAGTATGAGTGCGGCGCCGGCTCGCTCCAGAGGCTTCTGCAGGAGGCCTGTAGATTTACGTAGCCAGTCATCCACTGCCCAGATGATCAGGTAGGCAGGAATTAGCGAGAACAACGCAAGAAACGGCATGCAGCTGTTTCCAAACAGTGCCCTGCCCAGCATGACAATCCAGAGGTAAAGCGGCGGCTTGTCGGCGTAGGGCGCTCCGTGGTTCGTAAAAGCGAAGAACTGGCCATTTTCAATGGCTTCGTCCGCTATGCTTAGGTATTTGAGCTCGTTGTCCGGCGAGAAATCTCGCAGGAACATTATAGGTAACAGACACAGAGTGGCCAGAATGAATACGGCTCCTAGTGGATGGTCTTGCAGAAATCTTTTCATATCTAAAGACCAAATTTAGCATCTTTCGCGTCCTTTCCCAATTTTTTCATGAATATATAAAATTCAAAGCCCGCTTCGCAGCGGGCTTTAATGGTTAGTTAGTAGTGTATTTACCTTTTCTTATGAAAGAAGGTTGATTGTAGTTAGAGTGTTAAATCATTTCAATTGCAAATGTAACGAAAAAATCGTTTCAAGCAAGGATTTTCTCGAAAAAAATTTAAACGTTTTATCTTAGAAGGCTCTTTTTGAATTGATTATTAATGCTTTTCAGAAGTTCAGGCCTTCTCTCTTTTGTCCGTTGCAAAGCCTGTTCCTCCTGCCAGTCTCTGATAAGTTTCGGATTGCCGCTCAGAAGCACTTCTGGGACTTTCCAGCCTTTGTAATCTGCGGGTCTCGTGTAGACCGGAGGGGATAGCAGGCCATCTTGAAAACTGTCGCTCAGGGCAGACGTCTCATCCGTAAGCGCTCCTGGAAGCAGCCTGACGATGGAATCGGCTAACAGAGCAGCAGGAATTTCACCTCCGCTGACCACGTAATCCCCGACGGAGATTTCCCGCGTTATGAGGTGTTCCCTTATCCTTTCGTCTATTCCTTTATAATGGCCGCAAAGAAGCATTATGTTATTAAGAAGAGACAACTCGTTAGAAATGCCCTGATTAAGAAGTTCCCCGTCTGGCGACAGATAGATTATCTCGTCGTAATCTCGTTCCGACCTCAACTCATTTATCATCCTCTCCACTGGTTCCACCATCATCACCATGCCGGCATCTCCGCCATAGGAATAGTCGTCCACCGTCGCCCGAGAGCCGATTCCATATTTCCTGATATTGTGAACGTGGATTTCGACCAAGCCTTTCTTGATGGCTCGTCCCACTATCGAATATTTCAAAGGGCTTTCCAGTAGTTCTGGAACGACCGAAAGAATATCAATCCTCATATTTTATATTCATTTTCGCAAAATTAGAGAATTTAACTGAAAATTAAGTATATTTGTAAGTTGCAAATTGAATCGCAGCTTTTTAGAAACTCAAAAAACATTGCCTTATGAGTGAGGAAATAATCCCTGGTGCAGAAAATACTCCAGATGTGGGAAAAAATGAAGAGGTTGAAAAGGATCAATCAACATTGAATGATGTAGTTGAGAACATCAATGAATCCGTCGTTCCTGATGCTGAAGAGGAGACTCCTCAAGAGCAGACTGTAGATCTGGGAAGCCTGACTCTGGCGGAACTGTCGGAGCGTTTCGACAAACTCTCCCAAGCCGAGGACAGAATGAAGAGAAATAAGGAAGCAGAGGCCATTAAATCAGCTTTCTATCGTCGTCTGTCGAAGGAAAAAGCCGATGCCGGCCTTGGCTCGAAAGTAGATGAGCCATCTTCAAGGGAAGATGTCATAGAGGAAGTCGGCCCACAGACGCAAGAGGAGAAAGAAAATCCGTTTGCGGCCATCGAAACTGCTTTCAAGGGCGTTTATGCTAATTATAAGAAGGAGCGTGCTGAATACAACCGCCAGCAAGACGAGCAGAGAGAGCAGAATTACGAGAAGAAGATGGCTGTCATCGAGGAGCTGAAGGCTCTTGTAGAGAAGCAGGAGGATGTGAATACGACATTCCCGGCGTTCCGCGAACTGCAGAACAAATGGCGGGAGATTGGTCCGGTGCCAGCTTCCAAGTACATAGACTTGAACAACAATTACCAGTTCTACGTAGAGAAATTCTACGATATGGTAAAGATAAACAGGGATCTACGAGACCTGGATTTTAAGAAAAATCTTGAGGCGAAGACTCGTTTCTGCGAGCAGGCCGAGAAACTGGCGGAGGACGAGAATGTAGTCGAGGCATTCCATGAACTTCAGAAACTGCACGAACAGTGGAAAGAATTCGGCCCTGTGGCTAAGGAATTCCGCGAATCTATCTGGGATCGTTTCAAAGCTGCTACTTCTATCATAAATAAGAAATATCAGGCTTATTTTGAGGGGCAGAAAGAAAAGCAAGTTGAGAATCTGGCTCAGAAAACTCAGCTCTGCGAACTGGTAGAGGCTATAGCTGATAAAGAGGATATTAAATCCTCCAGCGAATGGAACTCTCTGACGACTCAGATAGAAGATATTCAGAAGCAATGGAGAACTATTGGCTTCGCCACGAAGAAAGAGAATCAGAAAATCTACGATCGTTTCCGCGCAGCTTGCGATAAGTTCTTCAATAGGAAGAGAGAGTATTATATGCAGTTCAAGGCCGATATGACCGAGAATGTGAATAAGAAGCTTGCTCTCATCGAGCAGGCAGAGGCATTGAAGGACAACAAGGACTGGAAGAAAACCACTCAGGACTTCATAAATTTGCAAAAGCAGTGGAAAGAAATCGGTACCGTGCCTCGCAAAAAGTCTGAACAGCTTTGGAAGAGATTCCGTGCAGCTTGCGATGCCTTCTTCAATGAGAGAGATAAGAATGTAAGCCCGGAAAACGATTACTACGGTAATCTCAAGGCTAAAAAAGCTATCATTGAAGAAATCAATGGTTACGAGCTTAACGAAAACGCAGACGTAAATATTCAGGCTGCGAAAGATTTCTCTGATCGCTGGCAGTCTATCGGTTACGTGCCTTTCAAGGAAAAGGACAGCATTCAGAAAGCTTTTACTGACGCAATGCAGGCTAAGTTCCCAGGTTTCCAGGCAAGACCGTCACGCGGAGGCGGACGTGGGGATTACCGAAGGCCTATGACCGAGAAAGAGCGTCTAGTGCAGCAATATAATAAGCTGCAGCAGGATATTGTCACATTCGAAAATAACATTGGTTTCTTCTCCGAGTCAAAGAGCTCGGCCCCGCTGATTAAACAGATGCAGGATAAGATTGAAGCATCCAAAGCTGAGTTGAGTGAGCTAGAGGCTAAGATTAGGAAAGTGGAAGAGAGCGAAGATCAGAATCAGTAATGGATAAGAATTCTATTATCGGAATTATCCTCATGGGGTTGGTCCTCTTCGGATTCACCTTTTATGAGAACAAGCAATATCAGAAAAAAGCGGCTTATCAGGCCCAGTTGGATTCGATAGCCTACGTTGAACAATTGAAGGCTGACTCGATAGCTGCTGCGAATGCGGCAGTCATTGATTCAGCGAAGATAGGCTTGCCTCTTACAGACACCGTCGTTCACCAGCGCATATTCAAGGATTCTCTTCTAGATGCTTCTCATCAGGCAGAAGGCTCTGTGTACACGTTGCAGAATGACAAGATGGAAATCGCCTTTACCACTAAAGGCGGTCAGCCATATTCAGTAAGACTTAAAGATTATAGAAATTACGACAGCACGGACCTGTACATATTTAAGCCAGGAGAGAGCCATTTAGGCATACAGGTCTATGCTGGTGAGAATATTAATACATCTGACTTCAATTTCGCCCTTGCCGAGCATACGGACACTTCCATTGCGATGAGGCTGATGTTCGAGGGCGGAGCTTACATAGAGCAGAGGTATTCTATAAGCCAAGGCTCCTATGTGGTTAACGACAGGCTTTCATTCATAGGGATGGATAAGGTTATTCCAAGAAATGTCAATAATATAGACATTGATTATTTCATGACCTTGCCACGAATGGAGAAAGGCTATAAGAACGAGGTTCAGTACTCGAAGCTAGACTATTATTTCAATGGCGAAAAGAAGCCAGAGGAAATGGGCAAAGGCAGGAATGCCGAAAAGAGGGTAGACAACAGAATCGGCTGGTTTGCTTTCCAGCAGCAGTTTTTCTCTGCAATCATGAGGGCTCCGGATGAATTCTCATCTGCAGATTTCGACATTAAGTTCTTCCCTGAGGATGACGCTGATCGAAACCTGATGACTTGCGATGCAAGGCTGAGGGCTGATTTCATTCCCGGGAACAGCGAGACGGTCATTCCGTTCGAGTTCTATTTCGGGCCTAACCATTTCAGGACTCTGAAATCGTATGACCAGAAGTATGAAAAGATAATACCTCTGGGTGGCTGGCTGGTAGGCTGGTTCACGAAGTACGTGATTATCCCGCTATTCGATTTCTTGCATAAGTTCATTAGCAACTTCGGGCTCATCATCCTGCTCATGACCATATTCATAAAGATCGTGGTCCTTCCTTTTGCTTTCAAGTCGTATTCCTCTTCTGCTAAGATGGAAGCCATCAAGCCGGAGATTGACAAGCTGAATGAGAAATATCCTAAGCAGGAAGATGCCATGAAGAAGCAGCAGGCCCAGATGGATCTGTACAAACGGGCCGGAATAAGCCCGATGGGCGGCTGTCTCCCTATGCTGTTGCAGTTCCCGATCCTGTGGGCAATGTTCAGGTTCTTCCCAGCTTCCATCGAGCTTCGCCAGCAGAGTTTCTTATGGGCCGATGACCTTAGCGCATACGATTCCATCTGGGATTTCGGGACAAGAATACCTCTGTTAGGAGACCATCTGTCGCTGTTCGCATTGCTGATGGCTGTTTCCATGTTCTTTTATTCGAAGATAACTACTAAGAGTCAGCCTGGCGGCAACGATCCGAATATGGCAGCGATGAAATTCATGAGCGTTTGGATGATGCCGATCATGATGTTCTTCATCTGCAACAGCCTGTCGGCTGGTCTTAGCTATTATTACCTGATCTCTAACTTGATCACCATGCTTGAAACTTGGGTTATCAAGAAGTGGTTCGTGCATCCTGAGGAAATCAGGGCGAAGCTGGCTGCTACTGAAGGGAAGGCCAGGCCAAAGAGCAAATGGCAGCAGAGGCTGGAGGAGGCTCAGAAGATGCAGCGCAAGATGCTGGAGGAGCAGGAGAAAAAGCAGAGAAAAGGAGGTCGCAGATAACGAATATGATAGAAGAAAATTTAAAGAATATCATTTCGGAGCTGCCATCAGGAGTCAAACTGGTGGCAGTCTCTAAATTTCATCCTTTCGAGGCCATCCTGACAGCATATCAGGCTGGGCAGAAAGTCTTTGGAGAGAATCGTCCGCAAGAGTTCTACAGGAAGGTTCTTCAGCTGCCACAGGACATAGAGTGGCATTTCATCGGCCATCTTCAGACCAATAAACTGAAACTCGTCCTGCCATATGCTTCTCTGGTCGAATCCATAGATTCTTTCGAGCTTCTGGATGCCGTTCAGCGCTGGGGCGTGGCTCATGACAAGGTGATTGACGCCCTTCTGGAATTGCACCTTGGTGCTGAGGCGACTAAAGGCGGTTTCACTGAGGCTGAGATAGAGCAGTTGCTTTCTAATACATACTCTCACGTGCGTTTTCATGGCCTGATGGGCATGGCGACCAACACCGATGACGAGTCTGTCATTCGAGCCGATTTCAAACGCATTCAGGATTTTAAGTTGCAACTGAATGCCGAGCATCCAGAGCTTTCAGATTTCACTGAGCTCTCCATCGGCATGTCTCACGACTGGAAGATTGCCCTAGAGTACGGCGCCACCATCGTCCGCATCGGCACGGCCATCTTCGGCCCACGGCAGTACTAGGTTGTCATGCTCCGGCACGTCTGCCCCTTATCGCAGATGATGAGATAATTTCCAGGGCGGACCGGAGTCTCTATCCGGGCGCCGAAGATCATGGCGTCGTCTCCGGATTTCACGCCCAGTCGGCTGCGAAGCTCATCGCTTGATAGTGGTATGTTCCTGGCAGCAACCTCGCAGTTCGGGTATTCGTTCTTTATTTTCTTTATGGAAGCCTTGTCAAACGTCAGGATTTCCTTGACACTGAATATTTTGCCGAACGGTTCCAGAGTCTCCGCCTTGTCTTTCAGCTCAGCTTCGGATAGCGGCTGCGAGAACGTGTAGAGATGGGTGAATTTCCCAAGCTTCACTAGACCGAATCTGGAGCAAATTGCATTGAACGCACCTGCCTTCGTTATGGATTTTCCTGGCTCGAAGAGGACCCTCATGAATGTGGAGTCGGGGAGCACTGCCTTCGAACGAACTATTTCATCTTGACTGAATTTGAGGGATCTGCCGTCTTCGACGCATAGGAAAGTAGCATCTCCGTCCCAGTCCCGGTCCATCCATACAAGCAATTCTTTGCATTCCCCAGCTATCGCGACTACGTGGATCTCCCTTATCCAGTTTCGATTCCATCCTGTGCCGAAAGTCTTTTCCGAATATTCCTCATAGCAATGGTTCAAACGCTCGGTGGTCAGGCTGATGTCTGCCATGGGGGAAAGCTTTAAAAGAATGTTCCTTGAATATGAGAACAAGGCTGGCAGCAGTTCCAGCACGTCCGGCTGGCAATCCTCTATCATATAAAATCTGTTGCCGTTAGAACCTCGCCTGGACGGGTCTAAGAATATGATGTCTGGATGCATAGTCTCGGATTGCTCCAAGCCAAAGTTGCCGGTGTCATAATTGCTTGAGCGAAGAATGTCGGGTAGCGACTTGGCGGTGAGTTCGGTGCAGGATATTCGTATGTTCTCGATGCCTAGGACATTGAAGTTGTGCCTGGCCGCCTCTGCCAGAACTGGATTCATGTCATTGTACAGTACCACGCCAGCAATTTTCGAGAAGGCTGCCGTATCTATCCCCAGCCCGCCCGTCAAGTCAGCGATCACTTTTTCCTGTTCCTCTGAGGAATATTCATCAAGTATTTTCCTGGCAAGTTCTGCCTTATATTCCGCAGTGGCGGAAGAACTGCACTGCTCGGCGCAGAGTGTCGTGGGATAAATCATTCCCGTGCAGCTCCATAGTTCAGGAACCTTCTTCCGAAGTTTCTTCCTTGCCTCGATTGTGTTTATGGCTAGGTCCTTTGGGTTTGTCTTCCCAATGTTGAAATCTTCAGGCGCAGGCCATTTCTTCGTGGACAGCATCAGCCGTGCGGTGTCGGCATCGGCATTGTCGACTATGAATTTCTCGAAATCCGTCATATTCACAAATTTAGGCATTATTGTTAGAAACAGTTGTCTTCTTTTGACAAAATATTTCCCATCATCATGAAATAAAACAGCCGATAATTGAGTATCTTTATAAGCTAAAATTTTAAGAATATGACACAGGACTTCAATGAGGTAGCAAACAAATGGCTAAATGGAAATTTCGACCCGGAAACCAAAGGCAAGATCATAGAACTAAGAAATAACGATCCTGCTGGTTTCGAGGACGCTTTTTATAAAAATCTTGAATTCGGAACAGGAGGACTGCGCGGGCTGATGGGCGTAGGCACCAACAGGATGAATAAATATACCGTCGGCATGGCGACTCAAGGTCTTGCGAACTATATTTTGAAGAAATGCGTAGGCGACGACCTTAGAGTGTGCATTTCCTACGACAGCAGAAACAATTCAAAGGAATTCGCTAAGATTGCCTCGGACGTCTTCAGCGCAAACGGGCTGCACGTTTTCATGTTCGAGAACATTCGCCCTACGCCAGAGCTCAGCTATTCCATCCGCAAGATGGGGGCTGTCGCAGGAGTGATGGTGACGGCGTCGCACAATCCTAAAGAATATAACGGATACAAGGTTTATTGGTCAGACGGAGCGCAGATCGTGCCACCTGTCGATGGGGAAATCATCGATGAAGTCTCAAAGGTGAATGACCCGTCGCTGGTGAAGTTTGAGAGGGGAGAGCATTGTGGCGAGGTTGAACTGATGGGTAAAGAAATGGATGAGGCGTATCTTCATGACATTCTGTCGCTCACCCTCAGTCCGGAGTCTCGTGCGCGTCATTCGGACATCAAAATCGTTTACACACCGCTACATGGCACTGGGGTTCGCATCGTTCCTGAGTGCCTGAAGAGGCTCGGATTTACGAATGTCTACCATGTTTACGATCAGGACATCAGCGATGGCAATTTTCCTACCGTCGTGTCTCCTAATCCAGAGGAGCCGGCGGCAATGAAGATGGCCTTGGATGTTGCCGAGGAGAAGAAAGCCGACATAGTCATGGCTACGGACCCGGATGCTGATCGCCTGGGCATAGCGGTTCGCGACAACGATGGTAACATGGTACAGTTCAATGGCAATCAGACTGCTTCGATGCTGACATATTATATTCTAACTCGCTGGAAAGAGCTTGGCAAGCTGGATTCATCGAAATATATTGTCAAGACGATTGTCACGACCCAGCTCATTGCCGAGATCGCTGAAAGCTTCGGAGTCAGGTGTTACGATGTATTAACCGGCTTCAAATGGATAGAGGAGATCGTACACAAAAACGAGGGCAAAGGATATTTCATCTGTGGAGGCGAGGAAAGTTACGGTTTCAACGTGGGTGAGTTCGTTCGCGACAAGGATGCTCCTGTGGCTTGCTCGATGGTTGCGGACTGCGCCGCATGGGCTGCAGACCAGGGACTAACCCTGTATCAGCTAATGCAGAAGATCTACAAGGAATATGGCTATCGCAAGGAGTCGATGGTCTACATTGTGCGAAAAGGAAAGTCCGGGGCTGAGGAGATAGCTGGCATGATGGACGACATGAGACAGAATCCTCCGAAGGAGATTGCCGGAATTGGGGTTTCCAAAGTCATTGATTATGAATGTCCTGACAAGACCGGCCTGCCTAAGTCCAATGTGTTGCAGTTCTTCAATGCGGAAGGGGATGTCGTGACCGTCCGCCCATCAGGCACAGAGCCGAAAATCAAATTCTATTTCGGAGCCAAAGGGGATTCCGCTGACGTAAAGCTCAAGCAGCTAGCCGACCAGTTCGTAAAATAATAAAGGCCGGTCATTAGACCGGCTCTTTTTATGGCTTGAGCCACTCATCAGATTCGAACTGACGACCTGCGCGTTACGAATGCGCTGCTCTACCGACTGAGCTAAAGTGGCTTTTGAACA
Source organism: Bacteroidales bacterium (assembly GCA_022653735.1). Classification (GTDB taxonomy): domain Bacteria; phylum Bacteroidota; class Bacteroidia; order Bacteroidales; family UBA932; genus Cryptobacteroides. Next base: position 109,179 of record JALCSU010000002.1, read on the forward strand.
TTTCTCTGGGAAATGAGCATGCAAATATAATCAATTTTCTTTAGTTAAGGCTATATTTGCAAACGAAAAATTTATGAATATGAAATATGATGTCGTGATAATAGGTGGCGGCGCTGCTGGCCTGCTCGCAGCCCATGGGGTAAAAACCGCTTCTCCTGATGCTAAGGTGGTTATTTTGGAAAAAATGCCTCGCCCAGGAAGGAAGATTCTGTTCACGGGAAAGGGGCGCTGCAACTTCACGAATGTCAAGGAATGGAACGATTTCTCGACGCATATTCGAACGAACCCGAATTTCGTTAAGCCTTCCTATTACAATTTCACGCCTGACGACATGATTGATTTGCTGGAGAGCAATGGCCTGGAGACGGTAGTGGAGAGAGGAGACCGGGCTTTCCCATATTCTCATAGAGCATCGGATGTCGTGGATACGCTTGTGCAACTAGTCCTGAAAGATGGAGTGATGCTGCTCTCTGACCGTGAGGTAAAGGACGTCTTGAAATTCGATGGTGGATTCTCTGTACTTACATCAAGCGGGGAGCAATTCGATGCATCCAAACTTGTAATATCAACCGGCGGCCTGTCATATCCGGGAACAGGCTCGACAGGTGACGGTTACATATTCGCAAAAAAACTTGGACACAGCGTAACCCCAACCTTCCCTTCTCTCACTGCTCTTGTCCCGAGAGGATACAAAATCATTGAAAAACCAGATATGGAGATGCGTGGCCACATTGACAGGGGACTGCCGATGACAGCTGCGGGGCAGGATCTCATGGGAGCGAAGCTTAAGAATATATCGCTGACTGTCTTCGTTGACGGTCAGCAGCAAGAGTCTGAGTTCGGAGACGTGGACTTCACAGATGGCGGCATAGAAGGACCGATTGGTTTCCAGGTCAGCAGGCATTGCGTAAAGGCAATGATGAATGGGAGTAAGGTTTCCGTGTCATTGGACCTCAAGGCAGGAGTGCCACTTGAAGAACTCTCGGAGCGTATTCACTCTCTGTGGGCAGAAATTGAGAACGATCCGCGCTCAAAGGGATGGAAGGATGGCAGAGGATTGAATGGCAAAGAGATGTATAGGATATTGCTCGGAAAATTAATGCCTTGGGAACTCATTCCTGGATTCCAAGCTTGGAATCCGTCGATATTGAGTTTCACGCAAAACGATACTCGTGCTTGCGGATCTCGATCAAAGGCATCTTTCTTTTATCAGGCAAGGCGCAAGGGCGCTTTTCCGTCTCGGGATGGTAGAAGACAGTTCAAATATCAGAAGCGTTCCTACAGCGTAGATCTTGACCTGCTTGCTAAGTGCCTGAAAGATTGGAAATTTGATATTGATGGCTACGTCGGATATGAGCGCTGTGTTATTACTGCAGGTGGCGTTTCAACCGATGAGGTGTTTCCAAAGACAATGGAATCCAAGATTGCGCCTGGCCTATACCTTTGCGGTGAAGTACTCGATATGGATTGCGACACAGGTGGCTACAACCTTCAATGCGCATTCTCCACAGGCTACCTCGCCGGCCAGTCCGCCGCGAAAGCATTGTGATCCATCACGACCTTTTTCCGCAGGCTGCGACATGGTCTTCCTACCCAACGCATTGTGATCCATCACGACCTTTCTCCGCAGGGTACTTTCGGATTCGTTTGTAACTTTCTCTCTGTAAATACGTTGCCGAAGATAAGATGCGTATCTTGTAAAATTTTAACAGGGTGCTTTGGGAATATGCCTCAGACCGCGACTAGTTCATGCTTTCGAAAGTATCCTGTATTGCGGCGATGACCAGTTTGTATCCTGCGTTGCGGAGACGACCAGCGTTGCAGGGCTGCGAATCACTTCCAGCCGCCGAACCGTTTGACGGTTTCAGAATCCAGTCCACAAATCCGACAGATTTGTTTTACGTCGGAGCCATATTTGTTCCTCAAAAGCCGGGCAAAAATACGCCTCATTGTTGCGTCCATCTCGTCAAAGCCTTTTACTCCGTAATATTCAAAATCTTTGTTCAGCTTCTCCATAAGCGTAGTGTCATCGTACATCGCACGATTTTCGCTCATTTCATATCTGGCACTTTCTTGTTCAACTTTCCAATTACTAAGTTGCCAAAAAAACTCCACTGGGCTTGCGAATAGTTCTTCAACTTTCCGGTAATTGACGTAGGATTCTGGCAGAATGTAGCCGTTTGCGACCAAGTATTCGCTTGGCAAATCTACCCAGGTTGACAAGTCGGACTTGATTTGTTTTCTGCTCATTTCCTCAATACGATACGGCTTTGCATCGAAAATATTCCTGTGGAAATACAGCCGGCAGGTATTCCAAGGGTAAGTGTATGGGTCACAAATTCTTGCCTTAAGGCAATTCCGCAGAATGTATACTACTTCTGTCTTGAACATCTCAGGGCTGGTAATCTCTACAAGAACAGGTTTGAGTCTGCGAAGAGGATGCGATGTGTTCTGGATGCATTTGCCGAGCCTGGATTTCAACTTGCAGAAGAATCGGATGGCTTCGGCCTTTTTCCCGGAAAGGAGAAAATGAAAATGATTGTTCATTAGAGTAAAGCAGAAGATCATGATGTTCATTCCCTGCAATGCTATTGGAATGCTATTCATGCCTTGCCTGAAATCTTCAACGGTTTTGAAGATCAGATTATCTGGCAGTTCATCCGAACAAAGATGCCAATATTTCCGAGATTCGTTTTCCATAGTCGCAGAATTACCAAGGCGATTATCCTACGCAAAAATACTTAAAATGAGCATATTGTATTAGTAATTTCATAAAATTAGATTCACTTTTTTTCTGTTTTTTAAAGAAATTTCTGTTTTTATCAGTGCGCAATGTATTTTGCTGGTAACAGGATACTTTTGAAAGTAAGAAAGAAACGTTGCTGGAGGCATATTCTTAAAGTACCCTGTCTAATTATTACAGGGTACGTTTTATGCGTTTTGCAATGTATTGATAATTAGTGAATTGACAATAGGGGTAAAAGCATCGTGCAGCTAAATGCTTAGAAAACTCCGGAGCCAAGCATTTCGTAGTCCTGGGAAGCCGAGGTGAGACTGTCCAGCGAGGTTGGGATAGCGCCTTCTCCTGGGATGGCACCTGCGGCTGAGATGGCGCTGGAATCTGACTTCGTGATGGAGGCTGGAGCGTACCATGCAGCGAACTGGCCGTCAGAGAGGCCGCGCTGAGGAATGTCGAATATTATGAATATGCCGCTGAGGCGTTTCACGAGCCATGCATCCTGCAGTGGCTGGCGGTAGCGGATGCGGACCTTGTAGCGGCGAACTTCTCCATTGCGCATTTCGAGATCGGTGCGAATCCAATGAATATTCTCCGTAGCAATGCGTATGCAGCTACGAGACAATCCTTTGTGCCGATGACCTTCCCCGACGTAAATTATGTTGCGTTCAATGTCTGTAGCTATCACGAATAGCGAGTCCTTGTGCCCGCCGATGTTTAGACCCTTTCTCTGCCCGATGGTATAAAACTGCGCCCCATCGTGCCTGCCTACGACCTTTCCCCATGGATTGTCCACATACCGGGTTTTCTTCACATGATGCTTCCCGGTGCGATAGGTTTCTGTCTCGAAAGTCAGGGAATCGTAACTGATCGGCTGCGAAAGCCGCATCAAGGTTTCATCGGAAAGCGCAGCAATCTTTTCGGCGGAATATTCATTTGCCCTGCACCTTACGTCCAAACGCACATTGTTGAAAGCGGCTCCGCCAGAATCCTCGGAAGAATATTCAGTTGTCATGAGTGGTTCTCCAGGCTCGGCAAGCAACGATGCCTGAGTGTCGTGGCTGAACTTATACTGCTTATTATCAGAGTAGAAAGAATCGTAGACTTCCACTACATCTCCCTCACGAGGCAGAAGCTTCTGCTTCAGGAACGTAGGCAGATCCACTTTGCCGACAAAACATATTCCCTGAGAGTCTTTCTTGTCTGCCGACGGCAAGTCAGCTTCGTGCGCCAGACGTCGAACCTCCGGCTTCGTTAGGCCTCCGATAGGGAAAAGCGCAGTCGAAAGCTGTTCCTGGCTGAGCTGGCAGAGGAAATAGCTCTGATCCTTGTTCGGGTCAATTCCTTCGAGCAACCTGGATTGGGGGATGCCGTCAATGACGACAGGCTTACCCGAAGCGTCCAGCAGGGGAGCCTTGCGGCAATAGTGTCCCGTCGCTACCATGTCAGCACCCATCTTGCGAGCAGTCTCCCAGAAAGCATCGAACTTGATTTCCCTGTTGCAAAGCACGTCAGGGTTGGGAGTGCGGCCGGCGTTATATTCATTGAACATATACTCCACCACCTTTGCCCTGTATTCCTTGGAAAGGTCCACGAAATAGAAAGGAATGCCGATTTTCCGTGCCACCAGCTCTGCCACGTATCTATCCTCCTCCCATTCGCAGTCCCCGTGCAGAGTGGCATCCGCATCGTGCCAGTTCTGCATGAACATGGCGAATACGTCGTACCCTTGCTGCTTCAGCAACAGGGCAGCAACGCTGGAGTCCACGCCTCCTGACAGTCCTACGCATATTCTCATGATGCGGCAAAGTTAGTCAATTGCCGAATTTTGTACAATTTTTGCTATCTTGCATTTCACTTTTATCAAATAATTGAATATGAAGACACTCAATCTGGAGATAAATTACACTGAATATTCTTCATTAGACGAAATGACAGCGGAAGACCAGGAACTGGTACGCGCTGCGATCGAGGCTCAGAAAACATCATACGCACCATATTCAAAATTCAATGTTGGAGCTGCCGTACGTCTCGATGACGGCACAATCGTGAAAGGCTCCAATCAAGAAAATTCCGCTTATCCCTCCGGCCTCTGCGCTGAGCGTACCGCAATGTTTTCTGCGAACGCGACTTATCCTGGAAGAGCGATGGTCGGGATTGCCATAGCAGGAGGCTTTGAAGGCGGCATAGACAATGCCCCATGCACGCCTTGTGGTGCATGCCGGCAAGTAATGGCAGAGTATCAGACCCTTGGGAAAAGGAATATGGCGGTGATCATGGTCGGCGCCTCAAAGATTTGGAAATTCGAGAAAGTTGAAGATATTCTTCCTTTCATATTCGACAGCTTCAATGAGAAGCAGTGAGCCATATCCGGCAAGGGACGAATTTCCGGAAAACCTGGCATAATTTCCAGGATAGTTGGCAGAATGACTTAAAAAGACTATATTTGCAGCGGGGAAAGTCGTACACGACCAGCTCCCTCTGAATCCCCCCAGGGCCGGAAGGCAGCAAGGGTAAGAGGTTGTAGCGGTGCGATGTGCTAAGCTTTCCCTTTTTTTGTATCCATTGTAGAATATCTTGCCTAGCAGAGTCCTACGCTTCGCCACATTTTGCATATTTCGCCACAAATATCCTTTTTTAGCAAATGCCAATTGGCTTTTCATTGCCTTGGCTAGCGTATTATTTATAAATTTGCCCTCACAAAAGTTTAATCTGCTTTTTTATGAAAGATTTTAAAGAAATTTTCGAAAGCCATTACACTTGGATCGAAGGATTCATGCGCAATGTAAGACGGTATGGCGAGAGAAATGCAATGATCGACCCAGACCAAGACAAGACATGGACTTACGAAGAACTTAACAGTGACTGCAACAGGCTTTGCAAAGCTCTGCTTCATGACGGAGTTACGAAAGGTGATGTTGTGATGACCCAGCTTATGAACTGCCCCGAGTTCGTATTCGCCTATGTCGCATGCCATAAAATTCATGCGGTAGGCAGTCCCGTTAGCTACAGGCTCAGCCCTGGAGAACTTGCCCAAAACCTATTGGATGCGCATCCGAAGGTGTTGGTCTTCGATGCTGGAAAGAAAGACGATGTGCTTGAAGCAATGAAAATTGCGAATCTCAAGCCTTCCAGATTAATTGTAGTCGGGGGCGAGGGCGAAGGAGACATAGTCTCTTATAATGAATATGTCAGAGCGTTCCCAAGGGAGGAGCCTCCGTTCACGTGCGAGTACAATATCTATGACGAGACAACGCGACTATATACTTCCGGCACTACTGGACGACCTAAAGGCGTGCCGCTAACCAGCATAAATGAGGTTCTTTCCAGCCACGATGTGATGATTCATTTCCCGATGAGTTACAGGGATGTAACCATGAACACTACGCCATGGTTCCATCGGGGAGGCTTGCATTGCGCTGGCCCTTGCCCTACTTTCTACGCCGGAGCCTCTCTCATCGTCATGAGAAAATTCGACCCTGAAATTACGCTGAAATACACAGCCAAATACAAGATTACATTCTTGATAGGAGTTCCTACCGTTCTTGAAAATCTAGCGGACGAGCAGGAGAAGAAGGGTTATGACCTGAGCACCCTGAAAGGAATCGTTACCATGGGCAGTCCGCTGGAGCGTTCTGCTTGCATTCGTTATCAGCAAGTGCTGACTCCTAACATATTCAATGGGTATGGCACTACCGAGACCTTCTGGAACACTTTCCTGAGACCGTTCGACCTTCCCGAGAATGCCGGAACAGCTGGCGCTTCTTGCATTGATGATGATGTGAGAGTTGTGAAGGTGTACGAAGACAGACGCGCCGAGCCTGACGATCTGGCTCAGCAGGATGGGAGGGAAGTCGGCGAGGTCATCATTTCTTCGCCTGCGAAATCCCCTTACCAGTACAGCAATAATCCTGTTGAGACGGCTAGTAAATATTACAAGGATTTCATTTACACGGGCGACTTGGCTACCTGGGACGATAAATCTTTCATAACCATCATAGGCAGAAAGGATGACATGATCATATCTTCTGGGGAGAACATCTACCCTACTCAGATAGAGGAGATTCTCAATGGATTTCCTAAGGTGAAAGACTGCATAGTGACCGCCGTTCCAGACAAGATGCGTGGTCAGGTGGTCACTGCGTACGTAGTCAAGGCAGACGAGTCTCTGACGGTCGAAGAATTGGATCAGGATTTCAAGGACAGTCCTAACATAGCTAATTTCAAGCGCCCGCGCTACTACAGGTTCGTCTCTCAGCTGCCTTACACCGCTACAGGAAAGAAGCTTCACGTGAAGATGAAGGAGATAGCGGAAGATGATCTGAGGAACGGCCTGCTGCTCGTTGTCTGAGATTCGGAATTCTCCTGCCACGGAGGCGGAATATTCATATTGCAGCCGAGGCCAGCCCCCTCGGCTGTTTCATGTCCAGGCGCCAGCCCTGTCTCACGCTCCACAGTGTCATTGACTGTAATCGTAGGAAATTTGCTAACTTTGATGATGGAAATTCGATTTGCGATATGATTCACAAGAATGTTCAGATGATGGATGCCGGATGTGTCCTGTTTCAGACGGAGAAGCCTTACGGAATTGTCCTTGGAGGTGTTAAGCGTGAGATGGAGAAGTACGGGAAGGTGCTGAGGAAAACGGAATTTAATCCAGAAGACTTGCCAGAAACCACTGGCGACTGCGATTTGTTCTTGGATTGGTCTGCCTGGCATCGTCTGCGCTGCATTGCATGTAAGGTTGAAGAAGCCGGAATAGTGGGTAAGACGGATGAGGGGGAAGAAATCCACCGTTATGCAGCCACATTCAAAGAAGGCAATGCCAACGCTCCGATCCGTAAAATATTCGCATGGGGACTTGCCATTCTGCTACTCCTCGTCAGCATATTCATAAAATTCCCAATTCCAAGGTCCTTAGCCATAATTATCGCCATAGTCCTTGGCATCGGCACAGCCATCCTGCTCCTTCGCCCCAGCCAAAAAGCTCAGAGCGCGATTCGGTCCCTCTGCAGCATCATAGCACAAGCCAAGTGACCACGTCGCCCCTCGGCCTACTTCACATCCACCCTCCGAAACGCCGGACAGTCGCTTCGTCTAAACCTATCAGCCTGCATACCTGTTTCACATTCGAGCCATAAGCATTCCTCAGTATCGGCACGAATATTCTTTTCATGGTATCGTCCATGTCATTGAAACCAGAAACACTATATTCCTTAAACTTTGGTTGAAGTTTTTCAAGCAATACAGTATCTTCGTACATGGCTTTGTCGACAGCCCCTCTATCCTGTTCTATTGATCTTTTCTCGGATGCCCATTCAAGCTGGGCCGCTTTCTGTTCGCTTTTCCAATCTTTCAGATAATAGAAAAGATCTAGAGCAGATCCGAACAAATGCTCAACGGTAGCTATTTGCACATAAGATTCGGGCCGGATTATTCCATTCGCAATTAGGTAGTCATCAGGGAGTCGCACCCTGGTCGACAATATATTCCGGATTTCCCAGCCGTTCATGTCTCTTATTCTTCTGAAAGTGAACTTATTGATGCAATGTTTGAAATATATCCCTCCGGTGCTCCAAGGATAATTATAAGGATCATTCATCTTTGCGGCAACGCAGTTCCTCAAAATATATGCGACTTCATTTCTGAACATTTGTTCGTCCGTGACTTCTATCAGCTTGAAGTTTAATCCTTTCAATGGCGACTGAATTCTATGCTTTTTCGACAAGTGAGCAGCAAGGCGTCTTTTGAATTTCGTAAAGAATTCTGTTGCTGCCTCGACCGTGCCACTTATCAGAAGATGCACATGATTATTCATTAGGATGAAGCAGTAGATGCAGATATCTGTTCCTTGCAGTGCGATAGGGATGCTATTCATGCCGAACTTATAGTCATCCAACGTTTTGAAAATAATTTTGTTAGGAAGCTCCTGAGAGCATAAGTGCCAAAAGTCTTTCATAGTTAGCGTGTTTAATGTTGTGTCTAAGTTATTGAAAATGTTTTTTGCATGCAATAAAATTTTACGGTTTTTCAGGTTCTCTCGGGTAACTGGGGAGTCTGCGATGGTAGCTGTCTACGAGCGTGCGGTCGTAGCTCCTGTGACGTTGATAATGAATATATTACAGAGGGTCGCTTCTCGCTCGTATAGTCAGGCAGTGGAGCGTGCGGTCGTGGCTCCTGTGACGTTGATAATGAATATATTATTGAGTGTCGCCTCACGCTCGTCCGAGAATGATACGAAAAATCCCCGACCCGGGAAGGTCGAGGATTTTTCTGTTGCTCGTAAGAGCATCAGCCATGTGCTGATGTTTACGAGAAGTTATCGTAGAGAATGCTCTCAGGTGGAACTCCCAAGCTGTCAAGCAGATTATTCACCGAGGCAACCATCATAGGAGGACCGCACATGAAGTATTTGATGTCTTCAGGAGCTTCGTGGTTCTTGAGATAGGTCTCGTACATGACATTGTGCACGAAACCTGCCGTGTATTTGACACCGGCAGCATCCGCTGCTGGATCAGGACGGTCAAGAGCCAGATGGAAGTGGAAGTTAGGATACTCCTTCTCGATCTCAGCATAGTCCTCGAGGTAGAATGCCTCGACAAGGCTACGAGCGCCATAGAAGAAGTTCACAGTCCTCTTGGTGTGCAAAGTCTTGAACAGATGCATGATGTGGCTGCGGAGAGGAGCCATGCCTGCGCCACCGCCCACGAAGATATATTCCATGTCCTCAGGATCATTCTTAGGCAGCAGGAATTCTCCGAACGGACCGGAGATCCACACCTTGTCGCCAGGCTTGCGCGTGAACACGTAGGATGAAGCAACTCCCGGAGGAACCGGCAGCATCTTGAACACGCCTTTAGGCTGGCTCCTGTCGAACGGAGGAGTAGCGATGCGGACATTCAGCTTTATGATGTCGCCCTCAGCAGGATAAGAGGCCATTGAATATGCCCTGACGGTCGGCACGGTGTTCTTAGCTTTGATGCCAAAGAATCCGTATTTCTCCCAGTCCTTCCTGTAAGTGTCATCAACGTCAATGTCCTTGAAGTCGATGTCGTAAGCCGGTATGTCAATCTGGATGTACTCACCGGACTTGAAATCCAGGTGTTCTCCAGCAGGAAGTTTTACGGTGAACTCCTTGATGAAGGTCGCCACGTTCTTGTTGGAAATCACCTCGCATTCGAGTTTCTTTACGCTGAGCGTTGACTCAGGAACCTGTATTTTAAGGTTGTCTTTGATTTTAACCTGGCAGCCCAGGCGATAGCCGGATTTGATCTGCTTGCGGTTGAAGAATCCTACCTCGGTCGGAAGAATGGTTCCGCCACCCTCAAGCACTTGTATCTTACATTGCCCGCAGTTGGCCTTGCCGCCGCATGCGGAAGGCAGGAAGATTTTCTGGCTTGCCAAGGTGTGCATTACGTCCCCGCCCTGTGGCACGTCCAAGACCTTCTTGCCATCATTGATGTCTATTTTCACCGTGCCTTCTGGCGTCAGCTTCGCTTTAACGAAGAGGAGCAGGATTACCAGAATCAACGTCACCAGCGTGATAGTGAAGATTGATGAAATTAATGTTGAAAACATAGTTCTGCCTCCTGTTTAAAGTGAAATGCCCATGAAGGTCATGAATGCCATGGCCATCAGACCAACCGTTATGAACGTTATGCCGATGCCCTTGAGTGCAGGCGGCACATTCGAATATTGCATCTTTTCCCTGATCGCAGCCAGCGTGACTATTGCGAGGAACCAGCCTATTCCGGATCCAAGCGCGTAGACGGCCGACTCTCCGACATTGACGAAGTCTTTGTTCTGCATGAACAGGGAACCTCCAAGGATGGCGCAGTTCACTGCTATCAGAGGAAGATATATTCCCAGGGATGCATACAGCGCAGGAGCGAATTTCTCAACGACCATCTCAACCAATTGAGTTATGGCAGCTATGACCGCTATGAATATTATGAAGCTCAGGAAGCTGAGATCCACGTCCTTGAAGCTGTCGCCCAGCCAGGAAAGAGCCCCCGGCAGCAGAACGTATTTGTTCAGCAGGTAGTTTATAGGCAGGGTCACGAATAGCACGAAAATAACGGCCAGACCGAGACCGGACGCAGTCTTCACATTTTTGGATACCGCCAGGTAAGAGCACATACCCAGGAAGTAGGCAAAAATCATGTTGTCAACGAAGATTGACTTTATGAATAAGTTTAAATATTCCATATTCGGTTTCTGTCTTTAGTTATTTCTCTTGGAGATCTTTTTGTATGCCTCTCTGTATCCAGATGATGCAGCCAATAAGAATCAGCGCCATCGGAGGGAGGATGACAAGCCCGTTGTTCATGTAGCCGGCAGCGTAGAATGACTCAGGAATAATTCTGAGTCCGAACAGAGTGCCGGAACCGAAGAGCTCGCGGAAGAAAGACACTACTATTAATATCAGTCCGTAGCCTACCCCATTAGCCAAGCCATCCAGAAGTGAAGGAATCGGCTTGTTTCCAAGCGCGAAAGCCTCGATGCGTCCCATGACGATGCAGTTCGTGATTATAAGTCCGATGTATACGGACAGTTGTTTATCTATGCCGTAAGCATAGGCTTTGAGCACCTGATCCACGAGAATGACCATGAGGGCCACGACGACCAGCTGAACGATGATTCTCACGCGGTTTGGAATAGTGTTCCTAAGGAGTGAGAGCACGAAGCTCGACAGACCGGTCACGATGGTAACTGAGAGAGCCATCACAAGGGCTCCCTTCATTTCTACCGTAACGGCTAGAGAGGAGCAGATGCCGAGTACCAGCACGGTAATCGGATTACCCTTGAAAATAGGGTTCAAAATTGTTTCTTTAAGATTTGCATTCATATTCCTATTCTCCTCTATTTAATGTCAGCCGTGTCTGCAGGGGCAGCCGTCGTGTCGGCAGGCTGAGCAGATGTCATAGCTGGGGCGGACCCGTTATTGGAAAGATAAGGCTTATATGCAGCCAGCCAGGTGTCTATTGCTGCAGAGAGACCCTTGGACGTCATCGTGGCTCCGGTAATGGCATCAATGGCATTCTGCTGGTCTTTCGGCGCACCGCCCTTTACTATCGAGAATATAGGACTGGCGTTGTAATCTGCGGCCTTTCCTACGAATTCAGCCCTGAAGCTAGGATCGTCCTTGATCTTCGCTCCAAGTCCAGGAGTCTCGCTCGCATGGTCGAAGTAGGCACCAACGAAAGTCTTGTCGTCCTGGCTGAATGCGAGATAGCCCCAAATCGGCCCCCAGAGGCCTGCTCCGTAGCAAGGCACTACGGTTACGTCCTTCCCGTCTTTCGTGAATATGTAGACAGGGAGCTCAACGTCCTTCTTTCCACGGATATTATTGTCCTGAGCCTTCAGGTTGTCGATCAATTCTATCTTATTGACATCAGTGCTGAGGTCGCGGATTTTCTGGCCTTGGGCATTGATGGCGAAAGCAGATTTGATATTCTTTGAATATGCTTCCAGAACCTTGTCGTTTCCCATCGAAGAGCACTCTTCCTTGGAGTAGAATTGGGCTGCGGTGAGCATCTGGCTGATGGTCTCGGCCTTGGCATTCGCATCCTGCTTAGGCTTCAGCGCCATGGAGGCGTAAGCCAGTATCGCAGCCACCAGAACTACGATGATCGTCGAATATATTACTGTATATGCGTTTCCGTTCGTATTCATATTCATCAATTTTTAAGCGAGTTTAGCCTTTTTTGCTCTTCTGCTGATAGCTGCGCTAGTCACGCAATAGTCGATGAGAGGAGCGAACGTGTTCATGAGAAGTATGCTGAGCATCATGCCTTCTGCGTAACCAGGGTTGAACAGCCTCACGGTCACGCAGAGCGCTCCGACCAGGAATCCGAAGATCCACTTGCCGGTCTCGGTCTGGGCGGATGTAACAGGGTCGGTGGCCATGAAGACGGTTCCGAAGAGGAATCCGCCCATGATGAGCTGAGTCCATGCCGGCACAGCGGTGGCACCGCTAACGTTGCCAAGCCAGCCTACGAAGAGAGCGCCAATGACGGAAGACAGCATGATTTTCCAACTTCCTATGCCGGTCCAGAGCAGGATTACTGCACCGATCAAGATGGCGATCACAGAGGTCTCGCCAACGGAGCCCGGGATGGTTCCCAAGAACATATCCATGTAAGAGAAGTGATCCGTGAGAGGGGTTACGGCATCCTTGCATTCGCCAAGGAATGAGAGCGGAGTCGCCCCAGACACAGCGTCGGGAAGCGCCTCTCCATGCTTGAGGGCAATCCAGCACATTGAACCTGACATCTTGCTCGGGTAAGAGAAGAACAGGAACGCACGTGCCAGCAAGGCCGGATTCAAGAAGTTCATTCCGGTGCCTCCGAAGACCTCCTTGCCGAATATGACTGCGAAAGCGACTGCGATCGCGAGCATCCAGAGAGGAACGTCCACGGGAACGATGAGAGGGATCAGCATTCCGCTCACCAGATAACCCTCGCTGACTTCTTCGCCGCATATCTGGGCGAACATGAATTCTATTGCCAGGCCGACGATGTAAGAAACTAGGTAGAGTGGGAGCACTTTCAGGAAACCGAAGCCGAACTGACGCCAGAAGCCCCAGTCGGTTCCCATAACCACATTATGCTCATGTCCTACATTCCACATGCCGAACAATGCGCAAGGGACGAGGGCAATTACGACTATGATTAATATTCTTTTCAGGTCGATAGAGTCTCTCACGTGAGAGCCTGTCTTTGTCACAGTGCCAGGTACCCTGAGGAAAGTGTCAAAGGCATCCACTGTAGAATGCAGCCATCCCAATTTTCCGCCTTTCTCGAAAAGGCCCGGCTGCTTAGTATTGTTTTCTTCCATAATGAGTTCCTTTTAAGCCATTTCCTTTATCATGAGATCGATGCCTTTGCTGATGATCTCCTGTATGTCGTTCTTCGAAGGATCGACGAACTCGCACAGGGCAAGATCCTCTGGCAGAACCTCGTATATTCCGAATTTCTCCATATTGTCAATGTCGCCAGCTATGCAGGCTTTTATCAGATAGATCGGGAAGATGTCCATAGGAAGCACTTTCTCGTAGACATCCGACATCAGGAAGGCGCGTACCCCTCCGTGAGTGTTTGTATCCATCGAATATTTCTTCTTCGGAGACAGCCATGAGAAGTAAGACTTCGTGGAGCTGTACTGGCTGAATCTGAATGGCTTCGCCCATCCGAGAACCTCTCTCTCCCTGCCTTCGCCCAGGAGCGTTACCTGGGTGTCGAAGAAGCCGGTGTAGCCATCTTCGCCAACATTCTCTCCCGTGAGAGGGTCCCCGCTCACGAAACGGATTTCCTGCTTGGAAGCATCGTAGAAGTCGGCAAGAGCCTTAACCGGAATTCCTGGCAGGGCTTCAACGTACGCCGGGTTGATGGCGGCAGGCCCTGTGACTGCGATTTTCCTGCGCAAGTCAAGCTTGCCGGTCCTCAGCAGCTTTCCGAACGCCGCGAGAAGCACAGGGGCTACAGTCCACACGGTTTCTCCTTTCTGAATAGGAGAAATGTGGCTGATTTGCACTCCTACATTGCCAGCAGGGTGCTTGTCGCCTTTCACGGTCCAAATCGTAGCATCTTTCAGCTTAGCGAAAGCGGAATCGGCGGAATTCACGCAGATGTTCACCTTTGCGATTTTCGATAGGGCTGTCACGGCAGCCTGGATGTCTTCGGCTTCGCCTTTCAGAATGAATTCTGTGTCGGCACACAAAGGGGCGGTGCTGAAAGCGGAAACGAAAATAGCCTTAGGAGTAACAGCCGGATTAGCAATCACGCCGTAAGGCCTTTGAATTAGCGAAAGCCAGAGACCGCTCTTCAGGAGGGTTTCCTTGACCCCTTCCGCATTCAGCGCAGAAGGATCCTTCACGCCGAAGTCAATGGAGTCGTTGGAACCATCCGATTTGATGAGAACGGCAAGAAGTTTTCTCTTGTCACCCCTTACGATCTGCTGGACAGTCCCGCTGAGCGGAGAAGTGAGAAGAATATTCAGATTCTTCTTGTCTTCCAGCAGTGGAGAGCCCGCGGAGACTTTGTCTCCCTCCTTGACCAGAAGCCTAGGAGAGAAGCCCTTGAAGTCGGTAGGCTTGACTGCCGCAACGTCTTGCGCGATCGTTTTCTTTGTCTCAAGGGCAGCCGTTCCTGCGATAGGAATGTTCAGGCCCTTTTTCAAATCGATGTTGTTTGACATTATGTTTTAATTAGTTAAAAAGAATTTCCAAAATCCGGTGCGAAGGTACGCATTTTTTACTAATTTTGTGGCATATTATGGATAAAGAAAACGCGATTTTTGAGGGGCTGAACGCGGAGCAGAGAGATGCGGTCAGCAGCATTGACGGACCGGTGCTGATTGTTGCTGGCGCAGGATCCGGGAAGACTAGGGTTTTGACCAGCCGGATCGCATTGATCTTGGGCAGGGGAGTGGATCCTTCCAGAATCATGGCGCTGACTTTCACGAAGAAAGCCGCGAACGAGATGAAGGAGAGGATTGCCATGATGGTAGGGAAAAGAAATGCATGGAAGCTCTGCATGGGCACGTTCCATTCCATATTCATAAGATTCCTAAGAGAATATTCTTCTTTCCTGGGCTATCCTGCGAATTTCACCATTTACGACACATCTGACTCCATTAGCGCAATAAAAGCCTGCCTGAAGGCATTGGGACTGGATGATAAAGTCTACAAGCCTAGGGATGTTCTCTCACGGATATCCCTTGCCAAGAACAATTTATTCACTGCGGCATCATACAGTGCCAACGCGAAGGCTTTGGAAGACGATGCCAGGTCCAGGAAGCCAAGAATATGCGACATTTATAATATGTATTCAGAGAAGTGCAAACTCTCAGGAGTCATGGACTTCGATGACATATTGTTGAATATGAATATATTGCTTCGGCATAACGCAGAAGCGAAGGAGTCCATTTCCTCCAGGTTCGACTACATCCTTGTCGATGAGTATCAGGACACGAACTTCGCCCAATACCTCATCTTGAAGCAACTGACCGAGAAGCATAAAAATATCTGCGTCGTGGGGGATGACTCTCAGTCCATTTACGCATTCCGAGGCGCTAAGATCGAGAATATATTGAATTTCAAGAAGGACTATCCGGAGTGCAAGATTTTCCGCCTGGAAAAGAATTATCGTTCTACGGCGAATATTGTAAATGCAGCTAATTCATTGATAGCCAAGAATGAGAATAGGATTCCGAAAAACTGCGTCTCCGTTGGCGACGCAGGGGATAAAATTAGCATACTGGACAATTTCTCCGAGCAAGAAGAAGCCCTGAGCATAGCCTCTGAGATTATCTCGCGGATGGAAACTGAGCATGCGGCCTATCAAGACTTCGCAATATTATATAGGACTAATTCCCAGTCACGAGCCCTTGAGGAGGCCCTTCGCAGGCGTAACCTCCCTTATATGATATATTCAGGAAACTCTTTCTACGACAGGGCAGAGGTGAAGGACATGATGGCCTACTTCAAGCTGGTGATGAACGTTCATGACAATGAATCTTTCAAAAGGGCCGTGAACATGCCGGCGAGGGGAATTGGAAAGACTTCCATAGCTAACTTGGAGAATATGTCCAGGGCACTTGGGGTTTCGATGTTTAAGGCTGCGTATTCTGAAAATTTCGCCGAATACGGCTTGAAGGCACCTGCAGTGGCCAGGATTCGCTCTTTCTGCGAGATGATCAATAAATATGCTTCCGTGGCAGAAAAAACTAACGCTGATGAAGTTGCGTCGGGACTCTCGAAAGATAGCGGTCTATACGCATTTTATAAGAGCGACCAAAGCGTGGAAGGGCAGTCGAGGGCAGGCAACATCGAGGAACTGCTGAACAGCGTCACCCAGTTCATAGAGGAAAGACAGAATGAATATCTCGAAGAACTTGCTGCTGACAGTGATTCGGTAAACCCTGATGCAGTGCAGTACCCGGTAGTTACGCTTGGAGAATATCTGGAGAACGTCTCATTGCTTACGGGCGTAGATTCTTCCGATGAAGAGGATTCGCATAATAAGATAGCTTTGATGACGGTTCATTCGGCAAAAGGACTTGAATTCCCTTACGTATTCGTAGCAGGCCTTGAGGAAAATTTGTTCCCGTCTGGTGGCATGCTGGCTTCGCCACGAGATATTGAAGAAGAGCGAAGACTCTTTTACGTGGCGATTACCAGGGCGAAAAAGAAAGTCTGGCTTTCATTCGCTCAGACCAGAATGCGTAATGGCCGTCACGAATCCAATTCTCCTAGCCGTTTCATAGGTGAGATAGACCCGCAATATATTTCTAACCCTTTGAGTGAAAATGATTTCCGTGAGCCAGAAGAGGATGATTTTCCGAAGTTCAGAGGATTTGGTTCCTGGGGCGGCTCCTCAGGGGGATATGGCAGACGTTCGTCTTCAGGGAGTTATGGTAAACCTTTCGGACGTCCATCTTCGGGGAGTTACGGGCAGTCCGGACCAGTGGAATATATTCATTCGCCTAAGCCGAGGGCATCCGCACCTGCATCTCCGAGCCCTTTCGTAAGGAAGGCTCCGTTGCCGCCGAAGGCTGATGACCAGCTATTCAAGGCGCTGACTCCAGAGGAACTGATGTCCCGCATCAAGGTTGGACAGAACGTCGAGCATAATCGTTTCGGAAAAGGTAAGGTTCTGGAAGTGTCTGGAAGTTATCCAGACATGAAAACCAAGATTTCTTTCGACAAGTACGGAGACAAAATCTTGCTTTTGAAGTATGCGAAGATGAAAATCCTGTCGTGATTCTTCTCATAAAAACAGAAATTTTCGCAAAGAATTTGTTTTATTAAAATAAAAATGTAACTTTGGTACGAAGTTTTTCATAGTTTAAGTTTAGGTTAAGTGGCGGGGAGAACGCAGCGATGCGATCTCCTCGTTTTTTTATGTGCCCTGTGGCCCTCTCTGAGAGCATATTCATTTATAAAAACAGAAATTTTTATTTCTTTATATCAATTTTCTGTTTTTAGAAATCATTTTCATGCCTAATACATAGTTTTGCTGTCGGTTGGCACGGTGCCACCAGTAAAATTTATCCTCTATGAAAAACACGAGATTTTTAGAGAATTGCCTATTACTTCTTGGCATTCTGTTTTTTACTTTAATCACATTTTCCTGTAACAAGTCTCCCCTCGAGAAAAGCAAAGGCAGGCTTGAATGGAATTTCGCTCAGACAGTCGGAACCAGGGCAGTCTTGGCGCTCCCTGACACAGATGATTTCATTCTTGAAGTTACTGATGCGAAGGGTAATAGCTTGTATAAAGGCAAATATGGGGATTCTCCTTCTTCCATGACGGTCGATCCTGGAAGCTACACCTTGAAAGTCAAATCTATTGAATTCTCCAAGCCTGAATTTGACGCACCTCAGTTTGGGGATGAACAGGTAGCCGTGGTGAATGCCGGAGCTGTAACTAATGTCAAGCTAAATTGCACGCAGCAGAATTCTGGTCTTAAGCTGCTATTCAGTGCAGATGTGCCGGAAAAATATTCAGGAGGTGCGGTCTCCCTAGCCTCGTCAGATGGCACCCTGAATTATGATTATGCCGAGAAACGCACGGCATTCTTTAAGCCAGGCTCAGTGTCGGCAGTCCTTAAATACGGCTCCAGCACAGTTCCTCTCATGACCAGGAATCTGGAGGCTGCTGAAATGCTGACTGTAAGCATCTCATGCCCGTCAGGCGGTGACGAGAATCCAGGAAGATCGGGGGCTGACATTTCAATCAGCATAGACACTAGTCGCATTTGGGGCTCCGAGGACCTTGTGATAGGCGAGGGCGATTCTGGCGCAGGATCTTCGGCGGCAACTGCTTACAGCGTCTCGCAGGCCAAGAACCACATAGGCGAGAAAGAGGTTTGGGTAACAGGCTACATAGTAGGTGGAGACCTTTCGTCGAAGGATGATGGCATTTCCTTCGAAGCGCCATTCGAGTCGAAGACGAACATAGCCATAGCATCCCGATCTTCAGTGAAAACCAAAAATTCGTGTCTCTCGGTTCAGCTTAGCAAGGCAAAGATTCGCGAAGAACTCAATCTGGTTGATAACCCAAGTCTTCTAGGAAAGAAAATATGCTTAAAAGGGAATATCGTGGAGGCCTATTTTGGAATATGTGGCATCCAGTCTGTGTCTGAATATGTTATCAAATAATAAAGTATGAAAAACAAATTCATTTTAACGCTAATCCCTCTTCTGCTTCTTCCAATCGGGGGATATTCGCAAGAGAGAAAATCAGAGTGGGAATTCGGGGCCGGAGGCTCCGTGATTAACATGACCAGGACTATGGTCTCCGGTTTTCATCAGACTAAAGGTGGGGACTATGTCTTCAACCTCGAAGACAAGCATCTGTACGGCGGTACAGAAATCTATGTGGCCAAAAGCTTGTCGCAGCGATGGTATCTGGACCTTCAAGGCACGCTTGGATTTGCTAAGTTTTTCGATGGCGGAGAGAAAAAACAGGGCTATTCTTTCATGGCCGGACCTGGAATTCAATTTCGGCCACTCGTCAAAAGCCAATGGATAGTCCCTTACGTCAGGGCTGGAATGAATGCCTATCACAAGACATTCAAGACGAAATATTTCGGCACTTTCGACCAAGACGTGACCGGAGAGGGCCAGTGGCGTTCCGAGGATGCTTGGAATAAGGGTTACACGGTCGATCACGACACGTTCTTCCCGGTTTCGATCGGAGTTGGAATAATAGGTTGGCTTGGAAATAGGGTAGGAGTAAGGATTCAGGGGCAATTTCTGAAGCCGTTAATAAAGGATGGGCCAAATTTCGTCGAGGTCACTGCAGGCCTGCAATTCCGCATTGGCGGCAACGACAAGAAGAAAGCATCTGCCGATGCTTACGTGGCCTCGCATCTTTCAGATTACGATGATCTCTATAGATCAAGATTTCCAAAAGAAATAGTTGAGAAAGAAGTAGTTAAGGAAGTGCCTGTGGAAAAGGAAGTAATCAAATACGTTAAATCAGAAGACAGGTTGTTGAAGCTGATTGATAATCTTCATTTCGATTTCGACAAATATTCATTGACACCTGAATCAGAGGCTATCTTGGACGAGATTGCTGAAATCCTCAATGGAGAACAAGATTTTAAGTTCTTGGTCTCTGGCTACACCGATGCGAAAGGATCCCAGACTTACAATGAGAAGCTGTCGCTTAACAGGGCAAAGACTGTCCGCGATGGCCTTGTGAAAAGGGGCGTTCCTGAAGACAGGCTGATCGTGAAAGGTTTTGGAAAGCGCATAGCGATAACCTCGGTATCGTCTTCGGATGAAGAAAGAAGAATGGATAGAAAAGTATTGATAGAAAGAATATATTAACCTATGAGACAATTAATCAAAACATTCATTGTTATTCTCGGCGCAGTCGCAATGATTGCCTGCACCGACGTTGAAATGCAGCTGCCAAAGGGCCCGCAGGGCGAAAGAGGCGCTGAAGGACTTTCTGCTTACGAGGTCTGGGTGAAGGCCGTGAAGGACGGCACCATCAAGGACTGGACTGGGTCTACAGAGATCAATGACTATTTCATCTACCTGAAAGGGAAAGATGGGAAGGACGGAGCCGATGGCAAAGACGGGGCAGATGGAAAGTCTGCTTACGAGGTCTGGGTGGAAATGGTCAAGAACCATGAACTTGAAGACCCGAAGAATCCAGGCACGTTATGGCCGGACGATAAGACTTCTAAACGAGATTTCTACGACTTCTTGACTGGCCGTGATGGCGATGACGGTAACACGCCTTACATTGGTGAGAACGGCAACTGGTGGATTGTGGTAGATGGGGTTCCTACAGACCTGAATGTGCCAGCGAGAGGTAAAGATGGAGCCGACGGCAAAGACGGGAAGGATGGCATTGACGGCAAGGACGGAAAAGATGGCGCTGACGGCAATGATGGTAGCACGCCTTACATCGGAAGCAATGGCAACTGGTTCATAGATGGGAAAGATACCGGCATTCGTGCCAAGGGATATGACGGCAAGGATGGAGCCGACGGAAAAGATGGTGTCAATGGTAAAGATGGTGTCAATGGAAAAGATGGTAAAGATGGTGTCAATGGCAGAGATGGCAATGATGGCGCTGATGGCAAGAATGGCATGTCCGCATATGAACTGTGGAAACAAGAAGTGCTGTCTGCAGAAGGACTTGAGGACCCTAAGAACCCAGGCGAAATATGGAACAAGACAAAGACTTCGCTTCAAGATTTCTGGGAATATCTCAGGGGCACCGACGGAAAGGACGGGAAAGATGGGCTGATCAAGACCGAATTCATTTATGTTGACTATGATAAGTCTAAGTACAATGTAGTGCCAGTAAAATCTTTGAAGAGAATCAACGGAAGCGACACGACTTATGAATATGTCAATCCGCTTTCAGGAGGGGTTGCTTACCTCGTAAGTGGCCCGGGACCGGTGATCATCCCGAACGCAGAGATAAAAGCTATGGACGAGAAAGGCGTTTCATACGAATGGAAATCGGACGAGAGCGGTTATATTTATGTAGATTGCGACGAACTGCCGGAGTGGGCTGACGATGGACGGCATGGTGGCAGGCTGCTCAGCATAAAATCTTTGTCTTTCGGAGAGAAGAGCATTGATGAAGCTTCCTTGATAGCAGATAACACTTTCATTCCTTATCGTGTTTCACTGATTGCTAAATTGACCACGCCCTCCTTTAATGATTATAACAGCGTGAGGATCAATTGGGCGGCGAAACGAGTTTACGAAGGCATGCAGCAGGATTGGCCAGCGCAGAACTATTACTATAACATAAGCGAGAGCGATCTCAAAGAGCTAAGAGTTCAAAAGGTCAACCTTAGCTTGCCTGTCCCGGAAGGATATGCGGTATGCTCAGATTCCATAGATATGTCCTCGGCTGAAATCCTGCATTCTCCGTTAGTCTCTAGGCACATAAGTTACGATAAAGATGGTTATCCGGCATTCCCTACTTATGCATACGTGGTTGTCGGAGATGGCAAGAATCCTTCAACCGTCAAAGTACATGAGAATGTCTTCAAGAATACGGGAACTGCTACTAATCCGAATCTGGCGGTGAAATACCAAGCCGATTATGGATGCAGGGCCTCCTCATTCGATAACGGTAGGGACATGGTAATCGCACCAGAACTCTGCGAATTTGGGCAGTTAGACACTACGCGGTCTCGGTACGTTGTCAAGATTGGCGAAACGAATTTGTACTTGATGTTCGACACTAAGACTTTCGGTCACATCTATTCCTCCGAGGTCTACGATGTGCCAGAGTCGGAGCGCACTAGGAGCGATCTAGGAAAGCTGTATGCTTTCAGTCGGTACGAGAATCTTGCCGACTTCACCGAGAGACTGAAGATAAATTAGGGATTGTCGTTTAATGTTTTCAATTTGAGCGAGGCAGCGACTTGTCCCATCCGTTTTCTGCGTTCAGCTCATCAAATTTACGTTTTTATATCTCATTCCGGTCGTTTCGGCCGGATTATTC
>JALCSU010000003.1 GCA_022653735.1 Bacteroidales bacterium
ACCGGCCGGAATATCTGGAGGGAAAGTTCTTCGAACTGTTGTTTGAGAAGGCGGAAATCGCTAAATTCGCTCCTAAGGAAGTGATTAAATACGAGAAAGATATGCTTACGCAGTGGGACATAGACGAGTACGTCGGCGAACAGGTCGAGAAAGGCATGAAGGAAGGCATGGAAAAAGGCATGGAGAAAGGGTTTAATGAGGCGATTTCCATGGTTGCCAAGAACCTGCTGAAATCCGGAATGAAGCCTGAGGATGTTGCCAAGGCAACAACCATGAGCCTAAATGATGTTCATAAGATAGAAAATGAACTGAACGGCTGAACTTGTTTCAGCATCTATGCCATCCAAGTTGCAGCCTCAGTCCCCTTTGTCATCCTGACCAAAGTAAGTACCTAGATTACCCCAAAAGAGATCCTGAATCAAGTTCAGGATGACGAGAGGGGTGCGTGCTGAATAAGTTCAGGATAAGGAATTGTATAAATATTCCAAAATACATTCATAATAAACAAGTTATACAAATAGCCCGCATGGTCGGAGAGGTTTTGTGAAAACGGCGGAACTGGAGCACCATCACGGCAGAATGCGGGACGCAATCATTTGTAAAAAGTGAAGAATAATCCGAATTATTGGTAAATGAAAAGAATTAAGAATAAGTAATTTTGCAATAAATGCAAATGAACATGAAACATAAATTCTTTGCCTTGGCGGCCATGATTTTCATGGCAGTCTTTGGCGCAAACGCACAGGGAAATATGAACAAGACAGAAATAGAGGTTTCCCACATCAGCGATTTCCCAGTTGGGGAGCCTAACACAGGCTACGCAAAGTATTTCAGCGGAAAATCATGGCTGGCTCCGATGACATTCGACAAGAAACTGAACGTCCCTGTTTCAAACGTGACTTTCGAGCCAGGCTGCCGGAACAATTGGCACAAGCACTCTGTGGGCCAGATTTTAATTGCAGTCGGTGGAGTCGGATACTATCAGGAGCGCGGCAAAGAGGCCGTGAAAATGCTTCCTGGCAACGTAATCGAGATTCCTGCTGATGTTGAGCACTGGCACGGAGCCGCACCGGACAGCTGGTTTCAGCATCTTGCAATTTCTCCAGACCCGCAGAACAATAAAAGCACTTGGCTGGAGCAGGTGAGCGATGAAGAATATAACAAATTGAGGATCAATGGCAGCATGGCTTCCCTGAAACAAACGGATCCGGACATCTACGAGATATTCACGAATTTCACTGGAAATGAAGTACCATCCAGCACGACCATAGATGCCCGCACAAGATACATGGCAATATTGGCAACCCTTCTCGGCTGCCAGGGAGTAGATGAATACAAGGCCGTGCTTCCAGATGCATTGAATGCCGGCCTCAGTCCAGTGGAAATCAAGGAAATTGAATATCAAGCCATAGCTTATTGCGGCATGGGCAGGATCAGGCCTTTCCTCTATGCCACGAATCTGGTGTTCAAAGCTCAGGGGATAAAGCTCCCGCTGGAGTCTCAGACCACGACCAATGCTGACAACAGACTTCAGAAAGGCAATCAAACCCAAGTCGATATATTCGGAGAAGGAATGAAAAACTTCTGGGAGAATGCTCCTTATGAGAGGAAGAAGATAAACCGCTGGCTGGCAGACAATTGCTTCGGCGATTATTACACCCGCAAAGGTCTTGACCTGCGGCAGCGTGAACTTATCACCTTCTGCTTCCTCGCCGGACAGGGCGGCTGCGAGCCACAACTCACCGGCCACGCCGCAGGCAACATGAGGATGGGCAACGATGCCGAATTTCTCACCGAAATCATCTGCCAATGCGTCCCTTACATTGGTTATCCCCGCTCACTTAACGCACTCAGCTGCATAAAAAATGCAGCCGAAGCACAGAAGAAATAAACGTTCAGGAAACTTAATATTCATGAATATGCGTAAAAATAATTTTTCCACGATCGCTCTCTCTGCCCTGATGATGCTTGTTACCGTCAGCTGCGGAGCAAATGGCTCGAATAAAACCTCTCAGAAGGATAATGCAACCTCGACTGAGGTCAGCGACTCTTCGATAGTTTACATGACTACTGAAATTACTCCCGAATCTCTGGTGAAAATTTACGAGGCTCTTGGCAAGGAAGCAAAAGGCCGCGTCGCAGTAAAGATCAGCACGGGGGAATCCGAAGAAACCGGATACCTACGTCCCGCATTCATCAAGCCGCTCGTGGATCTCGTAAATGGCACGATCGTAGAGTGCAATACCGCCTACGGCGGAGTCCGCAGCAACACTGCAGACCACCGCAAGGCAATTGAGGAGAGAGGCTTCACTGAAGCAAACGGCTTCAAGAAAGTCGATATCATGGACGAGGAAGGAAACATGAACATCCCCGTCAAGGACTCTACCCACATCAAGTACGACATTGTCGGCACGCACTTAGCCAATTACGACTTCATGATTAATCTGGCTCATTTCAAGGGTCACGCCATGGGCGGATTCGGAGGTGTTCTCAAGAATCAGTCTATCGGGGTAGCATCGGCAGACGGCAAGGCATACATCCACACGGCGGGCAAGGTCCAGTCACCAAGCCAGCTTTGGAGCAATCTTCCTGAGCAGGATGCTTTTCTGGAATCCATGGCTGCGGCTGCTCAGGCCGTCGCCGACCATTTCGGAGACAACATTCTCTACATTGACGTAATGAATAACATGTCTGTGGACTGTGACTGCGATGCCCATCCTGCGAAACCAGAAATAAAGGATATCGGAATCCTTGCCTCAACTGACCCTGTCGCTCTTGACCAGGCATGCCTGGATCTTGTCTTCAACCATCAGACACGCGAAGGGGACAATCCTGCGCCGCTTGTAGAAAGGATCAACAGCCGTCATGGCACCCACACTGTCGATTATGCTGCCAAAATCGGCCTCGGTTCGCAAACCTACAAGCTCGTCAGCATAGACAAATAGTTAGTACACGTTTTTTCAGTGGTGGACAATAGTTGTGGTGACCACAAGGTCATCAAGTCATCTGCTGTGACAGCGACTACCAGTTTGTCCACTGCCAGTCCGGAGACATTCCGGTTCTAATGCGAAGGACCCCGAAAGCTTTCTACTCAGCCTTTCGGGGTGCTTTGCATTTTAGAGGCGCTTTTTTGTATATTAATATCTCTACAGAGTGAGGTTTATTATTTCGCTATAGTTCGACTCGCTAGCCTCAGTTGAGCGGATGCTCATTCTTACGGATATTTTCTTATATCGATCGTACAGTGCCTTGAGAGAAGACTGTTGTTCGCTTGTAAGAGTCACGGGAATGGTGTTGCTCCCGGTATGCAGATACGAGGCAGGTATCTGAAAAGCGGCATCGTTGTTTTGTTCATCAATCAGTGAAGTATGTCCTACGATTACATAGCCATAACTAATTGTCGTAGAGGATACTACCTGTTCTATGTTAAATGAGGCACTTCCAGATGACCCATTCAGTGAGCAGGTTGGATTGGATATGATGAAATAAGGGGTGACATTCACGGTTATGGAAGTGTTCCCTTTCACTTTTACCTCAATAGTGTCCCGATTATTCACCCATGGCCCGTTCTTGTCTTTCGTTACGAGTTTGTAGTCTCCGTTGAAAAGTTTAGTGCTGAAATTCCCATCTTGATCCACGTAAATGGTGATTGGAGATTTCAACTCATATCCAGACTGGTACAGCTGCAGCTGGATAGTGTTGCCGGTGCCTTTGACTCTTACATTCTGCCCATTGTACTGGATGCTACCTTTCAGAGTGGATTCAGGCTCATTGAAATTATCATAGCCGCAGGCACTTAGCCCGGCAATAAGCGTTGCAAAGGCGGCTGTCTTAATTATGATCTTTTTCATATTCATTAATATTCAAGAACATACATAATGCTATTGATAAGGATTCCTGACGAGAAGTCTATTTTTGTTCATCCAGTCATCAGATATGAAATTGTAATAATTCCTCATCTGGAAATAATGAGCATTCGGATACATGAAATATTCATCTTCTACGAAAACCCATTGTCCGTTATGCTCGTTTCCAGGGGCTACAACCTTGTATGGCCAGAGACATCGGTTGCGGGCTATTGAGCTCGTGGCATCCCCGTCGAAAATCACATGGGACAGGCGCCAGCGTTTGAGGTCCCACCAGCGATGAAACTCGAAAGCAAATTCGACGGCATTCTCATGCACGATGTTTTCGAAAGTTATGGCAGAGAGATCCTG
This sequence comes from Bacteroidales bacterium, assembly GCA_022653735.1. Taxonomy (GTDB): domain Bacteria; phylum Bacteroidota; class Bacteroidia; order Bacteroidales; family UBA932; genus Cryptobacteroides. Next base: position 4,218 of record JALCSU010000003.1, read on the forward strand.
CACTCCAGCTCTCTTGCGAACGACATTGATGTACTTGACGGCATCTGCATTGCTTCCAAGCTCGAAAGAGGCCTCGCATGCGATAGTGTAGGCTTCGGAAATCCTGAAATATGGCCACCACATGGTTGAACGGGCTCCGTTGCGCATGGAAGAACCAGGGGATTCGTCCAAGAATTTCCGGAAGAAGAACCCGGTCTTGTTAACATATTGCTGGTTGGAATGCTTTGGACCGTTCATGGATGTGAGTATGTCGTCGTTGGCTCTAGACCCGAGTTCTCCAACGTTCAGCGTCCATTGTCCGTTCACAAGATTCAGCTGCCCGGCCTGAAGTTCGCAAGCCGTCCCTCTGAAAGTTCCTCCAGGATAAAGGACAGTTCCGTAAAGGCGTGGATCCCTATCGTCGAAAGGTTCAGAACATGAATTGTAGAATACATAGGATCCGTCTGCGTTCTTGGTCTTGAATGGAGCTCCTTTTCCAGGCTCATCCGTATCCAAAGGCTCGAACATTTCCACTAAATTCAGGACCGGGCCGGCATAGCTGTTGTCAATGTCATCCTTGTATTGAGATGGGATGTTGGCATTGGAAAAGCTTACGGTGCTGCCAGGGTAGTAGTAGTCATGCGCCCACATTACTTCCGTATTGTTGTCTTTGATGCATATGGCATTGTAGAAATTCTTTCCTTTGTCAGGGTCGTTGTCCTGAATCACGTACGGACTGTTCTCGATGACATCTTTGGCGGCAGTGAGAGCCATATTGTAGTATTCGCTGGCGAGTTCTGCTGGTATCCCGACCTCATGCCCGCTTGTCTGGATCGGGGTAGTGAGCAGATTGTTGTATTTGGCCAGCGATGCCGCATAGATTGCTGCCCTGGCTTCGAGGATCCTTGCAGTCCACTTGTTTGCGCGCGCCGAATGCGTCGTCTTATCTCCTTTCATAAGGTTGTACGCCGCCTCGCATTCATCTATAACATAATTATAGCTCTCGGCCTCAGTAGCACGAGCCTTGGTGTAGGCTAAGACGTCTTCCGGTCTATTGTAAGAGTACACCTCATCACCCATGAGAGGAACCCCGCCGAGGCCCCTGATCATGTTGAAATAGCACCATGCGCGCAAGAATCGCACTTCGCCTTCGTATGGCTTCTTCTGTTCATCTGTCAGAGCTCTGGTTTCGGCGAGACTTTGCAGGAATTGATTGCAGTTTCTCACGAAGCCATAATCATAAACCCTCCACAAGGCATCTGAATAGGTATGGAGATTGTCAGGACCGCCATCCATCTTTGCCGCTTCATCGATGTAGGTAAATGAGTAACTGTCATTCAGGTTGATTCCGTAGTTCACTCTGCCGTAAAGGTTTGCAAGCACGGATTTGATCATCACCTCATCGCCGAACACCTCATCTGAATTGTAGATGTTGTCTGGTTTCTGATCTAGGAAGCCTTTACAGCTTCCAAGCATAACCATGAAAGAGGCTATTAATAATATGTTTGTGAATTTTCTCATATTCAATTAGAATTTAAGGCTGAATCCGAGATTGATAATCCTGGTCGTAGGATATTGCAGACCACTGTCGGTAGTTTCCTCAGGGTCAAAACCAGGTTTGTTGGTGATGGTGAACACGTTGGTTCCTGCGCAATAGACTCTAAATGACTTTGCTCCGATTAGCTTGAGCCATTTCTCTGGAACGGTGTAGCCAACTTCAAAATTGCGCAGCTTGACGTAATGTACATTCACGAACCAGAGATCGCTGACTCTAGAATAGTTACTATGGCTCGTGTTCCCAATGAGTAGCATTGGATATTTGCCTTTAACCAGCTCGCTGTTCGGATCCCAGATGTCTTTCAGGGTCCAGCTATCTTTCATATAATACTGCGGGTTGTTGCCCCCGTCGTGGAAAGGATACTGCTGCTCGTATCTAGGATTGAAGCCCATGCCTGATCCGCCGGTGAAATCCAAAGCCAAGTCTATTCCTTTCCAGCTGGCAGCCAGATTGATGCCCCAACCGTAAGCTTCTCAGTGATCTTCGCATCAATATTCATCTGCACGTTCGTCCTATAGAAACCACCGTAATTCCTGATGGCAGCTTCCTGCTTGAGATCGCCGATGGAGAAATAATAGTTGATTTTGTCGGAACCTCCTTGCGCATTCACGCTGATGTAGGTTTGAGGAGAAGTCTTCCATATGAAGTCGTACCAATTGAAAGGACGGTAGCCATCTTCCTTGCCTTCCAGCCATTTTGCATAATCTTCTTTTGAATATGTATAAGATGAGCCCTGAACGGTCTGAGATGCTATGTAATGACTGAGGTAAGTATCGATGTCGGCAGGTTTCGCCATTCTGGAGATATTCTGCCAGCCATAATATCCGGTCACTTCCACGGTAGGCGCTGTGTTCAGTTTTCCGTGTTTCGTTGTAACTACTACGACACCATTGCCGGCGCGCACGCCGTAAATGGCAGCAGAGGCATCTTTTAGGATGCTCATCTGCTCGATATCGTTGACATCCAGATTGTTGAATTGGCCTTCGTCTTTAATCACGCCATCAATGACATAGAGGGGCGTGCCCATGTTTCGAATCTGGATAGAAGTCGATGCTCCAGGACGGCCATCGCTCTGGCGGCTGTTTATGCCTGCCACTTTGCCGACTAACGTACCGGATGTCGTCGATGCAAGAGATCTGGAAATGTCACCCTCCCCGACGCTTGAAATCGCCCCTGTCAGTGATTCCTTTCGCTGTGTCGTGCCAAAGCCCAGCACTACGACTTCGCTCAAGCTCTCAACGTCTTCCTTTAGGGTGACATTTATGACTGTGCGTCCATTTACCGCTATGGTCTGACTGACATAGCCTATGGAAGAAAAAATGAGGTAGGGTTCGGAGGTGGTGCATGTCAAGGAATAATTACCGTCATGGTCGGTAGTCATTCCATTCTGCGTGCCTCTTTCAATTACCGCTATGCCTTCGAGTGAGTGACCAGCCTGATCGACAATTTTGCCTTTAACATTAATCTCGGATTGTGTTGACCACCATCCGAGATAGCTGGTTCCGGCATAAACAGGCTCGTAAGCCACCGTTCCTGCGAACGTAGCTAGACATGCGATGCAAATAAGCCTGAAGAGGCACATTCGCATCCAGCTTTTTCGTAAGACAGTTCTCATAAAATAATGATTAATAATATATTGGGAGTATGAATTAACTCATTGGCCTGCTGCAGTTCTAGTGTCGTGTTTAAGAACAAATATAACATTTTTTATTTATTACAACGTTTTAACAAAAATTAATCATTTGGAGCCACTCCTTCCTTTTGGAGCCACTCCTTCCTTTTGTCTTAATTGCATAAAGTGTTACATTTGTCCAAATGCCATTTGAATTTTATATCTATGGGCAACGATTTTGATGAAACATTCTTAAGTATTGATGGTGAATCTGCGGCCACTTTCGAAAAAATATTCATGAAGTATCAGCCCATACTGTTATATTTCATTAATGGTTTCATCAAAGATCTAGAGACATCAAAGGATATCTGTCAAAATATATTCTTTATGCTTTGGAGAGATCGGAAAAAGCTTTCGGCCATTTCATCTCTTGACACATATTTATTTTTTATCGCAAAAGAAGCGGTATGCAATTTTTTTGACCATGAAGTGGTTAGCGACAAATATATTTCTCATATTCTTCATTCGCCCATAGAAACAGACGATAGCGAAGAACGGTTATTCGCAAATGAACTTGAGAATAAGATCCGGCAGACCATAAAAGAAATGCCACAGAAGCGCCGTCTAATCTTCTACCTTAGCAGGGACAAAAGATTAAGCAATCAAGAAATAGCTGAGAGACTCAACATTAGTAGGCGAACAGTAGAAAACCACCTAACATCTGCATTAGCAGATATCCGGAAAAGTCTAAAATTAATTTTATTGATGTTCTTTTGTGTGTAAATGTGTGTTTCGTTTTTATTTTAATAAGGAAGAGATCAAATGGGAATTATACATAAATATTTTAGCAATAATTTCTCGAAGCCTGTTCGGGAAAAATTCAAATGGTGGGTCGTAAACAGTAAAAATGCTGATATTGAAGAAGAATTCAAATCCATATGGCAGGAGTCTCCTTCTCAGATCACAGAAGATACCAGAATAGAATTCCGAAGATTGAAAAATAGAATAATAGAACACGAACAGTCTAAAACATCGGTCTCTAGGCGGATGACAATTGCTGCATCTATAGTTATTGCAGCTTCTCTAGGTGCAACTATAACATATTTTATTTCCGAGCACAGAGTCAATCGCATCCTTACGGACAATGAACTGTTTCAAATTTCTGTTCCTAATGGAGAATCTTATGCTACTAACCTACCAGATGGAAGCAAAGTGACTCTTGGTGCAGGATCAACCCTGATTAGTCCGAGGTCTTTCGGAAATGGCAAACGGACATTATTCCTATCAGGCAAGGCTCTCTTCGAAGTGAAAAAGGATGAAAGACACCCTTTCATCGTCAATACAAGAGACTGGTCAGTTACAGCCCTCGGCACCATATTCGACGTTGACGCTTATCCTGATTCTAAAATCAGCTCTTCTACATTAAAAGAAGGTAGGATAAAGATAACAATCAATAAATTACATGACAATACTATGGCCGAGGAATATTATATTTTCCCAAATCAGCAGCTGATATATGATAAAGACACTAAAGCTGTTTCCATTTCAGATGTTAGCGCAGATCAGAAGATGTCATGGACAAAGGGATACCAGATATTCGAGAAATCTTCGTTCTCTGAAATTATCTCAGCCTTGGAGAAAATTTATGGGGTCAGGATAGTTTGTAATGACATCGAAAAAATAAATGGCTCATTCAATGTTAAATTTTTCCCGAACGAATCAATCACGGATGTCCTTGAAATTCTTCACAACGTCAATTATAGCTTTACCTACAAAAATGTAAATGGGACGATATATATCAATGTAGAATAACAGACCGGGATATTTCAAAAAAAAATACTTTTCGGAATAGGTGTAGTCGGCGACTATGCTTTATTATTAATGTAATGGATTTTATCCGGCACTAAAATTAATAACAAAATATGAATAGGAACACAATTTTGCGACACCTGCGGTATGCTTTCGCATTGATGATTCTACTTTCGCCTAATTTTACGATTTTTGCGCAATCTGTCAAGATCCGTGAAGGAAGGCTCACTCTCAAAGAAGTGATTTCAGACATTGAAGAACAAACGAAAATGTCTGTGGATTACGATGACAAGGCAGTAGACTTGAAAACTGTCGTCGCTGGTAATCAGAGTGGCGAGCTTGCAACTGTCTTAGATAAAATTTTAAAAGGCACAGGCTACTCGTGGAAAATAACTGGTAATCATATTATCATCAGCAAAAACCAACCTATTAGTCAAGGAGTGCCTTCCAAGATATCTGGGAGGGTGGTCGACCAGAGCGGCTCGCCGATAGCAGGAGCATTCGTGGTTGCGAAAGGAACTCAGAATGGCACTATCACGGACAGCAATGGAAGATTCGAACTCGAAGCCTCTGGAAATTCTGTGCTTAGGATTACTTTCATGGGATATGCAGACAAAGAAGTAACAGCAAACGGCACAGCGCCATTAGAAATAACCATGTCTGAAGATTCTGAAAGGCTGAACGAGGTTATAGTAACTGCGCTTGGCATCAAGCGAGAGGAAAAAGCCCTAGGTTATTCTGTTCAGAAAATAGGCGGCGAGCAACTCTCTGTTGTCAAAGGAAGCGATGTTGCGTCGAGCCTCACTGGTAAAATATCCGGTTTGTCTATTTATAATAGTTCAGAAATCTCAGAAAAGCCTACATTAAGATTGAGAGGGGAAAATCCGCTAATAGTCGTAGATGGCGTGGCCTATGGAAATATGACCCTTAATGATATCAGCGCAGAAGATATTGAGAGCATTGATGTATTGAAAGGTGCAACTGCATCTGCGTTGTATGGCGTAAGAGGCCGTGCTGGCGCTATCATGATAACGACGAAGAAAAGCGGAGAAGACGGAACCTTAACCGTCAATATTTCGAACAACACGATGATTACAGCAGGTTATCTAAAATTACCTAAGGCTCAATCATCTTACTCTACTGGTAATTACGGAAAGCTTGAATACAACAGTGGTAATGTATGGGGAGACTACATGGATGGCCACGAAGTTGAACAATGGGATCCGATTTCTATGGGTCTGAAAGTAATGCCATTGGTTTCAAAAGGGGGAAACAATATTAAAAATTTTATGCAGACCGGATTCATCACGAATACAAACGTGAATGTCTCGCAATCTGGGAAACTTGGAGGCTTCAGAGTATCGGCTACCCAAATCCATCAAGATGGCCAGTTCCCTAATTCACAAATTGACAAATATATCATGACCAGCTCCGGTAACATAAAATACAAGAATTTCAACATGGAGGCCAATTTTTCTTATAAAAAAGAGAAGGCCCCGAATCTCCCTAGAGTAAATTATGGGAATGGCAGTATATTATACAATATGCTTATATGGGGAGGAACTGAATATGACATCACGGATTATAAGAATTACTGGAAAGTGAAAGACCAGCAGCAGAACTGGCCTTTCTCGGCATGGTACGATAATCCATACTACATCATGCATGAGAGAATAGACAAAAGGGATAATAATTTGTTGAGCGTGAATGCAACTCTTAACTATGACATTCTTAAAAATCTATCTGTAAAGTTGCGTTCTGGATATGACAGCTATAATAATAATCAAGAGAGAAGAAGATCTATCGGAGACAGCGGAGAGAAAAGAGGTTATTATTATTACAGGGAATATGATGGTTCCAGCTTCAATAACGACCTGATCCTTACGGGTAATTTCTCTTGGAAGGATTTCGGGTTTGATTTCATCGCAGGTCTTTCATCATATTGGTATAAGGATAATGATTTCAGCGCTTATACAAGAGGTGGACTCTCTGTGCCTGGATTCTATTCGCTTAATGCTTCTGTAGAACGCATTGGCGGAGGAAAAACGACTAGTGAAAAAGCACTGTACAGTGCATATGGGAAACTAGGTTTCTCTTGGAAAAGCGGAATATTCGTTGATGTAACAGGAAGGAACGACTGGTCTTCGACACTGCCATCAGATTCTCGCTCATACTTCTATCCGTCCGTCTCTGCTAGTTTAATTCCTACCGCATTCTATAATCCATTTGAAGAAGTCCTAGATTTTTGGAAATTGCGCACATCCTGGACAGTCGCAAAAAAAGATCTCGGTGTATATGAAATTAATAGGGTATACAATGTTTCTACCGACGTGTGGAATGGTTTGTCAACAGCCACATACCCAAGCGAACTTCGTGACCCAAGCATAAAACCAGAAACAGAAACGTCATTCGAAGTTGGCACAAATCTCAGGTTTTTTGACGGCAGGCTTAATTTCGACTATACCTATTTCACAAGATTACGATATGACAGGATAATCAGTGCGGATATCTCGGAGGCTTCCGGATCTTCAGAGATTATTACGAACACTTCTGAGTAATTGCGCCAGAAAGGGATGGAATTCACATTATCTGGAATCCCCATTGAAAAAGATAATTTCAAATGGGAAAGTTCGGTGAACCTGTCTTTCTATCACTGGTATTATGCCAAACTTGATCCTATCCACAGCTCTAAAGATCCTAGGATAGGAAAAGGCGAGAGGATAGACAAATTCTTCATGACGGACTGGGAAAAAGATCATGATGGAAATATCGTACATCAAGCAGGCCTGCCTGTGAAAAACAAATATCAGACAGTGATGGGATATTCAGACCCGAAATATTATCTTGGATGGACCAATAAATTTACATACAAGAATTTCGATCTGAGCCTCTCTGTTGATGGAAGGGTCGGAGGACTGCTGTATTCATGGACTGAACAAGCCATGTGGAATTCTGGAGCCCATCCAGATAGCGACAATCAGTGGCGATATGATGAAGTCGTTAATGGAAAGACAAATTATGTCGGCAAAGGCGTAAAGGTAGTAAGTGGTTCAGCTTCTTATGATCCTTATGGAAAAGTGCTCGAAGACACAAGAGAGTTCTCCCTTAATGACGTGCCAGTTTCTTATCAGAACTATACTCAGGTATATAATGAAAATCCTTGGGATCATCAGGCCAGACAAAATATTAAAGACGCTACTTTTATTAAGTTGAGAGAGGTGGCTTTTAATTATACTCTTCCTCGCAAGTTTTCTGAAAAACTAAAAATGAAAAATGTTCGAGTAGGTCTAATAAGCCAGAATTTATTCACCTGGACAAAAGAATTCAGGTTTTCCGATCCGGACAGAGGAACTGAAAATCTTAACACTCCGACGGCTAGATATCTGGGGTTCAATGTAAATCTAACATTCTAAGTCTATGCAAGCCATGAAAAAGATATTCTATTTTATTTTATCAGCTATAATTATGACGGCATGCGGTGATTTTGATAAAATCAATCAGAATCCAGATACGCCACAGACCGTTACGCCGGCTTTTCTTGCTACCGATCTGATATTGGAATCGACATCCAGCAGTATTAGTAAATGGTTTTTGTCTGATTCCTGGATAATGAAAACCACCTCATTTACTGAACACATGGAGTGGTATCTCTATAATAAATTCGAGCGTAGCAATTTCGGTGCTTACTCTAATCTTACGAATGCTCAGAAAATGTTAGAATTGGCAGATTCCAATGAAGATATGAATGAGTCTCAGAAGAATTCTTATAAAGGGTTATACCATTTCATGAGAGCTTACTTCTTCTACAATACGACTATGGAGATGGGAGACGTCCCTTGCTCTGATGCAATTAAAGGAGAAAGCAATGGGGTTTTTTCTCCAAAATATGACCCTCAGGAAGATGTATTCGTCGATATACTCTCTGAATTGAAAGATGCCTCGTCTTTATTCGAACATGGTTCCCCTTTCGATGGCGATCCAGTTTTCAACGGTAATCCAGACAAATGGATGAGGACTGTCAATGTGTTTACCCTCAGAGTCTTGAATATGCTGAGCAAGAAAGTCACGGTCGGTGGAATGAATGTTCAGCAGATCTTTGAGGAAATGGCGTCCAAGCCATTGATCGAATCTGAAGCAGATTCATACCAGCGAGTTTATAATGCCAATAAAAGCTCACAGTGGTATCCTTTCTACTATGAACAACAGAATTATTGGTCTTACCCAGTTATGACATCTTTCTTAGTAAACATGATGAAAGACTTAAAAGATAGAAGATTGTTCTATTACGCAGAACCTGCAACAAGATTGTCGGATAAACCGATAGATTCTTATGATGCATATAGCGGAGTCAATCCCGTACTTGAATATGGGCAGGTGCAAGCCGAGTACCAGGCAGGACTTCATTCTTCTATAAATAAACGCTATTATCGAGTCCCTCAGGGGGAGCCGGTAAAATTCATCGCATACTCTGAGGCTCAATTCATTCTAGCTGAAGCCGCTCTGCGTGGCTGGAAAACACCATTGACTGCTAAAGAACATTACGAAAACGGAGTTAGAGCAACGATGATGTTTACCTTTGAAAACACGCCTGAAGAATACCGTCATGGAGTAACAATCGATGAGGCATATATTAACGAATATCTGAATGGGGAAGCTGCTTTCAACGAATCAAATGGATTGAGCCAGATTATGACTCAGAAATTAATCGGATCTTTTTTGCAGCTAAAATTCAACTCATATTATGACTATAGAAGAACGGGGTATCCTGTGATCCCTATCGATCCTCAGACAAACATGAATGAGGTCAAGACTCAGCTACCAATACGTTGGATGTACCCTGATGCGGAATATTCCCATAATAGAGAGAATATAGAAGAAGCTATTCAGAGACAATTCGGTGGAAGCGATACGCCGAATGGCGTAATGTGGCTCTTAAAATAACAACAATGAGAAAACATATTCAGATTCCTTTATTCATCTTGCTCCTTTGGGTTCTTATTTCATGTCAGCCGAGGAAAGAACTCAGGGTGATGCAATTTAATATATGGCAGGAGGGCACGCAAGTAGAAAATGGATTTCAAGGAATTGTCGATAACATTATAAGTTTAAATCCTGATCTTGTGACGTTCAGTGAAGTCAGGAATTATAATGGTGTGTCTTTTATACCACGGTTGCTTTCTGCCTTAGAGCAGAGAGGCGTTCATTACTATGGAAAGGAAAGCGTTAGTACTGGAATAATTTCAAAGTATGAGATTGAATCTCATGATATAGTATACCCATTAGATAACGACAGGGGATCGGTGATAAAAGATATCATCAAGGTCGGCAAAGGAGGAGTAGCGTTGTATTCTGCGCACCTTGACTGGTTAAATTGTTCATCATACCTTCCTAGAGGGTATGACGGATGCACATGGAAAAAACTGCCTTCTCCTATATCAGATGTTGATTCCATTCTATTTGACAATCGACAATCCTTCAGAGATGATGAGGTCAAGGCCATTATTAGAGATGCAAAAAAAGAAATAAATCTCGGCAGAGCAGTAATAATCGGAGGAGACTTTAATGAGCCATCTCACCTTGACTGGCAGGACGACACAAAAGATATGAGAGGACATAATGGTCTTGTGATAAACTGGGATTGCTCAACGCTGCTAGCGAATGAAGGATATGTCGATACGTTTCGGGAGAAGCATCCGGATGCCGTGAGATATCCCGGCTTCACTTTTCCGGCAAATAATGAGTATGCGGATCTAAAGAAATTATGTTGGTCTCCAGATGCTGATGATAGAGAAAGAATAGATTTTATCTACTATAAGCCAAATCGCTCGTTATCGCTTAAGAATGTAAGCATAATCGGCCCTTCAGGCTGCATCTTCTATGGGAAGAGAACGGACAAAGATTCTGACGGAGACGATTCTTTCATTCAACCATCCGGAACATGGCCAACAGACCATAAGGCTTTGATGGCTGATTTCTCAATCAAATAATTCACAAAAAGAAACGTCTCTAAAATGCAATGAACCTCGGAAGCCTATATAAAAAGCTTTCGGGGTGCTTTGCGTCATAGTCGGTAGTCATTCCATTCTGCGTGCCTCTTTCAATTACCACTATGCCTTCGAGTAGGGTGTTCGGCCTGGAGTTCGTAAATCAGGGAATCACCCAATTCGGTGTTCTGCCATCTTCCCTCAGGATGCTCGATGGACGCCAAGTAATGGTCATCATAAATTTCATCAAGCAACGGTTTTTTCTTAATTTTGAAAGTCACACTAATTCATATAAAATGAAACAGTTAATCCTACTTTTTATTGCTTGTGTCTGCACACCCGCTTTTGCTCAAAAAGAGGCGGTATATGAACACATTGAATGGACAAACAACTGGCTCGAATCAGCTGGCAAAACAGACAAGCCCCATGTGCTGATGATAGGAAACTCTATCGCGATGGGCTGTTATCCTATCGTTAAAGAAGCGCTGGGAGACAATGCATATGTCAGCAGACTGTGCAACTCCAAGTGCATAGGAGACCCCGCCCTCTGGGATGACTTGAAACTGGTGCTAAAATATCACAGATTCGATGTCATCCAATTCAACAACGGACTCCACGGATACGGCCATTCGGAGGAGACTTACGAGAAATATTTTCCTAAATATCTGAAGCTGATAAAGAAATACCAACCCCAAGCAAAGTTAATCTGGGTAACCAGTACTCCCACCTGGACCCCTGACATGAAACAGCACACCGATTACTTCGAGCGTACCAAGATTCGAAACAAGATAGCCCTGAAATACATCATCAAGGCTGGGATAGAGGTGAATGACATCTGGAGCACAGCCCTAGCCCATCCGGAATATTTCGAAGGCGGAGATGGAGTACACCCTAACAAAGATGGTTGGAAAGCTCTCGGAAGTCAGGAGGCTGCCGTGATAGAAAAATATCTATAGGGCTCCTGTTTTCGTCACTCTATCTGACCGTTATTTCTTCTTCCTTGATTATCAGCCACTAAGGGGTGTCTAACTTGTAAATTTTGGTGCCTCGGGGTATCTTTGTGCCATGTTCGTGCGCAGGAAGACCAACCGCTCGGGGAGCATAAGCGTCCACGTAGTGGACAAGAGTCGTGGTGGCTATAAAGTCATCAAGACCTAATAAGTTCAGGCCCCATCAATGTAATCTGCTCTTGATACAGGTTCTCAAAAATAGCATCCTACTCAATCGCGTACTCGCTCAACACCATCGTACTCAAAAAGCCCGAGACTCTTGCTATGTTCGTCCGCCCATTGACGTGTCACCTCGCAGAGACGTGATATCTCCCTTTCATCGGAACTCGTCCCGAACGTCTTAATCAGGCGGTTGCTACGACCAATCTTCGCAAGCACCTGAACGGAGATGCTGCCACTGCGATTGCGATTCTTTTTGACGAACATGGCACAAATATAGTGAAAATGTCCCGCATCACCCAAAATCGCCCCAGCAGCAAGTGCAAGCACTTGAAGATCAACGGTAATTTGTTTATGCGAAGACTAGCGTGCGGAAAACAGGAAGTGTTACATTTGTCAACATTTTACTCAAAATCGATCATTAGTAACCTCTCCTTCCTTTATTTTCTAATGACAGTCATTAAGCTTTATTAGTTCTATGAGTTGCGCTCTTCTAGGTCCACCTGAAGAACTGAATGAAGAAATCGATATCAAAACACTCCCTGATTTGCAGAAAGAGGGTACACAAGTGAACGGAATTCAGGATGAATGGTTTGGGATAAAATACAAAACCCTGTGCTTAAGAATACTCCCCGTCATTCTGCACGACCCACTACGTCATCCTAAGCGTTCCGCCACGTCATCCTGAACTTGTTTCAGGATCTGTTTTTCACAAACCCAGATTCCTGGTCAAGCCCGGATGACGGAAGAAGGAGGAACTCGTTTTACCGTCAACGTGAAATGTGGGGCTGCCGGTGAGGCTGTGGTCGCTAAGGATACATCCATGTCCTCGCTTAGAAGGGCGAGAATTTATGGGCGACGGGATAGTGCCACCGACTGGCTTGTAATGAAGGACTGCATCGCCCACCCAGTTTCCAGAACGGGGGTTGGCAATGCGAATAGTATCCGCAGCGCTTATAATGAATATCGCCATTGCCTACGATTGTGCATAATCACAACCTCTCTTCAAGGTTTCACTAAACTTTGTCGATGCTAACGCAAATAAAAAATCGCATAAGGATATACAAATCCTCCGGAATAAGTGTCTCGCAAAACGCTGTCGAGGCAGGCTGCACGGAAGTGCGTGGAAAGGGGCATGTCTCGACATCGAGACCTCCCAAGACCCACGTTGTCGGCCAGCACCCCATAGCAGAGCCTCCTGGAGGATTTGTTCCGACAGCACTTTGCGAAATTCCACTACGTTCATCCTGTACGACCAACGCCGTCATCGCAAATGATCTACCCCGTTCATCCAGAGCTGATTTTCGTTCCTGCGTTTGCAATTGGCGGGCAGGCATGGTCGCATCAGAAGTCACTGCACAACATAACGACATGCCCAGCCCCGCTTCAAAAAACACCCCTGGGCGGGCATAAACTCATTACGCAGCACTGCAATGTATAGTGCCCAACCCGCTAATTGCACGGACAAATCCTTCCGGATCATAATTGCATGTTAGCTCTGCAGAAGCATCAGGACTGAGCCACATGCATTGGTCGCAGGATGCCGGTGGCGGAAATCGTACTCATTCCCCTCTCTCCTAATTTCCGGCTTTTCCTTCCGTCATGCTTCAGGCAATCGGCTCTCCGAATGCCGCTCGGAGAACCGTTCGTCCCTAGGTGTTCTCTTTCATGCTTTAACACAGGGTTTTGGACTTGACCCATGGTTTGCATACAAAGATGCAGTTCTATCGCCATTTGGCCGAAAAAATGGCTGACGGACAATCTATCACGAAATACTGAACAAGTCTTTTAGTTCCGCATCGGAGAGTTTCCCTATCCAGCTTTCTCCGGATGCGACGGTGAGGTCTGCGAGAGCCTTCTTTTCAGATATCATGTTGTCAATCTTTTCTTCGAAGGTGCCTGCCGTGACAAAAAAGGTGACCATTACGTTCTTATGCTGGCCGATGCGATAGGCGCGGTCTGTTGCCTGGGCTTCGACGGCCGGGTTCCACCAGCGGTCGAAATGAATCACGTGCGAGGCCGCAGTCAGGTTCAGGCCGGTTCCAGCCGCCTTCAGGGAAAGGATGAAGACCTGTTCGCTGCGGATGTTCTGGAACCGATCCACCATTTCCAAGCGCTGCTTAAGTGAGCATCCACCATGATAAAAGAGAGGACGGTGTCCAAGTTCTTTCTCCAGAATAACCTGCAGCAAGTCTCCCATTTCCTTGAACTGGGTGAAGATGAGTACCTTGTCTCCGCTTTCAACGATGCTACGAACTAAATCGGCAAGCATACTGCATTTGCCGGAGCGATCCATATCTGACTTCCCGTCCTTCAGGAATAATGACGGATGATCGCAAATCTGCTTCAACGCCAGAATCATCTGAAGCACAATCCCCTGACGCTTGAAAAGCGTCTTGTTGTCATCTCCGCTCACGCCTTTCAGCGTAGCCAAATATTCCTGAACCACTTGTTCGTACAGGGCAGCCTGAGAAGGCGTCATGGTAGGGTTGAAGTTGCGGATGACCTTGTCTGGAAGGTCGGAAATGACACTCTTGTCGGTTTTCAAACGACGCATCATGAAAGGGGCGGTCACTTTCCGGAATCGTTCCGCTACAGCCTGGTCACCCTGCGCCTCAATGGGAACGACATATTGCTCTTTGAATTTTTGGGCAGTGCCCAGGTACCCTTTGTTCACAAAGTCCATAATGCTCCAGTATTCGCTCAGCCTGTTCTCCACCGGTGTTCCACTCATTGCGATTCTGGATTCGGAGGGTATTGACTTAACCGCTTTTGTCTGGGCGGTACCGAGATTTTTGATGTTTTGGGCTTCGTCAATGACTTCAACTTCCCATTTCAACTTCCCAATCGTCTCCGCATCACTACGGGCGACACCATAAGAAGTAAGGAGAACATCGGCATCGAACCCCTGCAAGCGACGTCCGGGTCCGTGATAACGGAAATGGGATAACCCAGGAGCGAAGCAATCCAATTCCGTCTCCCAGTTTGCCAGAAGCCCGGTTGGAACGACAATCAGAGCCTTTTTCCTTTCCAGTGCGCCTTCATCCTTCAGCTTTTGCAGGAAGGTTATCACTTGTAGCGTCTTACCAAGGCCCATATCGTCAGCAATGATGCTTCCAAAGCCTAGGCGCCAGTTCTTGTACATCCAAGAATATCCTCTTTTCTGATAAGGCCTCAGTGCAGCTTTGATGCCTTCGGGCACGGGTTCGTCAGGCGTGGCGGTGAGAGAACGAATAAGATCCCGCACCTCGTCCGTAAGAGAAACCTCGGCGCCGTCGTACTCTCCTGTGAGAGCTGCTTGCAGAATGCGCATTCCCCCGGGGCCGCGGGATGACGAAAAAGCCTTGCTGATGCGCTCCAAATCCTCATCGTCAACGCAGAAGAAGGAAGATCTGAAGCGTACAAGCCCTCTTGCTTCCTTGACAAGCGAATGGAACTCTTCCTCGGGGATGAAAACTCCGCCGATAGCCACCATCCAGTTGAAATCCAGCAGATCTTCGGCACGGATGAAAGTTTTCCCAGCGGATGCCTTTTTGCCAATGCGGAGGCTAGGCCTAGGATGCAGGAGAGTTTCCAATCCTTTTGGAAGTATCACCCGCACAGAAAGAAGGCGCACCACAGGGACGATGTCACGCAGGAAATCAAAACACTGCTTATCACTGAGCCCCATCGGTTTCTTTGCCCCGCCATCCACCCAAGCCGACGCTTCTTTGACATGTCGGAATACCAGACTCAGCTGAGACAGCATCTTGAACCGGTCCGCTTCATAGGTTTTCCGAGCAAGGATATTTCGCAGAGCCACGTCCCTGCCTTTTATGACAAAACCGAAATCCAGACTAAATCCTTTGCCAGTATCTTCTATTTGCAGGAATGGTTTGTAGGAAGAGTCCGCTATCTTGAATGGTGACAGCCAGACTTTTATGCTGCCCGGAATCCCACTCTCGCCGATGCCGTTGAAGGCGACAACGCTGCCACAAAAGAATAGGTCGCTGAGCGTGTCGCCAGATGGGTGTCCGCTTTCTTGAAGAAGGATGGTGATGAATGCTTCCAAAATACGAAGCCCGGCATCCTTCAATGGCTGTTTGTTCCCGAACAAAGCCAGATTGGAAGCCGCAGCTATGGCTTCTTCCGTCAGCAGTTTCACCGCAGGATCCATCTGCGCAGGCCCCCAAATAATTTTGAAGGAGCCGTCGGGCGTTTCAAGAATTTGTGGCACTACGCAGCCATTAAGAACCAATAATCTTGCTAGGCGGTAGATGTTGAAAACCGTCTCGGCGGAAGGTTGCATGAGAGAGCGATCAAGAGCCTCCCACTCCCTCAGAGACTCTATGAATACGCCGGATTGGACTTTATCGATTTTCCTTCCGGCCTCGGAGATTTCTCCCAGAATCTCCAGGTCGTCGTCAAACAAAATCCTTACTTCAGACGAAGGGCGTATAGGATTGATGATTAAGCCTCTAGATTCCATTTTGGAAAGTGAATGCTGCGCCCGGTGAATGAGGCGACGATACTTTTCACGAAAGCCTTTTTCAAAGGGTGGGTCTTCTTCCAAGATGTCGGTGAGCCGATCCGTAAGGTTCGGGATAGTGGAAAGGTCAGGTACCCAAGGTCTTTGGCTTGCCGACCCTTCATCGACCCTGAGCAGACTAACCGTTTTTTCTATAGCCATCGTTTCATCGTGGCCGAGTTTGATGCCGAGAGTTTCCACCTCGGCAGGGATGTCAAGACCGTGTATCTTGAATACAAGGAAAGGGTCATTGTCAATCTCCTGACTCACTTTGTAGATGACGGCTGCTATGTGCTTGCAGGGAACGGCCCAGTCGGGGCAGCTGCAATGCATTCCTAAGTCTTTCCAAGAGGCGGGGAACACTTTCAATCCGCATTTTACGGCAATAGGTAGCACTTCATCCGGCAGTTCCTTGTTCAGCAGGCGAGACAGAAGGGCGGGATGTTCCGACAGTGCTTTAATCAGTTGGCATTTCCTTTCTTTCTGGAATTGCGGGACCTGAATCTCAATTTTATATGGTGAAGGCCGGGTTCCTTTTACTCGTGCTTTGATGATACCATCCCTTGTAAAGACAATCTCCCGTACACTGCCGTTACGGGCATATCGCGCACCTCGGGGAATCCTATTCGCGAAGTCTATCTGCGTGAGGGACTCCAGCCAGCGCCGTCCCCACCAGGTTAGTCCGAAATTCTTTGCCATAATTGAATGGTTTCTGTCTAATCGCAAATCTTAGATTTGCAGCGTGTTTTTCTGTCATCTTTGTTTGTATGACAAAAATAGTAAATTTATGCTGATATCAAATACTCTACCTATCTCTTGGAAAATACATATGAATCCTTCTGGCAGGAAGTAGTGAAGAAAGTCTTAGTAAATCTCGAACTTGGATCTTCTGACATAATCAAAAGAGTCTGCTCTTTGCAAAGTATTAAATATTTATACCCGAACGTTTGCACGTGAGCCAATATTAGTTTATCTTTGCCGATAAAGATAAACTATTTGGTTATCAAGACAATTTCACTAAATACCGCATCTTTTGCCAATTCCACGAAGATGCTGCAGTCGGGAGTAATCGGCGCTTTAAAATGCTATGGTTACATTTCCCAAAATCCGGCGTATTTATAAAAAGTCTGTTATTTCTAAAAACGACTGACTCATGATGATAGAACTAAAAGACGTAAACAAAACATATTTCGGAGCTCAACCGCTTCACGTGCTAAAAGGCATTAATCTCGAAATCGGGAAAGGGGAATTCGTATCCATCATGGGTGCCTCTGGAAGCGGGAAATCCACCGGAAGTTTGACACATTCTTGAATTAAAAATATTCGCAAATAATTGATAGACTTTTTCGTAAAAGTCTTTTTTTTTGTCAAATTTTATTTATATATTTGTAGCTATATATGGTTATATTATATGAAACTAACTATCAGCAAGTCTAAAAACGCCACGCTTTACTATGTCCAGAAGTCCTATAGGACGGAGTCCGGGAAGAGTTCAACTAGGACGGTGGAGCGCCTGGGGAGCATCGAGGAGGTTGAGGCAAGGTTCGGAAAGGAGAATACGATGGAAGCGGTCCAAGAATACATCAAGGGGCTGACCAAGGCAGACAAGGAGCTCCGCAGGGACGTGGTCGTAAAGTTCTCCCAGAGCGCCCTGGTCAAGAAGGACGAACGGCGCTGCTTCAACGGCGGCTACCTGTTCCTGCAGAAAGTCTACCACGAACTGGGTCTTGATAAGATTTGCAAAAAGATAGAGAAGAAGCACAAGAACGAATATGACCTGGACGACATCCTTCAAATGCTGCTCTACACGAGGGTGCTGTATCCCGGCTCCAAGCGTTCATCCCTGGAGGACGCGAAGCGCTTCATCGAGCGGCCGAAGTCAGACATCCATCAGGTCTACAGGGCGTTGTCGCTTCTGGCAAAGGAGAGCGACGACATCCAGGCGGCCGTCTACAGGAACAGCCTGAAGCTGGGCAAGCGCAGCGACTCGGTCATCTACTACGACTGCACCAACTACTACTTCGAGAGCGAGGAGGAAAGCGGCCTGCGCCAGTACGGGCACTCCAAGGAGAACCGTCCCAATCCCATCGTCCAGATGGGGCTCTTCACCGACAAGGACGGCATCCCGCTCGCGTTCTGCGTCAATCCCGGCAACACGGCGGAAACGACGACGCTCAAGCCGCTGGAAGACAAGCTCCGCGAGAAGTTCGGCATATCGAAAGTGGTCGTATGCACGGACGGAGGGCTCGCCTCATATGAGAACAGGCTGAATGACCACGTCGGGGAGAGGGCCTTCATCACAGTGCAGTCGCTGAAGAAACTCGAGGGACACCTTCAGGACTGGGCCTTGCAGACCACGGGGTGGAGACTTGTCGACTTCAAGGGAAAGAACGGCCCGGAACTGTCAGAAAAAGAATATGACCTGACGCAGCTGGACCCGGAGACGCATGCGGACGACCTCTTCTGCCGCGAGCGATGGATAAAGACGACGCTCAGCAAGACCGGCGAGGAACTGGCGCAGAGGCTCATCGTCACCTTCTCGTTCAAGTACCGCGACTACCTGCGGCACACGCGCGGGAAGCAGACCGCGAGAGCAGAGAGCATCATCAAGCGCGGGGCGGCCGGCAAGCTCGGCAAAGGGCAGAATGACCCAAAACGCTTCATCAAGTGCGAATCCTGCACCATTGACGGAGAACCAGCCCAATACAACAGCTACTCGCTCAATCAGGAGATGATAGACCAGGAGGCGCGCTTCGACGGCTTCTACGGCATCTGCACCGACCTTGATGACATCGCCCCTGAAATCATCAAGGTGAACGGCGGGCGCTGGATCATAGAAGATTGCTTCCGCATCACGAAGACCGACTTCGAGGCAAGGCCGGTATTCCTACAGAGGGACGACCGCATCAAGGCCCACTTCCTCACCTGCTTCCTGGCTCTCATCCTGTACAAGTACCTCGCGAAGAAGATCAACCGCGGAGGGCGGCGCTTCTCTCCCGATGAGATAATCGGCACTCTTCAGGACATGAACTTCCTCGCCGTGAACGGAGAAGGCTATGTCCCCACATATACACGGACGGACATCACCAACAACCTGCATGGCTCCGCCGGCTTCAGGACGGATACGCAGATCGTCTCAAAACAGAGAATGAAGGCCATCATCGCAGAATCTAAAAAATCTACGAAAAAAGACCAAAAGGAGTCTGTATAGCTACAAAGTTCCAGAACGCAAGAGTCCCCAAATCGCCATTTCAGCGGTCTGGGGACTTGATTTCTCAAAAGCAATGTGTCAAAGATGAGATATTAGTTTATCTTTGCCGATAAAGATAAACTATTTGGTTATCAAGACAATTTCACTAAATACCGCATCTTTTGCCAATTCCACGAAGATGCTGCAGTCGGGAGTAATCGGCGCTTTAAAATGCTATGGTTACATTTCCCAAAATCCGGCGTATTTATAAAAAGTCTGTTATTTCTAAAAACGACTGACTCATGATGATAGAACTAAAAGACGTAAACAAAACATATTTCGGAGCTCAACCGCTTCACGTGCTAAAAGGCATTAATCTCGAAATCGGGAAAGGGGAATTCGTATCCATCATGGGTGCCTCTGGAAGCGGGAAATCCACTCTGCTGAACATCCTCGGAATACTCGACAATTACGATACCGGCGAATACTGGCTGGACGGCAGGCTGATAAAGGGGCTGAGCGAAAGAGAAGCAGCCAGATATCGCAACCACACCATAGGCTTCATATTCCAGTCTTTCAATCTCATCAACTTCAAGACCGCCGTCGAGAATGTGGAGCTGCCACTGTTCTACAGAGGCATCGGAAGGCGCGAGAGGCATCATCAGGCAATGGAATATCTCGATAAGATGGGCCTGACCGACTGGGCAGAGCATTTTCCGAACGAGATGTCCGGAGGCCAGAAGCAGAGAGTCGCCATCGCCAGGGCTCTGATAACTCATCCCCGGATAATCTTAGCCGATGAGCCCACTGGGGCGCTTGACTCAAAGACCAGCCTGGAAGTCATGGAACTGCTCAAGCGCGTCAACAAGGAGGAGGACGTGACGATGATCGTCGTGACGCACGAGAGCGGGGTCGCCAACGAGACGAATAAAATCATCCATATCAAAGACGGGATAATCGGCAAGGTCGAGGATAACGTGGATCACAATGCTTCTCCGTTCGGAGAAAACAGCATAATGAAATAAGGGAGCGATGTTCGACATATTCAATGAAATAATCGGCACCTTGAAGCAGAACAAACTGCGCACTTCCCTCACGGGGTTTGCGGTGGCGTGGGGCGTATTCATGCTCATCGCCCTGCTTGGCGCAGGAGGCGGCCTGATGAATGCTCTTGTGAACAACAACCGGAACATAGACGTGAACACCATGCAGGTTTATGGCGGATCCACCAGCAAGGCTTACAACGGAATTAACGAGGGGACCTGGACCGAGCTGAAAGAGTTCGATGCCGAGAGGACTGAGGAAAACTACAAGGATGTCATAGACGCAGTGAGCGCAGATTACTGGAGATCGGACACGGCCAGCTTCCGCGACATGAGCAGCAACGTCGGCATCAACGGAATAAGTCCCGTGCACTATGTGGCAAGGGACAGGGACATCATAGCCGGAAGAAAAATAAACGAGCTGGACATCAGGCTGCACAGAAAAGTCATATTCATCGGAGATGATGCCGCAGCGATGTTTCTCCCCGCCCCTCTTGACAGCCTCGCCATAATCGGGCAGTACATCAAAGTCGGGCATCTGGCGTACAAGGTAATTGGCGTGTTCCAAAGCAACATGGATGCCGACCTCATGCAGATGGACATTCCGTCAACGACTTTCTCGGACGTCTACTACGGCAGCGAGATGTATTCCATCATATTCTCGTACCACGGGCTGAACACGGAGAAGGCCAATGAGGCTTTCATGAAGCAATATAAGAAAGACTACAACAACGCTCACGGTTACGCTCCTGACGATGACAGGACTCTGTGGATCTCAAACAGCGTCATCGATAACCTGCAGGTGAACAAGGTCATGAACATCATAAAAACCATGCTCTGGATAATAGGCCTGTTCACCCTCCTCAGCGGAGTCGTGGGAGTGTCGAACATAATGCTCATCACCGTTAGGGAGCGCATCCACGAATTCGGCATCAGGAAGGCTCTAGGCGCCACCCCATGGTCGATAATAAAGCTCGTGATAGTCGAGAGCATAGTCATAACCGCATTCTTCGGCTACATAGGCATGATATGCGGCATAATTTCCTGTCAGATAATGGATTCCACTATCGGGCAGCAGGTGCTGGACATCGGCGTCCAGAGAATGTACATATTCAAGGATTCGACCGTGAGCGTCGGGGTGGCAATAGGGGCTACCGTGGTGCTTATCGTGGCTGGGGTTCTGGCAGGCTTCTTCCCTGCCAGGAAGGCCGCCAAGGTAAAGCCGATAGAGGCTCTCAATGAACTTAAATAATGAATATATGAAATTCGACATAGATGCATTCAGAGAAATCTCGCAGACGCTGCGACGCAACAAAAGCAGGACATTCCTGACCGGCTTCGGGGTGTTCTGGGGCATGTTCATGCTGCTGGTCCTGCTGGGCGGAAGCAAGGCGGTGAAAAGCATGGTCTCCAAGGACATGGGAAATTTCGCCACAAACTGCGTGATCGTGATGAATGGGATCACTACCAAGCCGTATGGAGGATTCAAGTCGGGCAGGCAGATAATGTTCAGGACAGCGGACATGGATGAGCTGAGGAAAATCCAAGGAGTCGAGCTCGCCACCACGTCCATGTCTCAATGGGGGGTGCAAGCCGTATACGGAACGAATAAGTACAATGGGGTGAATTTCCAAGGCGTGACCTCGGATTATTCCAGGATCCAGTTCCAGCACATGAAATACGGACGGTTCATCAACGACATGGACAACGCCGAGGGTCGCAAGGTTGCGACGATAGGATGGCGCGTTTACGAGACCCTTTTCCCGGGCGGTGGCGACCCTTGCGGCAAATTCATATCCATCAATGGGATATATTACGAAATCATAGGCGTAGTGGCGCAGACCAGCAGCAATTTCAACATAAACGGAGGCTCAGACAGAGGGGTGTTCTGCCCGATGAGCGTGATGGCCAGGCTGTACAATCGCGGCGACAGGATATGGGGGCTGATGGTTCTGGTGAAGCCTGAATACAGATCCAGCGAAGTCATGAACCAGTGCGTGAATATGATGAAGCAGAAATACCTGGTCGCTCCCAATGACAAGCGAGCCATCGTTGGCCTGAACATAGAGAGCATGTTCACCTTCGTAAGAAATCTGTTCAAGGGGCTCGACTTACTGTTCCTTCTGGTAGGAATCGGCACTTTGCTGGCAGGAGCCATCGGTGTATCGAACATCATGATGGTAACCGTGAAGGAGAGGACTACGGAAATCGGTATCCGTCGTGCCATCGGGGCGACTCCTAAGACCATCATCTCTCAGGTGATAGCCGAAAGCATAACCCTGACCATGGTCTCGGGAATGTTCGGCATCATATTCTCCGTCATGATATTAGGAATGGTAGAGCTAGGATTCACCAAGGACGGGGTCATGACGGCTCAGTTCCAAGTAACCTTCTGGCAGGCTTTGCTGGCGTTGCTGGGACTTATCACTCTGGGCGTGCTGGCAGGACTCGCTCCAGCATCAAGGGCGATGCAGATAAAGCCCGTGGATGCGATGAGAGAAGAATAACCATGGACTGTCATCCTGGCGAAAATCAGGAATTTATATGAATATAAAATATTAATGAATATGAAAAAGTATTTCAGAATCATCATCGCAGCGCTCATAGCATTGCTGTTCCTTGGGACTTTCGTCTACTTGTACCAAAGATCCAAGCCAAAGGAAGAGAAGTACGAAGAACTCACTGCTACGAGGAAATCCCTTGAGAGGACTACGCTCATCAACGGCTCCATCGAACCTCGCAACGAAGTGAACATCAAGCCGCAGATAAGCGGAATCATCGCCGAGCTTTATAAGGAACCAGGCCAGAACGTCACCGCAGGGGAGATAATCGCAAAGGTTAACGTCATCCCCGAGATGAGCTCGTTGAGTTCTGCGCAGAGCAGGGTGCGTCTTGCGGAAATCAACCGCAAGCAAGCCAAGACCGATTTCGAGCGGGAGAAAGCCCTCTACGACAAGAAACTGGTCAGCGCAGACGAATATGACAAGATCGCTCAGGCTTACGAACAGGCTAAAGAGGAATACGATGCCGCCGTGGATGCCTTGGAAGTCGTCAGGACCGGCGTCTCGAAGCAGAACGCAAGCTCTTCCTCGACGCTCATCCGCTCCACCATCACAGGACTGATACTTGACGTCCCCGTGAAGGTCGGGAACTCCGTCATTCAAGCGAACACTTTCAACGATGGCACCACGATAGCCACTGTGGCCGACATGAAAGATCTCATATTCGATGGCAGGATCGATGAGACCGAGGTCGGGAAAATTCAAGAAGGCACTAACGTGGAAATCACGATCGGAGCCCTGCAGGATCAGAAATTCGAAGCCACTCTTGAATACATCTCCCCTAAGGCCACGGACAACAACGGGACAAAAGAATTCGAAATCAAGGCTGCCGTGAAGCCACAAGAGGGGTCTATGATCCGTTCCGGCTACAGCGCGAATGCAAAGGTGATCTTGGACCATGCCGACAGCGTGGTGACCATTCCTGAGAAAGCCCTGGAATTCTCCGGAGATTCAACTTTCGTCTACCTGATGGACAAAGACAGCACATACAAGCGCACTCCGGTAACCATCGGGCTGAGCGATGGAGTAGATGTCGAGATAAAGAATGGACTGAAGAATGGAGACAAGGTTCGCGGGAACAAAATCATCGAGACTAAAAAATAATGAACATGAAATTTAGCAATATAATATATTCATTCATCCTGGCAGCCTTTTGTGCCATGCCGTCCCTAGCATCTGCGCAGGAGGCGGTCCATTCCGGCCCATGGTCGCTGGCAGACTGCATCAGCTACGCCATTGACCACAACATAACTATAAAGCAGCAGGACCTGCACAGAAAGAATCAGGAAATAGCTCTGAATACTGCCAAGAACAGCCGGCTGCCAGACCTGAACGGCTCCGTCAACGAGAATTTCTCATTCGGGCGAGGCTTGACTTCCTCGAATACATATTCAAATAACAACACCTCTTCCACGGGATTCAGCCTGGGTTCTTCCGTTCCCGTATTCCAAGGCCTCAGAATCCGCAATTCCATCAAGGAAAGCGAGCTGAATCTGCAGGCGGCGACCGAAGATTTAGAGAAAGCCAAGGATGACATCAGGGTGCAGGTAGCACAGGCTTACGTGCAGATTCTCTACGACATGGAATTGCTGGACGTAGCTTTGAATCAGGTTTCAATTGACTCTCTGCAGGTGGACAGGCTCTCTGAAATGGAGCTGAATGGCAAGGCTAGCGCTTCGGAAGTCGCACAGCAGAAGGCCGCCTTGGGTCAGAGCCGGCTGAACGCCACCCAGGCAAGGAATGACCTGAACATCGCCCTGCTGGATCTCAGCCAGCTGCTGGAACTGCATAATCCCGAAGGATTCTCTGTCGTAAGGCCGTCCAGGGACATCGAAAATTTCCTCTTGCCGAGCCCCGACGACATTTATGCAGACGCAGTGACTGCCAAGCCTGTGATCAGAGCCGAGGAGTTCCGGCTGAAGGCTTACGACTGGACCATCAAAAACGCAAAGAGCGGATACATGCCGACAATTTCTCTGAGCGGAGGAATAGGCACGAACTACTATACTCTGAGCGGGGCCCACAATGATTCATTCGCAGATCAGATGAAGCATAATTTCAGCCAGTACGTAGGGCTGAGCCTCTCTGTCCCCATATTCAATAAATTCCAGAACCGTAACCAGATTCGCAGCGCCCAGCTGTCGAAAATCAATCAGGAGTTACAGCTCGAAAGCGCAAAAAAATCTCTTTACAAAGAGATACAACAGGCATATTACAATGCCGTGGCAGCTCAGGAGAAGTATCGTTCTAGCACCGATGCCCTGTCCAGCGCCAAGGAATCCTATGACCTGATGCTTGCGAAATACGAAAACGGCAAGGCCAACATCACTGAGTTCAACGAGTCCCGGGACAGCTACCTGTCCGCAGAATCCACCCTGGTCCGCGCCCGCTACGAGTACCTATACTCCGCCAGCCTTCTGGACTTCTACCGCGGCCACGAGCTAACACTGTAGCACGCAAACCGATACAGGGCTCATCTAGCGTGAGCAATGTGGCCAAAATTGCAATTGAAAATCAAAGACTTACAAAACCTTATGCTCACGCCTCCGAAAATCACGAGGCGTGAGCAATACTCGCTTGGAACACTTTGAAAATCAGCAAGTCGCATACGCTCCTTGCTCACGCCCCAGAGTCCGTCCGTGAAAAAAATTGGGGAAAATGCTACATTAATTTTTTTTCATTATATTTGGCGGTGACAAGCGACCACATAATTAGTGACAAGCGACCACATAATTATTGTCAACAAAAATAACCATGTTGTTTGAGACTTGTAAGTTAGATAGCCTCAAGGAGTTTCTGACTTAAATGCCGGCAACCAGCTTGGTGAACACTAAACTAATCATTTGTTTTACACTTGCTTTGCGCCTGCATGGCACCACTGACAGAAAAATTGAAAAAAAATCAGATCGGTCGGCTCACCCGATTCGGTCTGGTTCGATAATTTAATTCAATATGTTATGAAACCCTTTACATTAAAGATTTCATTTTTGCTGCTCTTATGCTGTCTTTTCACGATTTCTGCAGGAAACGTTTTTTCGCAGGAGAAGAAAACAGTCACCGGCAAAGTTACGGACGAAAACGGCTTAGCCTTAATCGCCGCTAGCATTGTCGAAGTTGGAACAACAACGGGTACAACTACCGATGAAAACGGTAATTTCTCTTTGAGAATCACCCCTGGCGCTTATTTGAGAGTTTCCTATCTAGGTTATGTAGATCAACTGATCGACACGAAAGACAAAACGACTTTTACAGTCGTATTGCAAGAAGACGCAAACAGTTTGAAAGAACTGGTTGTCGTGGGCTATGGCACACAAGCCAAGAAAGACATCACCGGATCGGTGAGCGTGGTGAGAGCCAAAGATCTTTTGTCAAGCACCGGATCTTCTGCGACGCAACAGCTGCAGGGGAAAGCCGCCGGCGTGTAT
This sequence comes from Bacteroidales bacterium, assembly GCA_022653735.1. GTDB lineage: Bacteria > Bacteroidota > Bacteroidia > Bacteroidales > UBA932 > Cryptobacteroides. Next base: position 31,055 of record JALCSU010000003.1, read on the forward strand.
GTTGGACAAACAGGTTCTCCTGGTTCTGCTACGATGGTACGCATCCGAGGCATCAATACGGTGAACGACAATGGTCCCCTGTACGTGATTGACGGAGTATCCACCCGTAACCAGAATTTAAGCAGCTTGAACCCAAATGACATCGAAAGCATGCAGGTGCTGAAAGATGCTTCCTCGGCTGCAATTTATGGGGCGCAAGCTGCCAATGGCGTCATCCTGATCACCACCAAAAAAGGCATCGGTTCAGGACGGCCAAAATTAACTTACGATGCCTATTATGGCATTCAGAAAACCACCAAGCGGTATGATATGCTGAATTCGGCGGACCGACTTGCACTGGAGTGGGAATCACAGCGCAACGCCATGTTGATACGTGGAGTCCCTGAAGACGAAGCCATTCCTTATCATCCGCAGTTCGGGCAATATTTGGAACCACATATTCCGAATTATCTGACGGTAACCGGAGCCAAGGGAGAAAATCAGGACATCAAGAACTATTCATTCCCTGACAATCAGATGGTGCCTTTTTCCGACACCGACTGGTGGAAAGAGCTGGATCGGGTCGCACCTATTCAGAACCATCAATTGACATTTTCGGGGGGAAATGACAAAGGAAGGTATCTGGTAGGCTTGAATTATTTCAACCAGCAGGGAACGGTCAAGTACTCTTATTATAAAAGATACCAGACGCGCCTGAATTCTTCGTTCGATGTCCGTCCTTGGTTGCGCTTCGGTGAAAATCTGCAATATACATGGACGAAAGACGATGGCTTGAATACTAACTTTAACGAATCCACTCCATATTCATGGACCTATCGCGCCTCTCCTTGGGTTCCGGTAAAGGATGAATTCGGGAATTGGGCCGGTTCTAAAATCACCGGTACGGGCAACTTCCAGAACGTTATCGCAATGGTTTACCGCGATAAAGACAATTACTGGAGCAACTCAAGGGTTTTCGGAAATGTCTGGGGGGAAGCGGACCTGATGAAAGAACTGACTTTCCGGACAAGTTTCGGAGTGGACTACACGAATAATTATTATTACCGGATGAGCAAAAAGAATCCGGAATTTTCTGAAAGTCCCGGAACGAACAACCTGGAAGAAGGTTCCGGTTTCAATTTCAGATGGGTCTGGACCAATACATTGACCTACAATAAAGTTTTTCGCGACATCCATTCCTTGAATGTGGTTTTAGGGTCGGAAGCCATCCGCGACGGCCTCGGACACAGCATGAGCGGAAGACGATACGGATACCTCTATGAAGATAACGTCAACACTTGGACATTGGGGATGGGAGAAAGAAACGACCTCCGGGAAAATGATTCGTCTTACAATGGAGAATTCGCGCTCTTTGGCGTGTTCGCACGTGCTGACTATTCATACAATAACAAGTACCTGATTACCGGAATCATACGCCGGGACGGAGTTTCGCGGTTCGCCAAGAAAAACAGATATGGAGTTTTCCCTTCTGCATCTTTGGGATGGCGTATATCGGAAGAGGATTTCATGAAAGGCACGAAAAGCTGGCTGGACGACCTGAAACTTCGGGCAGGATATGGAATCACGGGTAACTCCGAAATGGTCAGGACCACCAATTATGCGATGGAGTTCACGACCTATCCTCAATCCACGAATTATGATCTCGGAGGAGCGAACTCCGGTACGACTCTGGGTTACAGGCTGGGACGTTTCGGCAACGAAGACACGAAATGGGAATCTACCAAGATGGCCAACATCGGAATCGATGCGACATTCTTCAACGGCAAATTCTCCGCAATATTGGATTTATATCACAAGAAGACCTCGGATATGTTGATAGAAGCCGCCTATTCCGCATTGGCAAATGACGAAATCGATAAACCATACATCAACTATGGTGACATGAAAAACGTCGGTGCCGATTTCACGTTCAACTACAGGGACAATCATGGCGATTTTTCCTGGGATATCGGGCTCAATTTATCCACATATAAAAATACGGTGCTGCGGTTGGCAGATTCGGATGACTTTGCTTTGTGGGGGTATGGAGACCGGTTTGACGTAGGAGAGACACGCACCATCAAAGGACATTCCATATCGGAATTCTACGGCTTCAAGATCATCGGCTTTTATGAGAATGAAGAAGATGTTATGAATTCTCCTGTACCGTATAATACGACCAAAAAAGACTTGCTGGATCCTGACAAACCAGGGCCGAAGGAATATGTCGGAAAGTATAAGTATGCCGATCTGGGCGGAGGTGAGAACGGAGAGCCCGACGGGAAGATAGACATGAACGACCGTACGGTCATCGGCAGCCCGCATCCCGATCTGATAGCCGGATTGAACGCATCCTTCAAGTATAAAAACTGGGATATGACCATGTTCTGGTATTCTACCATCGGGAACGACATTCTCAACAATACCAAATACTTCACGGACTTTCCGCTGTTTGGAGGAAACCGGTCCACCAGGATGCGTGATCTCTCCTGGAAACCAGGAGCCGACAATTCAAAAGCCAAATTGCCAATACTGGATTCACAGGACGGCTGGACTGGAAAGGTGCTCAATTCCTACTACATCGAAGACGGTTCTTTCTTAAGGCTGAAAAATCTTGTCATCGGGTATACTTTCCCAGAATCCTGGCTGCAAAAGGCGACCATTTCCAACTTGCGCATCTATTTGCAGGCCGAGAACATTTTGACTTTTACGAAATATAAGGGATTGGATCCTGAAATCACCAACAGGGAAACAGGCACAGGCAACCGTGCAGACCTCAGCCGTGGAATTGACGGAGGTGGCTGGCCTACGACCATGCGTTTGCTCTTTGGCGTAAACTTCACATTTTAAATCATTTAAATAGCTGTACAATGAAAAAGATTATCATATTACTACTGCTTGGAGCAGCCGCTCTTTCGGTTAATTCCTGTGGAGAAGATTTTTTATACAAAGCACCGCAAGGAAGTATCGATCAAGCAGCATTGATGAACGAGACGGGAATCGACCTGCTGACGACGACCGCTTATGCGAACCTTACCGAAGACGGTTGGGGGGCTAGTCCTTTCAACTGGACATTCGGAGGAATGTACGGAGGTGATGCCAACAAAGGTTCCGATGCCAACGACCAATCCGTCTTGAACGACATGGAAAAGTATAGCGTCCAATCTAACAACAACTACCTCAATCAAAAGTGGATTTGGATCTATAAGGGCGCAAAGCGAGTGAACATCACCTTGCAGACCATGGAAAAAGTGAAAGACCAGCTGCCGGAAACATTCATGAAAACCAGAAAGGGAGAGTTATATTTTCTCCGGGCACTGTTTTATTTTGAAGGAATAAAGGTGTTCGGACCTTACATTCCATGGGTAGACGATACCATTTTGGAAGACGACCCTAAAATACATAACGACATTGACATCTATCCGAAAGTACTGGGCGACATAGATGTTGCCATCGCCAATCTACCGGAAAAACAGGATCTGGTAGGAAGAGCGAATTCATGGGCTGCCAAAGCCTTGAAGGCGAAAATTTTGATGCAGAAAGGCGACATGGCTTCCGCAGAACCTATCTTGAAAGATGTCATCGAAAATGGACAGACTTCAAATGCTTTGAAATACGGATTGGAAGATGATTTGAACGCCAATTTCGACAGCTATCGCGAAAACGGCAAAGAATCCATTTTTGCCGTTCAGTTTTCCAATGACTTGAACAACGCCAACACCGGAATGTCGTTGTGCTATCCACATGGCGGTTCAGGCTCTCCTGGTGGATGTTGCGGTTTTTATCAACCTTCCTATGAATTGGCAAATTCATTTAAAGTGGATGCGAACGGACTGCCTTTCTTGGACAATTCCTACAGGAATGCACCGTATGTATCAGTCAAGAATCCGTCTTCAGAAAATGATGCCCCGCTCTCACTCAATACGGATGCTCTCGTAGACCCGCGTCTCGATTTTGCCATCGGGCGTTTCGGCATTCCATATAAAGATTGGGGACTTCCGAAGAACAACTGGGTAAGAGACATGGGGAACGGAGGATTCTTCATGCCGAAGAAACACGTTTATTCCAAAAAAGAATTGGATGCAGGATTAGCCGGCGGAGGCTTGAGCGCCGGATGGGCGCCAGGATCTGCCATGAACCTGCAATATCTGAGTTTAAGGGATATGATACTGCTTTATGCGGAATGTCTGGCTAACGACGGAAAAACCTCGGAAGCCATGGAAATGGTCAATCAAATCCGCAGACGCGCAGCACTTCCCGCAAACATCATCCGGCTACCGGATGGCACTCCCGCAGCAAATTACCTCGTCAAAGAGTATCCGTCCACGCATCCTGCATTCACCGACAAAGAAGTATGCATTAAAGCAGTCCGGATGGAACGCAAGCTGGAATTAGCAATGGAAGGACAACGCTGGTTCGACTTGGCGCGATGGGGCGGCGAATACATGGCACAGCAAATCAAAGAGTATATTGATTTCGAGAAAGGCTATCTGTTCGCCAAATTCAGTGCGGCCGTTTCACTAGATGCCAGTAAGACGATGTTTCCAATTCCTCAGACTCAGATACAAACGATGGGAAATGACGAGAACGGGAAACCTTACTTGGAACAACCAGCTCCGTGGAGATAATGCATCGTAATGTTTTCATGAAAAGGGAGAGAATCCTCCCTTTTCATGGTTTTAAAGTCATGGGGAAACATATTTCAGTCATATTCTGTTTACTCGCCCTGCTGGTTTGCAGTTGCAACGTAAGTACGGTACCAAAGGATTTTACTTACAAATACAGCATGGAAAGCGTGTGCAACTTCAAAGTGGAATTTCAGCTGGATTCCGATTCGAGCTATGTAATCATGCGAGAAAATTACCTTTTCGACCGGTTTGAGGGAAAACACCGTCCGGTTGAGAAGGAAGGCATCGCAACAAAATCGGAATTTGACGAATTCCGCAAGTTAATCAGCGACAGCAACATCTCTAAAATGGAAGATGCCTATGGCCTCACAGATGGGGAAAATTCAGACAATGCTGTTTTGTACATGGTCACCTTGACACAAAACGGAAAGAGCAAATCCGTCTTCATCAATGCCGGCACAAAACAGCATTTTCCAAAAAAATTCATTGCGTTGATTGAATATACCAACAACTTCATAAACGCACATGTAAAACCATAATATGAAGCGTTGGGCGCAAGAGCTAAGTCGGGATTGGTTCAGAACTCGAATTTTTCAAGTTTCCATTCCCCTTTCATCAGTTTCTTGAGATTGGCGCAGCCGTCCGCAAATGATTTGCTCTCACCATGGGCATCCAGGACTTTCTGGTCTCTCCATGTCTCGCAGAACAGGTAGACGCGTTCCCTGCTTGTGCTGGCGAAAAGATCATAGGAGACGTTGCCCTCCTGAGTCCTTGAATCGCGAACCATCTCCGCGGTAGCAGCCTTGACCTGCTCCGGGGTTACGCCCTCATTAACTTCGAAAAATACATTTAATCTGATCATGATATTAAGGATTTAAGTTTGTCAGTCACATTATGAATGTCATCGAATATGATGGCATTGAATCCTAACGCATCGGCTGCCTGAATGTTCGCAGCGTTGTCATCTATGAACACGCATTCTTCTGCCTTCAGATGATACCGGTCTAGGAGAATCTGATATATTCTTGGATCAGGCTTGTTGACCTTCTCGATTCCGGATATCACCATTCCGTCGAACAGCTTGAAGAAATCAAATTCTTTGATCAGCCCCTCAGCTTTCTCCCAAGACCAGTTCGACAGGCCATATATTCTTAATCCGCTGGATTTCAGCTTCTTTAAAAGGGCTACGCTTTCCGGAAAGCATCCTTTCACGGTACGCCGCCATTCATCGTCGAACAGCTGAATCTCCTTAGCATATTCAGGAAACCTATCCTGCAACTCCTTCACTCCTTCTGCGAAAGGCTTCCCTGCATCTAGGGTGGCGTTCCAGTCGTATAGGCCAACCTTGTCGAAGAAATTTTCCATCTCTTCTTCTAACTTGAAATATTGTCTGTAAAGATACCTCGGATTCCAGTCAAGAAGCACTCCGCCGAAATCGAAAACTATGTTCTTTATCATATTCTGCCTGAAAACTTTTTCAAAGATAAGGAAAATTGCGGGAATAGGCGATGTCTAGTTGTGGCCTACTAGGGTGAGACGGAGGGTGAGGCCGAAGTTGTCGGCGTAGAGGCTGCCTTTGTCTATGTAGGCTCCGGCGGAGACGAGACAAGGAAATGCCTTGCTGAATTTCGGGAAATTAACTTCAAACGCGCAGGAAAACTGCTTTGGAGCGGATTTGAAAGCTTCGATGCGCTGAGTGTAATTGCCGTAATTAATTGAATATGTTGCCTTCAGCCTGTAAGGAACCTTGCGAGCCACCTTGCCAGCAATGCCGATGTGGTGGGCACGGATTCGGTTATTGGCGATTCCAAGCACTACCCCGTCGCTGCCGACAGGCATCGGAGTCATCAGCGCCAGCCCCATCGTGCGACCATAATTGGTCCAGCCGGAAGCATATTCCCCATTGTTGAAATAGTTGTCCCTTCCACCAAGGTAGCGATAAAGCCGGTCAGGTTTCTTGCGAAGCTCCTCCTCGGTAGCAGGTCTTGCATGCACCGAACCCGACTGCGAACGAGTGAAGACATATTCATAAAGCACGTCGGTCACCCATTTATCCCTGTCATTCAAAGAGATGCCAATTGTTGTCACACCATCGGGGAAATTCTTGAAGCGCACCCCTGAGCCATCCTCGAATGGCCTGTCGTGAGCTGCCAAAAGCGTGAATTTGTCCGTCCGCCAGTTCAGCTGGAACAACTCGCGGCCTCTATGGTCGCCAAGCACGTTAGCCTGGTCACTCGCAGTGGCACCACTGCCGCCACTCCTGCCCAGCACAACCTTCATATAATCCTTGAAAGAATGCGGCTGAGACCCATATTTCGGGCTGTCGCCTGCCCATGTGGCGAAATGCTCCAGGCCCATCTGGAAGTCAACTCTCTCGCTAAACCTAAGCCTGACATACAAAGACTTGTTGTGCAGACGAGCCTTGTCGACATACCTGTCATCTATGAATATGTAGTCGGCGTAATTGAACCTGAATGCCAGAATCCCCTTAGTCCAAGGCACGTCAATATATTCAGAATAAATATTATAGCCCGGCGCATTGCGAGCATTTCCAGTCCACATCATGTCGCCGCCGGTGAGGGAAAGTTCCGCAATGTTGCTCCTGCCGGAGGCACCACGGAATCCAGGTAAAGCGCAGGCAGCACCACTGCATCTGGGCACCGATTCTTCAAACCAACGTGTTCTATCCCGCATTCCAAGATACAGCCTCAAAGCCTTCCAGCCAATCCCTGCATAAAGCTGCCCAACCTTGCCGTCGAAAGCATCATGTGTGGCAGATGAAGAACCGTATGCCTCGACCGCAGGCGAAGCAAAGACATCAGCATTCTGCGACAAAGAGGCAGCCAGCGTCGTCCCGCCATAGAGAGTCCAGCCTTTGCCAAGGCCATATCGCAAATCGGCTGCGCTGACAATCATGCCACCGCGAGCATCTGGGAAAGGACCTCCTTTATTTGTCACTGCCCAGAAAGGCAAAGACTTCTCGCTCGCCGCAATTCCGTACATGGACACATTCCAACAGGCGGAAAGGCCATTCCCGGAATCGGATCTTTGATGAGCAGCAGATCCTGCCGGCAAGGCCACCATGGCCAGAAGCGCCATTATTGATTTCAGAACAGACATTGTCACTAAATTAATTATTCCTTTCGAAATCCACAATTCTATGTACCATCTTGAAAGAATTGTCTACCAATAAGTTATTCAAAGCAGCGAAAATTTTATTATGATTATAATAATTATTTTTATAATAAATGAATTCAACACGAATCCGAAACCGTGCGACGTACGCATGGCTCCGGATCCGTTGGATTACTATGTGAGTCTTGGCCTAGTAACCAAAGACTTCTTCGAGGGTAAGGGTCTGTACTGGACCGAGGGTCCTCAGGAAGTCCATGTCGAAGCCTTTCTGGTCGCCCAGAAAGCCGTAAATGAATTTCCTGTCCTTGACCCACTTCTGCTGGAACGCCTTCACATCATCGAGGGTGAGAGTCTGGATCTGCTCAAAAATAGCCTTGTTCCTGTCTTCGCTAAGCCCTAGATCCTGAAGGTCGAGGTAAGAATATATGACATCGATCCCCGTCGTTCTCGCAGTACGCAAGTCATTGATCATCGCAGTCTTCGCCACGTCGAAAGCCTGCTGAGATTCAGGCATGTCATTGATGATCTTGTCGAATCCCTCAACTGCGGCCTTCTGCTTATCGTTCTGAGACGCGATGTAAGCGAAGAAAACATACGGGATGTCCGATGAATATGGCTCCACGAAACGTGCCGAAGCCGAATATGCCAGCCCTCTGGCCTCCCTCATCTCCTGGAATACTATTCCATTCATGCTGCCTCCGAAATAATTGTTGTACAGCCTGTCGACAGCGTCATTCGAGACATCGAATTTCTCGCCTCTGTTGGAATATTGCAGGTAATAGAATTGGTTGGCATCGTATGGGACTATGTACACCTTGCTCTCGTCTACGGCTATCGGCTGAGGATATTTTTTAGCCAGCGGAGCCGGATTCTCCCCGATCTTATGGTTTTTCTTGAGCATGCCTTCCACCTTAGCAAGATCGGAAGGCCCGTAATAAATGATCTTGTGCTGCTTAGAATACAGATTCCGGACTGCATCCAGAAGTTCTTCGGAATTCAGCGCCATGATCTGATCGTTCGTGAATGTGAACTTATGAACGAATTCAGCCCCATAGCGAATGTAATTCCACATATTGGAGAAGCAGGACTGCTGATTGAGCTTGTTGTCAGCCCTGCTCTTCAGGACATCCGATTTCAGCTTCGAAAGAATTGCAGTGTCAGGAATCGCATTGAATATCCTGTCTTCAATGATGCCCAGGGCCTTCCCGACATTTTCATCCAGGCCGGTGATGCCGATAGTCGAAACAGCATTGCCGGCAGACAGAACCTCATCGCAAGCCAGTTCGTACAAATCCTTGTTGATTTGCTCTGCGCTGCGGGAAGGAGTCCCAAGGTAAGCAAGATAATCCAAGGCAAGCGACAGGCGAGGGTCGTTCTGGGAACCCATATCGAAAATCATCCTGACCTGGGTGATGTCATTGATGTCATTCTTCTTGTAAAGCAGCTCGATATTCTTTTCTAAAGTCTTCTTCGTCATATCCTTCGCATAGTCCACGAACACCGGCTCGATAGGTTTCACGGAATCGGCCTGAATGTCCTTCAGGAAAGCGCTCTGCTTGTCGCGGTTCGTCTCGATAGGGGTGATCTCTGGAGCGGCGATTTTCTCGATGCTCTTGTCCTCGCCGACGAATTTGAACGCCTCGACGTAATTGTTCTCTCCAAGATATTCATTTGCCCAGTCTACGATCTGTTGCTTCGTGACCTTCTCCATTCTGGACAGCTGCTCAACGTCGTCTTTCCAGCTGGAACCATTGATGAATGAGTTCACGAACATCATGGCACGGCTGTCATTATCTTCAAGCTGACGCATCTCGTCAAGCTTGTAGTTGTTGATGGTAGCCTTTATGAGCGTGTCGCTGAACTCCCCTTTGCGCAATTTCTCCACTTCTCCCAGCATTAAGTCGCGTACCTCATCAAGCGTCTGGCCCTCGCAAGGATACCCAAGAAGAAGGAATTGTCCTTCGTCTGGAAGGGAATAGTTCACGGCAAAGGCAGAATTGATCTTCTGGGCCTGCAATAGGTTCAGGTCGAACAGTCCAGCCTTGCCATTGTAGAGAATGGAGCGGACAAGGTCTCCCACCTCGCTGTTCCTGAAATCTTTTGATCCCGGCACTCTCCAGCCAAGCACCATGAATTCCGCATCATTGCCGTACACGGTTTTGTGCACAGGGGCAGTGATGGGATCCTCCGGCTTTGCCTCCAGATCTTTGAGGTTCTCGTTAGGCTTCCAATCGCCGAAATATTTCTCGATAGTGGCCACGAACGCATCCGGGTCGAAATCGCCGGAAACGCAAATCGCCACGTTATTCGGCACGTAATAATAGTTCCTGTGATTCTCGATGTTGACTATGGAAGGGTTCTTCAGATGCTCCTGCGTCCCCAGAGTCGTCTGCTGGCCGTAAGGGTGGTTCTTGAAGAGAACGGAGTCGATGGCCTCCAGGCACTTGCTCAGATCCTCTGTCAGGCTCATGTTCTTCTCCTCGTAGACCGCCTCCAACTCAGTGTGGAATCCGCGAATCACAGGATGCATGAATCTGTCGGCCTCGATTTTCGCCCAATTGTCTATCTGATTCGAAGGAATGTCCTCGGTGTAGACAGTCATGTCGTTGGAAGTGAAAGCGTTTGTCCCCTGAGCGCCTATGACCGACATCAATTTGTCATATTCATTAGGTATGGCAATCTTCGATGCCTCATAGCTGATGGAGTCGATCTGGTGATATATCGCCTTTCTCTCCTCAGGGTCAGTTTTGGTCCTGTAGACCTCGAACAGGGCCTTGATCGAATCCAGCTTCGGTTTCTCGGCTGCGAAGTCGGAAGTTCCGAAGCTTTCAGTGCCTTTGAACATCAGATGCTCAAGGTAATGGGACAGACCCGTCGTCTCGTGAGGATCGTTCTTCGAGCCAACCCTGACCGCAATATAAGTCTGCAGGCGAGGGGTTTCTTTATTGACGGTCATGTAGATTTTCAGCCCGTTGTCGAGCGTATAAATCTTCGTCTTAAGCGGATCGCCCTTCACTGTCTCATATTTGTATTTAGAGCAAGAGCCAAGCATGAACAATGCAAGGACAGACGCAAGACCCAATAAAATCTTTTTCATAATATTGAATATGAATTATTTAAACATTGCTCTAAAGATATTCATAATAAACGAATATGCAAAATCAGACGAATTTTTCAATCGCAGGCTGCAGGATCTTGCCGATGGCGTCGGTCTCTATTAGGAAGCCGTCATGGCCGTAGACAGTAGGAATCTCGAAATAGCGGGCTCCAGGAATCATGGCGGCCAGGGGTTTCATGTCATCAGGAGGGAAAAGCTCGTCTGAGGACATGCACACCAATGTGAAATACTCCTTTAGCATGCCTAGGGCTGCCTTCAATCCGCCGCGCCCACGACCTAAGTTATTGCTGTCCACCTGATCACAGATGGATTTATACGAATATGCATCCCAGGACTTGATGAATTTCAGGCTCTGGTGGCTGTAGTAGGAGGAAACTTTCTCCGCGAACACGAAGTCCTCGTTTTCCTCTTCCTGCTTGAAGAGGCCTTCCTCGCAGCGATAGGTCAGCAGTGCGATCGCCCTTGCAGCCTTGAGACCGAAGAGACCACCCTTAATCGTGGTGCCAGCCTTGAAGGTCGGGTCTGCCTCCAGCGCAAACCTCATAGCCGTATTGAAGCCTGTGATCCACGGGGTAACGCAAGCGCCCGAGGCAATGATGAACACTTTCCCGAATGTCTCAGGACATGAATATGCCCATTCGAATGACATGAAGCCTCCCATGGACGTGCCAATGAGAATATCAATCTTTTCTATTCCCAAATGCTTGCGAAGCATGTCAAACGCCCTGACCGTATCTCTTACAGTGACCCTCGGGAAAGCCAGCCTGTACGGCTTGCCAGTTTTCGGATCGATGCTGGCAGGCCCGGACGAGCCGCACGCCGAGCCGAGCGCATTGGCACAGATGACGAAATATTTCTGCGTGTCAATCAGCTTTCCAGGCCCCACAAGCGCAGGCCACCATTCACCCTCTGGATCGGAAGATGCCGTAAGTGCATGGCAAAGCCAGATAACTTTTTTCTCGGGGTTATATTCAAATGGAGAAGTATGATAAACAACTTCCAGATTCTCAATGCTTCCACCCGCCTCAAACTCGAATTTTCCGCCCTCAAAGACATGCCTATCCATAATTTTTCGTTTTCAAAACGGACGTAAATTTAGTAATTCGCTTTATTCCTGCAAAAGAATACTGACTCGAACCGAAAAGTTCTGATTTTCAAATAATTTGACATAAAGGCAGTAAATATCATTACTGACAGCATTATTGTGTTGCTGACCGTAAAGCTCCAGAACAGTCAGATTTCCATATTATCTTTACGTACTGCAACCATTTATTTCGTATATATTCATGAATAGCAACACTAATGAAAGCTAACCGAAAAGATAACACCGATTCTCAACTTGTGAGCAATATCAGGAAAGGCGATATCAAATCGTTCGAAATACTGTTCGAGCGCTATTATCCTGTACTCTTCACTTTCGCCATCAAGATGTTGAAAGACAGAGAAACTGCAGATGATATCACTCAGGAGTGCTTCATTAAGTTCTGGCTTTACCGGGACCGGCTTAACCCTGAACTTCCAGTAAAAAGAATGCTGTACAAGATCGTCAGGAACAGTTGTCTTGATTTCTTCCGTTCCAAGAAGGAGGTTCTGCAGTCTTTGGTATCATCTCTTGGAACAGATTTTTCCGACAATGCGAAGACGGACGAGATGATTTCGTTCTATGAGACCAACAATATATTATTGCGTCATATATCCCAGCTTCCTGAGAAGCGCAGGGCAGTATTCGAAATGAGCCGGTATCTGAATATGTCCAACAAGGACATCGCCGGCAGACTGAACATTTCAGAACGTACTGTAGAAAAACATATTCAACTAGCCCTCGGAGAATTGAGGGGAAAAGTATCATAAGGCTATGAATAAAAAACAGTTGCATGAATATATCAAAGGAAGCCTGGAAAGCGGAGAGGAGTTGAGAATCCAGATGCAGATGGCTGACATGGCTGGAGATGAGAAACTGCTCGAAATGCTTGACTCCGAATTCAACGACATGAATCCGGAACCTGGCCTGGACATACGCAGACCCCTTGCAGGAATCAAGAAACAACTTGGATTCAAGAATGCTCACAGAATGGTGACGGGCGCCATCCGAGTATTTGTATGCATCTGCGCATTGGCATGTATCCCGCTTTCAGTCCTTCTCGTAATGAAAACACAGCCTGCGGAAGCAGTAAGTTGGCAGCAGACTTTCGTCCCGGAAGGAGAACGAGCGGAAGTGGTCCTTCCTGACGGTTCTATCTTTTCCCTTAACGGCGGCAGCAGCATCATATACCCTGACAAATTCTATGGGGATTGCCGTAAGGTCTTCGTTGAAGGCCAGGTCTACGCCAAGGTAAGTCCGGATGCTTCCAAACCTTTCTATCTCTGCTCTGCCGAATCAGAGGTTAAAGTACTCGGAACCCGTTTTGAATTCAAGAATTACAAAGGTTCGGAACATGCCGAGCTTATGCTCCTCGAAGGAAAAGTTGACTATACAGCAGTCGGCACGGCCAGACAGACGGTTTCCTTGTGCCCTGGTGACATGATGGTCTACGACAAGACAAACCACAAGATATCCCTCTCTCGCTTCAACCCGGAAAGCTATGCGACACTGGACAAGTATCGATCCTTCTATTTTATGAACATCACGCTCAAGGACATAGCAAATGAACTCCAAGCATCGTTCGGCGTTCCGATCTACATCACTGATGCATCGGCTGCCGGTCGCAGGTACTTCGCATTATTTACTAACGGGGAAAGCCTTGACGAGATATTGTCCACGATAGGCAAGGATGACAGGCTGAAGGTCAGCAGGACCGGAACAGGTTACAATATCAGCTTAAAGAAATCGATACCATATAATAATAACAAAAATAGCCCAGAATGAACAAAGCTAAATTCTTGACATTGTTCGTATTTTGCAGCCTTTCAGCGTTTGTTGCTTCAGCTCAGATTACAGTGAAGATTCAGCGTGCTACAGTGCAGGAGGCAATCGCAATTATCAATCAGAATGCGAACTATTCAATCGTGGTCAATTCCAATGACGTGGATTTGACAAAAAGGGTAAACGTTGACGTGAAAGATGCCAGCATCCAGCAGGTCCTGGACCAGGTGTTTGCCGGTCAGAACGTCACTTACTCTATTGAGGGAAAGCGTGTTTCCGTGAACAAGCAGAGAGAACGGACACCTTCCAGAATCAAGGTCCGCGGCAAGGTGCTGGATCCTTACGGGAAACCGGTCATCGGCGCAGGTGTAATCGAATCCGGAAACAAGAGCAATGGAGCAGTGAGCGACATTGACGGAAACTTCTCACTCATTGTCGCTCCCGATGCTGTCCTCAACGTCAGCTGCATAGGGTATGCTGATACAACTGTTCCGATAAACGGAAGAGCAGATATCCAGATAGTCTTGGCAGAAGACGCAATCCAGCTCGAAGAGAGTGTCGTGATGGGTTACGGGACCCAGCGCAAAAAACTTATCACAGGTTCCACGGTCAACGTGACAGGAGACAAGATAGCTGCCACCAATGCCGTAGACGTGTTCGGAGCCCTCCAAAGCCAGGCCGCAGGTGTCAACATCACCTCCAACTCCGGCCAACCAGGCGAAAGCTACAAGGTCACCATTCGCGGCCTAGGTACTATTGGAGATTCGGAGCCTCTCTATGTAATTGACGGAGTTCCTGGCGGTTCGATCAGAGCCCTATCGCCCAATGACATAGAATCCGTGGACGTTCTTAAGGACGCCGCCTCCTGTGCCATTTACGGTGCACGAGCAGCAAATGGTGTCATACTCGTGACTACAAAGCAGGGCAAGGCCGGCAAGATAAGCATCTCATATGACGGATATGTTGGTTTCCAGAATGCTAACACAAACGGTATTACACCGCTCAACGCCAAGCAATATATGGGAATCATCAACAAGGCCTATGAAATCCAGGGGACAGCAGGATACGATTTTGCATCTCTGATCCCTCTCCAGTATGCCGAGATCATGAGCGGAAAGTGGGAAGGAACCAATTGGCTCCAAGAATCCCTCATCAAAGATGCCCCTATAGTGAATCAGTCTTTAAACATTATCGGAGGCTCAGATGTCTCACGTTATGCGATGGGATTCTCTTACTTCAAGCAGGACGGCACCCTGGGTCACCCTGCAAACCCTCACTATGACAGGTATACGGCACGCATCAATTCCGACTACAGCCTGCTGCGCAGGAACGGACGCGACATCTTGAAGTTCGGCGAGAACCTCACCTTTACTCTTTCCAAAAAGTCCGGAATCGCCATCGGTAACAACTATAACAATTCCATCAGGGATATCCTTGTCGCTTGCCCGATACTCCCCTCACACAACGAAGAAGGTGAGTTTTATGAATACAATGACATGGTTGCCGACAACTGGGATTTCAACCAGGATTTCAGCAATCCTCTTGCCCGCACATACTACGACTACGGCAATAACAACAATCGTGAACACAGAATTCAAAGCAACTTATATCTTGAATTCCGTCCTGTCGATGGACTTACTGTCAAGTCCAGCGCAGGTCTGAACTTCAACCACTACGAATCCCGCAGCTATGTCCCTTCATACGTGCTGAGCGCCAACAATTCCAACGACACCGATGACGTAAGCCAAAGTCAGGGCTACAGCGCACGCTGGAGCTGGGAGAACACGGCCAACTACCTGAAGAGCTGGGCGAACCACAACTTTGACTTCCTTCTCGGACAATCAATAGAGAAGTGGGGCTACGGCAACAACGTGAGAGCCAAGAACTCCAATTCCCTGTTCCCTGGTTCCTACGACCATGCATACATAGACAATACCCAGGGACTAGATGTAGCGAACACCTCAATAGGCGGTTCTCCTGAAAGCCAGGGTGCCCTCTCCTCCTTTTTCGGACGTGTGAACTACAACTACAACGAGAGCTATATGCTCTCTGCCGTACTCCGTGCCGATGGTTCTTCTAACTTCAAGAGAGGAAACCGTTGGGGCATCTTCCCCTCTATATCAGCAGGCTGGGTAATAACCAATGAGCCATGGATGGCAAAAACCAGAAGCTGGCTGAGTTTCCTGAAGTTCAGAAGCAGCTGGGGGCAGAACGGTAACTGCAACATCTCAAATTTCCAGTATCTCGCCACCATCGCCTTCGATGCACCTTATTACTTCAACGACAAGGACATTCCTGCAACCGGAGCGTATCCCGACATCCTTCCTAACGAGAAAGTGAAATGGGAGACTTCCGAACAGGTAGACTTCGGGCTGGATGCACGCTTCCTCAAGAGCCGCTTGGGCATCAGCTTTGACTGGTACAACAAGATGACCAAGGACTGGCTGGTAGTCGCGCCAACCCTCCTTTCCTATGGTACAGGTGCCCCTTATATCAACGGTGGCGATATTCGCAACCGTGGTTATGAGGTACTAGTCACCTGGAACGACAACGTGGGCGATCTGAGCTATGGTGCGTCCTTCACCTTCTCTCACAACTCCAACGAGGTTACCCGTCTTGCCAACTCCGAGGGTATCATTCATGGCGGTTCCAACGTAATCGCTCAGAATACTGACGAGCTCTACCGCGTAGAGGTAGGCTATCCTATCGGTTACTTCTGGGGCTATGACGTAGAAGGAATCATACAGAATGAGAGCGACCTTAAGAACTACATCAATGCAAACTGTGGCGGCGACGTGTCAAATTCCCTCCAAGGGGCAAGCCTACAGCCAGGTGATTGCAAATTCGTTGATACAAATGGTGACGGAAAGATAACAAAGCTTGACAAGACTATGATAGGTGATCCGAATCCTGACTTCAATCTCGGACTTTCCTTCAACATTTCATGGAGAGGTGCCGATTTTGCAGTCAACGGATATGGCGCCCTCGGTCAGCAGATCGCAAAGAGCTACCGTCATTTCTCCAACAAGCCTGATGAAAACTACACCACCGATGTATTTACCAAGTGGTGGACGGGCGAAGGTTCAACCAACAGATACCCTAGATTCTCTGACGGAAAGAATACCAACATGTCTGAGGTTTCCAGCATATGGATCGAGGACGGTTCTTTCTTCAAGATATCCAACATCACCCTTGGTTACGACTTTAACCGTTTGTTCAAGTGGAAGGCTTGCCAGAAGATACGCGCATACGTTTCCGCTCAGAACATGTTCACATTCACAAAGTACAGCGGCATGGATCCTGAAATCGGCTACGGCGACGGTCAGGGCTGGATGTCCGGAGTAGATGTCGGCAACTATCCAAGTTCACGCGCATGGGTCTTCGGTCTTAACATAGTATTCTAATAAGTTAGTATCATGAAAGCAATCAAATTTATAGTTCTGACAGTTGCATGCAGTCTCTTATTTGCATCCTGCGACAACTTCCTTGATACGCAGAGCCTCACCAAGAAGAACACAGGCAACTTCCCGGCCAACGAAACCGATGCATATCAGATGGTAACCGGTATATATACGGTTATGAACAACAATCTTGATGAACCGGATAGTGATCCGTTCTTAGTTTTTGAGATGGCAGGCGATGACCGTTTAGGCGGAGGCAGCCAGTCCAACATCGCCGCTCAGGGAATGGACCGCCTTATGAGTCACAAGAAAGATGCCTTCGAGCTTTTCTGGTCAACCCGCTATAAAGGAATATTCCGGGCGAATAATGCCATAGCCACGATGGACAACGTGCAAGGGTGGACTTCCGAGAACGTGAAGCGCCAGCTCCTTGGCGAGGCTTACTTCCTCCGTGCATTCTATTACTTCAATTTCGCCCAAGTATTCGGAGAAGTTCCTCTCATTCTCACCACCGAGGCAGTGAACGCACCTAAAAGTTCTTCCGAGAAGATTTACGCCCAGATTGCGAGCGACCTCAAGACCGCCATCAACACCTTCCCTGCTTTACGATATCCTGAGTTCGGCGAAGGTCATGCTTCGAAGTGGACTGCCGAGGCAATGATGGCAAGGGTCTGGCTGTTCTACACCGGCTTCTATGGAAAGAGTGAACTTCCTCTCGCCGAGGGCGGATCTGTCAGCAAAAAGGAAGTAGTAGATTGGCTTGAGGATTGCATCAAGAATTCCGGCCACAAGCTTGTTTCCGACCAACGTAATCTGTGGCCTTACACCAACCCTTACACAGCCAAGGATTACCCTTACGCACGGGACGCGGGCCTGGTATGGGAAACCGATGAAAATGCAGAAGTGATGTTCTCGGTGAAGATGTCCAACAAGGCATCATTCACTTCCAATGAAATCCGCCACAACCGTATAGTAGAGTATTTCAATCCTCGTAAGGCTGGCGCAACCTCCTTCCCGTTCTCTGCCACGGGTTATTCCAATGGTCCCGTATGCGAGTCTCTCTGGCTCGACTGGGCGGCTGATCCAGATTATGCAGGTGACTACCGCCGGACGGGATCTATCTGCAAAAGGGCTGACGAACTTCCATCCTACAAGGGAGACCCTGCGAAAGAAGTTGAAAACACAGGCCTGCTCGCTAAGAAGTATCTCGGTTGCGGAGCATATGAAGGCGAATCTCTCAAGGAGTCCTACGCTTACTTCTATGGTGGGGAGAACAACAAACAGTCGGGTCTTACACAGGCCCTTGTCTGGCTGCGCTTCGCCGATGTCCTGCTGATGCACTCAGAACTTACTGATGGAGCTGTCATTTACAATGGGAAGAGCGGCTTGAATGCTGTACGTCAGAGAGCCAATTTACCAGATATCAGCTACAGCCTTGCCAACCTCAAGAAGGAGCGTCGCTATGAGCTATGTTTCGAGGCATTGCGTTGGAATGACCTTCGCCGTTGGGGTGATGTAGAGGAAATCGAAAAGAACCAAAATGGCAACAAGATACTCAATCAGGGTGTCGAAGGGGTATACCAGTGGCAGGCTGCGCATCCATTCATGGATCGCTACAAGGCTACCGGCGGCGGTTTCTTCAAGATTCCTGAAAGCCAGATCACTCTTTCTGAGGGCGTGCTGGTTCAGAATCCTGGATGGGACAGCAGCGCTGACTTTATCAAGGGCGACCTTCCTTACTTCAAGAAATAAATCTCCTTAAGCAACATCCTTCAACATCGAGGATGCCTTAGCTGACGTGGACCCCGGAAGTTAGACAATTAACTTCTGGAGTTCACGTATGGAGGCAGACTGAGATTTGCGACCGTTACTCCTTGGAGCCGAGAGCATACTTGAAGGCTTGTCCGCAAACATATCTTGACCCAAGCGGCATGTTCATGGATTTTTTTTAATTTTGTGAATATGTCAAATTTCAGGATTGGAAACGGATACGATGTGCATGCCTTGAAGGAAGGGCTGCCGATGTGGCTCTGCGGGATTCGCATCGATAGCGAAAAAGGCTTCGTGGCCCACTCGGACGGGGACGTGGCCATTCATGCCCTATGCGATGCCATTCTAGGCGCAGCTGCCCTAGGTGACATAGGGTTGCATTTTCCAGACAACGACGACAGATGGAAGGGCATAGACAGCAAAGTGCTGCTAAGGAAAGTAATGGACATGATACCTGAATATTCCGTCTGCAACGCTGACATAACGATTGCGCTGCAGGCTCCTAAGCTGCGCCCTCACATTGACGCCATGCGCTCTTCGTTAGCTTCAGTGATGAATATCGACCCGTCTCAGATCTCTGTCAAAGCCACTACCACGGAACGGCTCGGTTTCGTGGGCAGAGGCGAAGGCTGCGAGGTCTGGGCCACAGTATTACTCGAAAAGAAATGACACCTATCGCAGTCATTATCACGGCTCTGGCTTATTTCGCCATGATGTTCGCTGTCTCCTGGCTTTCTTCCAGGAAAGCCAGCAATGCCAATTTCTTCAACGGGGGCAGGAAATCACCTTGGTGGCTAGTGGCCATCGCCATGATCGGGGCTCCTATGTCCGGAGTGACCTACGTCTCGGTGCCTGGAATGGTGGGCGTGGGCGGCACCCAGATGGGCTACATGCAGATGGTGCTGGGTTTCTTCGTGGGCTACATAGCGATTGCCTACGTCCTGACTCCGGTTTTCTTCAAAATGAACATAGTCTCTATCTATCAATATCTAGACGAACGTTTCGGAGTAACCTCTCACAAGACCGGAGCCTGGTTCTTCTTCATTTCAAAGATACTGGGCGCAGCGGTCAGGCTGTTCCTGGTCTGCGTGACGCTGCAGCTGATGATATTCACGCCTCTGCATCTGCCGTTCATCCTGAACGTAATCATTTCCATGTTGATTGTGCTTGCCTACACATTCAGGGGTGGAGTGAAATCCATAGTATGGACAGATGCATTGAAGACCGTCTGCATGATCGTCTCCATAGTGCTCGCCATCATATTCATAGCTAAGGCCCTCAGCCTCGATTTCAGCGGCCTCTGCAAGACCATCAAGAATAGCGAATATTCAAAGATTTTCTTCTTCGAGAACGTGAATGACAAAGAATATTTCTGGAAGCAGTTCCTCGCCGGCATATTCACAGTAATTGCCATGACTGGCCTAGATCAGGACATGATGCAGCGGACTCTCAGCAGCAAAAACGCCAGAGACTCCAAGAAGAACCTGATAACCAGCGGTCTCCTACAGGTTCCCGTGATATTCCTCTTCCTGTGCCTCGGGGCGTTGATGTACATATTCGCAGGAGCCAACGGCATCTCCGAAACCGGCGACACCCTCTTTCCAGCAGTAGCCACGGGCGGTTATCTGCCTGCTATCGTCGGGGTCCTGTTCGTGCTTGGGCTGGTGTCCTGCGCATTTTCCGCTGGCGGCTCCGCCCTTACTGCGCTTACGACCTCATTCACCGTGGACATCCTTGGCGTAGAAGGGAAAAGCGAAGAAAAAGTCACCGCGACACGCAAAAAGGTGCATCTGGCGATGGCAGTCCTCATGGGAGTCGTCATATTCATATTCTACATCCTCAACACACAAAGTGCCATTGACATGGTGTATAAGCTTGCCAGCTACACCTACGGGCCTATCCTGGGAATGTTCGCATTCGGCATATTCACGAAATGGCATGTACGCGACCGCTGGGTGCCTCTCATTGCCATCCTTGCACCATGCGTCTGCCTAGTGCTGCAAATGAATTCGGAACGCTGGTTCGGCGGCTACCAATTCAGCTACGAGATCCTCATCATCAACGCCCTCCTCACCTTCCTCGGCCTCTGCCTCATTCGCAGGAAATAGCACCCATCATTAATGGATGGTTCTTTCCCGAATATATCGCATAGCGCCGTTGCCAACGATTTACCGATTACGTTTGGCAGTTTCGTGGAATTGCATTATCTTTGCGTACCGATTTTGGTACACAACATAAATTATTTAAGTTATGGCGGTCATTCAGGTTACGTCAAGAGAGTTTCGGGAAAAACAGGCATCCATGTTTGCACTCGCTGACAAAGGGCAGCAAGTAGTAATCAGGCGCAGGGGGAAAGTCTCTTATATGCTGACACCAGTTTACGATGATGATTTTGTCCTTTCTCCTGAGGCTGAAAAGAGACTCGAAGAGAGTCGCAGGCAATACAGGGAAGGCAATGTCACGACCTTCACCACAAAGGAGGACCTTAATAGATTCCTGGAAAAGCTATGAGCATGTTGTATGAGATAGATTTTACCCCGATAGCGATAAAATCTATATCGAAATACAAGAAATCCAATCCTGTGCAATACAAGAAGCTCGTCAAATTGCTTAATGAGCTAATGGAGCATCCGAGGATAGGGACTGGAGACCCAGAGCCACTCAAATCAGGCGATTCGCTAACATATTCCAGAAGAATATCAAAAAAAGACCGCTTGATTTATGACATATACGAAGAGAAAGTCACCGTGTTAGTTTTGAGCATAGAGGGACATTACAGCGACAAATGACCTCCTACGCTGAGAATATAGAAAGATTACTATGACCGGAAAAGAGACAAGGCTCATCTGACAAGCAGGGCAAAGGAAATGGATCTGGAAGGCATAAGGCACGAAAGGGAAAATCCTTAGGAGAGGCAAAAACCGCCGGAGGAAAAGCATCGGAAGAGGCAAGAACTGAAGGATAAAATTCGTCGGGAACGGTCATAGCCAAAACAGCGCAGTCTGTGACCATATGGCGTCTCCCACCCCACCCTCAAAAGGCGGGTGAGCAACGACATGCCCCAAATAAATGAATATATCGCATAGCGCCGTCGCCAACGATTGCCAGACAATCCAGTGACTCATCAGTGGAAAATCAATCATGCGACACCCTTACTATTTTCAATCCTCTAAATGACCATGCCGTACAAACAAAACAAGGTCAGTGAAGCGAATGCATGACCCGTACACATTCCAAGGACAAAGAGCCAGAACTCCTCGTCCTCTGCGAACTCTGGTGCAATGGATTCCGATAATATGGTGTTGGCATGCAGTAAATTGGCTGTTCAACAGATAAGTGACTGACGACGCTCAATAATAAGTCGGTTATTTATCTTTTTGTTGGTTTATGATTTCGAGGACATACTCTGCATTGAACCAGCAACAGAAAAGCCTTGACATGGTGGACCTCCAATTATTAAATCAACTTTTAACAACCCTAGTTTGAGCGCTGTTTCTTTAATGTTTGGACAGATCTTCACATAAAGTCACGGTTCCATGAATATTATGCGAATAAGGTAAATCTGGCGGTGTGAAGTCAATGGCCTAGACCGAACATTCAAGGAGGTCTGGAGGATCATCTCCATAATGATATATTCATAGCGAGGGTTCTCAGCCTCACTTCAGCAGCCTGCGCATGATTCGCAGGCGCTGAAGACGCTCTTGGAAGACACCTTCGCAAGGCGCTCACGGAAATCTACCAGCGCTCGTGATGAATACGCTCTGGCTTCCACTTATCTTTTGGAGTATTCTCTGAATCAGGATACCCTAGAGCCACAACCTCATAAGGCAGCACCTGAGGTGGCAGTCCGAGAGCTTCCTTGACAGGAAGATACCTTTCTTTAAACGGGTAGCATGCCGTCCACACCGAGCCTATGCCAAGGGAGGTGGCAGCCAGCACAAGATTCTCCGTGGCGGCTCCCAGATCGTCGCGCCACATAGGGTTCGGGCCTACCGTCCTGTTTTCACCTTCCCCACGAGCCCATGTCGTGTCCGCACAGGTTACGACCAGCGCAGCTGCACGCTTGAACATTGGCAGATTCTTGTTGTCTTTGAAAATCTCGTCATACTTCGAAGTATCGGTCAGGACTATGAAATGCCAAGGCTGCAGATTCACCCCAGACGGGGCTGACATCGCAGCGCGAAGAATGGTGTTCATATCTTCATCAGAAATTTTCTGATCTGTGTATGACCTCACGCTGGTACGAGCAAGAATAGTCTCTACGACCGGGTTGGAAGCTTTATTTTCGGCAGCTTCATTCGAGGCGGTATTTTTACATGACGCCATCATGACTGCGGCTAGCGCAAGAATAAGACATGATTTCTTCATACCGTAATATTTTGAATGATGCAAAATTAAAAAAAGATTCGTAGAAGCATATTCCCCCTGCTCGAAAAAGTTTTTCGGTGGAGCCTCGCATGCTCCCTGGGGCCGGGACTATCGGTCTTTCATCTTAATGTAGCCTCGTTCGTCGGTGACGCAGCGGTATGCAGGACGAATGATCCTCCGCCCTTCGAAATTGAGTTCCTCGTTGCGGTGGGCGCACCACCCGACTATCCTGGCCATAGCGAACAGAGGCGTGTATATCTCCATCGGAATGCCAATCAGGTCATAGACGAAGCCAGAGTAAAAATCAACATTGGCGCAAAGCGTCTTGTGTTTGCCTTTCGTCTTATATATTGTCTCGATGGCGACCTTCTCAACCCTCTGATAGAATTCATATTCCTTGGAACGTCCTTTCTCTTCGGCAAGGGGGCGAGCCATTTCCTTCAGAAGGACCGTTCGAGGGTCTGATTTAGTATAGACCGCATGGCCTATGCCATACACAAGTCCGGACTTGTCGAAAGCCTCCTTATTCAGCAACCGCAATATGCAAGCCTCTATCTCTCCTTCATCCTCCCAGTTTGACACTGAACTTTCAATATATTGCATCATGTTGCAGACCATGATGTTGGCGCCGCCATGCTTCGGGCCTTTCAGGGAGCCAAGGCCGGCAGCGATTGATGAATATGTGTCAGTCCCAGTTGAGGACGTTACCCTGACGGTGAATGTGGAGTTGTTTCCTCCGCCGTGCTCGGAATGCAGTATCAGAAGCAGGTCCAGAGTACGTGCGTCCAATTTCGTGTAATTATTGCCTTTCAGCATGTAGAGGAAATTCTCGGCTAAGGACAGGCCGCCCTGAGCATAACGGATGTGAATCGAGCTTCCCAGCTTCTTGTGACGCAGGATTGCATAAGCGTACGCTATGATCGTAGGGAACTTCGAGATGAGCTCTATGCTCTGCCTCATGAGGTTGTCCCGCGAAACATCGTCGGGATTGTCGTCGTACGTGTAGAATTCCAGCACGCTCCTCGCAAGAATATTCATGATGTCCGAGCCTTCCAAATCCATGATGTGCAGAATAGTCTTCTGCTTCAGTGGCATATTCTCGAATATCAGCTTTTTGAAGTCATCCAGCTCTTCATGGTCGGGAAGACGTCCGGAAAGGAGCAGAAAGGCTATCTCCTCGAACCCGAACCGGTTTTCTTCGATGAAAGCCCGCACGAGATCTCTGACTTCATATCCACGGAAAAACAGTTTCCCCTCTATAGGCACAAGGCTGCCATCGGCTCTGCGATCGTAGCCCACCACATTTCCGATGTTCGTGAGGCCGACGAGAACGCCGGTGCCATCTTCGTTACGCAACCCTCTCTTCACGTCGAGTTTCTTGAAAAGCTCAGCGTCTATCTTCGTGCTCTCTTTCATTTCGTCGGAGAGCTTGAATATGAGATACTCTTTCTTCTTGAGTTTCATAGCAGTGAAATCAAGTGTTCCGTAAATTCCTTTGTGCCAAGAGCTTTGCCTTCTGGCATGAGACGGGCTAGGTCGGCAGTGGCATAACCTTCGCCAAAAGATTTCTCTAATGCTGAATATATCAGCTCGGCAGCCTTGTTCCATCCAAGATGCTCAAGCATCATGGCACCAGAAAGAATGTTCGAGCATGGATTGACGATGTTCTTTCCAGCAATGTCTGGAGCTGTGCCATGAGTCGCCTCAAAGATTGCGTTGCCTGTCTCGAAATTGATGTTGGCGCCCGGAGCAATGCCTATGCCACCCACCTGTGCAGCCAACATGTCGGAAATGTAGTCTCCATTCAGGTTCATGGTGGCTATTACTGAATATGCTTCCGGCTTCAGAAGCGCATTCTGCAGGAAGGCATCGGTGATGCAGTCATCGACTACAAGCTTGCCGGAAGATAGTTCCTCGGCGAATTCTCTTTCTGCCAAGGCGTAACCCCAACGCTTGAACCCACCCTCGGTGTATTTCATGATATTCCCCTTGTGCACGAGAGTGACCTTCTTTCTGTCATGCGTTATGGCATATCTGAATGCTGCGCGAATCAGCCTCTCGCTGCCCTCGCGGGAAACTGGCTTCACTCCGAATGAGGAGCTTTCAGGGAAGCGGACCTTCTCCACTCCAAGCTCGTCATGAATGAAGCTGTAGAATCTAGAGGCTTCCGGAGTTCCGCTGTCCCATTCTATCCCGGCATAGATGTCCTCGGTGTTCTCTCGGAATACGACCATGTCTACGTTCTCAGGATACCTGACCGGAGACACGACTCCCCTGAACCAACGCACGGGCCGCAGGCAGACATAGAGATCAAGTCCCTGACGAAGCGCAACGTTCAGGGAACGGATGCCGCCACCAATAGGAGTGGTAAGAGGTCCTTTTATGCCTACATGATATTCCTTGAAAGCCTCAAGGGTCGAATCTGGAAGGTAAGTGCCATATTCATCGAAGGCTTTTTGCCCTGCAGGCACCTCAAGCCATTCTATCTGGCTTTCTCCTCCGCATGCTTTCGAAAGGGCCGCATCTAGCACCAGCTTCATTGCCGTGGTGACCTCTGGCCCCACGCCGTCTCCGGAAATGTATGGAATCGTTCGCTTATTCATTTTCTTTCAGGCTGTTAAGTGCAGAACCGGCCTTGAACCAGCCAATCTGCACGGAATTATAGCTATGCTTTGTCTCGATCTCTTCGGACGTCCCATCTTCATGATGAAGGACGACCTTCACAGGTGTGCCCGCCGTAAGGCCGGAGCACAGGATGTCGAACTTGTCGCCTTGTCTGACTTTCTCATAATCAGACGGACAGCTGAACGTAAGCGCAAGCACTCCCTGCTTCTTGAGATTGGTCTCGTGAATGCGGGCGAAACTTTTGGCGATGATGGCCTTGACCCCAAGAAAACGAGGTTCCATGGCAGCATGCTCACGGCTTGATCCTTCACCATAGTTATCCTCAGCAACTACGACGCTGCTACGCAGTTTCCTCGCCAGAGGAGCGACCGGCCCAGACTTTCCCGTAAACGCATCGGTTGCGCCCATGAGCAGGTTCTCGGAAATATGCTCCAAGTGTCCACGATATTTCAGCCACGGTCCAGCCATGGAAATGTGGTCCGTCGTGCATTTTCCTTTTACCTTTATTAGCAGAGGCAAGGAAATGAAGTCTTTGCCGTCCCATTTCTCGAACGGCTTGAGTTTCTGCAGTCTTTCGCTTTCAGGAGAAATCAGCGGCTCTGGGCTGCCAGGCTTTGGGAATATGCGTCCGGAGCCATGTCCGATGAAGCCACCCTCGGGAAAATCGTTGCCCTGAGGCTCAGGGAAGCGGAATCCGTCAAACGAATCTGCGAGAGGATTGAAGGAGAGGGATCCGGCAAATGCAAGGGCAATGGCCATTTCAGGAGAGACTAAGAACGCATTCGTGTTCGGGTTGCCATCGGCCCGTTTGGCGAAATTGCGGTTGAAGGTGGTGACGATGGAGTTCTTGGCAGCGTTGTCCGTCACCTTACGCCTCCACTGTCCGATGCAAGGCCCGCAGGCATTTGCCATTATGGTTGCGCCTGCCCTTCTGAACGTGTCCAGAATACCGTCACGCTCCGCAGTGGCGCGGATCATCTCGCTACCCGGATTAATAACGAGGGAAGCTTTCGGCTTCAGGCCTGCCTTCATAGCAGTCTCCGCGACAGAAGCGGCTCTCGAAAGGTCGCCGTAGGAAGAATTCGTGCAGGAACCAACCAGAGAGACCTCGATCCTGTCGGGGAAGCCGTTTTCCTGAATCCTCCGCTTCATATCGCTCACTGGACAGGCGGCATCGGGCGTGAAGGGTCCGTTCACGTATGGCTCCATCTGCGAGAGATTTATGTGGAGGACTTCGTCAAAGTACCGAGACGGAGCTCTGACGACCTCCGGATCTGCCCTAAGATCGTCAGCATAAGCAGAAGCCGTTTCTGCAACATCTTGGCGGCCTGTGGCAGAGAGATACTTTGCCGAATTTCCGTCGAACGGAAAAATGGAGCTTGTGGCTCCGACTTCAGCTCCCATGTTGCAAATCGTCGCCCTGCCTGTGCAGGAAATCGTGCCGACGCCAGGTCCGAAATATTCAAGAATCGAGTTCGTGCCGCCTTTGACGGTAAGCATCCCTGCGAGCTTCAATATCACGTCCTTTGGACTGGCCCAGCCACTCAGAGAGCCGGTAAGCTCGACCCCGATGATTCTTGGCATCAGGAGTTCCCACGGCATGCCTGTCAGCACGTCTACGGCATCTGCGCCGCCAACCCCTATCGCGAGCATAGACAAGCCCCCGGCATTCGGAGTATGCGAGTCCGTGCCAACCATCATGCCGCCAGGGAAAGCATAATTTTCCAGTACTATCTGATGGATGATGCCAGCGCCTGGCTGCCAGAAATCAATGCCATAACGGGAAGATGCTGAAGAAAGAAAGTCATATACTTCCATATTCGCCTCCCGCGCTGCAAATAAATCGTTGTCTGCGCCATCTGAAGCGCAGATAAGATGGTCACAGTGTACGGATGCCGGAGTGCAGACTTTTTCCTTGCCGGCATTCATAAACTGTAGGAGAGCCATCTGCCCAGTCGCATCCTGCAACGCAACACGATCCGGACGGAAATCGCCATAGTCCGCAAGCCTGTGCAGAGGCCGCACCACTGAACCACAGCCCTGCCAATCGCCGGTGGCGCCATTCCAGCGTTCGCCGGCATCCCAGTCAAAAAGATGGGAATAGAGAATCTTTTCAGAAAGCGTAAGCGGATGCCCGAGGGCCTGACGCACGATCCTGACCTTCTCCTCGAAATTGGGATAATATTTCATTAAGTTCGTTTTATGAACAAATATAAGATTTTTTCCCAAATTCTATCTTCGTTCTAACTTCCATATTCCCATCTTATAGGTATCTTTCTCACCTGCTGGGAATGGCGTCCATTATCAATGGAAAGATCAGAAATAAATCATCAACGGTGGCGGAATCTTTTCCCGAAGCGATAAGTAAGGGTCCCGATAACGTATCGGCCAAGGGTTGTGTTCAGCGTTTCCCTGTGCTGATTAGACGAATCAGAAACAGAAAGGGCTGTCTCCTCGCATAAGATATCATAGGCTCGCACTGCCAGAGTGACTTTATCTTTGAAGAGCATTTTCGAGATGCGAGCGTTCCAGATGCCTTCATTGTCCCTCGGCGTAGTGAATCCGTCGTACCAGCGATACTGGAACTGAGTATCGAAGGCAAGACCAAGGGCTTTCCAGTTGTATGTCACTGAACACGAGGCCGAATTCGTCCACGTAGCCTTCTTATTGGAAGTAATCGTGTACCAGCTTTTATTCATCCGGGTCCTTCCAAGCAACTGAACTTCCAGATCATCAATCCTATAATTGAGTCTCATTCGCTCGCTGATATTCATTGTCTGGGTTTTATTCCGAGTGAACTCCGAAGTGGAATTTATATCCTTGAAATCCTGATGGAATCTCTCATAATCGAATTCCTTCGTGTCAGAAGCGTAATATGGAGACATATCCATGTCCGAGGCAATGTAAGAGCCGTGAGTATTGTATGACGAAGAAAAGGTGTTGCTGAACGAGAAGTGTGACTTTCCGATAGGTGTGTTAATCGTGAAATCCGCATTCCCATTCCAATTATTCTTATCGTTCACGGGCATAGAGTACTGCACTCCGTCGTTACTGTAGCACAGTGCGTTCACGATAGGATTTGCGACATAATTGCCGCTGATGTTCAAGCTGTAAGACAGGAATGTTTTCTTGTTCGAATGCCTAAGCCTTAGGTTGAAGGCATTTGAGAAGTATGGGATAAGATACGGATTTCCCATCGTTACGCGCAGAGGATTAGAGACATCAGGTACTGGCATGAGCTGAGAAGTGGATGGCTGATGCGAACTGCCAAAATAAGAGAATCTTACAGAGGTCATGCTGTCTATCTCGCTCGAAAATGAGGCCTGGGGGGCCCAGTTCGTGACATTATTCTTATATGCCATTTCTACCCCACGTCTCATAGTCTGGTTCGTGGTTCTCGTAGGGTTCATGCTCACCCCCACCTGCCACCGCGTCTTGCCCTGCTGATAGCGAAGGTTAGTCCCGGCCTTCTGGTTGATATATTCATTTAATATATTATTTGAATATACGACATCATAGTTTCCATCTGCATCGTAAGTGTCTTTACGGGAAGTATTCCTGCCCCAGTTGAGAGAGTAATTCCCTTCTATGTAAAATCCTCTTCCGAGCGGTTCGGTATAAGATAATCTTCCTGAGAGGCTGGAGTTCTTGCTGTTTCTCTCCACAGTCTGGTCCAGAATGGAATCTTTCTGTATACCATCATTTCTGAATGTCCTATTCAGAGATTGATTCTTACCGTCAGTATCATTGTGTCTAAATGAATATCCGAATCTCATGGAAAGCGTTCGCCCGGGTATTCCAAGCCTCTGTCTATAAAGTAGTGAGCCATTCGTAGAAACATTATCGTTTGTCCCGAAATTACTCCTTCTACCTTCATTCGTATGCCGTGTCGTATCAGCACTCTCTCTGATCGTGTTAAACGTAGAAACGTCATTATAGCTACCATGCCCGAAATTTAACTCTGGCTCGAACAAGATAGACGCTTTCTCGGAGAATTTATGATTGACCCTAAGCCCTATCCGGTGGCCGTCAGAAGAGTTGTGGCTTTTCGATTCAGAATGGTAATCCAAATTGCTGTCGCCCAGATATGTCGTCCTATCACTGATGGCATTCGAGTCATTTTTCCCATGCGTATACACGTAATTTGAAGAAAAATCCATCTTATCGTCGAAGAAATTCCAAGCCCCGTTCGCTCCTGCCATCAGATTAGTGGAAATGCCACCATTCCCGCCTCCGCCACCTCGGCCTTCTTGCATCATCCTGCCAGACAAATCAGTCGCAGCCCTGTTGTTAGTATTGTTCACGTTGAACACCACGCTGGTCTGTCTTTTTTTCGTGAATTTTCCAGCGAATGCCGAGCCCTGATAGCGAAAATCATCTTCCGATGAATATTTCCCAGGAAGATCGTGTCCAAGCCCACCCATCAGGTTCCCGAAAGTCCCTTTCATCATGCTTTCTTCAACAGACAGATCAAGTACGGTCTCTCTCTCCCCATCGTCTATCCCCGTGAATTCAGCCTGCTCGGACTTTTTTTCTATCACTTTGAGTTTCTTGATATATCGAGCAGGGATATTCTTAGTGGCCAGCTTCGGATCGTTTAAGAAAAATGTCTTGCCCTCGATAGTGATTTTCTTCACAATCTCTCCATTCACTGTCACATTCCCATCATCATCTACCTCGACTCCCGGAAGCTTCTTCAAAAGATCCTCCAGAAGGTCATTCTCGGTCATTAGAAAAGATTTTGCGTTATATTCAACCGTATCTTTCTTTAATACGACAGGGTTCCCAACAGCAGTGACGGTTGCTGTCTCCAGAACTTCTTTTGCCTGCCTCATGAATATGTTGCCAAGATCAACGTCCTTACCTTCAACTTTGAATATGACACTGTCGGTTTCATAACCCAGCAGCTCCGTTTTCAGCACCCACTGACCCGGATTTAGCTTTTGTATAGCAGCATTACCTTCTTTATCTGACAAGCAATATTTTGGCGTGATCTTTTTTGTTCCTAGGCGGCCAGATTCGCGAACACTGACAGTAGCGAACTCTATTGGTTCACCGCTATCAGTGTCTACAACCCTAA
This sequence comes from Bacteroidales bacterium, assembly GCA_022653735.1. GTDB lineage: Bacteria > Bacteroidota > Bacteroidia > Bacteroidales > UBA932 > Cryptobacteroides. The sequence continues at coordinate 62,022 of JALCSU010000003.1, forward strand.
CCTTTACACTATATTTGCCCTGAGCGTACCCGATTCTCTGTGTTAACAGTAAAATCAGAGCCGTTAACAAGGCCAGTCGCCACCTCATTCAGTGAAAAGATAATTATGATTATATCTCTTGAATCTATACCGATGCCTCGGCACAGGTATAGGATCATTAATAGCTATCTCCCATTTCAATAATTCTCTAGTAAGATCGTCCTGCACTTTTGAATATTTCTTAACTCCAAAAAGGTTGTTCACTTCTGATGGATCTTTCTTTAGATTATATAATTCGCAATTTCCGTTCATATCCATGACAAATTTCCAATCGCCTTTACGAACCATGCTGATTGTACCGCTCTGGCTCCAACTATTCAATTCGTCAAAGAAGAGGCCCTTACCAATAGCTCCCTCAGCACGATAATCATCGGCATCTTCCGCCGTTATGAACTGCCCTCCGAACCCAGCCTCTGAAATTATGCTTTGAAATTCAGTCTTTGGATATTCTTCACCAGAAAGCACTTGAGTGAGACTGCGCCCTTGAACGCCAAGAGGAATCCCAGAACCCATTATCTCGCATGCTGTTGGGAAAATATCAATTAGAGATACATGTGCATCTGATAGCCCTTGCTGTTTCACGCCTTTGCCAAACCAGACCATTGGAATCCTTGTGATTGCCTCCGCTACGCCAGCACCCTTTTTCATCAGTCCGTACTCTCCAGCATAATCGCCATGGTCTGCAGTAATGACAAATATAGTATTGTCGTAAAGACCTTTTTCTTTCATTCCCTCGACAAACCGGGCCATCTGTTCATCAATCAGCCTAATCATGCCCATGTAATTCTTGCGAATTCTTGCAAGGTTCTCATACATTCCTTTATGCCCCATATTCATCATGGTAAAGAGTTGCTGGTATTTCTCTCCTTTTATTGCAAGTGAGGATGTATCAGTTCTGGCAGATGGGATAAGCCCGTCAAACATAGAATAATATGGTTCACAAACTTGATATGGATTATGCGGCTCTGGAAAAGAAAGAAGCATAACGAAGGGCTTGCTACTATTCTCGTCAGCCCACTCTAGCGCATCAGAAACCATTCTGTATGGTTGTTGATCCTCAACTGTACCTGGTGCCGGATTGATATCCGTGAAAAATGACAAAGTTTTTAGATACTTATCAAATGCTGCCCCTCCAGAGGCTTTCACATAATCGGGTGCTTCTTGTCCCAGGTGATTATATGGGATCCATCCATCTAACTTGTCTTTTTTCAGGTATGTATGATTCTTACCGACCAGGACTGTTCTATATCCAGCCTCGGTAGCGACATCGAATAAATCTTTCCCAAAAACGGCATCTTCGATATTGTGGTTCGAATCCGCATGAGTTACTCTGGGGAATCTTCCTGTGAGAAGCGAAACCCTTGCGGGGCCACTAGCGGGACATGGCGTATATGCGTGATTAAACCATATTCCCTCATTCGCCATCATGTCGGCAAAAGGAGTCAAATCAGCAGGAAAATTCTCTCTGCTGCACAAATCAGCTCGCTGCTGGTCAGTAATCATTATCACGATATTAGGATGGCTGCTGTCTCCTTTCTCAGCAGCTACCGCTTGTCGATTAGCCTGTCCACTCGCTACGGCAGCAATTGGGGCTACTATCAACAACTTATTCATAATTGTTATTCTATGATTTTCCATTCTTTCGGAGCTTTGAAATCTTTTTTCCCATAATCATATGGTAATTCAGGGTGAGAAGGAACTATTGCGTCTCCCGCTTTAATGACATCTCTAAGCCTAGATACTTCTTTCTTGGGATATTTCTTGCCGTCTGTTTTCTCTTCAGGGTTTGCGAGAATATCGGTGAAATAGTCATTTTCAAGTTTTAGGCGATTATTTTTATGAGCCAAAATCATCTTATAGTGCTGGTTCACGGCAGCGCCACAGCCTAGATACATGTCTCGATCAATGCTTTTGCGTTTCCCTCTAAGCACGGAGAAAACACTGATTCCATCATAGGGATGCTTAGGAGCATCATCAATATCAAGTATGTCCACAAGAGTAGGAAGAACATCCACGAAACCCGTAACCTGATCCAACTTCCTCCCTCCATTCTTGAAGCCTTCTTTCCACATCGCGACCGCCACATTGCACACCCCTCCTTCCCATTCCTCGAACTTATTCCCCTTGTGAGGCATATTATTACAATATGGTTCCATTCCAGGAACTCCGCCATTATCACTCATAAACAGAATGATGGTATTGTCCTTCTCTCCACTAGCGTCAAGGGCATCTAGAATTCTCCCAACACCTTTATCCATTCTTGAAACCATGGCTCGATAAGTCCAGCCTTTTTTGTCTTTGTTCTTCAGGCCATCAAACTCTGACTTTGGAATCAACGATTTTATTTCGTCCTCTGGGGCTTCATAAGGAGCATGTGGAGCATTAAAAGCAACATAGAGAAGATACGGGCCTTCCTTTGAATATTCTTTTATGCACCTGGCAGCTTCACTTGCTATCAAATCTGTACTATACCCCCTATCATAACTGGACTCCCAGTCGTCATGCCAGTCTAATTCTCCTTCCCTCTCATGCGTAAAATAGTCTATGGCTCCATTAAGACAGCCGTAGAAATGAGTAAATCCGCGATTTAAAGGATAATATGCCTTCTTGCCATGGCCGACATGCCATTTACCAATGATAGCCCGATTCGAATAGCCGTTGCGCCCCAGAACGTCTGCTATCGTTTCCTCACCTTCGTCTAAACCGTAATCTCGCCAAGGCGGTATAACTGTCTCTCTAATCCCGAAACGGCTTGGGTAACGACCTGTTAACAATCCGCATCTGGTAGGCGAGCTTACCGGTGCCGTATAGAACCTGTTCAATTCTATCCCCTCTGAAGCAAGCTTATCTACATTCGGTGTCGGGATAAGGCTTCCATGGAAACCGACATCACCCCATCCGAGGTCGTCAGCGACGATAATGACGACATTCGGCTTTTCTTTTGCGAATGCAAAAGAAGGCAGTAAGGTGGCTCCGAGGATAGGAAGCGCAAAAATTTTAGCATCCATGCATTAATATGTCGTAATCATGAAATCGAACTTGGTCTCTTTCTTAGGCTGTTCGTTTTTCATTTCGAAAGTTATCTTATTTTCGCCTTTTATGAAAATTCTTGAATAGTTCGAAATATTGAAATGATTATAGTTCCTCGTCTGTCGAACCTGTCCTGCGAATATATCTTGTCCATTGAGATTAACTTTAACAATCGCATTGCAGTTTATCCAAAGGCCGAATTTTTCCGTATTTCCATCGAAATTAAATGTCTGAGAATACACAGAAGACTCGCCTGGACCGATGACAGATCTCCCCTTTTCTGATCTATCAACAAGAATATTGATTCTCGCAGGAACTGCCTTATATACCCTGTCATGTAGAATATTAAGCATGCTCTCATTTAGCTTCACTACCTCTCTGTCATAGGTCATTAGCCCATTGAGCTCAGTTTCTACATCTGTTGTCTGAGTGTAAATTGCAGCACTAAGCCCTTGCGATGCAAGTCCCTCCAAGTCGTACATAAGCTTGGAGTAGTTATTCATTAGTTCCAGGTTTGCATCCATATTTCTATAACCCCAGCCTTTTGAGGCATCCCACAGATGGTCTTTCACTGGATAACCCAAGCCGCCGAATTCGCCTAAGGCTGAAATTCTGCCATTGCATTCAGAAGGAAGTTTCATAGATGTGGAAGGATAATTATGAATGTCATAAATATCCCCAACGCCTCTGTCTGCCCAGCCTGTTACGCCGTTAATAAGGCGAGTGTCATCGAGTTCTTTTGCAAATGCCGTCATCTCAGCTGTCCTAAACTGTCCCCAGCCTTCATTAAAAACCACCCATGTAGTGATGCAAGGGAAGAAACGAAGATTATGATACATTTCTTTATATTCATATTTCCACTGTTCTACATGCGCCTCAGGTGCATTCCAGTCTTCCGAGGACTGCGCTGAGACATGCTGTTCGGAAGCTTTGCTTGTCTGAAATCCAGATGGCATGTCCTGCCATATCATTATTCCGAGTGAGTCCGCAAAGTAGTAATAGAGTTCAGGCTCAACTTTAATATGCTTTCTAATTGTGTTAAAGCCCATTTTCTTCAATTCGACCATGTCGAAAAGCATTGCCTCTTCTGAAGGCGGAGTGAGCAATCCATCTGGCCACCAGCCTTGGTCCAGAGGGCCTAATTGGAAAATTGGCTCGTCATTCAGTGCAATTCTTGACACTCCGAACTCATCTTTTATCTTTGAAACTTTTCTAAGAGCACAGTAGCTATTTACCTCATCTAGAACTTTTCCTCCTCGTTTCAAGACCGCTTTCACCGAATATAGTTTCGGATTGTCAGGAGACCATAATACCGGATCTTTCAACGTGACGGCCGCATTAGCAGCATCTCCTTCGTAAGTTCCGGCAATCTTATTCCCGTCCAAAACTTCTATCATTAAGGTTTCGCCACCTTTTGCAGATGCCAGTTCTGCATCGAAAAACACTTTCCCTTCTTTTATATCTGACATAGGGACTATGCTCTCGATATGAGTCTTGCGCACTGGTTCAAGCCATACTGTCTTCCATATCCCCGAAACTGCGGTGTACCATATTCCTTTGGGATTAAGAATTTGCTTTCCTCGGGTATCAGATTCTGCATCGGTAGGATCAGTGACGCTGACGATGAGCGTATTGTCCCCATTGAATTTGACGTATTCAGTAATATTCATACTAAATGAATTATTTCCGCCCTTATGAGTACCGACGCTTTTCCCATTTACGAGGACTTCGCATGAATAGTCTACCGCCCCAAAATGGAGAATTATGTCTTTCCCCTTCCAACTCTTATCAAGAGAAAAAGTTCTCTTATACCAAAGAATGTCTTCGGGAGTGAACTTCTCTGCTAGACCAGATAGTGAAGACTCAATGCAGAATGGTACAAGTATCTCTTTGTCGAAAGCCACAGATTTCAAGGAAGCATCATGGCTTGTCACTGAGCAGGACCACAGGCCGTTCAAGTTCTGCCAGTCATTCCTTTGCAGTTGCGGCCTAGGATATCTCTGCCACGTAGTCTCAGGAGTCAATGATTTTCCCCATCGTGTCATGATGTGATCTCCCTTAGGGGACCATGCAAGTACGTCAATCACCGAAAAAATCGCCAATGATAGCAATATAATCAACCTTTTCATAAGAATATTATTTATTTATAAATTTTTGAATTTCATCTGGTCCTGGCTGCGAATATGCCGGATCAATCGCACGTATCGTCACATCCCCATCTGCTTCAATCTTAACGTCGAGAGGCACGAGCGTCGTCCCTAATTGATTGATCGTCTGTGCTGTCTCGCTCAGGTTGCGTTTCTGTATCCCTTCTCTGTCAAGAGGAGGCACGTTCGCATTATAAAAAGCAGTACACCACCATTTACCTCCTTTATCCTGGAATGGGGTACCATGTCCAAGAAATCTCCCAACAAAGCGTCTCTCGCTATAAGGTCCATAAATATTATCAGAAGTACAATAATAGAGATTGTATGACCCTTTTCTTCCTTTATCCGTTGACCAAGCTGTACCAAAGAAGACATATTTCTTTCCTATCTTCTTGATCGTAGTGCCTTCATGACCGATGTTCCTATCAGATGGCGAGATCTCAACTGGTTTAGAAGCAAAACCTGAAAAATCTTTCTTAAGAGGTGCTACATAATATTTATGATAGCCGCTGACAAGGTACCAAGTACCATCATCATCTTTAAATAAAGAAGGATCATGCATATTCTTAAAATCCTCACCGCCAACTGAGTTCCACGGTCCTCTGATGTCTTTCCCCTCAGTCATGAGCAACTCGCTCTTGTACCTTGGGCAATGAACCATGATCCAGTTCTTCCCTGTCCATTGAATTTCAGGAGCCCACAAAACATTTTTCTTTCCGCTATCGTCTTCTGGCTGTTCATATACCGATCCCAGATCCTGCCAGTCGGCAAGATTGAGGCTTCTCCATACTCTTACTTTGTTTCCGACTATCGACCCTTCCCCGAGTCCTGTATTCAACTCTCCATTCTCTCTCGGATCGCCTGGGTTAGTAGTGGTTCCGGTAAGATAAAAATATCCATCATTTCCTTTCACGATGAAAGGATCCCGTATCCATCCTTCCTTTACCAGAACTGCCCTGTCACGTTTGTTAAGTTTCTCCCTGATCACATCTTCAACATTCCTGAAACGCTTATCCATAGATTTCCCCGTGTCTCCTTGCACATCCATCCATTTGAGGAGCTCTTTCTGCATTTCAGCAATCTTCTTCGAATATTTTGCTTCGCAAGCTAGGTTATGCTCTTCCCAAGGATCTTTTTTCAAATCATAGAACTCTATGGCTGGTCGCTTCACGTACCTATTAAGCCAAAATGCGTTTCGCTCATCATTCTTCGCTCCTTCTTCCCAAGCATGCCATACTCCAGTAATGCTGTTGGGGCGCATTAGATGCTTCTCGTAGTAAAGAGAGTCTGGCTCCAAGTTCATTATCAGCGCATATCTGTCATCTCGTATACTCCTGATAGGATAAGGTGTGCCTTCTGGGAAATTATTATGAATTCCGAAGGCATATTTCCTTATTGTGTTCGTTTTTCCAAACAGGGCATCTTTGAAACTTATGCCGTCCAATTCCGGTCTTGGCTGGCCCCCTGCTATATCAATGAATGTGGGCAACAAATCTTCGTATTGTACGATGGCATTGCATTTTGAGCCGGCTTTAATCTTTGACGGATACCTTGCCAGCAGTGCACTGTGGCAGCCAGGATACCACAGAGTCCATTTCCCTCCAGGGAACTGCGGTCCTTGCTCCCCTAAGAATATGACGATAGTGTTATCTAACTTGCCAATCTCCTCGAGCGTTTCCATTACTGACCCAACCTCGTTGTCCAAACAGCGAAGCTCTGCCAGATAATGAGTGAATATTTCCCTCATCTCTGCATTATGTACGCAGTTTTCTGGCAGCTGAATCTTATCTGCATCGAACTCGCTCGGATCTCCCCAAGTCCATGGAGCGTGTGTGTTGATGCTGCAAACATAGAGCAAGAAAGGGTCATTGCTACGACTCATCCACTCTTTTATTCCATCTGTAGAATAAGGTGCTTCTCTAGCCGTGCAATTCACTGTGAATCCTGGAATCTCATCGAATACATACACCGATTTGGGTCCTGGATGATCCTTACCAGTTCTTCCTACCCGATAGCCTTCCTGCGGCATGTACCAATTCACTGTCTTTGTCCCCGGATAAGTATCTTTGTGATTTTGATAAGAGCCATGGTGCGCCGGATACAAACCGGTGTACATCGATGCGCGAATTGGTACACTCATCGCTTCTGAAGCATAACAGTTCGAAAACTGGACCCCCTCTCTTGCTATTCTGTCTATATTCGGGGTACTTATATTTGTCCCGCCGTAACAGCCGATTTCCGTCGACAGCAGGTCATCTGCAATGATAACGACGATGTTAGGCTTATCATTGTCACTATGCTTAGCACTTTCTTCGGCATTAGAGATAGCCTCGTTGAAAGGGAGCATCGTCGCCGACATCGCCGTAATTCCGAGCAAATTGCTTTTCATTAATATCAGGTATTCGTATTTAGTTTAAAATCCTTCCCACTCATTGATCTTAACTCCGTTGCCTTGGTCGTCGCGTATCCTGTTCCTGAAGACCATTACGTCTGAAGCTATGTAATTCACGCCATTTTTAGTGAACTTGTAGTTGAGCGTGAATGTTTTCGTAGACTCATCATAAGTACAAACGCCACTCTGTTCAACGGCTATCGATGACTTTGGATCAGGGCTTAACACAACATTCCCGCCACCTTTAGTTGGAAGCGTGAGAAGCATCGAAAAACCAATACTCTTGGCCGGATCATTCGTACCATAAGGGTCAGCATTCAATCTGAGCGTAGTAGGACCGGCTGTAGTCAGTTCCCTGACGCTGGTTGTCTCTGTTGACACATATGAATATTTCAAAATCTCTCCTGTAGATTGGTTTGTCGTGGTTCCCGAATACCTGTAATATCCAAACTGCTTCGCAAGATACTTAAGAGAAAGTACCATGTATCCCTTCCCAGGCGTGATAGTGTCTGCATCGGCCGAAACAATTCTAAATGGAATTACATATTTTCCTACCATAGCGACAGGATCATTGACGAATTTTGCAGAATCTATCTCCACTGGCATATATCCTTTCAAATCACCTTTGGGAATTGTTATTGTATTTGGATTAGAGCATTTGTAGTAATCAGAGGGCATCAAGGTATACCCGTCTGGAACAAGGCTTTCATCTATCGTATAGGTTACGCTCCTTGCGTGATCATTCTTTTCCAATCCTGCGAACACGACACCAAGCTTGAATCGAAGTCCTTCTCCAACAACCAGCTCTCTATTATAAAACTGATAGGTGAAAAGTACGGATTTAGTTGGATACTCGGTAACTGGGTCATCAAATCCACAGCTTGCAGCGAGACAGCCGCAGAGAAAAAGAATTATAGCTTTATATAGATTTTTCATATTCAAGAATATTATTTCCAACCTTTATTTTGTACTAAGCCTGCATTGAATTCCTCAGAATATGGAATCGGAGGGTACGGCGCATTGAATTTCCTATTTTCAAGCTCCACTATGGAATATTTGCCTCCATTCATGCGGACTCCGTATACAGGGACATTCAGTTTTGCCTGCCAATCAGAATCTCCAGAATACCACCGCCGGAGGTCATAATAGTAATGCCCTTCAAAGCACAGTTCCAGCCTTCTCTGCAACCTGACATATTCCCTGAATTTGTCTTGGTCGGTGCCGATGACCGTATTCAAATACTGGTTACCACTTGCTCCATCCCTAGTCAGAATCCTGTTCAAGGCTTGCTTGGCAGTAAATCCGTATCCTTCCGGATCTCCATCGACTCCCCATGCTTCATTTGCCGCTTCGGCATACATTAGATAAACGTCTGGAAGACCAATGATGATACATGCTCGAGGGGTACCCTGAACCTCATTAGAGGGGCCGCATACAACTTGATCATCCCTAAGGGTTTTCTTAAGATAGTACCCAGACCTAGACGTACATTTAAGAGGGTTATAGTATTCTTCTCCAGCCTCTGAGATATCAATTATATACTTTCCAACCTTGCCGCCATTATATCCGACAAAAAGAGCCAATCTCGGGTCTCTGTTTGCGTAAGGGTTCTCTGGGTCATAGACCGAGCTTTCAGAAATAGGGTAACCTTTCTTATCTGGAAATGCGTCAACCAAATTTTGAGAGACGTTGATTGTAGCCGATCCATACATCATGGCTGGATAGTTGCTGGCTTCTAGTGCCATATTTCCCGTCACCCATTTACCTTTCATGATCACGTTATTCTGAGTCATAGACGTGTTGTTGATCTTACTGAAATAATATTCAGTTCTCGTGAAGAATGCTGTATTTATTCCACCGACCGCCTTGACAAGATCTGCCGCAGCCTTAGCGGCTTCTTCCCATTTCTTAGCATCCCCGTTCTTATTGAAGGCAGGTGAAGCCGCCATCAGTAGAGCCTTAGCTTTGATTCCTTTAGCCGCAGCCCCAGACATATGAGGACTGATTGTCTGGTTGTAAACTACGTCAGATGTCCCCGTGTAAAGATCCGGCAGCCTGCACGAAATAACAGCCGAATCGCAATCATCAACAATCGCTTGTATGCAATCGTCAAAAGAAGCGCGCGGAATCATTAAGTCCTGGCTCTGATCAAGAATCTTGTCTCCCACCTGAGGAATGCCAAGCATCTCACCATTTGTTCCTTCTCCAGCAAAATTCTGAAGAAGGCAGAGCTGCATGTAAGCTCTGAGAGCAAAGGCCTCACCACGAAGACGGTAGAACATATTCAGATTATCTTTATATGCCTGCTCGTTCGTTAATGCGAAAAATCTCACAGGAGTTCTGTATGATGTGGAATCATTGAGGACCATTTTGGATAGGAATATATTCAGCAGCCTAATATTGCTGTAGCAAGAAGTCCAGCAATCAAGAGGATTCAGATTGGGGCTGAGTGCTCCGACTGCCGCACGATAGTAACTGCCGCTATAATTTCTGATGACAGCATTGTCAGTCATCGCATCCATCGACACATCGAACAAAGTTGGAAGAGAATTGTACACCGCATTCAGCGGACCACAGATATATGCGCTTTCGTCCAATATTTCTTCCTCTCGAGTATTATCTGCCTCTGGGTCAAGGAAATCACAAGAGAACAGGATAACTGTTGAGATTGCAAATAATAGTATCGTTATTTTTTTCATGGCATCAATATTTAAAATGATAGCGATAAACCACCCGTGAAAGTTTTAACAAGAGGATAACCTGTTAATCCGGCACTCAAGCACTCTGGGTCAAGATCTTCAATCTTCGAAATCGTAAAAAGGTTCGCTCCTCTGAAAAAGATTTTTAGCTTGTGGACACCAAAACTTTCGCTCCATTTAGATGGCAAAGTGTAGCCCAGCTCCATATTGCGAAGTTTAAAAAATCCGCCATTAACAACCCAGTAGTCGGAGTCGACGAAGTTATTGAAGTTATTCTCGGCCCTCAGCACAGGATGAGCATTCCCATTAGGCAGGCCCTTGAATATTACATTTGTATATTTTCTGCCACCGTATATCTGATAATAGCTATTAGTAAGCATCAGATCGTAGTCGGCTAGCCCATAACCTAAAAGATCCAGATTTATTCCCTTATATTTAAGGCTGATGGAAATCCCATACTGAAGCTTCGGAGTCACATTAGCAATGACTGTTTGATCTTCGGCATTGATTACGTTATCCCCATTCACATCCTTATATTTGAAATCTCCAGGATAAACTTTCCCTTCGAAAGTCTGTAGCGGAGAAGATTCAATATCTTCTTGACTTGAGTAGGTCCCGATGACCTGATAGCCTTTGACATCTCCATCGTTAGTAACTTTCAACAACCCAGCCATGTCATCAGGATATGGAACTTGCAGTTCCTTCGTGGTTTTTGATTTCCCATATGCAAGATTACCTCCTATGTTAAAGCTGAAATCTCCTATCTGCTTCTTGTAATGCAGCTCTGCGTCAAGCCCTTCCGAGCGATAAGCTTTTACATTATCATACATTAGGGCCGACCCCTTACCAGAAACGCCAGGAGTCACGTCACCAGAATTTGCGATGCTTCCTTTCAGTTCATTTCTAAAAATGCCGAACGAACCAGTTAGGGAATGTCTAAGTATTTCAAAATCAAGTCCAGCATTCAATTCATGACTTTTCTGAAACTTAACATCCTTGTTCCCTATCTGAGAAATAGTGACTATATTGTTAAAAGATGTAAATTGAGCATAGGAAGAGCCAATTGAATAAAGGCTTTTATAGTAATAATTGGAAACTATTCCTGTGGAAGAATAATTAGTTGAGCCCAAGATTCCATAAGATGCTCTTACCTTTAGGTAATCAAGCCATTTCATTCCTCTCATGAAATTTTCTGAAGATGCTATCCATGCTGCTCCGATTGTCGGGAATAGGCCGAAGCGATTCTTTTTAGCAAAGCTAGGCACACCGACATAATTAGCACTCGCCTCAAGAATATACTTATCCTGATAAGAGTAATTGGCCATAGCACCTATGTTTACCCGCCTAACGCTGTGGATTTCGCTATTATAATTCTGCTGTTGCATGAAATACATCATTATTGCAGATATTTTGTGATTGTTTCCCAAATCCCTATCATAATCCAGCACAGAACGGAAATGCCAATTCCTGCGTCCCACGACATCACCTTGCACTAACGATGTAACGACTGGGTCATATCCCCATTTTCTCACAGTCAATATATTGCCATCATCATCAAAAGAAGTCGGCTCATATACCGAAAATCCACCATCTTTCCTACTTGAGTAATAATTATATATATCGAAAGTGACGGAATTATTCCATGCAAGTCCTTTTATCCATTTCCCGAAATCCATCTTCATCGTGAAATCCGACTGCAAGTAGGTAAATTCTCTATTTACATGGCCGTTTCTAGAAATAGCGCCAAGAGGGTTATTTCTTCTTGTCTCGATTCCGCCCAAGATGTCTTCATTACTTTCTCCACCTAAAATTGAAGAAGGCATAGTCATAGGAAATTCATTAGGTCTAATATTGCTGAGCAGCGTGAAATAATCTGAAGCAGATGTATTTGCCCATTTTTTTATCTTCAGAGCCGCATTTATTCCTAAATTGAAAGTAATGAAGTCGAAAATAGTGTTATCAACATTCCCTCTGACAGAGATCGTGTTCTCTTTTGTAGGATAATCCGTATGCTTTTCAAGTCCTTTCTCTCCCTGATAACCTAGATGAAGGAAATAGCGCGTGTTTATCGTTCCGCCAGAAAACTGAGCATTGACTTTCGTCATGTTCATATAGTTTTTGAGCATATTATTGTACCAGTCAACATCTGGGTATTGGTATGGTTTTGATCCATCATAATTAGATGGGTCATAGATTGCTTGCAGACCAATATTCTCAAGTGCTGTATTATATGCTGTTACATAATCCTTGGAGTTCAAAAACTGAGGATTTGCAGTCGGGGATTCAATGCTCGTCTGAGCATTAATCTTAAATTTATTCTCGTACGGTTTACCTCTTCTCGTCTTAACCATCAGAATGCCATTTGTATAGACACCACCATAGAGTGATTTCAAGGATGCGTCTTTTAGCAGCTGGACACTCTCGACTGTCTCTGGATCAACATAATCCAAATCCCGGACTACTCCGTCTACCATAATCACAGGCGTGCCTCCATTAGAAGCCCTGACAAAACTATTATTAGAGTTCGAGCCCGGCTCTGATGAGGTTTTGCGATAGAAATACCCATTCAGCCTGCCAGACAATGCATCTGGGAGATATGTGGAAGGATAAAGTCCCAAATCTTCGCCAGAAACTGTAGAAACTGCGCCTACCGACCTATGTTCGCTAATCTCTCCACCATAGACTGTATAAATTTGATGATCTTCATCTTCATATTTATTCATCTGCTTTATGACTATCCTTAGTTTCTTCGATTGCAAAGAAGTAATTTCTACCATTTCAGACTTGTAACCAGACGCTTTAACTTTTAGCACGTCTCCTAATGTAAAAAATTGCTCCACTATCCCAGACTTATCAGGCTCATATACCATTCTATTCTTTGACGATGAGAGGGAATAGTCCGATATAGTAGCACCATTTTCAGAAACCACTTCTATCCTGATAAGGCCCTTCTCCACTTTTTTCTTTGGCTTTGAGTCAAGGCTTAATGACATAAGCAAAAGGAAAGATAGTATTACGCAAGTGAGTATGTGTGTTGTTTTCATTTCAATATTCTCCTTCTAACCTTTTTCTGATCACCATCCAGGATTCTGAGTAAAAAGCTTTCCCTTGTATGTATCATCCTGATAAATTGGGAATAGATTATTTCTATCTTCATAAACATGCGTTCTGTAAGGAGTTTCGATCCTTTCATACTTAAAGCCAGTAGGATATTCAGGAGTAGCTTTCTTGAGCTTCGTGATGGAAACCCTGTAGATTGCTTGATCTATCTTTGTGCCTATCAGAAGTCTTCTGATATCATAGAATCTATGATCCTCGAAACACAGTTCGACTCTTCTCTCGTTCTGAACTCTTTCCTTAAATGATTCTAGATTTTGATAATCTTCCGGGAGATCAGCGATTCCCGCCCTATTCCGTATCTTATTAAGGGCCTCCAGAGGAGAGTATCGGGCATTATGAGAAACTGTCTTTATGTCCCATCCTGCTTCTGTAGCAGCCTCAGCGTAATTTAGGTAAAGTTCTGCCATGCGGATGTATGGCCATACCATCTTCAGCTGTTGATTCCAGACATTTCCCAAGAATTTTCTCCAATATGTTCCGGTACCAGTATAACCATCATTGATAGAGCCGTCAGCACCATACTTCACATCTGCGCTTCCAAGATTATTGCTTCCCTCTGTGTAATTCCATATTTTCATAGTCCTGCCACTATAAGGAGTAGCTCCATTATAAAGCACATCGTGCTCGAATCTCAGGCCTCTACCAACATAAGGGTTCTGCTCGTTGTAACCGGAACGACTGTCTGAGATTGGATACCCATTTTCCATGTCAAAACAATCCACGAATGTTTGGTTCAAAGCTGAAGCATATTTCCCTCCGAGTGTTCCTGGTGGCCGTATTGTCTGAAGATAAGCTGCGGAAGCCCAGTTGATTTGATAGCGACGGCCGAACAAAACTTCTTTTGTGTAGACATCACTATTTTCCCCTTTGAAAATATAATAGTAGTCTGCCCCATCCGCTAGGGCATAACCATTGTCTTCGGCATATTTGATAGCTTCGTCACATGCTTCTGCCGCCTGCTCCCAGAGGTTCTCTCTCTGAATCCCTCCCTCTGTCGTTGCTTGCGGGCTGGCAGCATAAAGCATTACTCTTGCATACATTGCCATAGCCGCCACAGATGTAGGATGCTGCCAGTAGCTGTCATCAACCGTCGGGGTAAGATATTCAGCAGCCGTCTTAAAATCCTCCGCAGCATTCAGATAAGTAGTCCTCATGTCGTCTCTGGCATAGTCCAAATTATCTGAAAGATTTAATGGTTCTCTAAAATATGGCATGCCGCCCCATCTCCTGCAGAGTTCGAAATAAGCAAACGCTCTATGGAAATAGCATTGACCGAGAATTCTATTTTTGATAGCTTCATCCCCTGGGTACTGATCAATATGCGATATTCCCATATTAGAAATCCTGACATGCTTCCACATTCTTGTCCACACATCAGTATTGCACATTGTCGCCCGTCCTGCGGTTATCATTGTAAGATAATCACCGGCCGCTGCCCAAAGGTATGGGACAGTGAATGAGATAGTCGACATGGAATTATCTGAGATGTCATCCCATGAGCAATATGGAGACTCAGCGGCCTGCAAATATCGAATCATCGGATTCTGAATCAGCCATTCGACATATTTTTCATAATTATCTGCATTACCGAAGACCTCATCTTCGGTTAGCGCTGTAGTCTCTTCCCTCTTGTCAAGATAATTGCAAGAGACCACCGACATAACTGTTACAATTACTAATGTTATTATCAATGATATTTTTCTCATAGCCACTTCCTTTTAGAATCCGATTCTTAATCCAAGAGTGAATGACCTAGTCATCGGATAGAATCCGTTCGTAAGTTCAGATCCTCCATCTGATGCCTCAGGATCTCCAAGAGGGTA
Organism: Bacteroidales bacterium; assembly: GCA_022653735.1. Lineage (GTDB taxonomy): Bacteria > Bacteroidota > Bacteroidia > Bacteroidales > UBA932 > Cryptobacteroides. Next base: position 77,272 of record JALCSU010000003.1, read on the forward strand.
ATCTTTCGTCCATGTGTGCAGGTTATTGCCAGTCAAGTAAACGCTTGCGGACGATATCCTAGCTTTTGAGATCCATTTTTTAGGGATATTGTAGCTGACATTTATATTCTTCAGCCTAATGTATGAAGCATCATACGTTGTATTGGTCTTTATCGAACCATCTTTTATATTATTATGCTGTCTGTAAGACTCCGTATGAATTGCAGGGTACTTCGCATCTGTATTGTACGGTGTCCAATAATCAAGCTGATACTCGAAAATCTGTTTTGACAATCTATGTAAAGGCCATGCGAAATTATCGCAGGCAAAACGATCTATGCCAGAGACACCCTGGAAGAGACAATCGAAGCTTATATTCTTGTATGTAACTCCTAGCGCCAATGCATAATTGTAGAGAGGATAATTCTGAGAATGCCCAAAGGCAAAAATGTCATTGGTATCTATTGATCCGTCGCCATTGAAATCAACATATTCGGCATATCCTAGCCCAATAGGGTTGCCTCCATATGCAGGAGTCGTCATTAGGGCATCGGCATCAGATATGTAGCCTGTAACATGATAACCTTTTATTTGCCCTATCCTGTAGCCAGCATCTTTCTGGTATGCTGGAGTATATAGTGGTTCATCCATATTGATTATTCTGTTATCGCTAAATGAAACTGATGGCTTAGCGTAAACATACAGGTCTCCATTAAGGAAAGTGTCTTGAAGTTTAAGTTCTATTTCATATCCCCTGGTTTTTGTTTTACCTAAGTTCATGTCTTTAGAGGATATGCCGACATAAGTCGGAATAGATTGACGCGAAAGGAGAATGCCAGACCGTCTTTCATTATAGAAATCCAAATTCAGCACAATGGCATCATTCTTCAAGAAACTGAACTCAAAACCAATGTCACGTTTAGTAGCTATTTCCCATGTTGCGTCTTCATTCGCAGCTCTGCTTTCCACGATAGGCGTGATGTTTGAACCTGGAGAGCTAGGAAGACCAGGAGTATAGCAGTCTGAAGATCCATTCGTATATTCTGAGATGAATAACCATCTGGACGATGCCGCATCGCTGCCAACTTGTCCCCATGTAGCCCTTATCTTCGCTCTATTCACCCAACGCCTCAACGGCTTGAAGAATTTTTCGTTATGAATATTATATCCAAGAGCAAGAGATGGGAAGAAGCCGTATTGGTTATCTGGCGCAAATTGTTCAGAGCCATTATAACCAAGATTCCCTTCAAACAAATAGCGCTTATCGTAAGCATATGTGACACGCGCCGCAATGCCTTGCTGGTAGCTCGGGAAAGCAACATTACTCTGGGTTTTCTTTCTCTGAGCTACTATCATCGCCGTTACATCATTCACTCCAAATGTGTTGCTGTAATTCAAAGATGCTTCGTAATAATACGTCTTCGAATTCGAATCGAGACCTTCCGTCGAAACAGAAGGCTCATCAATGGTCTCTTCTCTAGCATTGCCATCTCTACCGTAGCGACTGACCCATGTACCATCACTCAGAAGCTTATATGACAATGCATTATAAGAAATCGTCTTAAGCCATGCATTCCTGTTATTGTAAGAACCAGAGAATTTAAAATTCAAGCCTTGAAGAAGAAAATCAAGATCTTGCTGAAGTTTGACGCTCAGATTAATATTGTTCACTTTATTGGATCTGCTTCCAGAAAAACTGTTCGCTACGTAAGGATTCTCAGAATTAGTCAATTCAGTCGTTCCCAGCCTGAATCCAGTCTCATCAGGTCTCTCTGCATCGGGATACTCATCGAGAATTGATGCTGGATAATATGGAACGCCATCCATAGGTCCTAAAGTAAATATAGGACGATAACGCCTCTGAATATTCGTTTCGTATGGTGCATTTTTATTCCCGATATAGCCGCCAGCATCGACAGAAAGAAGCGTTGTCTTTGTTAAATTAACGTCCACATTAAACCTAAAATTATATCTGTCATATTTGTAGGTAGGATCATAGTTCATTTGCTTGTCTGTTCTGATGATGTCATCGTCATGAAGGTAGCCTAGAGAAGCAAACACTTTTGCGAATTCTGTTCCGCCTGAGACATTAATATTATATCTGTGCCTATAGCCAGTCTTCAACATGAAATCCTGCCAATCAGTATCTGTATATACATAAGGCATGTCATGAGTGCGATAATGCTCTAATACTTCATCGCTTAGGATCGAGCCCCATTCTCCATCGTTCTTGGCAGCCTCATTTATTGCAAGAGCCGTATTGTAAGAATTCATAGGTTTAACCATGTTGATAGCATTCTTAATCCCAGTCTCAGCCACCAAATTGACCTTCACCTGTCCAGCCTGACCTCGCTTTGTCGTAATAAGGATTACGCCATTCGCACCTCGAACGCCAAAAACGGCTGTTGCAGATGCATCTTTAAGAACAGACATAGTCTCGATTTCATTGGCATCGATCTGTCGATAATCTCGTTCAACGCCATCGACTAACACCAATGGAGCAGAACCACTCCAAGAAGATTTGCCTCGAATAAGAATAGTTTGATTTTCGTCTCCTGGCTGACCATTCTGCTGAATCACGCTGACTCCGGACACTTGCCCTGAAAGAGCTGTAGCTATGTTCGTATTACTCGTTCTTGCCAAGTCATCGCCTTTCACTTGGGCAATAGATGCAACAGAACTTTCCTTTTTCTGGACGCCATAACCAACGACTACTATTTCATCAAGCATTTTATTATCTTCTGATAAAACGACATTGATAGTAGTTTGATTTCCTACTTTGATTTCTTGTTCAAGGTAACCGATGCAGGAAAATACTAATACGGAATTTGCTGAAGGGGCTTTTATCTGATAAGTTCCATCTAAGTCCGTCGATACCCCAATCGTCGTCTTTGATACCATAACGGCAGCTCCAGGAATTGGCTGGCCGCTCGCGTCTTTTACCCATCCAGAAATTCTGATTCCGCCTTGATCATTCTGGGCATGGGCGCAAAGACAGCCAAGAGACAAAGACAACAACACTACTGCGAGCCGCAACGTTGTGACAGCTCTCTGGTTGAATAGAATAGATTTGTGCTCCATATAAGACCTATTAGTGTCTAGTGCTAAAAAAGTTTTTTCTAATTTCTGGCTTTCGTCAGTAGCGACAAAGCTATTCATAAATTTTTGTTGACCTATTATTATCGAATTAATAAGAAGAAAATTTGAACGACTTTGACCAATTTTTAATATTCGCTAGAAGTGAACCTGACCCTCCTGCCACCATTTAAGCTAACCCTAACTCAAAAATCCAGGAAAAATGCACGATTTTTATTCAAGTTTGAATATTATTTGATTTTTTCAGCTAATCAAGCAATGGCTAAATTCTTACCTTTGTATAAATAATTAATCAGCACTTCAACCCTTTCATGAAACACAAAAAAGCAGCGCTCATAATGATTCCTCTCGCAGTAACGCAGATTGAAGCCTTCTGCGAAGAGAAATCTGTTTCAGGGAATGCTTCTCAAAGACCGAATATTCTCCTGATGATTGCAGATGACTGCACTTTCACAGATCTTGGATGTTACGGCAGCGTAAACTCAACAACGCTAAACATAGATTCTCTTGCTTCACAGGGGATGCGGTTCACGAATTTTTTTCAGGCTACTCCCATGAGTTCCCCAACAAGGCAGTGCTTGATGACAGGTCTCTACCCGATTCGGAATGGAGCGTACCCTAACCATGCAAAGGTTAACCTAGGAACAACATCAGTAGTGCAATACATGAAATCGCTCGGTTACAGAGTTGCTCTACAGGGCAAGCGCCATATTGCACCAGAAAAAATCTTTGATTTTGAATATCTTGGAGGCGGAAATGAAGATGTCAATCCAGACAAAGTACAAGCTTTCATTCTGGACGCACAAGCTTCAGGAAAACCTTTCTGCCTCTTTGTTTGCTCACATCAGCCACATGTCCCATGGGATAAAGGAGACCAAGCTTCAATCGACCCTGAAAAACTTGTACTCCCATCATATTACGTTGATACTAAGGAAACGCGGACCGATTTCAGGAATTATATTGCCGAAGTGAATTATCTCGATGGACAAGTTGGCGATATATTACAAGTGCTCGATGAAACAGGAGTAGCAGATAATACTGTATTCTTTTTCACTTCAGAGCAAGGGAATTCACTCCCGTATGCAAAATACACCTGCTACGACAAAGGCGTGCAGACTGGGATGATAGTCCGCTGGCCTGGCACAATCAAAAAGCATTCTGAATGCGATGCGCTTGCCGAGTATGTAGACGTCGTTCCGACATTCATTGATATTGCTGGTGGGGAAGTCCCGGACTCACTTGACGGAAAAAGCTTTTTAAGGCTTCTTAAAGGAGACAAAGGACCTTTTAAGAATGAAGTCTATGCAGCTCAAACAACAAGAGGAATCATAAATGGGCCAGACCATTATGGTATTCGTTCCGTCAGGAACGAGCGATACATTTATATTAGGAATCTAACACCTGAGGCTCTCTTCAGATGCGAAACCATTAGCTTGGATAAACCAACATGGGCTTCCTGGATTAAAGCTTCCAAGACAGATACGAAAGCAGAAGAACTGGTATGGAAATACCAGAACAGACCAGCTGAAGAGCTATACGACAGGATTGCAGATCCTGACCAAAGAAAAAATCTGGCGGGAAAACCAGAGTATGCTGGGATTCTAAAATATCTGTCCGATAAACTTGATGCATGGATGGAATCCCAAGGAGATAGAGGACAAGAAACAGAAATGGAAGCATTCGAGCATCAAATGCAATCCCAAAAAAGTTCTCAGAAAAAGTTCCTCTCGCAATATCGTGGTCGCCTATTCCTGAATGCACCTTATATATTCGAAGAAGACGGAATATATTATCTTTTCGATTTGAACGGGACGGATGACTCGCCTGCATACAGATCCATAGACCTAGCTCATTGGGAAGGGCCATTGGGAAAAAAGAGAAAAGACATGGCTTACCGCAAGACGAATGCAAATGAAACCCTTGTTCATGTCGGAGATTTGAAAGTAGAAGGATACCTATTCAAAGATAAATTCGATAATGAATATGTCATATTCAATATGCCAGATGCCAATTCCGAGAATAATGCACTCAGAACATTTCTAGCCCCTTGCGTTCATAGTGGCAAAAGGGCCGTCAGGATCAAAGCAGGAAACATAGTTGAACCAGAAATATATTAATAAATTTACTATCAAAATATATGGATGTCGTTAATAAAATAGGATTGATAGGGGCCTCTATTGCAATGCCTCTCGGCATACAGGCTGCTGAAAAGCCGAAACCTGCCAGACCGAATATCATAGTCATTCTTACAGATGACATGGGATACTCCGACCTAGGATGTTATGGAGGAGAAATAATGACTCCGAACATCGATGGCCTTGCTTCTAACGGTCTCAGATGGGCTCAGTTCTATAATAATGCCAGGAGCTGCCCGTCAAGAGCGGTGCTTATGACAGGACTTTACCCTCATCAAGCTGGAATGGGATGGATGGCCGCCGCGGACATGCAGACACCTGAATACCAGGGTTACCTGAATGATAATTGTGTAACAATCGCAGAGGTCCTGGGCCAATCTGGATATGAGACTTACATGGTAGGTAAATGGCATCTATGTTCTGACCGCCAATGTAAAGGAAACGTAACTGAACACTGGCCGATGGCTAGAGGTTTCAATCACTATTATGGACATCCAGAAGGGGCATCTAATTATTTCCATGCCAAACTCGTAGATGGCGAAGAAAGGCTGCCTGAAACTGGAGACGGTTTCTATCTAACTGATGCTATCACAGATACTGCTGCATCTTATATAACCCGTCACGATTACAAAGACAAGCCATTGTTCCTGTATCTAGCATTTAATGCTCCGCACTGGCCACTGCATGCCCTGCAGGAGGATATTGATAAATATAAGGGCAAATATGATGTAGGCTGGGACTCTCTGCGTGTCCAGAGATTCAAGAAGCAGAAGGCCATGGGGCTTTTCAGCGAAGATGTGGAACTCTCCCCTAGAGATTCAAGGGTTCCTGCCTGGAACAGCCTGACCGATGACCAGAAGAAAGAATATTCAATGAGAATGACCATATACGCTGCCCAAATAGCAGCAATCGATCGCGGGGTTGGCAAAGTGATTAAGGCTTTGAAAGATGCTGGAGAATTCAATAATACGGTCATCATGATGATGGATGACAATGGTGCATGCGCTGAGCGTCTCGGGACAGACGGAATAGCAAACGTCACAGGTAAAGCCGAGACATGGGAAAGCTATAGAATTAACTGGGCAAATCTAAGCAGCACACCATACCGTGAATTTAAGCACTATACCAATGAAGGCGGAATTGCTTCACCGCTGATTGTATCATGGCCGAACGGGATAAATAACCAGCTGGATGGTTCGTTCATAAGGGAATATGGCTATTTCGCTGACATAATGGCGACATGCGTCGATATAGCTGGAGCAAAATACCCTTCTGTTTACAAGGGACATAAAATCACTCCATGCGAAGGCGTAAGCCTTGTTCCAAATTTTTCTAATAAACCGACGGGAAGAGGGATGACATTCTGGGAACACGAGGTTAACATAGCAGTTAGGGATGGAAAATGGAAGCTGAATATCCATCATGTTGAGAACGAACCTATTAATTTAAGCAAGCTTGAACTATATGATATGGAAAAGGACCCTACAGAGCTTCATAACCTTGCTTCTTCTGACACGGCAAAGGCTAATTCAATGCTGAGAGCTTGGGAAAAGTGGGCTGCCAGGGTTCACGCTTATCCTCTCTCGACAGATGGCTATGGAAAACGTCAGCAAGCATATAGAAGAGTCATCAATGGTGAATTCGATGACAACTTCGGAGGCTGGACGCTGAGCGAAAATCCATCTGTTTCTTATTCAATAGATAAAAAGCACACTATTTCTGGTGGAAAGACTGCCATGATAACTGTCAGCCAAACTGGAGCAAAGCCAAGCGATTCTTTCATGAAATGGGATTTTCCAACGACAGGCGAGGCGCATGGAACCATAAGTTTCAGCTATAAGACAGACAAGACTAATAAGGTCTGGGTAAGGATGGAAAGGGCTAATAAAGCTGCGGAAAAAGCACTCTCAAAAGAGGTAGAACTATCAAAAGAAGGATCCGTAAGCCTTCCGTTCGTTATTGATAAGGGACGCTGGCAGCTTGCATTATATTTTGGCAACTCCAATCCTGGGAATATCTGGCTCGATAATGTTAAATTAGATTTAGATAGCAATGGAAAATAAAATCAGATTCATCATGCTTCCTTTGGCTGCTGGAGCAGCAGCCGCAGGAATCTGCGCAGGAGCGAGAGAGAAGACAAAGCCTAATGTCATAATCATTTATACAGATGACATGGGATATTCCGATATCTCCTGCTATGGAGGCAGGTTCACGAACACTTCCAACATAGACCGTATTGGACGCGAAGGCATACAGTTCAATCAATATTACACCGCATGTCCTATCAGCTCGCCCTCCAGAGTTGGAATCACTACCGGAATGTACCCAACTCAGTGGGGCATCACGACTTTTCTCAACGACAGAAAATCGAACAGAAAAAATAATTCTAACGACTTTCTGAGCAAAGATGCACCATCCATGGCAAGGTCATTCAAAGCTGCTGGATATGCAACTGCCCACATTGGCAAATGGCACATGGGCGGAGGAAGAGACGTGAAGGACATGCCACATATCAAAGAATATGGATTCGACGAATGGTGCTCAACATGGGAGAGCCCGGACCCTGACCCTCTCATCACTGCCAGCAATTGGATATGGAGCGAGAAAGATAGCATTAAACGATGGGAAAGGACACAATATTTCGTCGACAAAGTCTTGAATTTCATGCAACGACACCCGGACCAGCCTTGTTTCGTGAATCTATGGCCTGACGACATGCACACTCCTTATGTTCCAAGCCAAGAAGAATATGAGAAATCCGGCAAGAACGGCTATTGGGAAAAAGAAATCAATTTTGTTCCAGTGCTACAGGAATTCGATAAGCAGATCGGACGACTCCTCGATGGAATTGAAAAACTGGGAGTGAAAGATAATACCATTGTCATTTTCACTTCTGATAATGGGCCTAATCCAAGCTACAAAAATGCCAGAACCGCCGGCTTACGTGGTCAAAAAGCCACTCTGTACGAAGGTGGCATAAGGATGCCATTCCTCGTAATGTGGCCGGATAAAATCAAGCCAGGTCAGGTCAATGATCAGACCGTCCTTGCAAGCATTGACCTTCTTCCAACTCTCTGTAGCATGGTAGGAATAAAGCCAGTCATGAATGGGTATTCTACTGACGGAATAGACTTCAGCAAAACCATCTTAGGGAAAAAAGAACAAAAAAGGAGAACTCCTATGTTCTGGGAATTCGGTCAGCATTTTGTAGGCAAGCCGCTTCCTAATAATGCATATCAGACTCGCAGTCCTAACATAGCCGTTCGAGATGGTGACTGGAAGCTGCTCGTGAACTATGATGGCACTTCGGCAGAACTCTACAATCTCAAGAATGACATAAATGAAACATCCAACGTAGTAAAAGAAAACCCTGAGATAACAGAGAGGCTGAAGAATCTAGCATTAGATTGGTACAAGTCAAACTTCAGGAAATACGTCGGCGAACTGAAATAAATTAATATGCTGCAGAGAAGGTTATCTCTTACAATATTATTTTATGTAATTACGTTTTTATGTGCTTTTAGCACTCGTGGAGAGAATGCACGAAACGTAATCAGATATAGTAATAAAGACGGCCTTCCCGACAACAGCATCAATTGCATAGCTCAGGACAAGTTCGGATTCATCTGGATAGCATCAAGAAGTGGGGTTTGTCGTTTTGATGGCCATCGTTTTAAAACCTTCAAGCTAGGGGCGTCCGTGAATGTGGTATTTCCACAAAAAGACACCATTTGGATTGGAAGCGATATCGGTCTATATTACTATGATTGCCGCTCAGAAAAGGTAACCAAATTCGACTCAGAGACAGAATGGAATGTTACTATCAGTTGCCCTGTCACAGGCATATCCATGAATCGAGAAAATAACCTTCTCATTGCAACCGAAGGTCAGGGTCTATTCGTGGCTGACTTAACAAACGGAAAGCTTTTTCAAAAAAGTGAACACGCTTCTATGCTGAGCAGAATCATGTATCTTGAAAACGATCATATTCTCGTTGGTGGCGAAGAAGGAAGGATAATAGAATTAGATTCTCAAGGGGATTATATCCGTACAATTTATGAAGACAAGGTTGGCCCTGAGCTGAAGAACACTCTTATAACAGCCATGGCGACTGCTGGCGATTTCTTCGTGGCAGGCATAGAGAACAAAGGCCTGTTATGCCTGGATGGGAAAGGTGACATGGTACAGTTCTCGACCGATGGAGTGCAAATGAAAAACCCTCTATATATTCTTGATTTTCAGCCTTTAAATAATGAAAAAATTCTTGTCGGAACGCTTCGCGGCCTTGTGTGTCTTAACTTGAATTCAAAAAAAGTCACGCCGCCAACAGATAAGGCTGGGAAATCAATCCAGGTAAGGTTCGCAGTTAATGATATTTTCATAGACAAAGAGAATAATATTTGGGTTGCTACTCAAAATGACGGAATATATTGTTTCCCTGAAAGCAACTTCCTTTGCCGAGACATTCTGGCAGGAACAGAATCCGGGAATCCTCAGGGAGAAATAATCACGGCTATCTGCAGAGGGCAAGCGGAAAGGATTTGGATAGGGACAGAGGGTGGCAGCCTCTACTATATGGACTCTGATAAAGATGAGCCACATCGAGCCTCCCTTACTCTAACAGCCATAAAATGCATCAGCGCAGAGAATGACATTTTATGGATAGGCACGAATTACGATGGACTCTACAGATGGGAAATCAGTTCTGGTAATATCAAAAACTATAAGCATGACCGTTATGACATCACGACAATAAGCGACAACTGTGTCAATTCTATCGCAAGGGACAGCAATGGGAAGCTGTACATCGGAACCGAGTGGGGACTAAATTATTTCGATGAACTTACCGAAAAATTCACATACGAACCTCGGAGTACGAACATGTCGAGTATTTCAGATATTATGGAAGATTCCAGGGATTCGGTATGGATACTAACCCATAATTCTGGCATTTTCAGAGTTGGACTGAATGGAAAAGGTTGGACTCGTCTACTTTATCGGAATAGCACCAATAACACTATAATACAGACCGAGTTTCTAGATGCAGCTGAAGACAAATCTGGAACAGTTTGGTTTGCGACATCTTCAGGGCTGTTAAAATATGATGAGAAAGCAAGGGCCGTTCGACACGCTGAGATAGATGGCATCTCAGAATTCAACAATACGATATATTCATTAGAATTTGATAACCACGGTGATCTATGGGCCACTAGCCCGAAAGGCATTTATAGGGTCGACATCGCCCAAAACTCAATCACAGCCGCACTGGAATCTTCCGATGGTATAGTGGAAAATCATTATCTGGAAAAAAGCTCTGCGAAATGTTCTGACGGTGAGCTACTGTTCGGAGGCGTAAATGGAATCACTGCCTTCAACCCATCAAGCTTTAAGCAGGCCGGCCGGCAAGAGCAGCTGTATATTACGGGAATGCTAGTGAACAACAAGAGCATAAGCTTTCATAACAAGATAAGATTGAAGAGACAAGAAAACAACATAATCTTCGAATATTCTTTGCTCTGCTATAGGAATCCAGACAAGAGCCATTATCGTTTCATGCTTAATGGTCACGATACTGGCTGGAGTGATGATACTAGAAGTACGTCTGTAAGTTATACTAGCCTCAAACCTGGAAAATATAGATTTCAAGTCATTGGTACTAATGGCGGGAATTTCTCAAATTGCGCAAAAAGCGAAATACAGCTCGAAGTGCAAAGATCAATGTTCTTGTCATGGTGGGCCATTCTGTTATACATGACAGTAATTACTACTTTGGCAAGTTTCTTCATAACACAGTTCAAAAAGAATAAAATTGCGAAAGGCATCTCAAATAAACTGAATTTTCTAACTGATGTAACTCATGAAATTAGAACTTCCGTAACGCTTATCATGACACCGCTAGATAAAATCGTGAAATCTAGCGAAATGTCAGTACAGAATAGGAGGAATCTTATGGAGATAAAACGGGGGATAGATAACCTTATGGACCATCTCAACCAGACCCTTGACTATAGGAAAATGCAGGATTCTGGGTGGCAGATAAATAAAAAATTCTGCAACGTCCGTGTTATTCTAGAAGAATCTGTATCTAGGTTCCGTCTTCTTGCGCAAACACAGAACATCTCCATTGAACAAGAAAATAGTGGAGAAGATCTCTTATACGAGGTAGATCCTTATGTTTTCATCAAGATTATCAATAACTTATTGTCTAATGCCGTGAAATATGCCGAGAAAATAGTTAAGGTTACTTACTCTGCCTATCAGGCTGGCTTCAGGGTAACGGTTTTCGATGATGGGAAAGCAATAGAAGAAAATGAGAAGAATCTTATATTCAATATGTTCTATCAATCTAAAGATAGTAAAGCAGGCACTGGCATAGGCTTAGCCCTTGCAAAAAGGCTTTCAGAAAAACATGGAGGGTCTCTTGTAGTGGCACCTCTAACAGATGGTGCCTGTTTCCAACTTGACATTCCTGCCGTCAGCAAAAAAAACATAGAACTTACTCTGGATAGTGAGGAGAAGCAGTTCGATCAAGAAGAGGCAGAGGCTGATGAAGAGAAATATTCTGTTCTGATAGTTGATGACAATGTGGATCTCAGAATAATGATTGCAGAAATCCTTAAAGATAAATACATAGTCTATCAGGCCGGCGATGGCGTTTCTGCGCTTAAGGAGCTTGAAGAACTCGCCATAGATCTGATTCTAAGCGATATCATTATGCCCGAGATGAACGGCATTGATTTCTGCCATACAGTTAAGTCTGATAAAAGGTTTGCGCATATCCCGCTAATACTCATATCTGCAAAGACAGACACGGATGATAAAGTATCCGGTCTTGAAAGCGGTGCTGATGATTATATCGAAAAACCTTTCTCTCCTGATTTTCTCCTTGCTAAAATTTCAGCCCTGCTGAGCAACAGGAAAAAACTAGAAGCTTTTTACAGTAGCCTTCCTAGCGTTCATCCGAAGAAAATATCAACGTTCTCTAAAGAAGACATTGATTTCATCGAAAAACTAAACAAGGCTCTTGAAGAAAACATTAAGAACAGCCAATTTCATATTGGGGACATTGCTGAAGAAATGTTTCTCAGCCAAAGCACATTTTATAGAAGAATAAAGGTGCTCTTCAACATTTCTCCGAATGAATACATCAGGCAATTCAGATTGCAGAAAGCGGCGGAAATGCTAAGCAAAGGGGAATATTCAGTGAACTATGTTTGCTTTGAGGTTGGATTCAGCTCAATAGCATATTTCTCATCTTGCTTCAAGAAACGATTCGGGCAATCCCCTACTCAGTATCTTGCATCAGTGAAAAATAGAACTAACTCAGCTAAGGCTTAAGAATTCTCTCGTCTCTTGAAACAGGCTCTCCGAAAACAGGGTGACCATCTTTTATCGAAATCGGTTGCAATGAAACTGTCTTTTTCAGCCTAGCTGTTTCTTCCCCAATAGTTAGATATGCTAAATAATACCTTTCGCATCGTGGCGAGAAAAAAATGTATGGCCACGAAGGTCCGTATATTCCTTTATCTCTATTCTGCCTGAAGACTGGATCTGGAGCTTTTTTCCAAGAAGCAGGATCAAGAAAGTCAGCATCTTTATCAGCTGAAAGCTCTCCAAAGCAGCAATACGAAGTCCAATTTGCGCTTGCTGTATAATAGACATAGGCTTTGTCAGTGTCGTCATTGCAGAAAAAGAAAGGAGACTCATTAACCAATACAGGATATCTCGTGTAACTGTAACCACCCCTTTGAACGTACTGAATTTCCCATTCTTGTTCTGGTCTGGAAATCATGTGCCTATCTCCATCAATCTGATAAGGAGTCTTCATCCTAGCAATATAGATGCATTGTGTCTCTTTGTATTCTCTTTTTTGCTCCCAACCAGACCAAAGCATATAAAGATTGCCTTCATATTTGAAAACATAAGGGTGAATCGCCCAGTTATCGTCAGGGTCAGTCTGAATTTTGGCCACATATTTAAACTCTCCGTCTAGAGGACTGGCAGAATCGTTCATCAGCACATGGATGCGGTGATTATCAGTATTGCCATCATCAGCAGTCACATAAATGTACCAAACGCCATCAATTCTCGTTAGCTGCGGGTGCCATAAATCTATTAACCCGATTGCAGCCATGTTGAAAACAGACTTAACTTTTCCAGACAGCAATTTAGTTACATCATTCGAGCATGCGATCTTCAGATGGCCGAATTCGTTATAAATGAAATAGAATAAGCTATCCTGAACAACGAAACATGTATTATTGTGGCCAGTAATCACAGGATTAACGAAAAAGTCAGAGTCTGACTGCTGAACTTTTCCTCTGCATGAGGACAGCAGCAAACATGAAATTCCTAAAACTATCAGCAATTGCTTATTCATTGTTTCAAAGGTAACGTTTTATTTCAAACAAAGAAACGAACTACTTTCAATAATAATCCATTTAGATATAAAATTCAGTCATCACTGAATAGATATTCCTAGAGCAACGTTTTTTTCTTAATTTTGAAAATCAAATTCCGAAGGAGCAATGAAAGCTGAAACATTAATGATTCCTCTGGCAGCGATGCTCGCCACTCAGGCAGGCAGCACAGCCGCCGCAAATAAAAAGCACGACAAGAGGCCTAACATAATCGTAATTCTGGCCGATGACCTTGGCTATTCCGACATAGGTTGTTATGGTGGCGAAATCCACACCCCGAACCTAGACTACCTTGCCAGCACGGGAATCAGGTTCAGCAGTTTCTACAACACAAGCCGTAGCTGCCCGACGAGAGCATCCCTGCTGACCGGACTGTACCAGCATCAGGCCGGGATAGGACGCATGACTTTCGATGCCGGCCTTCCCGGATACAGAGGCACCCTCTCAAGGGAGGCGGTCACTATCGCGGAAGTCCTCAAAGAGGCAGGGTACAGGACCAGCATGGTCGGTAAATGGCACATCGCCGAAACCCCTCTCCGGGAAGACCAGAGAGACTGGCTGGATCACAAAGTCTTTCACGAGACATTCTCGGACCTTTGCAACTACCCAGTGAACAGAGGTTTCGACACGCATTACGGCACGATTTACGGAGTGGTGGACTATTTCGATCCATTCAGCCTGGTGGAGGGCGAAGTCCCAGTGAAGGAAGTGCCCAAGGGATACTATATCACCCAGGCGCTCTCTGACAGAGCCGAATCCGAGATTCGCGAATATGCCAAGTCCGACGAGCCCTTCTTCATGTACCTCGCCTACACCAGCCCTCACTGGCCCCTGCATGCTTTGCCAGAGGATATCGAGAAATATAAAGACACTTATAAATGCGGATGGGAGCCAATAAGAAACGCCCGTTACGAGCGCCAGAAAGCATTGGGCATATTCCCGGGCCAGCAGGACTTCCTCTCTGATCGCCAATTCCATGACAAGTGGGAAGACAACGCGGATTCCGTATGGGATGCCAGAGCAATGGCGGTGCATGCGGCAATGATAGACCGGATGGATCAGGGAATAGGGCAGGTCATCAGAGCGCTTAAAGAGACTGGCCAGCTTGACAACACACTGATACTCTTTCTGTCGGACAACGGATGCAGCCCTGAAGAGTGCCAAAACATGACTCCCGGAGAGAATGACAGGCCGGACCTGACAAGGGAAGGCGAAGCGATGGTCTACCCTAAGAATAAAGAGGTCCTCCCTGGGCCCGAGACGACTTACGCTTCTCTCGGCCCTAAGTGGGCAAACGTGGCAAACACCCCTTTCCGATACTGGAAAGCAAAGTCCTACGAAGGCGGAATCTGCACCCCGATGATAGCGCACTGGCCTAAGGGAATCAAGAAGAACGTAGGCGGATTCACCAGCGAGAAAGGCCACGTGATGGACATCATGGCAACATGCGTAGACCTGGCAGGCGCCGAATACCCTGCCCGATATAAAGGTCATGACATAATCCCGATGGAAGGGATGAGTCTTGTCCCAATATTCAAAGAAGGGCACAGGAATGGTCATAAATATCTCGGTTTCGAGCATTTCAACGAAAGGGCCCTCATTTCGAACGACGGTTGGAAAATCGTCCGCCCGGGCCTGAAGTCTAATTGGGAGCTTTACGACCTGAATACAGACAGAACCGAGAAACACAATCTCGCAGCCGAGCAGCCTGAAAGATTGCAGAAAATGGTCGAGACATATGAGTCGTGGGCGAAACGCTGCATGGTGGAGCCTTACCCAGGGCAGAAGAAAAATGCAAAATGAGGCAAAGCATTCAAGACACCATCACTCTCACTGATGCCATCAGGCTCACAGGCCCGATGGCATTCAACATAATGCTCAAGCCGGCCGGGTCGCTCTGCAACTTGGATTGCAGCTATTGCTACTACCTGGACAAATCCGAGATATACGGTGGCAGAGAGCCAATAATGAGCGACGAGATGCTGGAAATCGTAGTTCGTGAATATATCAAAGCGAACGACGTTCCGCAGGTGACTTTCAACTGGCACGGAGGCGAGCCACTGGTGCTGGGACTGGATTTCTACAAGAAAGCGATTGCTCTTGAAAAGGAATATGCCGACGGCAAGAAAATCCTGAACACCCTGCAGACGAACGGCACCCTCATCACGCGCGAGTGGGCGGAGTTCTTCAAGGAGAACGATTTTCTCATCGGAATATCCTTGGACGGGCCGCAGGACGTGCACGACAAGTTCAGGCGCGACAAGGGCGGGGCGCCGACGTTCGAGAGAGTCATCCATGGTTTAGAGATATTGCAGCGCGAAGGCGTCGAGTTCAACACCATGAGCACGGTGAATCACGCCAGCGAAGGCCGAGGGCGCGAAGTCTACTTGTTCTTGAAGTCTCTCGGCAGCCATTACATGCAGTTCATGCCTGTCGTGGAGCACGTCAAATACCCCCTGAATGGAGCAGGGAGGCCCAACAAGAAACTTAGGCCTCACATCGTAGACCCGGCTGAGGATGGCGCCATGATCGCTCCATGGTCGGTGGGCGACGTCGCTTTTGGAAAATTCCTATGCGATATATTCGATTACTGGGTCTGCAATGACGTGGGGCAGTATTTCGTGAACGAGTTCGATGCAGCATTGGCTAACTGGTGCGGGCTTCAACCAGGCACCTGCGTCTTCGCGCAGACCTGCGGAGGCAATTCCGTCATTGAGCACAACGGTGACCTCTACCCCTGCGACCATTTTGTCTATCCGAAATACTTGCTAGGGAATATTCAGACTTCAGGAATCCGAGAGATGATGGACGGCCCCACCCAGACGCGCTTCGGCATAAGCAAGCGTAACTCCCTGCCTCGCAAGTGCCTGCGATGCGAATATCTCTTCGCATGCAATGGCGAGTGCCCTAAGCACCGCTTCAACAAGACGGAAGCTGGTGACACCGGCCTCAACGCACTCTGCGCTGGTTATTACATGTTTTACGCCCACGTTGCTCCATACATGGAGAAGATGAAGGAATTTCTCCTCCAGAAGCAAGCCCCAGCCAACATCGTCCCTTGGGCGCGTCAGAGGCTAGGCAGCCGATCCGTCTTATAGCGGCATATTCATACCCACTCCACTGGCCTTCCGGCGCCAATTTCGAAATGGTACTTCACTATTCCGAGATCCACGTCGCTGAAAAAGCCATGGCCCGCCTTCGCAAGCTCGACCTTGTCACCTTGCCGCAGGATGAATTTAAACTTTTGCTGATTCATGGCAGTCGGAGCGAGCAGAGCAGCATCCACCCCGTCAAGAAACCATTGAGGGGCATTCTCTGCCTCCATCACTTCTGCAAGAGCTTTAATCTTGTGGCTGATGCCTCTGCTAGTGCCATGGCCGAAGCAGATCACCCCGACATATTTCTCGCCTTTCCTGACTTCGACCCTATTCGTCTTCTTCGAGAACGTAAGGCCGACCCAGCAGAACTGAATATCCTGCTGAGTTAAGCTCAGGGCTATTTTCTCTCCGAAATAGCCAAGCTTTTCTTCTAGATCTCCCGTCTTGCCGCCAACTAGTGCGATGTAATTCCTGACGCCAGAGAATTTGCCATAGTGGGCCATGCCCTTCGTAAATGCCTCAGGGTCATCAGTTATTATCTGAATATGAAGACCTGCGGCTTGGTTATACTGTTCGGCCAGAGACTTCAGCCCGTCTATGATTTCCTGAGCGACTGGCTCATCAGAGAAGTTCCGCACGCTATGACGGATCTTGATTGCTTCGATAAGTTCCATGACATTCAAATGATTAACGCTTTTGCCATGTAAATGTACTGAAAATAATGTTATCATGGAACAGCGCACGGTTGATTCGCAACACCCCCAGAGCTGGAGGCTAGACGGTCATATAGTGCTGGCGGTCGGTGGGGGTGAGGCGTTCGAGGGAATAGCGGAGCATGGTGCGAGGCATCGTGGCGGCATGGTCATCCAAGAAGGCTTTCAGGGCTGTCTCATCGGCTTTGCCTGCCTCACGGAGCATCCACCCTATGGCCTTCTGCATCAGGTCATGAATCTTTCCCTTCCTCATGAATATGTCAGCTAGGGCGAAAATGTCCTTTAGGTCGCCTCTTCGGATGAAGGTGAGACAGGAAACTACCGAAATACGATTCTCCCATAAGGATTTGCTGTCAGCAAGAGTATACAGGATGTCTCTCGGCCTGTCCAGAAGGTGGGCGCCCACGATGCAAGGGGCACTGCAGTCAACTAAATCCCAGTTGTTAATATATTTAGTGTTAGCCAAATAAAAATTGAATATATCTTCTTCTGCCTCAGCGCTCACCTTAGGCTTCTTCTTCCTGGACTGTTCGCAGGCATGCGCCAGCAGAAAGAGCGCCGCTTCTCTATATTCATGATATTCATTGCAAAGCAATTTGCTGATGCCTTCCAAGGCTCTTTGTGGCGACTTAGAAAGTTCTGCAAAGAACTCATCAGCATATTCATTACAAATCTTGCGAAGCGGAGGCACCTTCAGCCCAAGGAATTTGTCGCCTTCGCCATATTCTCCTTTCCCAGTCTTGAAAAACCACAGACACGCTTTCGCCTGGGCAGGATCCGCAGCTGAATTTATTGATTTAGAAATATTCTGAACCCATTTCATGATAGTCGTTTTTTCCATAGATATTGAAACCTTAGATTTTCCAAATGGATTTGTTTTCGATGTGAAGATAAACATTTTTAGTAAGAAGCCCCGGCTCGACGGTTCGGGGAATTATAGCACCAACGCCAGGATCTCGGAGATTTTCCGAAGGCGGAACAGGCGGTCATGGTCGTACTCATCCATCTTTTCCAGCTGCCATGTGTTTTCCGCCGGAATATAGATTCCGCTCCCGCCCATCTCCAAAACCGGTGCTATGTCGGATTTGAAGGAATTGCCGACCGAGAGAACTTCCTTCGCGCTAATGCCGAGTTCACCGAACAATTCTGAATATGCAGCCTTCGTCTTGTCGGAGGTTATTTTTATGTAATCGAAATATGGCCTGAGCCCAGACCTGTCCAGCTTATGTCCTTGATCAAGCAAGTCGCCTTTCGTAAAGCACGCAAGGCAGAAGCGACCGCTCGCCCTGAGGCCTGCGAGAGTTTCTTTCACGCCGTCAAAGGGGGTTGCAGGATTATGAAGCAACCCTCGGCCCACCTCTAGAATTTGCGAAACCTGCTCGCCAGTAAGCCTGCTTCCGGAAATCTTCCCATTCTCCATCTTGCCGCCAGAAACTTTTACGGCATTTTCAAGCATAGAGAGCGTGAAAGCCATTGCTCCGAAGCCGTAATCTGGCATATTCTTGACCTCAATCGAATAGAGGGAGGAAGACATCTCCTGGAAAGAAGCATATTCTTTTAATATCTCGCCGGCCTCGCGCTCGGCAGCCCTGAACCTGCCCTCATTCTCCCATAGGGTATCGTCCGCATCGAAGATTATCGTCCGTATATTCCTGAAATTTACATCCATCGCAGAATTTTTTTGTCTTGCAAAAATAGCATAGTTCCCCGACTAAGCCAATCTTTGCCATCGAATTCCAGACTTCTTGTCCGTCGCATGAATTGGCTCAAACGAAAAAGCTGCGAACCTGAATTGCTCCAGATCCGCAGCCATTTCAATATAGCTTGTAAGATTGCTAGTTCTCAGTCCAGGTCAATGTGAAGAGCATCTGGCAAGATGGTTTGCTGCCGAATGACAGCACGAACTCTCCTCCGTTGTCCACGACATTGCCGTTCACGCTCCATTTTCCTGTGCCTGGCTCGTAAGCAATGCCGAGGTTCGCATTGTACTCTTCATCTCCAGACGTGTCATCTTCCTTGACATATGCCCTGAGATTAACCGTATGAGCCTTGTACATAGAGATATTGGTGTTACCGACAGTATAAGGACCTTTGTTCACGGTTCCCCATTTTCCTGTGTTAGGATATGCGCTTGCATTATCATCGACATCCTTATCGAATGGGGTCACCATCTGATATTCGCCCTTGCCGTCGAGGTTAGCCCAAACTTTTATGTCCTTGAGCTCGGCAGTGCCGCCGGCATCATCGGACATGTAGCCAATCTTGGTCAAGGTAAGCTTGAGATACCTGTGGGTAGTGACTTTGCTTACGATAGGCTGCTCAAGGTACGTTTTCGCGGCATTCTGGATTTCTGTCTGCCTTGACGCATCGTCTGCTAGTTCCCAGATAGGAATCATCTGGGTTCCGTCGTAGTCAATCATCACCCACTTGCTCTGGTCTTCGAGGCTGGAGAGCCATGAAGTGTAGGTGGACTCGCTCACGTTCGGATTCTGTGATGTGTACTGGGACTCTCCTCCGCGAGCCTTCAGTGAAGACTCGAAGTTGGAAGACTCTCTCTTCATCGCATTGTAAGAATCTACTTCCACGGAAACCGAGGCGCCCTTTGAAAGAACTTTGAATCCGCCGGATGCTGCCACGCTCCATTCTACTGCGCTAGACATAGAGCTTACGTCTGCGCTCATGGAGAAGTCAAGAGACCCTCCGAGGATAAATCCGGTGAGAAGGTGCGTTCCATATTTGGCGAACAGGGTCTCCGGAGACACGCTGCTGCTGTTAATATCGGCCTTCACGTTGTCCAGCAGGTAGTTCTTCATGGTCTCGGCAGTGACGCTGTTCAGGAACTTGATGGAACGCTTCTGCGTGATGCTTCTGAAGGAGGCGAACTCGTTCTCCTGTGAAGACAGGGTCTGCGCAGAGAAGGAGTTGGACACTGACAGGCTGAATGCCTTGTAGTTCGCCGAGATGTTTGCGGTCTGGGACAGGTTCGACTGGTACTCTTCGTATGTCTTGCCATAGATGTATCTCTCGTTCGTGGTGTTGAGGGAGATAGGATCAGCTATCAGACCATCATCCCCAAGTTTGTCGAGGTCAACCATCATAGCACGGACACTACCGTCTGAGGCGTATTCACCACCTGCGTCATAACCCATTCCAAGGTACTTGTAGCTTTCAATGCCATTCGGATTGCCCGACTGAACTACTTCCAGGGCGATGGACTGGCCGGAAAGTTTGTTCGTGAACGAAAGCTGGGTAGTGCGATCTTTCATGAAGTTATTCGCCTTGGCCTTCAATGTTATCAGAGCATCGCCGGAACCCGACATAGGACTGACAGTCAGCCATTTAGGTATGTCTACCCCCACCTGATTGTTCAGAACCCATTCTCCTGTCGAAGAAAGCTGGACGTATGAGGTGTTGGCATCGTAGCTGAGAGTAACTACAGGCTTGTTGAACTCGAATACTACCACGCCCTTCTTCTGATGCACCTTAATTACTTTCTGGATCTCTATCTCTCCGCCATCCTCAACCATTACGGTAACATAGGCAGTCCTATCCTCAACCATGTTGAAGCCGGCCTTAATCACCACATCGCGACCGTCAACCTCGGCTACGCACCAGTCAGACGAAGACTTGACGGTGATTGGCTTAGAGGAGCCTGTAGGAAGCTTGAGAGTGTCGCCGCTGGAAACCAGCTCAACCTCGTTGACTAACAGATCAAGGAATGACTCCTCACCACTCTGGATGACCGTAAGGTTGCGGACGATAGGCTCGTCTTCCTGGTCAACAGTGTGCACAGTGACGATTCCCGAACGCTTGGAGGTGCTAGTATTGGCTGCAACCGTGAGGTTCACCCATGCATTCTTGTCTCCGTCGCCATCTTCAATTGCGCCTATGGTGATCCAGTCGACCTCGGAGTGAACTTCAACCTTGGACTGCTGGCCTCCGAGGAGGTACTCGAATCTGAGGTTGGCCTCACTCTTGGTAGTCTTGATGGTGTCGATAGGAATCGTGAGGTAGAAGTTGTCGGCGCTCTGGGTCAGCGTCACTTCGCGGATGATCGGGCTGCCTGGCTGGCCTACCGTCGAGAATGATATCTTGGCAGTACGTTCCTTGTTGGTTATGTTCTGAGCCACATTGAGCCTGGCCTGACCGCCATCGCATGATATTACTGAAATCCAGAATGCACCAGGATCGCAGGTTACGCTGGTTATGTCACCGCCATAGGAGTAATTGATAGCGACTTCACCACCCTCGCGGCTCACTGCGTAGTTCGTCACTGGAACTGTCAGGAAGTAAGCCATGCCGCTCTGGTTAACGGTAATCTTGCGGACTACCGGCTCGCCGGTCTGACCTACGGCAGTGAGCGAAACGACTGCAGAACGGTCTGCGCCGGTCGTGTTCTCCGCCACATTGATGACAGCCTTGCCGTCAGCGCAGCTCTGAACCTTGATCCAGTCTGCAGATGTGGTGCATGTAACGTCCCCGACATTGCCAGCAACCACATAGTTGATTTCAAGCCCTGTCGTGCTTTCCTTCACGACTTGCACTTCGTTGGTAGGAACTTCGAAGTAGAATGACTCTGCGCTCTGACGAACCGTTGCCGTGCAGACCATGGTCTCACCTGCCTGGTTCACAGTGCTGATTGAAACTGTCCCCTCGCGTGCAGCGCCGCTGTCGTTAGCCTTGACCTCTATCTTAGCCTTGCCGTCTGCGCAGCTGGTGACAACCAGCCAGTTTGCAGATGTCGTGCATTCGACAGGCTGGGCGTTACCACCAACGAGATAATCAATTTCAAGCATATTGTTGTCCTTGTTCACCTGGAACTCGGTCATAGGAAGCTTGAGGTAAGCAGAGTATGCGCTCTGGAACACTGTTATGGTGCGTACTACAGGATCGCCGCTCTGGCCCTCGGTGCTGAATGTCACTTCAGCCGTGCGGTCTTTTCCGGTAGTGTTCTCGGCTACGGTCACGCTTGCTTTGCCGTCAGCTACAGTTCCGATTGTCACCCAATCGGCGCTTGAAGTAGCTTTGACTCCGGTAACCTGTCCGCCAACTACGTAAGTGATGTCCAAATTGCCGCCTTCGCGAACAACCGAGAACTTCGTCGTAGGAAGAGTCAGATAGTAGGCATCTGCGCTTTGCAGAACCTTAGCAGTCCTGATGATAGGCTCACCAGTCTGACCGACAGTCTTGAAGGAGATATTTGCAGTACGATCTGCGCCAGTCCTGTTCTTGGCGACTTTAACTACAGCCTTGCCATCTGCAACGCTTACGCTTGCCCATGAAGCACTTGAAGCGCATTCAACGCTTACGCCATATCCGGCTACAGAATAAGGAATCTCAACATTGCCGCCCTCACAATCAATCGTGAATTCATCGGAAGGAAGCTCAAGATAGAATGACTCTGCGCTCTGGTAGATAGTCACAGTTCGAATCAATGTCTCTCCTGACTGAGTAATGGTGCTGATGGAAATCCTGGCCTGACGCTCGCTCTGAGTGTCGTTGGCTAGGACTTCTACCTTAGCCTTGCCATCCTCGCAGCTTCTAACGACAATCCAGTTCACTGAAGATGTGCATTCTACAGGTTTAGCGTTGCCGCCTGCCAGATAACCTATTTCAAGCATCGTATTCTCCTTGGTCACATGGAACTCAGTGACAGGAAGCTCAAGATAAGCAGAGTATGCGCTCTGGAATATTACTGCAGTGCGAACCACTGGGTCGCCGCTCTGGCCCTCGGTGCTGAATGCTATCTCAGCCGTGCGATCAGCGCCAGTCGTATTCTCTGCGACAGCAACTACAGCAACGCCGTCCTGAACTGAACTTACAGTTGCCCAGTCTGCGCTAGAAGTAACCTTAACTCCGGTCACGTCTCCGCCAATCACATAATTAACATCAAGAGAGCCACCCTCTTTAGCAACAGAGAACTTAGAGACAGGCAATGTCAGATAGTAAGCATCTGCGCTCTGAGTAATCTTAGCCGTCCTTATGAGAGGCTCGCCAGTCTGACCGGTCGTGCTGAACGAGATAGTGACTGTACGGTCTGCGCCAGTCCTGTTCTCTGCCACAGTTATGGCAGCCTTGCCATCAGCCACATTGCCAATCGTTGCCCATTCGGCGCTTGAAGCGCACTCGATGGTTACATCCTGGCCACCTACGAGGTAAGGAATTTCTACGACTCCGCCCTGATTTTCGATGGTGAATTCAGAGATAGGGAGTTCGAGATAGAACGCTGTCGCGCTCTGGAAGATAGTAGCGGTACGTATGATAGGATCGCCGCTCTGACCAACAGTGTTGAATGAAACTGTGCCTGTACGGTCTTTTCCAGTAACGTTCTTGGTCACGGATACAACAGCCTTGCCATCAGAGCAGCTTGTGACTGTGATCCAGTCTGTGCCTGAGTGGCACTCAACGCCGCTCATCTTTCCACCGGCGATGTAAGGGATTTCCATCGTGCCACCTTCATTCGTGATAGAGAAATTATCTACAGGGAGAATCAGATAATAAGAATCTGCGCTCTGGTTGACTGTAACTACTCTCACGAGCGTCTTGCCGTCAATCTCGGCAGAGAAAACAACCGTTGCCTTTCTGTCGTTTCCTGTCATGTTCTCTTCAACGCTAACCTCAACATTTGCGCTGGCTGTGCCGGAGCTTGCCGAGGTCTTGCACCAGGAAGCTGACGATGCGGCAGTCCAAGGAATATTGGACGTTACGACCACCGTAGCAGATTCTGCCTGGTTCGTGAATGAGAGAACGTCTGGCGTCACGGCGAAGTCGCTCTCCAGCGCCGCCTGCTTAATGGTGATGACACCTACGCACTGGCCACCCTGAACCGTCACAGTGGCCCTACGGCTTGATACAGATGTATTTTCAGCTACCTTGATGACAAACTCACCCTTATAGGAGCCTTCGCCATTTTGGATTACGCACCAGTCCGCATCGGACGTAGCAGTCCATTTCTGATTGGTCTTGACTTCTACGGACATCGTTCCACCGTAGTTGTCCATGGCGACATCCCCCTCGGTGCTTAGCTCGAGATAAGGAATCTCTTCTTTCAAACAGCCGCTGAACATCAGCAGCCCGGTTAATATGACGGACAAGAATCCGAATAACCGAATAATTGGATTTTTCTTCATATTCAATATTTTATCTTATTATTTCTCTGTCATTTTCAAAAGCTTCTGTTTCGAGTCCGAGTCCGGAATCAGCGAAAGCACTTCGTGAGCCTCGTCGTATTTTCCAAGAGCAACCTTGACGATTGCCTTGTTGATGTCATCATATTCATTGAGCAGAGGTTCTGCCTGAGCATATTTCCTGTCAAGCAGGTACAGCACCCCAAGATTGTGACGGGCGATTTCCATGTCTTGGCATTTTTTGTACAGGGCCTTTGCAGCATCATAGCTTCCTGCCTTCATGCACACAGTAGCCTTGTTGCAGAGGATTTTCGCAGGTATTCCATTATTAGGAATCTCGTTTGCGATGCTTTCCGCAGCTTCGTAATCGCCCTTCGTGATGGCAGAGATCATCTCTTCATTCAAAGAGAAAAGCTTGTCCCTCGAGATTCCGCTAACCGGTGCGTAATATTCGGCAAGAGTCTCAACCACTTTGATGTCGCAATACCTCAGGCTTGGGAATATCTGGTTTTTCAGATTCTGCCAGTCTTTGCCGAAGGAGCTCCTGATGCGGCTTTCCTTAGCATCCGGCGCCACATCTGAGTCGATGATCTCGAGAATTTTCTCCTTATTGGCCGAACTGCCATTCTCTACCGCCTTGCGAACGCCATCCCAGTTTTCGTCGATGACGACATAATTGCATTTGCTCATGTCTATTCCGACATTGGCGAGCTGATCGCATGTCGCCTGAAGCCTGTTATTCGCCAAGGCGGAATTATGCTCGAAAGATCCTTCCGGAGATGCCGAGACGGTGACGTTTATGCCATAGTCCATTACATTCTCGCCGGAAAGGACGCTGTCTATCGAAGCCCTTACCCTGCGTCCGAAGTCTTCGTCGCTGAATGAATATGAATCCAGCGAGAAGCGGAAGCCATGAGCGTTCCTCAGGCTGCCGCCCCCTGATGTGATATAAGTATGGTAATATTTTTCCATCGGTTCCGGATTGGCGAAGGAATTGACATCCACGATGCTAACCGGGATTTCGTTGGAAGAGAGGAGAACCCTGCGTCCATACGCATCGGCGTAAACATCCACCAGCAGCCGTGAATTCCTCATCCAAGGCTCAAGCAGGACGGTGTCCGTGAACTGGATTTTCGTATCTCCTTCCTTAAGGTAGAATTTCCGCACCGTCGCGCTGTCGAGCAGAGACGGGTCGAAAATCGTTTGCCTGTCGTTGAATTTCTTGTGTAGACGTCCCTCCGCCACGCAGGCCGGCATGTTCATGAACTTCGAGCCATTCCTGTTCTGGAGCCTCGGAACCACTAGTATTCCAGTGTTAGGGTTCCTGTATTCCTTAGGCACAGACACAGTAAAATCAGACCAGAAGGTCTGAGGCAGAGAGTAATTGTCTGTAACGCCGTAATTTACTTCGACCGGATTGGTCTTCGACGTTTTCTGCGCCTGCCTAAGCCCGGTGCATGAGGCCAAGGCTAAGGCAGCAATGATTAATATAAGAGTTCTTGTTTTTCTCATGGCGCTAGAAAATGAAATAAGTGAACTTGATCCCTAATTTTGTGAGACCGAAAGTGTTCCGGTCTCTAGGACCGATGCTGGAATGAGGATCCTTTCGGTCGTAACGGTTATCGAAAAACAGCCAATGGTATCCAGCGCCGATCTGCGCCTCGATATTCCATCTGTTAGACAACGAATATGCATAGGCGTAAGATGCCCCGACGCCTATCATGTCGCCCTTGTAGCCTGTTTTTTTCATTGCCCAATCGTACTGGCCATAGTCTGCGTTGAGTCCGAAAGCATGTCCTGAGAACTTGTGTCTGGGCCAGAAGCGCACTTCTGGCTGCACGAGCCAGACTTTACTCTTCTTGCCATTCTCATACGTGAATGGATTCACCAGGCCATCAACGCTGACAGTCCATTGCTTTGCGAAACCCAGTTCTACTCCCAGGTTAGGAGACAGGGCAGCCCAGCCCAGAGCATTAGACGAAACGCCCAATGTCTGACCCTTCCCCGTTGAAGGCAGCAGGAGGATCAAAAACATGAGGCATGCGAGTCTCAAATAATTTTTTTTCATAATATTTTTTGTCAGTAATATCAATAATGCTTAAATACCTTCTTTCATAATATTCTTTCCGAATATTTTTCCCGCTCTCTCAGCACAATCGTTTGCGTTTTTGCTTCCCGACAAAACCCCAGATTGGCCAGAATTCTCTTCTGACCTTTCTGAGACTTTCCAATCAGTATTTCATAAAATTGTCGGTTATTGGGTTCTTGTTAGCATGTTGAACCACCACAAAATTCCATAAAAAAATCCTTTTGGCAAATAAAAGTGCCAAATTGATAATCCGAAAAATGCGTCTTATTATCCGAAAAAATCACCCTTTTCGGATATAATTATCTGATAATGAATATATAAGAAAAACGAATAGATTAAGACGTTATCTCCTTCTTGTACTGGGAAGGATTTATTCCGAATTTTTTCTTGAACAAGTCGTAGAACATGCTCTTGGACATGCAAGAATCCTTTGCGATTGCCTCCAAGCTCCAGTGAGGATACTTGCGCATAAGGTTTGCCGCATGTTCAAGCCGGAGAGTCTGCATGTAATTCGTGAAACTCGTGCCTGTCACTTCTTTGAAAAATGCCGCGAATTTGTTCGCATTCACGCCTATGCATTTTAGCATCTCTTTCTTGGAGAATGAAGGATCAAGATACAGCTTCTCTTTAATGATTTTATTTTCTATCTCATGGAATTTGTCGAGGTCTTTCTTGGACACGGCAGATCCATGCTCTTTCTGCTCCTCCTGGTTTTCCAAGGCTTCACATTTTTCTTGGCTGTCGCCTTGGGCCTCATTCAGCGACTCTTTCATCGCTATGTTCTCTTGAAGCAGATCAGCAGCTTCTTTCCTAGTCTTCGCTAATTCATCGATGAGCCTTGCCAACACGATATTTTTTTCTCTGATGACCCGTCTGTTATACAAGAAGGAAAGGACAGCCACCACTATCAGAACCGATATGAATGCCCAGCTCATCTAACTAATCCGTTTACAAAGATTAACAAAATCATCTACTCCGAGCCGCTCCGGGCGCAGTTCGAATATAGGGTCGGAGAGGAATCTTTGGCTGTCTTCTTTGAGTATGCTGAGGACCAGCGGCTTGAGCGAATTTCTCAGGGTCTTGCGTCTCTGGCCGAAGGCCGTCTTCACAACGGTCCTGAACAGTTTTTCGTCGCAGCCGAGGCTCTGCCTGTCGTTGCGAGTGAGCCGGATTACCGCAGAATGCACTTTAGGAGGCGGATTGAACGCACCTGGCCCAACCCCGAAAAGATATTCTATGTCGTACCAAGCCTGGAGAAAGACCGAAAGGATTCCATATACCTTGGTTCCAGGCTTCTCAGCAATGCGCTCTGCGACTTCTTTCTGTACCATGCAGACTATTTCCGTAACCTGGTCTCTGTGTTCCAGAATCTTGAAGAATATCTGAGATGAGATATTATATGGGAAGTTACCTATCACTGAATATTCTCCATTGAATATGCTGCCGAGATCCATTTTCAGGAAGTCGCCTTCGATGAGGCCGTCGCCAAGCTGAGGAAAGTGCTTGCGAAGATAGGTTACAGACTCATCGTCGATTTCTACTGCCTTGAAATCTGTTTCCGGCCTTTCAATAAGATATTGGGTAAGAACACCCATGCCCGGACCCACCTCCAGCGCCTTATGCCCCTGAAGGGCGCCGACTATATTCTTTGCTATTTCCTGATCGATGAGGAAATGCTGCCCTAATGATTTCTTTGCGCGAACTTCCATAACAATTACAAAGATAAGTTATTTCTTCGACCACGGTTATGGATAATTTGCTAAATTTGCACTTTAGGATTATGAACAGTTCCGCCTGTCATTCTGACGAAAGTCAGGATCTGAGTGGATGAAAATAACGAAACTCCCTTTGTCATCCTGACGAAAGTCAGGATCTAAGTGAACGGAAAATATAGGCTGTCAAAATATTCATTAACAATATG
This sequence comes from Bacteroidales bacterium, assembly GCA_022653735.1. Lineage (GTDB taxonomy): Bacteria > Bacteroidota > Bacteroidia > Bacteroidales > UBA932 > Cryptobacteroides. Next base: position 105,850 of record JALCSU010000003.1, read on the forward strand.
TACAGAACACACACTTGCGGCGAACTCCGCATTGGGAACGCAGGACAGAAAGTCACCCTCGCTGGCTGGGTGCAAAGAACGAGAAAACTCGGAGGCATGACATTCATTGACCTTCGCGACCGTTATGGCATAACCCAGCTCGTAGTTGAAGCTGACGCAGAGGCATCACTCCTTGGCACGGCTACATCTCTTGGCAGGGAATATGTCATCCAAGCCATAGGAACGGTGGTTGAACGGCAGAGCAAGAACTCCAAGATGCCGACAGGCGACATAGAGATCAAGCTGGACAAAATCAACATTCTGAACAAATCCATGACTCCTCCGTTCACCATAGAGGACGAAAGCGATGGCGGCGAGGATATCCGCGCGAAATACCGTTACCTGGACCTGCGCAGGAATCCGCTCCAGAAGGCTCTTGCCCTCAGGCACAGGCTTGCCCACGAGGTCCGCAACTATCTGGATGCACATGACTTCATGGAAATCGAAACCCCATACCTCATCAAATCCACACCAGAAGGAGCTCGCGACTTCGTGGTGCCATCTAGGATGAACCCAGGTGAGTTCTATGCATTGCCGCAATCTCCGCAGACATTCAAGCAGCTGCTGATGGTGGCAGGGTATGACCGTTATTTCCAGATCGTAAGATGTTTCCGCGACGAAGACTTGAGGGCAGACCGTCAGCCGGAATTCACCCAGATTGACTGCGAGATGAGTTTCGTAGAGCAGGATGACGTTCTGAATATGTTCGAAGGCATGATGAGGACGCTCTTCAAGAATGTCATCGGGGTGGATGTCCCAAATCCGCTTCCTAGGATGAGCTGGTTCGATGCCATGGACAACTACGGATCGGACAAGCCTGACGTGCGCTTCGGAATGACGATTCACGAGATAACCGACAAAGTGAAAGGCAAGGGATTCTCTATTCTCGATGAAGCCAAATATGTCGGAGCCATTGCCGTCCCGGGAGGAGCCGAATACACTCGCAAGCAGATTGACGAGCTGACTGAGTGGGTGAAACGCCCTCAGGTCGGCGCAAAGGGTCTGATATACATAAAATTGAATGCAGACGGCTCGGTTAAGTCTTCCGTTGACAAATTCTACGCGCCGGAAGACCTCAAAGCCATCGGCGAAGCCGTGGAAGCCAAGACAGGGGACATTATATTCATAATGTCAGGGAATGAAAAGCGTAAGGTCCAGACCATGCTGGGCGTTCTCCGAATTGAAATGGGCAACAGACTGGGACTGAGGGATCCTAAGGTGTTTGCTCCGCTCTGGATTGTTGATTTTCCTCTTCTTGAATGGAGCGACGAGGATAATCGCTTCTACGCCATGCATCATCCGTTCACAGCTCCGAAGCCAGAGCACATGGATCTCTTCTACAGCAATAAGAAAGAAGACCTTGAGAGGGTTTGCGCCAACGCATACGATTTCGTGCTGAACGGCACTGAGCTGGGAGGCGGTTCAATCAGGATTCATGACTCCGAGGTGCAGAAGAGAATGTTTGAGGTTCTGGGCATTGGCCCAGAGGAGGCCGAGTACAAATTCGGCTTCATCATCCATGCCTTCCAGTACGGGGCTCCGCCTCACGGAGGACTCGCTTTCGGATTCGACCGCGTCTGCGCCCTCTTCGCTGGCAAGGACACCATCCGCGACTTCATCGCTTTCCCTAAGAATAACATGGGATGCGACGTGATGATTGATTCTCCTTCCCGGATCGACAAGGTGCAGCTAGACGAACTTCACATCGACATTCGAAAAGAACAATGAAAGGTGCGCAACCAATATACCTATGAAACTTGACGGACGCAGAGAAAGCACGAACATAGAAGACCGCAGAGGCATGAGCCGCGGCGCCAAAGCCGGCATAGGCGGTGGCATCGGCGGAATATTACTAATCGCTCTTATCACTTTCCTTGGTGGTGGAGACTTGGGGGATGTCGTCCAGAACGTGGCGTCTTCAGGCGTCCTTGAGCAGACCGACCCTCAGACAGAACAATCTTTCTCGGAAGAGGAGCAGCAGCTGGCTAAATTCTCTCGTCAGATTCTGGCTGCGACCGAGGATATATGGACCGAGAAATTCAAGGAGATGGGCTACGCATACACTCCTCCGACGCTGGTTCTGTTCACCAATTCAGTGCAGAGCGCTTGTGGCTCGGCATCTTCGGCTGTTGGTCCGTTCTATTGCTCCGGAGACCAGAAACTCTACATCGATCTCTCTTTCTTCTCGACGATGAAGCAGCAATTAGGCGCTGACGGCGATTTCGCCTACGCCTACGTAATTGCTCACGAGGTTGGACATCACGTGGAGAATCTGCTGGGAATATTAGGGGAAGCGCACAAGAAGATGGCTCAAGCTAGCAAAACGGAAGCCAACAAAATAAGCGTCCGGCTAGAGCTCCTGGCCGATTATTATGCCGGCGTTTGGGCGCACTACGACAACGAGGAATACCAGTCGCTGGAAGATGGCGACATAGAAGAAGCCATCAACTGTGCCAATGTCATAGGCGACAATTATCTTCAGAAAAAGGCTCAAGGCTACGTCCAGCCGGACTCCTTCACTCACGGGACCAGCGCCCAGCGCATGAAATGGCTGAAACTCGGCCTCCAGACCGGCGACATGACCCGCACCACCTTCGGCATTCCCGAAAGCCAGCTGTAAGTTTTCAGGAATATGGCCGAGCGGAGAATTCCGGACACCGCATTGAGTAGAACATAGGAACATAAAACGAGGATGGCCGTGGGTCTTAAAGACTTTCAGCCATCCTCAAGTCGAATGAACAAATCCGGACGTGAGGAGTCAAACCCAAAACCCTGGGTTAGAGAATGCATGTGACTACCGAACGGCCATCCGAGCTGTATTTGGTGGCGATTGCCTAAGGCATGACGGGAATATGTAATCTGATCAAAGTATAACACAGATTTTCAAGACATGGTACGAGCATTTTTACGATGACGGGAGTTGGTCGTGCAGAATCAGCGTAGTGGAATTTCGCAAAGTGCTGTCGGAGCATGTCTTTCCGGAGGCTCTGCAAAGGGGTGCCGGTCGACAACGTGGCTCTTGGGAGGCCTCTATGTCGAGACATGCCCTTCCCTACGCACTTCTGTGCAGCCTGCCTCGACAGCGTTTTGCGAGAGACTTCTTCCGAAGGGTTTGAATATCCGTATGCAATTCTTTATTGCTTCAGCTTCGACAAGGTTTTGTGAAACCTTGAAGAGAACTTGTGATTATTCACAATCGTAGGCAACGGTGACATTCATTTTAAGAGCCAAGGACACATATTCTCATTGCCGACCCCCGTTTTGTGAACTGGGTGGGCAACGCAGTCATTCATTACAAGCCAGCTGGTGGCACTATCCCGTCGCCCATAAATTCTCGTCCTTCTGGGCGAGGACATGGGTGAATCCTTTGTGACCATATCGACCACAGCCTCGCCGACTGCCTTCATGACGGCAAGCCAGTCATCAGAAATTTAGCGCAATGCCGAAGCCCTTCGAAGATGTGCTGATGTATGGCTGACGACGAGACCCATGAAGACGACCATTATAGTCATCTGCGATCCATTTCAGTCTCTTCTTTCCGATGACTAGCAATGGAATACCAACGTCAATGCATGTGCTTCCGGCAAACCCAGCAAGTAGTCCCGCGGAATACAGGCCATAATCGTAGTATTCGCCATCTTCATATTCCATGGAGTTCAAGCCCGCTATCATCATCACAATCCCAGCAACTGCGACAGGAGCTCCGATCCAGACCAGAGTCTTCCCGCTACGTAGCTGCTTGCGTGCACCTACGTAAGTGTCTTCGTAGATCTGATTCCCTATATAGAAACGAATGTCTTCCGGTTTTATTACGTTCCCCTCGGAATCGACCAAGTCACCTCCTCGGTATCTTATCTGACCGGGAACGATGTCCAGCCCTGAACCCTGTCGGGACGACATTTCCGTAGCCGCAGAAGGATTGGAATATGCTGTAGGGATGATCTGGGCAGATGCGTTCGTGGCAGAGAAAGCAAATATGCCAGCAAAGATTGCTAAAATAAAGTTGAGTTTAAACATTAGAGTAAATATTTGTTGTCAATATTGCTTCAAATATAGATAATATTTATCGAATCGGCATAAAAAAACTACTTTTTAACCAACAGTCCTTGCGCATAAAAAGGATGGCTGATTCGTCAGATTGACTCGTCAGCCATTCTCTCATCAAATGAATGATTCCGGACAGAATCGTTCGTTATGGCAGATAACTGATTACTTTATCCATATCCCTTGATAGTTTGGCCAGTTTCTCCCTGCCTCCTCCTGACACCTCTGCCGTTATCCAGCCTCCGGAATATCCGACCTCGCCTACTGCCTTCATGACGGCAGGCCAGTCGTCATCGCCTTTTTCGATGTCGACATCGAACCCTTTCCAGAGACCCTCTTCATTCATTTTCTTAATGCTGAATTCTTTTAGATGGAGCTTGACAATCCTCTTATTGAGCGTCCTGATCCACTGCTCTGGCCAGCCATAGCGCAATACGTTACCTATGTCGAACCACCACCCTATGAGAGGGCAGTTGATGTCATCCACGAATTGTTTTGCCTCGAGCGGGCTAAGCAAGAAATTATTCCAGACATTCTCAAGTCCAATCTTGATCCCTGTGCTCTCTACCGCAGGGATCAACTCCCTGATGGCATTCAGCGCCGTATAGTAGGCTTCCTCGTAGGAAGCATCCTTGTTAACCACGCCTGGTACCACCAGCACAGCGTCGCCTCCGATTGCCTTAGTGTCCTTCAGGGACTGGGTCACGGACTCCAGTATCTTTTTCCTGATTGATGGATCAGGAGATGACAACGGGAGTTTCCAATGATCCTTGTTCACCGTCGTAGGTAGCTCTATCCCGGACTTATCCCTTGCTCTCAGAAGCTCATCGACAGGAAACTCCAGAGGGCTGTTGAACTCAATGCCATCGAATCCGATCTCCTTGACCATTTTGAACTTATCAACTAGGGAGAGATCGTCCTGGATCATTCCGTATCCCAAAGCCTTCTTCATTTTTACCGCCTTTGCCGATTCCTTCTCCCTTGCAAGAGAAGAGATGTTCTCGGCAGAAACGAGTCCCGGGGCTGCCACCATGCCCGTAGTCAGCACCGTGGCTGATTTGATGAAATCTCTGCGTTTCATGGATTCATTCGTTTAAAGACCAGGGATAGCCACCGGAAGATCATACTTAGTATCCAAAGTAAGATCCTCCGGGAAGAATTTCTCATCCGAGCAGAGAGCTTGCTCCATTGTCACTTTCTGCCCGGTGTAAGCAGACATCCTGGCTGCCAGCGCGACAAGATTCGAGCGAGCCGCCCAGTCGAAGTCATTTATGAGAGTTTTGTTCCGGATAGCAGCGAAGAGTTCGTCATGTTCCTGCTGGTACATGCTCTTCACCTTGGCATTCTTGTAGGCATTGGCATCGGTGAACTTGAACGTGTCATCATATTTCCAAGGATTCTTTCCGGTAATATAGTGCTGTCCGTTCATGCAGTCTACTACGCATTTCCCATCCTCGCCGACGAATTCCACTCCGTAGGAATGAGCCACGTTATCCTGCTGTTTGCAGCTGAAATAGGCTTTGGTGCCATCGGGATATTCGAACTTTGCCCCAAAATGGTCGTACACGTTGCCATACTTAGGATCGGTCCGCTTGATCCTGCCGCCGGTAGCCACGACTCTTGAAGGAAGCGTGTCATTCATGCCCCACTGCATCAGGTCAACGCTATGGATTGCCTGCTCGACGATGTGGTCTCCTGAGAGCCAGTTATAGTATAGCCAGTTCCTGAGCTTGTACTCCATGTCAGTCCAGCCGCTCTTGCGTTCATGGAACCACAATTCACCTGAGTTGTTGCTCGCCTCGACCGCGAGGATTTTCCCGATGCTTCCATCTAATAGCCTGGAGAATGTCTCTCTCTTAGGAATATGGTATCTCCAGCAGAAGCCGGACATCAATTCCGTACCTTGAGCCTTTGCTTTCTGAGCCGCCGCTATTATCCTTCTCATGCCCGGCCCATCGACCGCAAACGGCTTCTCGCAGAAGATGTGCTTTTTCGCATTGACGGCATATTCAAGATGAGCCGGCCTGAAGCATGGGGGCGCTGCCAGGATTATCACGTCCACATCGGAATCAATCAGCTTCTTGTAGGCATCCAATCCGACGAACTTATGGTCATTCGCAACTTGGACTTTCTGAGGAAAAAGCTTCTTCAGGGAATCGTAGGAATTGTCGAGCTGATCCTTGAAAGCATCAGCCATCGCAGACAGAACCACATTCTCGTCGGCATTCATGGCCTGCTCCGCGGCCCCCGACCCACGGCCACCACAGCCAATGAGGCCAACTTTCAGCGTGTTGCTGTTTCCTGTCCAAGCTCCGGACCTCGTTCCGGTCACGGCTTCCGCCGCCATTATGTCTCCAAAGCCGCTATTAGCCGAAATCACTGTTCCGACAGTCGCTATTCCGGCTGTCCGTAAAAAATCTCTTCTTTTCATAATCTATATATTGAAATGCATTAATCATAATTAGGATTCTGCTGGAGCGCAGGATCTCGATTTATCTCCTCCTTTGCGATAGGCAACCAGTATGCACAACCGTTGGAGTTCCAGCTCCTTTCGTCCGTCATCGTAGTCGTGTCCCAGTAAACGATAGTCACTCCGTCAGCGAAATGATTTATGTAAGTAGGCGAGACATTAAAGACATTATCCTCGGCAATCATCCATTTGCGAATCATGAACCAACGATCTCCCTCTCCCATCATCTCTATCTGCCTCTCGTGACGATAATATTCGCGAGCCTCCTGCTGCGTGCAGCCTGTGGATCTGCTTGGCAAACCGGACCGGTTGCGAACCATGTTGACATACTTCATTCCCTCGGCGACTTCACCGAGTTCAATGCACGCCTCGGCATAATCGAGCAATACCTCGGCATAACGGATTTCCATCCAAGAGTTAGTGTTGCTATGAGCCTCGGCATTCTCAATCTCCGGGTCAAGCATTTTCCTGAGATAATACCCAGTCTTAGTGCCATTCCAGGCCTGTTTCGAGGCACTGCGAGAATCAACGCCGCCAATCTTGACGGCAGTACCTTCACCGAAATCATGAATCGTTTTCAGATCGCTGTCCAGAAACGATGCTCCATTTGTTGCGGTGTAATGAGAACCGATGTCAATGATGTTAGAGGCAGTTTCTCGATTTGCCCACGTTGCGCCATCATAAAGAATTGACGCATAAAACCTAGCCTCTCGCCCATTGTAAGGATTCCTCTCCGGATCTGCGGCGAGCTGATCAGCAGTCCAAGTCCTTACATTATTGTCGCCCGGCTTATATTTATCCCATTGGAACGGGGTGCCATCCGCCATTTCGTACTTGCGCACGAGGTTCTCGGTAGGACCATTGTTTCCCCAGCAGCTGTATCCGTTAGGACCCCACCAAAGGTTATTCCAGGCTGTGTTCCCGACTTGGTCGAGATACTGGACTCCGAAAATAGCCTCATCGTTCCACGCACCTTTTTGCAAGAATATGCCTGCGTAATTATCTACGTAGCCTTGGAAATCGTCATCGGACATGTCGGCTGACGGCTCTCCTTCCTTGTACTGCGCCAAGGAATAGGTTCCATACTTGCCATCTATGACATCTTTCGCGGCTGTTTTAGCCGCACGTAGCCTTTCTTCACGAGAGCCACTTGAGAAGTGCACCAAATCATTTCCAGCATTGAATGTGCCGTTCATCAGCTCTCCGGTCACGAAACTCAGAAGTCTCGACTTCAATGCACCAGCAGCGCCTTTTGTAGCGCGGCCTTGGTCAATGCCTGACTTGTCAGGCAGGCCGGCGATGGCCTTCTCCAGATCTTTGAGTATGAAATCTACTGTCTCCTGCAGAGTAGAACGCGTCACATTCGTGAAGTCGTCTTTCAGCGAGAATGGTTTGTCCATCAACACGACGCCGCCATAGCTTCTGAGCAGGTTCGTATATTCATAAGCTCTAAGGAAATATGCTTCTGCCTTTATCTGACTGAGTTTTGCCTCTTCCGACGAGCTCGATGTAGGAACATCGTCTGCGCCTCCAAGCAGGGTATTGATGCTTTGGATATCTCGATATAGGACAGGCCATGTCAGCCAGCCATAATAACTTGGCCAATTCGGATAATTGAACATGCCCAGATTGCTCGGAGATATAGTGTTTTTTAGAAACACCACGCTCCCTGCCCTATGGATGTTGAGAGTCTCGTCAGTCGAGGAACTGAGCAAATCCTCCCTCATGCCCAAGATGGAGCCATCGTTCCCTCCCAGTTGGTCATAACATTCGTAAAGATATGCTTCCAGCAGGTTGATGTCCTGGAATACGTTGTCCTGCGTGAAGGAATTAACTGATTCTTTGTCTAGCACATTACCCGTGCATGATGACAAAGCCATTGCAAGCATTGCAGCAAAACTCAATATTGTGTATTTAAACTTTTTCATATCGACTGATTGTTAATATAAATCATCCTTCAGCTGAACTAGAAAGTAATATTTAGACCGATTGAATAATTCTTCATCGCAGGGTAGCCTTGAGGGTCTGCCGTCTCAGGGTCGTAATGACGTTGCGCAGAGTAGAGCAACCCCAAGTTATATCCGGTCAGCATGATCGTGGCTCCAGAGACGTTGAACTTATCCAATAATGGCTTTGGAAGCGAATAGCTCAGGGTTATGTTCTTGAGGCGGAAGTATGCCATATTGTCGTACCAGTAGGTGTTGTTGTGACTGTTGAAGGTCCAGTACTGGTCAGCGCGGCTCCAAGGACGAGGATTGTTGGACATATTGTTCTCTGGAGTCCAGTAATCCTTCGTCATCCATTTGAACACATTCATGCCAGTTCCTCTGTTACCGTAAACTGCGCTGACGTAATATGTTCCCTGCCCTTGACCAAGGATAGAGAGAGCCCAGTTCTTCCACGAGAGGTTAACGTTGATGCCGTAGAAGAGCTCTGGCGCATCAGTTTTGTGAAGGTATATTCTGTCATCGCTATCGATCTTGCCATCATCGGACACATCTTCGAAGATGAGGTCTCCCGGCTTGGCTCCTTCCCAGTGAGGATAGTTGTCAACCTCTTCCTGGGTATGGAATACGCCAATCGCCTTATACACCAAGGCTGAGCCATACGGATGTCCGGTCTGCTTCTGCCATTCTACGGACTGTGCTGGCTCGTCCATGAACACGACCTTGTTTCTCGACCAGCTGAGATTGCCGGAAATGTCCACGTTTAGGTTTCCGAACTGCTTCGTGAACCCGCCTTCAACCTCGAAACCCTTGTTGTCCACCTTGCCGATGTTCTCATCCGGCAGAGTGAGGCCAGTGAAATTAGGAACTGAGGCGTTTCTGGTAATGAGAATGTTCCTGCGCTTGTTGTAGAAGAACTCGGTGTTCAGCCAGAGCATGTTTTTCAGGAACTTGGAGTCGAAGCCCCAGTTATACGTCGTCTGGGTCTCCCAAGTGATGTTCGGGTTTGCAACCACCGACTGATAAATCCTGGTCATGACGTTCTTGTTCGCCCCGAAAGTAGGCCCTGAGGCCAATGCAAACTTGTTGACGTACTGGAACGGATCGCCAGGGTCCATTCCCATCTTTCCTGCCGTGAAGCGTAGCTTGAAGTAATCGATGGCTGAGAGGTTGTTCTTCCAGAACGGTTCCTCAGATGCGCGCCAGGCAAGAAGCACTGCAGGGAAGTTGCCCCACCTCTTGTTTGAAGGGAACTTAAGGGATCCGTCGCGCCTAAATATGAACTCAAACAGATATTTCTCTTTGTAGTTGTAATTCAGACGACCAATGAACGACTTTCGGGCGTAGATTGACTCCGTCCCGGAGTTATTCTTGTCTTTCTCGCCTCCGGCATTCAGTATCTCGAGGAGGTCGGAAACAAAGTATTTTCTGAAGGCCGAGAAGTCAGAATCAAGATCGTTGTACTGCTCGTATGCGGCAAACACGTTGAAATTGTGATTCCCGAAGGTCCTGCCATAGTTGGCGCTCGCCGTGTAGGTGTATTTCTTTATGTAGTTGTTTTTTTGGCTGAGCTGCGGATTGTCGTATCCGTTCTTGCTCGGGATAAGCACGGCTCCATCGTTGGTGATGTATCCATTCGAGTCCTTCTTGCTGTTCGCCACATCGAGGGTGTAGAGAATCCACGGTTTGTTGAATTCCTTATAGTTGATGTGATCGACGTCATAATTGAAAGACCCGGAAATCGTGAGTCCTTTTATCATAGGAGGAGTAATGTCCAGTTGGAAGTTAGTCTGGTCCTTGTGAGAGTCGGTCTTCCTGTAGCCAGCTGCATAAGAGGTGTTGACCACAGGGTTCACGCCGCCTTCAAACGCCGGACCCGGCTCGCCTGTCGGCCAGTAATCGGCCACGGTCGGAACGACCATAGATGCCCAGCCGAACAATTGACTCACATCAATCGTAGGGTATTTCTTCTTGGAATACAGACCGCTGTACTGGGCTGTAACCTTCACCCAGTCCTTGAGCAGCTTAACATCGAACTTAGCCCTGAAGTTATACTGCTTATAAGTGGTCGAGGAATGAGAATAGATGCCGGACTCGTTCTTGTAGCCCCCAGATATGAAGTAGTGCATTTTCTCCGTTCCTCCATTCACGCTCACGTTGTAGCGTTCGTTATGGGTCCAGTTCTTCACGAGAGATTTCATCCAGTTTGTGTTCGGATGCTGCCATGGATCAGTGCCACTCTCGTAGAGAGCGATGTCCTCGTCGGAATACAGTCTAGCAACGCCTTCGTAGTCTTGAAGGTCGCTGACATAACGTGCGTACTCAGGAGCATTCGCTGTCTCAGGCAAGATGGTCGGCTTCGAGAAACCCTGAGTATATTGCATGTTCACGGTCGGCTTGTGTTCGCCTCCGCTCTTGGTGGTAATAAGGATGACACCGTTTGCAGCACGAGATCCATAGATTGCTGCGGATGCGTCCTTAAGCAACGAGACGTTGGCAATGTCATTAGGATCAATCTCATATAGACTCCTATCAGGGATTCCATCAATCACGATGAGCGGGCCAAGATCAGCCTTTTTCCCGAACGAGGAACGTCCGCGGACGTTAATCTGGGCAATGTCGTTTCCCGGCTCTCCTGTGGTCTGCCTGATTTGAGTTCCGGACAACTGCCCATTCAATGCATTTGAAACATCGAACGCCGCAGACTTGGTGAGTTTCTCACCTTTAACTGAAGATATCGCCCCGGCCACAGCCTCTTTCTTCTGGGTGCCATATCCTACAAGAACCACTTCCTGCAGGGTCTCTGTGTCCTCATTCATAACGACATCAATCGTCTGGCTTTCCCCGACGATGATTGTTTTCGTGATGTAGCCTATGCAAGAGACTTCCAATGTTGCGCCTTCCTGGACGCGAAGAGAGTACTTTCCATCGACGTCCGTGACAGCTCCCGTCGAAGTTCCCTTGACTAAGATGCTTGCGCCGATGACCGGCAATCCAGTTGCATCGGAAACCGTGCCAGTGATGGTTTTCTGTTGAGCAAAAGCATTGGCAGTGCCTATCACGCAGAATAGTAGCAGCAAGGCGATGCCCTTCAATAAGCCATGCCCTTGATGTCGAGCATTGTTAAATAAATTCATAAGATTTAGTGTTATTATTTATGGAAGTGGAAATTTAAGAATATTCAAAATAACATGCAATACCGTTCTGCCATCTTTTTTTCAAATCCACCACATGTGGATTTTTTTCTCATTTGCATGCACGAAACAACAAGGGATGACCTCAATGTCCTAAGACATATTAGTCATCCCCCAGATATAAAATACGAATGTCTTCCGGTTTAATCACGCTCCCTTCGGAATCGACCAAGTCGCCTTCACGGTATTTGATCTGCCCGGTGACGATGTTCGGCTCGGAACCCTGCCATTCGAGATTTTTTACCTGAACAGGCTCATAATATATACGCAGGCGCGAGCGGCGTGCATCGGGTATTTCCTGAACGCATTAGCATTCGCGCTGTCGGATAGATGAGCCTTGATGTAAGCCCAGAGCGAAAACGCATTATCTGCTCCTTCAGCGAAGCACTGATATTTCCAGCCACACAGATTAGCGACCACAGCTTCAGCCTGAACATAAGGAACCATAGTTGTGTACAACTTGCCATCTGCATCTATGCCAAAAGCAACGTGTCCGTCTGCCTGCTGCCCTTCCATGCCATACATCAGCAGCCTTGTGGTTGGATCCTTCACCATATTCACGACATCCATATCCTCGGTAGCATATGCGGCATCAAGCAACGCCCACGATGCCTCCAGATCAAGACCATACTGAATTCCCATATTGAGATTATTCCAGTCTTTGTCCATTTTTGGAACCATGTGGCCTGTCCTTACATCATAGAACTTGTCCGTAATGACAGTGAGCAGAGCAGTAAGGTCGTACCTCAAAGCCTCGTCTTTCCAAACCCGGTAAAGCGTAGAGAGACCCTCGGCAAGATACACGTGGGCAACTGCATCTTTTGTGGTATCTTTCTTCTCGAACTCTCTCGAGAGCTTAAAATAATACCCGCCTCTTTCCTCGTCCTTGAATTCCTTCCTGACGATTTTATAGAGGTTGACGGCCGATTTCAGCGCCTCATCGTCCTTAGTCGCAGCATAGAACTCGCTAAGAGCATATATTGATAAAGCTTGATTAGCAAGAGTGCAGTCGGTGTCAACCCTTTCGCCATTTTTATCGACCGTGGAATAGACTCCACCAAATTTATGATCGACGAAATTCTTCAAGAAATAGTCATTAGCGTTAATCGCAGGCATGAGATATTCCTTCTGCTTGAAAAGCCTGTAAGCCGTAGAATAAGCCCATAGGATCCTTGCATTCAGCTGAAGGCTCCGAGGAGCTTCCCTATCTGGCTCGCCGTCAGATCCGAGATCGCCGAAAAAACCACCCTGAGGGTCCTGCATTACGGACCAGAATTTAAGAATATCCCACTGAAGGACTTCTTTTGCTTCTTTGATAAGATTATCTGTTCTGATCATATAATATGATATATTACAATGTCTTAACATGAATATTACGCCAGCGCACCTTAATGCCGCCACCATCGTGAATCTGCAGCGCGATCCTGCCATGGCCTGCGCCAATCTTAGCATCGTGAATATCCGTCATAGGCTCGCCATTAAGCCAAGACTGCAGATGATCCCCTTCTAGACGAATGCGCATAGCATTCCATTGGCCCTCTTTAAGGATGTTTTCTTTCTCGTCTGGAATTTGATAGAGCCACCCGCGGCCGTATGACTCGTAAACTCCGCCAGTATCGTTGCCCTTTGGAGCAACCTCAACCTGCCAGCCATGAACTGTGGTGCCATCAACAGTAGAGCGGATGAACACGCCAGAATTCCCATTTGCTTCTTGTTTAAACTCGAGCGTCAGGTCGAAATCGTCATAATAGTCTTCTGTAGCAAAATAGCCGTATTGCTTATCAGGGCCGCTCTCGCAAACGAGGTAGCAGCTATCGTCCACATACCAAAGCTCCGTGCCGTAATTAATCCACCCGGTAAGATCCTTCCCATTGAAAAGATCTTTTTCTACAGGCTTTGAAGGCAGTTCCTTTATCTTAATGTTACGGAACCATGCAGGATATCCGTGATCCTGGAGGCAGATATGACCCTTCGGCGACATGCCATATTCAGGAGCATCCTTCCACTTGCCACTCTCTTTGCGCTGGCGCCAGTCAGGAGTCCAAGCATCGAACTCAACAGTCACCTTACCATTCAAAAGATAAGTTACATGACCATTATCGAATATAATCTCGGACTGATTCCACTGCCCAGCAGGCTTCATATTCCTAGCCTCTAGATCTGGAACATACATGGCATAATCTACTCCGCAGCGCTGCCAGTCTTCCAACTGATAGCCGTCGTTCATCTCAGCAAAATTATCATCGTCAATTAGCTGGTATTCAGGCCCCGTGATGTAAGGAACTTTGAAATCCGGACGCTCCACCACATGGTAAAGCATTCCGCTATTGCCGCCCTTGCTAATCTTCCATTCCCATTTAAGATCGAAGTTGGCATATTCTTTATCAGTCACTATGTAACCGCAGGCATCGTCGCCTTTGCCTTCTGCCTCTATGGCGCCATCAACGACAGTCCATGGTCCGGTTAGTTCTGTTCCGTTATAATCTCTCCATCCGTTAAGTGTCTGGCCGTCAAACAATAGCTGCCATCCATCTTGTTGTTCTTCAGCTGTCAGCTCATTTGGCTTTTGCCCGCCACAAGACACGAAAGCCACGGCTGCAGCAGCCATGGCCCCTAAAATAATAAACGACTTTTTCATATTGAGCATGGTATTAAAAAATTTTGGTCATTAATCTATATTGAAGCCCCAACCTTAACTAAGAGGCCCTATCATCACAAATATAGTCAGATTTTGTCATAAAACAACGATAAGAATGCAATGAAAGCTTCGACTTTTTAAGTATTTTTGTGAGAATATGAAATATTCTGATTATGTTTAATAAAAGCGTTTACACTGCAAGACGCCAGAGGCTCATTGAGCTGATGGCCCAGACGGCGCCTCAAGGCAGCCGCGGAATCGGTATTTTCATTGGCAACGGAGAGGCTGCGGCCCAGTACAGAGACAATGCCTACAAATTCCGCCAAGATTCTTCGTGGCTCTATTTCTTCGGAATAGATGCCCCAGGCTACGCCGCAGTGATGGATTTCGATAGCGGAGACGTAAAAATCTATGCCGACGACGTGGAGATAGGCGACATAATCTGGATGGGGCCTCAGCCGTCAGTGGCATCAATCGCTGAAGGAGCTGGCGTGCACGTGACTGCTCCATTCTCAGCCCTCAAGGAAGATGTAGGCAAAGCCCGTTCACAACACAGGAAATGCCATTATCTGCCGCTTAGCCGGTGGTACAATACCATGCTCATTGAAACGCTGATGGGGCTCGGACCTGGCGACCTGGGAAAGGCAAAGGAAGATGGCGCAACGGAGGGCAAGGCTCCTTCGCTGGAGCTGACTAAAGCAGTGATAGAACTCAGGCTCATTAAGGAAAACTGCGAAATCGCAGAAATGGATGATGCCGGCGCTCTCGGGCAGGAAATGCACACAGTCGCCCGCAACAGCATAAGAATCGGGACGATAGAGCAAGAAATCGTCGGCAAGATGGATGGCGTGACACTCAGCAAGGGCTGGGGTGTTTCATTTCCGACAATCCTCACGCAGCACGGCGAAACGCTTCACAATCACCTGCACGACAAGGTGATAGAGCCAGGAAAGCTGATGGTGATAGATGCCGGCGCAGAGAACAACAGCCATTATGCATCAGATTTCACTAGAACCTATCCTACCAGTGGAAAGTTCACTCAGAAGCAAAGGGATGTCTACCAGATCGTATGCGACTGCAATGAATATGCTTTCAAGCTCACTAAGCCAGGAATAGCGTACAGAGATGTCCATCTGGCCGTTTCTAAACTGATGCTGGAAGGTCTGGGCCAGCTCGGCCTTGTCCATGGGAATCTTGACGATATGGTTGCCGAGGGCGTAGCGGGAATGTTCCAGCCACATGGCCTTGGGCATAACATTGGACTTGACGTGCACGACATGGAGGATCTTGGAGAGGATCTGGTGGGCTACGATCCGGATCAGCGGCGTTCTTCTCAGCTGGGACTTGGGAACCTTAGAATGGCCCGAGTGCTGAAGCCTGGACATTTCATTTCCGATGAGCCAGGAATATATTTCATTCCTGCGCTGATAGAGAAATGGAAGAGCGAAGGCACCTGCAAGGACTTCCTCAATTTCGACAAGCTTAAAGAATATTACGACTTCGGCGGCATCCGCCTGGAGGATGATGTTCTCGTAACCATTGATGGAGCCCGCCACACTGGCCCTAACCGACTGCCGATTCAGCCAGACGACGTAGAGACCGCAATGCAAGGATAAATCACTCCTTCACGGACGATCTAAAATTTAAATTCCAGGGCGGACCTCTCGGCCGGCTCTGGAGTTTTTTGCTTACGTTAACGATCTCTTTTCAAGACCATGTGACTTCTTACTGATTCATAATCAATAACACTGCGACAAAGGTAATCTCGTCTCGAATGGCCTGCAATACCATGAAATTATGATTTTGGGCTTTGTCATCATTTCTAGGTATCAGCGAAGCAGCGCGGCGGCATATTCATAATAAATAAGGATAAGCGAGCTGGGCATTTTTTGCTACATTTGCCTAATAATTTCATAATCAATGCGCACACAGAAAGTTTACGAGCCGAAGGATATGATGATCGACCTCATCAGAGACAATTACAACGTGCTTCAGGCTCTTGGCAGTTTCGGCATCAATCTAGGTTTTGGCGACAAGACGGTGGAAGAGGTCTGCAAAGACAACGGCGTAGACTGCAGAACTTTCCTCATTGTAGTCAATTTTATGGTCAATGGCTATTTCCGGGACGAAGAACTCGAATATGTCAATGTCGGCTCTCTGCTGCATTACCTTCAGGCCAACCATAAATATTATCTGGATTTCCAGCTGCCTTTCATGAGAAAAGAGTTGTCCGATTCTCTTGATCCTGACGGCCGGGTGGACAAACTGATAATGGATTTTTACGATGCTTATGCAGCTGAAGTACGGAAACACATGAAATACGAAGAAGATCGTCTGTTCCCATACATCAACAGCCTGCTGGAGGGGATGAGGGACGAAGCTTATAACATCGATGCCTACGCCAAGCATCATGGGATGGCAGACGTAAAATTGAAGGAGCTTAAGAATATAATAATAAAGTACTTGCCAGGAGACAGCCTACGCAATAACATGCTAACCGCTACCCTCTACGACCTTTACAACAACGAGGAATGGCTGCAGCTTCATGCGAAAGTTGAGAATGAGATTCTAGTGCCAGTCATAAAGAATATGGAAATGAATATTTCGACAGGTGCTGACGTATTAAATGTCGAGGAAGGTAGTGAGAACGCTCTCAGCCCTCGCGAGAGAGAGGTCGTGTCGTGCCTGGCGATGGGGCTGTCTAACAAAGAAATAGCCTCGAAACTGAATATTTCGATAAACACCGTGATCACTCATCGGAAAAACATAGCTACCAAACTCAGCATTCATAGCGTTGCGGGAATAACCATATATGCAATAGTGAATAATCTTGTGGATATAAACTCTGCTAAGCAATAAAAACTATTTTTATTATATTTGAACATAATATTGTGGTTATAATAATAATTAGTTATGAAAAAAGTAGTTTTATTCGCAATTGCTTTACTAGGCTGCGCTGTTATGGCAACCGCTCAGCCGAAGGCTATCGGAGGAAGGTTAGGCTGGGGTTTAGGCGCTTCATATGAACATTATCTCGGGGATCCGAATTTCCTTGAGTTCGATGCGGGGATGTTCGGTGTAAACGATGTCGGCTTCAGGCTGGATGGCCTTTACAATTTCGTGTTTGCCGAGCCGGACTGGACTCCTAGGGGAACGTGGCAATGGTACGCCGGGCCTGGCGTGGCGCTCGGCTCTGCCCACTACAACCACGATGACAATTTCTTCTTCATGTTCGAAGGGCAAGTCGGCCTCGAATACAAATTCTGGTTCAATCTGCAATTATCCGCCGATCTCCGCCCTGGCTTCGGAATCTGCGATGGAGAATTCTACACCGACGGATTTTATTACGGATTCCTCCCTACCTTAAGCGTAAGGTATTACTTCTAACTGACGCAACGACTCTCCCCGTCGAGCCTTGGCGGCACGCAATTACTCCGATGGCACGGAACGACTTCCACCGACGGAATCACATCTAGCTGAATATAGAATATTCACGATATTCGCTGCCCCCAGCACACTCAGGGCAGCGATTTTCTATTTATGCCCAACCACTCCCATCCCTATCTCTGGAATACGTTAGCTGCTTTCCCAAAGCGAGGGCGACCGCAACACAGCGCCCTAGAATGCTGGTAACCATGAAAACACCTCACATGCCATCCTAGGTGTTTGCATGCACGCACGCTCCTCAATGGCCTCAGAGGCACATCACCTCACGCGGCAAAAGCAAATGCACGATTTGGGCCGGTCTCTGTGGCCCTTCTCCTCGCGCAGAAAAAGCTCGAACCGAGGAGTTGATGATTCGCTCGGAATTTCGTACTTTCGTGAAGCGGGCAATGGTGCCTGCTATTTAACCTAATTAAATTATGTCTAACTTATTCAAAGATTGCTACCACATCTATTCGAACGGCACTAAAATGAACGACATGTTCTCTGAAAGGAAAGATAAGATCATGATGATGAACATGTTGGCCGTCACTTCATTCTCCAATGGCGTAAGGCTTCTCACCCTGCAAGTCATGGACACGCATTTTCACGTAATCGCTTCCGGAACTGTCGAACGCTGTTCCAAGTTCACGAGAGATCTCGTCTCCAAATTGAACATATTCATTAATAAAAAGGGTCGCACAGCATATTCAATAGCTGGACTTGAGATTTCGATGGACCCGATAACGGAAGAGCGTGAATTATTGAACAAAATAATTTATGTCTATCGGAATGCAATTGCGGCTGGGTTCCCTCTCGCTCCATGGGAATATGAATGGGGGCCTGGGAATATATATTTCATAGATCATTCTTTGCTTGACTCTGTAGGGAAGCCTCTGAGAGAATTGCCGCTCAATAAGCAATATGCTTTATTCCATTCAAGGGTAAAGTTGCCGCAAGGCTGGAGAATTAATGATGAAGGCATGATATTGCCGCATTGTTTCGTCGATTGGGGCGCAGTTGAGCATGAATTCAAGAAAGTGACTTCTTTCTTGGCATTTCTATATCAGAAGAGCGACCTTGAGGCCAGATATGACAACGAGTGCAAGCGGAAAGTAATGAGCAGGTTCAGCATCAAGGAGCTGAGAAAAGAGGCTGACGAGCTGTGCTGTGCCGTCTATGGGCATGGGATAGCGAAAGGCAACGCTGAAGAGAGGCTTTACATCGCCAAGGAACTATGGAGGCAACGGAGGACGTATGATAAGTCTTACCTCGCCAGGGCAACTCTTGTTCCCAAAGAAGTCATCTATGAATATGTTGACGAAGGTGAACGAAATGCTTTTCCAGAGCACAGGTAGCCCTCTTCCCTGACTAAATGACCCCGCGATGCTTTTCCTACGCGAGGGAAAAGTCTCAGGATGACGGACTAGACGACGGAAGAGTGGAAAAGGTGTGCGGAATGCTTTTCCTACGCGAGGGTAACCGCAACACAGTGCCTTAGAATGCAGGTGACCATGTAAACACCCCACTTGACATCCCGGGTGTTTACATGCACGCATGCCCCTCAATGGCCCCAGCGGCACATCACCTCGCGCGGCAAAAGCAAATACACGATTTGGGCAGCTTCTGAGGCACTTTACATCGCGCGGCAAAAGCAAATGCACGTGGTGCTCTACTTTGCGCAGGAAAAGCATGAATAGGGTAACTGATGATTAGCTGGGGGAAAGTTCCGAGGCTAGTGCTGAGGGCGGAGGTATTTGCCTTGGGCGGCGAAAGAGTCATATTCAGCCTTCCATGCATCGTCTACGAACACGCTGTCGGCCTTATCGATGAAAAGCACTCCATCCAGATGATCGCATTCGTGCTGGAATATGATTGCAGCAAAGCCACTGACGGTGTCCCTGCAAAGCTTGTAGTTTGACGCATCACGATAGGATATCGCCACTGAAGGATGACGGAAGACCCTTCCGCGAAGAGGCGGCACCGACAAACAACCTTCAAAACCAGGCACTGGAGCTCCGAATGCCGTATCTATCTGAATGTCCGGATACACTTCGAATGGCTCTCCTGGCTTGTCGACTCTCTGCACCGCAATGACGCGCTTATTCACTCCAATCTGCGGGGCAGCGATGCCCACTCCACCATATTCAGGAGCATTCACGGTGGCCATAAGTTTGGCCTTCAAACTCTCATATTCCTTGGATTTCAGCGCCTTAGCCCCTAACTGCAATGATTTGGTCCTAAGGATTTTCTCGTCATCAGGATCATTGACATTCAACACATACATCACAGAATCCCCAGAAGACAGTAATGCGGTCTCTTCCTTCGTAAACCCTTCCGCACCCTTCTTTTCCCTAGAAAGCTGTAGTGACATTATCGTCCCCACCACCAGCAAAATCACCAGCAGCATGAACGAGAATGTCGAATTGTTATGTTTATTTTCTTGAATTAGCATAGTAATAAATATTTCGTTATTATGGATCCTGAATCAAGTTCAGGATGACGGAGCGGGGCCGTTCACCATGACCACTGATTGGATATGGCGCTTTGAAAAAGGTGTAATGTTCTGAATAATAGCGGGGCACGGTCTCTTGACAAATGGCATCCGAACGGAAGTTCGGACTGAGCGGCATTTTTCAGCCGCTCAGGATAACTTCCGGAGGATGCAAGAGCGCATGGTGTGTAATTCAGCGTTTTTGCACACTCCAAGACCGGTCGCACCAACACGACCAGGCTCTGCCATACATCAGCATCACCGCCATTACAAATGCTTGTCATGCAAGTCGTTCGTGATGGTGAAGAAAATTTTGCCGTCAATGAAATCGTAACTTAGATCTCTTAATATGTTATGTTCACCATATAGGTCAGTAAGTTGATCATATTGAGATTCTAAAAACTCAGTAATCACGCCATCGCTGAATGTCATCCGAACACTTCCAAAATAACTTGTGGTACCCCCGTCGTATGTTGTATACCCTTGTGCGGTATATGACGTACCCGCTAGAACAGTGAACGATAAATATGGTTCATCACTTAAATCAGACGTTCTAAAAAACTCTAACTTGACATCATAAGGAGTCTCATTGATGTATGTTACGTCAAGTTTATAGCGCAATGGCTTACTGCATGCCCCCAAAATGAATACAAATGCTAAAACTGCCAGCAGTAAAAATGCATGTTTCTTAATAATTGTTCTCATAACATTCGAAAAGTTTATCAATTTGCACGTTTGAAATAAAAGATGGCTTACAAATCTTAAGGTTTTCTTTTAACGATTCCATGTCTTTTGACAATAGAAGCAGCATATTCAACGTGGAGTAAGAGAACCCGTAAACCTCGTCAAAAGGAAGAGTTGCATCATATGCCCCTTGGTTATAATTATCAACAAGATCGACGAATAATGAGGAATATTCTTTATCACTGCTGCCAACAGGCCAAGACTGTTTTGCTCGATGCGCAATATAAGTTGAAACATTTGCATTTAGCGCATCATATTCCAGCTGCAAAAAAGCCCAACTTACAAAGTTTGCCCAGCTCTCAACGATTATGTCACTGACTTGCCAATACTTTATTTTAGTAATCAAAGTACAATGGGATACATGTCCTAATTCATGTGATACTGTCGCAAATATACTTGGAGTTTTTCTATAATTATTGCCATCCTTAATGTATATTCGAATATCGGGAAGAGCGCCCATATCGATATTTCCCCAATAGTCGCTCCTGCCATCTTTATTAAGGATGCATATTTTCTCTTTTCTGAGATTCATTGGACGTGCAAGACCGCCTATATTCCCATTGTAATAACGATTAGCGACCCGGTGGACTACAGATGCCGCAAGCGTTTTGTGCATAGATTGATTGATTGCTAGGTTCCAATCTCCTTGCTTCTTTGGCCCGTTATATATTGCCTGCCCAAACCAACCGAATCTTGTATCCCACTCTGTGCCCTCCCAGACCACGCTATAATTGGCCGGCCTCTTAAATGATGCACACCTATAGTATCCATATTCATTTGTATAAGCCTTGTGGGTCGTAAACCATCTTCGTGCTCTCACTTTTACCCTGTGCAGAGGGATATAACTATTAGTGGCATTATCATAAGCTGTTATGATGCCAGAAGGGTTCCACGATGACTTCCCCCTTGTGCTCAGTTCATCGGGTCCTGAATTACCAGTAAGTTCCAATGATTTGTCGACAAGCGCTTCGATGAAGTCAGAGGTAAGATTGCAGCCCGATCTGGTATAGACGGTATCCCCATCATCTGGAATGAATAGCTCTTCGACTAATTCACAATTGACACTATCAGGCACGGCATAATCTATAGGAACGGATGCATACCTATAGCCGCAAGAATCATAGCTCTCTGGCATACATCCTTCTTCTAATATTTCATAATCAAGAGGATAAGGATATAATTCCAAAGTTGTGTCTCTTTCGATTCTTTCTAAGTCCTTGCGACTTTCAAATTTAAATTTCATGTATGCATGTGTAGGATAGACTATATCGTCTATAGGCTTATCTACATCTAACCTAGTTTTAATGTCCAGAGCCAAATAGGCTTTTTTCATATTTTCGACAGAATAAGGATTCTGCAACTTCTTGCCCAATTTAAAACTTCTCTCAGAAAATTGAGAATTCTCATAATAAGCTACAGAATTCTCTTTCTCGCTACACGCAAAAGAAGTTGCACAAATAATAAGTAAGACAATAAACTTAAAAATGCTTTCATATTATCATCATAGAATTAATAAATGGTCATAGTTTTTCCTTATTAATGGTATTTCGCAAACGATCAAGCAACATTTTTCGTCATATGGCCGAATTACGTAATCACAGATTCGAAATATTTTATTCGTGCATGATGGCCCGTTGGTCAATGTATGTGGTTCATCTAAAATCATATATAACCTATATCATTTCAAAAATAATTATAATATCACCTATTTACAAATATTTCTTCTCAGAGGTTTACATTACGCCATTACGTGAGCAAATGCATCCGAACGGAAGTTCGGACTGAGCGGCATTTTCCAGCCGCTCAGGACAACTTCCGGAAGATGCTTATTTTAGGGGGCGCTGCCCCCTACCATCCCCCGCGGCTCTCGGCCTTGTGGTATTCGCTTGGCTTTTCGCCTCGCGAATACCCGGCCTCCGCCGGTCGCGTGACCGCGACTATGCATACTTAACAGAATTCATCACGGAATTTGAGGGAGGTCAAGGTCCTTGAAGGTGCGAGGCGCAGGGGTCTTTGGTAGCGGCTTGCGAGTCTTAATTTGCTCCATAGCCACCTCAATAGCCTTCAGCAACTGCTCATCCTCACCAGCATATTCTTTTATTGGATCATTGTCGATTAATATGTCAGGATCAACGCCGTGATTCTCAACTATCCACTTGCCAGTCTCGGCATCATAATTAGTGAAGAACGGAACTCTCACGTCAGTGCCATCCATGTAAGGCAGCGAACCACTGATCCCGA
>JALCSU010000004.1 GCA_022653735.1 Bacteroidales bacterium
TGATTTATGACGATGAGGGCAGGGAGGTTAAGAGGATTCGGCTGGACCATAAGAAGGGTGCTTATGGCGTGCAGGTCGGGAAGAACGAGTGGCACAGCCTGGAGGTCATCGAGCCGGCGGTGATCTTCGAGGCGAAAGACGGTTGGTATAACCCCAACGCAGACAAGGATTTCCTGAAGAAGTAGGTTGGATTCCGGATTGTATCGAGCCATCGGGAATTGGATTCGGACCGGGAAATCGTTTAGTATTTCATAACTCCCGTTCGCTCAGGACGGAAAATGAGCATCGTTCCCTGATAATTGGGCAGATGGTGAATATGCGTTGGTGCAGCGTGCAGTGGCGATGGGCCGAATTTGCCCCCTAAGCAAACCGTGGGTAAATTCACTCCATAGCCAGCAGAAGCCCTTAAAATGCACAATCGCCGAATGTGCAGATTTTCTGCATGGGCAGCGAAACACGTCAGGACAGCAGCACCCCTTAAATGGCATGGAAACTCAATTCAATGATTTTCATATTCGGATCTCCTGATGGAATTCAGAATTCGGCTGATTGGCAGACATGGCGGTCGTGTTCCTAGAGTAGGGAAGCGGCAGCCATATTCTTCAGTTCTTGCAGGTGCTGCATGAAAGCCTTATCCTTGCGCTTACTTCCCATGTTATAGTTTGCCTGAAGCTTTAGCCAGATGTGGGCATCAATGCCCCACAGGGCTTCGAGCATGAGAGCCAGTTCAGTAGATACTGGTCTCTTCCCATTTAGAACTTCGTTGAACACGGTGTATGATATTCCTAGCTTATTCGCCAGGTCCTTTTGTGTCATTCCTCGTGCTTCTAACTCGTCTTTTATCATCTCTCCAGGGTGAATCAAAATAGCAGGAGTGATTTCATCAGCAGTTTTTTTGTGCTTAGCCATAATTGAATCCTCTTTTAATTGTAATGATTGGTGAGCTCAAAAATATTGCAGACTGTTACTTTGTCGTCTCCAAACTCTGTTGTATGAGCAGTAAATTCAATTCTATATTTGCCATTTGCTCTAACTGAGCATAGACCTTCTTTTTCCCCACGTAAAGCCTCAAAGTTCAGAGAGCGTATGGGATAAAGCGATTCAAGCTGTGGTGCCGTTTTTAATAAATTGATCGCTTTGATGTATCCTCTAATCACTTCTGGCTGAAAACGATGATGCTTGTCATTAGACTTCCCGTGTTCATACAAGTCCAGTAAATATTCCTTTTCAAACTCCACAATCATAGTACAAATATATATCAATTTGCTGAAATTCGCAAAATGTCGAATTGCGTTTTCTCTGGGCGTGGATCAGGGGATGGCAATTGGGAATATTCCTACGTCCTGGCACCAGGTGCGTTGCAATTGGGAATATTCCTACGTCCTGGCACCAGGTGCGTTGCAATTGGGCAGATGGTGAATATGCGTTGGTGCGGTGTGCAATGGCGATTGGCCGAATTTGCCCCCTATGCAAACCGTGGGTAAATTCACTCCATAGCCAGCAGAAGCTCTTTAAATGCACAATCGCCGAATGTGCAGATTTTTGTCATGAGTAATGAACGCCTCATATGATGTTCCCAAGAGTGTGTACGGAAAATTAGGCGTGGTGGGTCGTTCGGGGTGATGTATAGGGTGTCGTGTTCATTATTCCCCACAGTCATTCCGGGCATGACCCGGAATCTAGGCTTGCGGGCAACAGATCCTGAATCAAGTTCAGGATGACGGGGTGGGGTGTTTCAGGATGACGGGGTGGTGTCTTCGAGGTCTTCGAGGGCGTGGATTTCGTAGTTGCCGAGGAGGGCGGATTCTTCGGGTGTCTTGGTGACGATGAAGTTGCTCTCGAGGCACATGCCGTAATGGGCAGGGTTCTTGATCGCGAATTGGTTGCCGGCAATGTCATGAGCCATGTGGTTCTTCACCTCGTATGCCTTCATCCTGCGAGAGAGCATCTTGTGCGCAAGCGTCCATGCCAAGATGTCTATCAGGATAATCCAGGTTACGTTAATGAAGAATGCCAGGGAATAATTCATCGCCATGAAAAATATGTCGAAGATAATGATGCTGACCATGACCTCCATTTTACGCATGCCAGCCCTGTTCAACCTGTGGTGTATGTGATTCTTGTCCGGAAGGAAAGGATTCCGCCTATTCAGTACCCTGAGGCCGGATACCCTGAGCGCATCGAACACAGGAATAAGCAGCGTGGATGCGGCGAGCACGAATTCCTCATAGCCGAGAGGGTTCTTCGGCGAGCCGACGTTCTGGTCCAGTTTGATTAGAAGGTAGCTTAGTATGAATCCGAGAGAGAGGCTCCCGGAGTCGCCCATGAATATCTTATTGCCTTTGGCGCTGTCACCGAAGGTGTTATATAACCAGAATACTGCAAGAGTGCCAAGTAATGCGACGCAGCATTCGGAATAGTATAGCAGCCCGCCTTTAGTGAATACTAACAGGAAGGCGAGGAGAGAGATTATGGCAAGCCCCGACGCCAGCCCGTCTACTCCATCGATGAGGTTTATGGAATTGGTTAGGAATATGATAACGAAAAATGAAAGTCCTATGCCTAGCCATGACGGAATGGAATGTACTCCCATCAAGCCGCAGAAGTCGGTGATCCTAACCCCTGCCGTCATGATGAGAATGCAGCTGACTATCTGGAAAATGAATTTTATCCTGTAGCGGACCCCGACCAGGTCGTCTGCGAGCCCGACCAGGAAAAGAAGGGACATGCTGGCGCACATGAGCAAAAATTCGATGTGAGTGTGGGTGGCGTCTGCGCGTGCAGGAAGGCTGATCAGCCCGTCTTGGTAGAGCCAGAACGTGAGCGCAAGAGTTATGCTGAGCGTGATGAGCGAGTTAGGGAAAAAACTTACGCCTCCGAGCCTGGAAATCTTGCCGTTGTGGATTTTCCTAACGTTAGGCGAATCGTATAGGTTTTTCTTTTTTGAGATAATCATTATCCTCGGAATGATCACTAGTCCGAGCAGCGCAGATATTGCTAATGCGAAGATGATTACTAAAAATTGCATAAATATAATTTGCGGTTAGTTTTAATGCGTTCATTTTATCCGGTATGGAGGGTCATCGTAGAGGGTGTATCGCTTGGCTTTGCGGATCCATTTCTGCTCCTCGACCTTGACGTGCTCTCGAAGCTCCTGGAACGAGATGGCACCATGAAGATATTCCATCATCCCGGGATCGGACAGCTTTGCCTCGAATTCGTCAAACAGCTCGAACTGAGGATATCTCTCCAGGAAATATCTTATCAGCTGAAGAGTGTGGAGCAGAGAATGATATTCCGCTCCAGGCTGGAGCATTATCTGGTAGCCATAGCATTTCTGGCAAGCGTAGCGGCCTGCCGCAGGGGTGAACGAGCATGGACGCATCAGGACCCCCGACGGTGCAGGAAGGACGTCGAGTGCGGAGTGGCGGATGAAAGGCGCCCCAAAATATTCATATGGCCTTGCCGTGCCTATTCCGGGAGTGATGCTGGTGTTATTCCAAAGGCCTCCGCCGGAGTACATGTAGCAAGTGAACATTCCAGGAATGTCCGATGCTGGTGCGATGGTCCAAGGGAGAATTTGCCGGGTTGCGTCGTTCGCTAGAGCTGATATGACGTGGAGGGCAAATTTCCCGCCGAGCTCGGAATAGTAGATGTTGCAAAGCTCGCCTAGGGTGAGGCCGTGGCGGTGCGCTACTTTAGGAATATGCTGTTCCGATTTCCCGTCAGGCATAGAGCCTTCGACTATTCTGCCGGCTGGGTTGATGTGGTCTACGATGTAGAGAGCTGGAGGGGTCTCCATTGAAGACAGCGTTTCCATCAATGTGAAAACGTCTTTAGTGTAATTGAAATATCTTGCACCTACGTCTTGGATTTCAACGACCACTGCGTCTAGACCTTCAAGATCGTTGATGCTGAATATTATGTGGTTGGTTTCAGGGGTCAGCTCCGCATCACGCGGAGTGAAGAGTTCTTTCAGGTTCCCACGTCCCTGGAACAGTTCGTACATGTATTTATGGCTGGCTGTATCCCAGCAGTTCTGGGTGCAGAAGCAGCCTACCTTGCCGTCTAGCAGGGCTCTGTCGAGCTGGTTTTCCAGGGATGTGGTTCTGAATGAGAACATTGTTTGTTTTGATTAGTTCCTGACTTTCGTCAGGGCGATATAAGGAAGATACAGGAATCTATCCTTTGTCGATAATGCCTTTTGCAATTCCAATGACCTGCTGCGCAAGGGCTTCGGCATCGGCCTCAGCAGGGGCCTCGGCGTAGATTCTGATGATAGGCTCGGTGTTTGAACGACGCAGGTGAACCCACTTGCGCTCCTTTTCGAAGCTGATTTTTACCCCGTCGATCGTCGAAAGCTCCTCAGAGGAGAAAACATCTTTCATCCTGTCCAGAATCTTATCTATGAGAGCCTTGTCGCTAAGCTCTATCTTGTTCTTCACGATGTGATATTCAGGATAGGTCTTCTTCAGCTCGCTTGCCTTCATCCTCTTGTGAGCCAGATTAGACAAGAATAATGCCACGCCCACCATGGCGTCTCGGCCATAATGAGACGCAGGATAGATGACGCCTCCGTTGCCCTCGCCGCCAATCAATGCTTTCATCTCGTGCATCTTAGTAGTGACGTTCACTTCTCCGACGGCGGCTGCGTAATATTTCCCGCCAAATCTCTCAGTAACGTCGCGCAGCGCACGGCTGGAAGAAAGATTGGAGCATGAAACCGGAGCGTATGGAGCAGTGACCTCAGCGAGCGTCTTCCCCTCGCATTTGGCGATGTCTGCCGCTCTTTCGAACAAATACGAAGCAACGCTTACGAGGGTATATTCCTCCACGAACGGCTCTCCGTTCTCGCAAATGAATGCAAGCCTGTCAACGTCAGGGTCAACAGAAATGCCCAGGTCTGCCTGCTGGGCGATGACTGTCTCGCTCAAAGCGGTCAGGTTTGACGGCAGTGGCTCTGGATTATGAGCGAAGTTGCCGGTAGGCTCGCAGTTGAGCCTTATGCACTCGACGCCAAGTCTTTCCAGCAGTCGAGGCATGATTATGCCGCCGACCGAGTTTATCGCATCCACGACAACTTTGAAATGAGCATCCTTAATCGCATCGACGTCAACGGCTTCGAGTTCCAGAACAGCGTCCAGGTGATCGTCCGTGAAGTCATAATCGCAGACCTTTCCCAGGTCGTCAACGCCAGCGAAATCAAAGTCCTCTTTCTCTGCAAGATCCAGAATCTGCTGACCCTCGGCTGCTGTCAGGAATTCTCCCTTGTCGTTAAGGAGTTTAAGCGCGTTCCACTGGCGAGGATTGTGAGAGGCGGTAAGGATTATTCCGCCGTCGGCATGGGCGAACTTCACAGCCATTTCCGTTGTCGGGGTGGAGGCTAGGCCTGCACGGACCACATCGACTCCGCAGGAAAGCAGGGTGCCGACAACGAGCTGCTCGACCATTGTGCCGGACAGGCGGGCGTCCTTCCCCACGACCACTTTGTAGCGGTCGCCGTTCGGGGCGGATTTCCTAGAAGGCAGAGTAGCGCAGTAAGCGTAGGTAAATTTAACTATATCAATAGGGGAGAGGCCCTCACCGGGCCTTCCCCCTATCGTTCCGCGAATGCCTGAGATTGATTTGATCAGAGCCATATATTCATCAATGCTTTACATTGCCATGATGGCTCCGACAAGACCAAGGATTGCGTAGAATTCAGGAAGGGCTGCGTAGATGAGGGTGTTCACGAAGACGTTGTGTCCCTGGCTTACGCCCACGATGCCATTGGCGCAGACCATGCCCTGACGAATGGCTGAGATCAGGCAGACCAAGCCTACCGAGATTCCGATGCCGAACATCATTGCGCCGCTGGCTTCTCCAATCTTGCCGAGCCACATGAAGAATGCTACGAATCCATATATGCCCTGCGTGGCAGGAAGAGCCGAAAGCACCATGTAGTTTCCGGATTTTTCAGGATTGACTTTGAGAGCGCCTTCAGCGGCGTTGCCGGCAATCGTCGTTCCAATCGAGGAGCCGATTCCAGCGAGGGCCAACATTAGGCCGAGTCCGATGTAACCAAGAATTAAGTTCATGATGATTAGATGTTTATTTGTTCATATTAAATATTTTCTGCTTTTTCGCCAAGCGGACGGTAAGCCCTGCCGGTTCCTTCGTAACCGCTGTTCTTGAAGAACTCCAGGAAATTGAGCCTGAGCGGATGCACGAATGCTCCGAGGCAGCACATCGCCAAATTGAGCACGTGACCGAACACAAGGATTAACACTCCGAAAAATATGCCCAGTGCTCCTCCTCCCATCACGCTCATTCCCAAAGAGTTGAAAGCGCTGCCAAGCATCCCTCCCGCAAGCCCGAGAGCATAAAGGCGAAGGTAGCTGAGCACGTCTCCCAGCAGTCCGGTGGCTGTGTTGTAAGTCTCGTACAGACCCATGCCCACATTTGCCAGCGGATTGCGGTGCAGGTCGTTCAGAAGGAATATTCCAATGGCTGAAACAATGCCCAGCACGATGAGTATAGTCTTGGTGGTGCCGGCGTCTATCACGTTCAGCAGCGCGAAGCCTCCGACTATGACGCTGCCCACGATGAGAAGCGTCCATCCCACCGTGCCGAGAGAATTGAAGAAGCCATTCCTTTTAACAGTATATACCGTCTTCAGCACAAAGGCGATGCTTAAGTGCACTATGCCTATGAGTATGGAGAATAGCATCTGGGCATCGTATCCGAACACGGTGCCGGTTATCATACATTTCTTCAGCCATCCCGGAACCCAGCCAGCCTGGCTAATGTCCATGCCAAAGAATGTATGCAAGACTATCCCCATTACGAACGTGGCTGCGCCGAGAGTCGTCACGAGCTTACCTATGGAAGATGTGCCGCTCTGCTTCCCAAGAGCCAGTCCTATCAGGACCAGCAATATTCCGTAACCAGCATCCCCCATGCACATTGCGAAGAAGAGCATGAAGAAAATCGATAGGAAAGGGGTAGGGTCGAATTCGTCATAGACCGGGCGTCCGTACATGTCCGTCAGGACCGTGAACATATTCGTGAATTTGTTGCTTTTGAACTTGATTGGAGGATTGTCCGCCTTGGTCGCGGCCTCCTTCAAGTAGAGCACGTCCATGTCGTCGAATGCTTTGCAAAGAGCTGCGTCTTTCTCCACGGGAGCGAAACCCTCGAATGTGGTGATTCTGTCTTCGGCAGCCTTGCCGCAGCCTTTGTCCGCAAGATAGAGCTGCAGCGAGGAGGATGCCTCGGCAAGATCTTCTTTAAGGTTAGGAATATATTGCCTTAGCGTGAGCATAGTGCCTTTGCAGGCTATTGCTCTCTCCTGAATATCCAATATTCTTTCCTTCGCTTCCGCCTCGTCCCCCTCCGGCGCTGCTATTTCGTCGATCGGGAATGAATATTCCGGATCGTCCGAAGCGGTCACGAACCAAACCGCATCCTTGCTCCGCGAGATGACCTGGAGCGGGAATTGCTCCTCCCAAGCTGGGTCGAAATGCTTGATGGAAGTCTTGTAAAAGCGGATTTTAACCCCTCTTTCGCCGAGGGCCTCCAGCTTTTCCTTGTCGAAGCTGCCCCACGCCTTTCTGTTTTCAAGCTCGCGGCACGCCTCTGACAGCTCCGACTGGAGCGAAGACAGGTCGGCCTCGTTCTGCTTGAATGTTTCCAGAGGATTTTCTATTTCGGAGATCGCTGCATTTGAGAATTTCTCGTAATCAGGATCCTTGCTGAAATCGGTTTTCCCGAGCTTCTCGATGGCGGACTTTAGCTCCGCGATTTTGGAAACGAGGGCGGAAGACCTGTCGTCCACTGGCTTTGATGAGCGGGTGATGTCAACGAGGCCCAGAGCCTCTATCTGCCTGAGAAATTCTGCCTCGCCGCCGCTTAGGAGCACGAAGGAATATTTTGTCATCCTGTCTATCATATTCCTGCCTCCTCCATTTCTTCTTCCTCGGCATGGCGCTCCTTCACTATTTTTGAAGAAGCCTTGCTGAGGTTGTCTTCGTCTTCCATGTACCTCTTTATCTTCCTGATGGCCTCCTGATAGCCGGGAATCTGGACTTTTTCATAAAGATTCACCTTCTGCGTAGTCTTCCTCCTCTGCCAGTCCAGTATTTCGCGCTTCTTAAGGTAGACCTCGGACTCGATTCCCAGCTTGGAAAGTTCTTTCAGAATTCTCACTCCGTCGATGTACCAGGCCGGTTTCACGAAGGCGTTGAACGGACGTATCTCGTAGTGTATGTCCTTCAGCTCAGGGCATTTTACGCCTGCTACCTTCACCGTAACTAAATCCACGTCGGTGATTGCGATGAGTCCAGGGTCGAATTCGTTCCAGAGCGCTGCCAGGTAATCGTATTTCTTCATTGCGGCATCGAGTTCCTCTATCAGCTTTTCGCTCCTGTCCTTTGCCTTGCGCACCTCCAGCCTCAGGGCGCTCTCCTTGTTCTGAAGCGTAGGCAGGGCGTTCTGACGCATCTTGAGCTGCTTGTTCAAGTTGTTCAGGGACGTTTTGTTGTATTGAAACTTAATAGCCATTATTCTTTACCTTTCCAGTATTTCTCTATGAAGCTCTGCTTGATGCCGGTCTCAGCTTTGGTGAAATATTTGCCGAAGAGCTCCCATGCTGTGTCCAGCATCTCTTCTATAGAGATGTTGACATCGATGGAGAGCAGCCTGGTAGCATATTCCTTGGCATAGGCAAGGCAGCGATGATCGTAGTCTGAAAGGTCGAAACCGTTCTCCAGCTTGGTCTTGGCGTTCTGGGCGTCGGCATAGAGCCGGACGCCGGCATTCATGACTTGGCTATGATCCTCGCGCGTCTTCTTGTTCTGGACTCTCTGTTTCAGACGTGACAGGGAGCGGAACGGGTCGATTATGACTTTTCCGGAATCAGCGTCGGCACGCAAGTACAGCTGGCCTTCGGTGATGTAACCTGTGTTATCAGGAATGGCGTGGGTGATGTCTCCGTCGTTCAGCGTGGTGACGGCAATAATCGTGATGGAACCGCCGGTTGGCAGCTGTACGGCTTTTTCGTAAATCTTCGCTAAGTCGGAGTACAGAGAGCCTGGCATGGAATCCTTGGAAGGAATCTGATCCATGCGGTTCGAAACTATCGATAGAGCGTCGGCGTACAGTGTCATGTCGGTGAGCAGCACCAGCACTTTCTCGTTCTTGTCTACTGCGAAATATTCAGCGGCGGTCAGAGCCATGTCTGGCACCAGAAGCCTTTCCACCGGAGGGTTCTCGGTCGTGTTGATGAAACATATTATCTTGTCCATCACGCCAGCGTTCTCGAAAGAGTGTCGGAAGAACAGGTAGTCGTCGTTGGAGAGCCCCATTCCTGCAAGGATGATCTTGTCCACGTCCGCCCTCAGTGCCACGTCCGCCATTACCTGGTTGTACGGCTGGTCAGGGTCGGCGAAGAACGGGATTTTCTGTCCAGAGACTATGGTGTTGTTCAGGTCGATTCCAGCGATTCCGGTAGGAATCAGCTCCGATGGCTCGCGTCTCTTGTAAGGATTCACGGAAGGACCTCCGATTTGCCTCTTCTCTCCCTCGATTTCAGGGCCTCCGTCAATAGGGTGGCCGTAGGCGTCGAAGAACCTGCCTGAGAGCTGTTCGCCGACAGTCAGGGTAGGGGGCTCGCCGAGAAATGTGACTTCAGCGTTGGTCGGAATGCCCTCGGTGCCTGCGAAAACCTGAAGGGTGACCGAGTCGTTCTTGGTCTTCACGACCTGTCCCAAGCGGTCGCCGACGTAGGCGAGCTCATCGTTTGACGCTCCGCTTGCCTTTAGCGTCACCGTAGCTTTGGTGATCGCGTCCAGCTTGGTGTATATTCTTTGATATGCTTTATTTGCCATTGTCTTCCGCTAGTTTAGAGATTCTGTCTTCATATTCCTTGAACTCCTTGCTCTGGAACTTCGTGTAGTTCATCTGGCGAAGGTCGTTGATTAATTCCTTGAAGAAATCGCGGCACTTCTCGAAGTCATCGAAATCGAAATCCTTGTCGCAGATGTCCAAAAGCAGGTCAAGCATGAATTTCTGTCTTTCCAGCGGGCAGAGTGCGTCCACCTCGTCGAAGGCATCCTGCTGCAGGAAAGCGAAGTCGATGAGCTCCGACTTCCAGTAGCTCACGTGATAGCTCACAGGCACGCCGTCATCGCCGAGGATGTTTATCTGCTCGTAAGATTCGCGGCCTCTGCGGACGATGTTTTTCGCCTCCTGAACCTTGCCCGCCCAGCCTTTTTCCACATGTTCGTCGAGGTAGGCGGCGATTTCAGGATATTCGAGGTATTTTGAATAGGAGTCTATCGGGTTCACGGCAGGGTAGCGCTTCTGGTCTGCCCTGTTCTGTTCCAGGCTGTAGAAGCACCTGGCCGCCTTCTGGGTGGATTCCGTGACAGGTTCCTTGAGATTTCCGCCGGCAGGGGAGACCGTACCTATGAATGTCACGGCTCCTGTCTGCCCATTGTTCAGCACGACCATTCCTGCCCTGGCGTAGAAGTTTGAAATGATTGACGACAAATCGACAGGGAATGCATCTGCCCCCGGAAGTTCCTCCATTCTGTTGGACATTTCCCTGAGCGCCTGAGCCCATCTGGAAGTTGAGTCTGCAAGCAGCAAGCATTTCAGCCCCATTGACCTGTAATATTCGCAGATAGTCATTGCGGTGTAGACGGAGGCTTCGCGAGCGGCTACCGGCATGTTGGAGGTGTTGCAGATGATAGTGGTTCTCTCCATCAGGTGCCTGCCTGTGTGCGGGTCTATGAGCTCAGGGAATTCACTGAATATCTCGACGACCTCATTGGCTCGCTCTCCGCAGGCAGCCATGACTATCACGTCGGCGTCTCCCTGCTTTGCGATGGCATGCTGGAGCACCGTCTTTCCGCATCCGAAAGGCCCAGGGATGAATCCCGTGCCGCCTTCCGCTATAGGATTGAACGTGTCTATGCAACGCACGCCTGTCTCCATGATTTTCTGCGGCCTAGGCTTCTCCCTGTAGGCTTTAATGGCAACCTTTACAGGCCATTTCTGAGTCATGGTGACATTTACGTCATCGCCTTGCTCGTTTGTCAGCACTGCCACGACATTATCTATGGTGTACTGGCCTTCAGGGACTACGGACTTGACAGTATATTCTCCTTTGAATGTGAACGGCACCATGATTTTGTGAGGCAGCCACCCTTCTTTTACTTCTCCCAGCCAGTCTGCGGCGACAACTTTGTCGCCCGTGTTGGCGAGCGGGGTGAAATCCCAGAGCTTCTCGTGATCGAGAGGGTCGGTATATTCTCCTCTCTTCAGGAATACGCCCTCCATTGTCTCCAGATTGTTCTGGAGCCCGTCATACACGCTTGAAAGAAGTCCCGGCCCGAGGGTTGCTTCCAGCATCCTGCCCTCGAATTCCACGGAATCTCCATTCTTCAGGCCTCTGGTGCTTTCGAAAACCTGCACCGAGGCTCTGTCACCATTCACCTTGATGACCTCTGCCATCAGCGGAGTGCCGTCGAGAGTGATGTAGCAGAGCTCGTTCTCCGCCACCGGTCCATCCACCTGCACCGTGACGAGGTTTGATACTATGCCTGTTACCTTTCCTGTTGTCTTCATATTCTATTATCTTCTATTTTTCTTGGGTCATATTCTACTCCTTTGAAAGTGCCGCGCACTTCGCTCACTAGCTTTGAGAACATCTGCCTGCCGGTCTGCTCGTCGAGTGACAGCCACCTGTCGATGATGTGCAACTTCGCGATGAATCCAAGGACGGCATCTATGTCGAAATAGTCGAATGTGGTGATATCGGAAATCTTATTCCACATGAGGTCGTCCAACGCCTTCTCTCTGCCCAGCAGATCTGTCTGCGCCAGGGCTGCCTCAAGCTTAGATGCCTCTGTGAACTCTATTCCTGTTTCCAAGCTGATGGTGTCTTGATTCTCTTTCCTTCCGAATGCCTTGTTCAGAAACCTGGCTTTGCCATTCCTCACCTTCAGGTCGAATGCGAAATATTCCTTAAGGAATTTGTCTTTGCAGGAGAGCATTTTGCCATAGAATTCCTCATTCAGGTTCTTGTCTTCGTAGCCGCTCAGCAGGGCATCTATTGCCTTACGATCGGATGCGTCCGCCAAGGCTTTGATTTCTTCGATGTAGCTCGAAAAATTCCTGTCTTGCGGAAACTTCCAATCCTGCGATAGGGCGGGGAGGCTTGCTATGATGTATTCGTAGTTCTTCATCTATCCGAACAGAAGCTTCTTTGTAGCTGGTTTCAGATACTCTCCGATGAGGCTCTTGAACGTCTCGTCGGTCAGGCTGATGAAATATGAGCCATCTTTAGGCCCGATGGTGAAGCCTCCGCAGATTTTCTTGGAGAATTGCGCTGTGATGCCTTTGCCGATGGCCTTGGACAGTTCCCCTGTGACAAAAGGTTCCAGCTGGGACTTCAGCGATTCAGGCAGCACGACGTTCAGGTCGGCAGATTCCTGGGTGCTGAACTTCTCGGCAACGCTTTTTAGAATGCCTTTCACGAAATCAGCGGATGAAAGCACGTCTGAGACTGGTGCGTCGACGATTTTTGCTACGATCAGATTCTCTATGTCCTGCTTCACCGTCTGAACGCTTTTCGAGGCTGCCATGGTGACGTCGCTCTGGACGTTGGACTTGTAGTCCTCGGCTTCTTTGCGTGCCTTTTCGATTATGGCCGCAGCCTCTTTCTTGGCGTTGCTGATTATCATCTCGGCCTGCTCGTTAGCTTTGGCGAGGAGGGCTTCCCCTTCTTCCTTGCCCTTGGACAGGCCCTCATTGTAGAGTTTGTCCGTAAGTTCCTGAAGTTTATTTCCCATTAGAATAGTTTTTTTCGAATTTCAACAAATTTACGCAAAGATATTCAGAAAACAATGTTTCTGGATTGGTCATATGCCAAAGAATATGTAATCTCATGCAACGAAAAAAGCCTGTGCTTGGAAACACAGGCTTTCATAAATATCTTTAAGCGTCGGGATTACTTTGAATATGTCTCCTTGACGAAAGATGCGTTCAAGAGATAATCGGCGCATTTCTTCATGCCGTTTCTCCAGTTGCCGTCGGTGAAGGCTTCCAGCTCAACGATGAAGTTCTGCATTCCAGCGGTCTCAGCGTTATTGAATATGGCGTCGAAGCCAACCATTCCGCTCTCGCCAAGCTCGAAGTGATCCTTGATGTGGAGCATCTTGAAGCGGCCAGGATATTTCCTGAACAGCTCGACAGGATAAGCCTGTCCCATAACAGCCCAGTATACGTCCATCTCGAAGAATACGTACTGAGGGTCTGTGTTCTCGAGCATGTAAGTGTAAACGACCTGGTCCTCTACCTTCTTGAACTCGTGAGAATGGTTGTGATAGCCGAAGGAAATGCCGTTCTCTGCGCATTTCTTGCCGATGGCGTTGAAGTAGTCGCAGTATGTCTTCAGATCCTTCAGGTTGTCAGGGACAGGGAAGTAAGGCGTAACGATGTATTTGCATCCTGCAGCCTTGTGGTCTGCGATAGCCTTGTCCCACCATTTCATGGCTTCAGTGAAGTCACCGCTCTTAAGCTCTTCAGGAGAAAGAGGGTGCCCAATGTGGGTAGACATTGATTTCAGCCCGACGGATTCCAGCTTAGCCTTGTAGTCTTCCGGCTTCTGGCCGTAAAGGGTTCCTTCCTTGTCGTTGTAGCCGGCTGCCTCCACGTAGGTGTAGCCCATTCCAGCAAGTTCCTTGATCACGGTGTCGAAGCCTTCGTCTCTGATAGCGTCCCTGACGCTGTAGAGCTGGACTCCGATTTCTTTCTTAGGAGCTGCCTGTGCCTGGCTCTCCTGCTTAGGAGCGCAGGAAGGCAGAGCCAATAGAACGCATGACAATGCTAATAGTAAAGACTTTTTCATGGCGTTATTTCAATTCTTTAACTCTGATGTTCCTGTACCATACATCATTTCCATGGTCTTGGATGCCGATGTAGCCTTCATGATTCTCGCCACCGCAGTTGTTCAGCAGTTCGAATGCGAGAGGCCAAGCCTTCTCGGAGAATTTGGAAGCCTGCAGCATGTCGGTCCACTGCTGGGTCCACAGATGATATTCGAGAACTTTCTCGTCGTTCTGGTAATGAACCACTGTTCCCTGGTAAACGAGGATTTTCGCCTTGTTCCATTCGCCGAAAGGTTTCTGGTTCTGAGGCACGGCAGGAATCATGTCGTACAGAGATGCGCTCTGACGGTTGCCATCTTTTCCAAGCTTTGCATCAGGATGGTTGGCGTTATCGAGAACCTGATATTCAGGAGCAGAGATGTAGATAGGCTCCCAGCGAAGGTTGCCGTCCTTGTCTTTTGTCTCGATTTCCTGAGCGAGGTAGAATATTCCTGAATTGCCTCCCTCGGATATCTTCCACTCAAGATCCAGCTCGAAATCCTTGAACTTGTGAGCGAAAATCAGGTCACCGCCTTCTGCAGTCTGACCTTCGCCAGTGTTGCTTCCGGATAATTTGATTGTCCCGTCTTCAACAGTCCATCTGGCGGTCACTGTGTCGCGGCCATAAGTACGCCATCCGGCTAAGTCCTTGCCATTGAATATCGTGTAATATCCGTCTGCGTCCTGAGGGACGGAGGCTAAATCAACCTGAGGCTTGCTGACTGCGATGTATGCAGGAGCTCCCTCGTTGTTGACTTCCTGGGTCGTTTCCTCAGTGGAAAGATATTTTATTTCCATTGGCGCAGGCTCTGCTTCCGTGGGAGCAGCTTCCTTCGCTTTCTTGCCGCTGTTCTTGCAAGAAGCAAGTGACAGAATCATGGCAGCGCTAGCTGCGATATATACAATCTTTTTCATACTATTAATATATTATATTCATTAAAGATTAGACATCAGTAGGCATTGCTGGAAGAGAATAGCCATTCTGATATTCCCTCTTCAGCAAGTGAGCAGCGAACTCTCTTGCATTCACAGGGTCGGTGTATTTGTTCTGGAATGTCGGGTGACCGTCATGGATGGAGAATCCGTCTTTCTCAAGAATCTTGATGGTGGCGTCGGCAGGAATATTCGTGAATTCCATCTTCTCGCTATCATAGTCAAGAACCTGATTCAGAGTTTGAAGCCTAACGGCGGCTACACCTACATCAACCATTTCTACGAATGGGCCTGACTCGCTGAAGTCTGAGTTGCTAGGAATTCTGGAATCTGGGTCTTCCTTGCATGCGCGGATCCAGTCCTGCTGGTGAGAGAGCGTGACTTCCCTCAGGATGTGAGGAACTTCAGGGTTCCTTCCTGAAACGAGGATAGGGTCTGTTCCGTAGGTGCCGACAACCATGATGTCCTTCGTGCCGTAGAATATGCTGCAGCCACCGCTGATGTTAAGATTGAATCCGGCAGGGAGTCCTTCAGGCCTCTCTGGCATGAAGCCACCATCGTACCAGCGTACTTCAACCTCTGGGAGAGACATCTTAGGCATGTTGTCCCTTGCGTTTACGGTGAATTTAATCTTTTCCGCGCTAGGGCAGCAGTCGGTAAGCAGGGAAGTAGAGCAAGCCTCCACGTGTGCCGGTGCTCCAAGATTCAATCCCTTATAAGGAACGTGCATGATGTGGCAGGCCATGTCGCCGAGGGCTCCGGTTCCGAAATCCCACCAGCCACGGAAGTTCCAAGGCGTGTAGATGGAGTTGTATGGCCTCATAGGAGCAGGGCCGATGAAGCTTTCCCAGTTGAGAGTAGAAGGAATATCTTCCACTTTCTCTGGTCTTTCAAGTCCCTGTGGCCAGATAGGACGGTCGGTGAAGCAGTCTACTCTCCTCACGTCGCCGATCTCGCCATTCCAGAGCCACTCCAGAGCTTTTCTAGTGCCCTTGCTGGAAGCACCCTGGTTACCCATCTGCGTAGCTACGCGCATTTTCTTCGCCAGCTTGGTGAGAAGCCTTGCCTCGTAAACAGTGAGGGTCATTGGTTTCTCTACATAGACATGCTTTCCTGCTGCGAGAGCTGCAGCAGCGATTACTGCGTGGGTGTGGTCAGCCGTAGCAACCATGACTGCGTCAGCTTGGTTCAACAGTTCATCGAACATCACGCGGTAGTCGTTGTATTTCTTGGCCTGCGGATATTTCTTGAAAATATGATCTGCATATTTCCAGTCAACGTCGCAGAGTCCTATGAAATTCTCGGTTTCCATCTCGGCGAGGTCAGCGGCTCCGCGGCCTCCGATGCCGACACCTAGGATGTTTAGCTTATCGCTAGGAGCTAGCTTCTTTTTCTTGTCTTTCTTTGGAGTTTTTTCTCCAGCGATGATGATGTTCGGTGCCATAGCTAGACCTACGGCTGCAGCAGTCCCTGTTTTCAGGAATGCTCGTCTAGAAATTTCTTTGCTCATATATAAAAGTTATTAGTGAAGTTTCTTAATCGTCGATTAGAGCTCTTCAAATTT
Source organism: Bacteroidales bacterium (assembly GCA_022653735.1). Classification (GTDB taxonomy): domain Bacteria; phylum Bacteroidota; class Bacteroidia; order Bacteroidales; family UBA932; genus Cryptobacteroides. The sequence goes on from JALCSU010000004.1 coordinate 16,411, forward strand.
AACGTTAGTGAAGTCTTTGCCTTCTTGTTGCTGCGGCTCATCGGATGGCTGCTCGCCTGTCTCTTCAGTCTTTTGAGCCTGGGGAGCATCCTCCTCCGTATCTTTCAGAAGGTTCTTCTTCATGTAATCTACAGCCTGTGCCAGGCCTTCCTGAAATTTAGCGAAATCTTCCTTGTACAGGAAAATTTTGTGCTTGTCGTAAGTGAAACTGCCATCCTGTTCCTGTCTGCGTTTGCTTTCAGTGATGGTAAGGTAGTAATCATTATTGCCCTTGGTGGTTTTGACATCGAAGAAGTAAGTCCGCTTTCCAGCTCGCACTGGAATCGAAAAAACGTCCTCGGAATTGCGGTCAGCGTAATTCGGCCGCTCTTGATCGTCTTTAAACATATTGCGCTGAGTTTTCATTTAGCAAACAAATTTAATAAAAATCTAAAAATAGTATGTTATATTTGCGTAAAATTTATTAAGAATATGCTTAACCGGCGCATTTTGCGAATAAAGGCTTTCAAGGTGCTGTACAGCTATGCCGAGGACCAGTCCATGACGCTTGAAGAAGCGGAAAGCCAGCTAAAAGAATCTCTGGAAGCAACTAGAAATCTATATCTTTTCATGCTCGACCTTATTCCAGCCCTGACCGAAGAAGCCAGGAGAAGGATCAAGGAGACTTCTGCCAAGTTCAATCCTACCGAGGAAGAGAAGCATCCGAACATGAAATTCGCCGAGAACCAGGTCGCCCCTCTGCTCTCGGAGGACCCTGATTTTCAGAAGATCATCTCAAAAAGGGGCCTTTCATGGGAGCAGCATGATGCCTTCCTGAGGAGGCTTTATGACACTGTCAGGACAAGGGAATATTTCAATGAGTATATGAATGCTCCGGAGAGGTCTTTGAAAGAAGACGCTGCCCTGTTCAGGAGAATCTTCGAAGAGGAACTTGTAGACGACGAGGAACTAGAGAGAATCCTTGAAGACATGTCCCTGTGGTGGAATGACGATCTTGCATATTCATTAACTTGGTGCTGCAACACCATGAAAGATTTTGCCGCTGGCAAGAGATGGACTCTGCCGGAGCTTTACAAGAGCGACATGGTGAGGGCCGGCCATGGCAACCCCAAGCAGAAGGTGGACAGCGATAAAGATTTCGTTTTCAAGCTGCTACGCACGTCCTATGTCAATTACGGCAAATACCTCAAGCGCATAGCGGAGATGGTGCCTGACTGGGATGATAACCGCCTCTTCGTCACCGACATAGAGCTCATCGTGATGGGCATCTCTGAGGCAAAGGCTTTTCCAGACATGCCTCTGCGCGTGACCATAAATGAATATGTCGAAATCTCCAAGTTCTACAGCACCCCGAAGAGCCGCCAGTTCGTGAACGGACTTCTGGACAAGCTCATCAAGAAGCTCATTGAGGAAGGGGAGATAGTGAAAACCGTCGAAAATTGATTAAATTTGTACAAATATTAAGAATATGAAAATGCTTACAATCTTACTACAAGCCTCTTCGGCGCCTGTTTCCGGCAGTGCTGCGCAGGGTGGCGCAGGAACCAGCAGCGCAATGTTCTGGATCATGATAATTGCTATGTTCGTGATCCTGTGGCTTTTCATGATCAGGCCTCAGCGCAAGCAGCAGAAAGAATTGGAAAACTTCCGTAAATCCCTGAAGAAAGGGGACAAAGTCGTCACAGTCGGGGGCATCTATGGAGTTATAGACGAAATAAACGAGAAGTCAGCGCTCATCAAGGTTGATGGCGACGTGAAGCTTAGAGTCGATAAGAATTCACTCGTGAAGGATTATTCCGACACTCAGCCTAAGTAGGGAGGAACAAATGTGGAAGGAACGTTTCCATGCCTTCTTGCAGAAGACCCATCTCAACGGCCGGGACTCAGTAATATTCTTACTCTCTGTCCTGCTCGCTTTCACTATATGGCTCATTCATAATCTGTCGCTGAATTATTCCAGCACTATGAGTGTGCCGGTGGTGGCTGTCTGCAACATAGATGGGCATTCCAACGTTTCTTCTAATTCTAGCCTCATCGTGGCCCGATGCCGCACTTCCGGCTTCAGCCTGGTGCGGAATTCTTCTATGTCAAAGCGGAACGCCATCCGGATAATGTTTGACCCGAAAGACATGCACCATAAGGACGGGGAAATCTTCTACATTACTTCCGCTGAGCTGAGCAATTATGTGAACGAGATTTTTGGGGAAGGGGTGAGGCTGGAGTCTTTCGTCTCAGACACGTTCCAGTTCCGCTTTCCGTTCGAGAATAATAAAAAGGTGCCAGTGCAGGCGGAGACCATACTGTCGTTCAAGCCGCAATACACTGCCATGGACGGCATGAAAGTCACGCCGGATTCCATAACGATTTACGGTGAGCCGTTCCACCTGGAGCACGTGGACAGGGTGTTCACGAAGACTATCGAGCTCTCGAACATTCGTTCCAGCAGCCACGGCACAGTTAAGCTGGAACCTATAAATGGGGTGCGCATGTCGGTCTCCGAGGTGAACTACTCATTGGATGTAACGCGTTTCGTCGAGATAAAAGATGACGTAGCCATCATTGCCAGGAACGTTCCAGTGGGAAAGGAATTGAAAATATTCCCATCCACCGCGAAAGTGACTTATAAATGCACTTTCCCTCTTTCAGAAGATCCATCCGACGTGGTTAGCTTCTACATCGATTACTCCGACTTCGAGAAGTCTCTTGGCGGGAAATGCATAGCTAAGGCTCGGAACATTCCTAAAGGGGTGATTGAATATACTCTGGATCCAGAGGTGTTCGATTGCGTAGAGGAGGATAGAAAATGATAACATTCGCTGTCACAGGAGGCATAGGAAGCGGGAAATCCGCAGTTTGCAGGATCATAGCCGCAGAGGGCATTCCGGTCTATGATTCGGACTCTGCGGCAAAACGTCTTTACCTGACAGATGATTCCTTGCTGGATGCCATCGAGGAGGCTTTCGGCTGCAGCATCAGAAAGGCTGATGGGACATTCGACAAGGCTAAGCTGACCGAACTGGCTTTCTTATCGAAAGACAACTTGGCTAAGCTGGACGGTATTGTCCATCCTGCTGTGCTGAGGGATTTCATAAGGTGGAAGGCTATGAATGAAGCAAATGGGGCGAAAGCAGCTGCCATGGAGTCGGCAATCGTAATGGACCTGCCGGAGTTCATGAAGCACTTGGACAAGATAATTCTGGTGGATGCTCCTCTGGAATTAAGATTGGAAAGGGCGGCGGCAAGAGATAACGTTCCAAAATCGAGCATCATCCAGCGAATCGCAGCACAAAGATTCGACATCTCGAAGGCCGATGCCATCATAAGGAACAGTGGCACGATTGATGACCTTAAGAAAGAAACAGATAGCGCATTGAAAATTTTAAAAATTAAATGAATATGAAAACTGATTTGACAAAAATTATTTCTGTATCTGGCCAGCACGGCCTTTACAAGTACCTGGCTCAGGCTCGCAACGGTGCTATCGTGGAGTCTTTGAGCGATAAGACCAGGACTGTGTTCGGGTTGAAGAACAGAATCACGACTCTTGCCGATATATCCGTATACACCAAGACCGGAGAGGTCTCCCTGAAAGACGTGCTTACGAAGCTGAAGGACGTGCTTGACGGGAAGGAGGTGACTTCAAAAGACAGTCCAGATGAGTTGAAGGCACTTTTCGAAAAGGCCGTGCCTGACTATGACGCAGACCGCTTCTACGTGTCTCACATGAAGAAAATCATCGACTGGTACAACGAGATTGCAAAATATGCATCCTTCGACTTCGAGGAGGAGAAGAAGGATGAGGCTCCTGCTGAGGAAGAGGCTCAGGCTTCTGAAGATAAAGCTAACGAATAAGGAATATGCCGAATAATAGAAGGAAATCCATACAGGTGGTCACCCTAGGGTGCTCGAAGAACACTGTGGACACTCAGCACATCCTTTCCCAGGTCGAGAAAGATTACGAAGTGGTGCCGGAAGGGGATAATCGTGCCGTGGATTACCTTTTAATCAACACTTGCGGTTTCATCGGAGATGCCAAGGAAGAGTCTGTGCAGGCCATTCTTGACGGCGCTTTGCGAAAGAAAGCTGGGAATGCGAAGAAGTTATTCGTTTTAGGTTGCCTCTCGCAGCGTTACATGGGGCAGCTTCCTGTCCTGATTCCTGAAGTCGATAAATGGTTCGGCGCCAGGGATTTCGCCACGGTAGTTAAGGCTTTAGGCGTGGAGCCTGGCAGCTCGCATGAGCGGATGCGATATCTTACCGAGAAGCATCGCTCCTATGCTTACCTGAAAATTTCAGAAGGCTGCGACCGCAGGTGCTCATATTGCGCTATTCCTTTCATACGTGGCGCTCACAAGAGCGTGCCTATCGAGATGCTCGTGAAAGAGGCGACCGAGCTTGCTGGCGAAGGCGTGAAAGAACTGCTTCTGATAGCGCAGGACACGACATATTACGGGCTGGATCTCTATGGGAAACGTTCTTTGGCTAAACTGATTCAGGAACTTTCTAAAATCAAGGGAATTGAATGGATAAGGATTCACTATTCCTATCCTGCCGATTTTCCTGGGGATGTCCTGAAAGAGATGGCTGATAACCCGAAGGTCTGCAAATACCTTGACATCCCTCTTCAGCATATTTCAGATAAAGTCCTGAACAAGATGCATAGGGGCGTTGATGGCAAGTGGACGAGGAATCTTATCGCGAAGCTACGTTCGCAGGTGCCAGGGGTGGTGCTGAGGACAACGATGATTGTCGGGCATCCGGGCGAGGGCAAGCGGGAGTTCCAGGAGCTTCTGGACTTCGTCGCCGAGGCCAAGTTCGAGCGGCTTGGTGCTTTTAAATATTCAGAGGAAGAGGGAACTTTCGATGCTGCTAATTTCAGGGATCGCATCACTAAAAAGGAGAAGCAGCGCAGGCTGTCCGAGCTCATGGAGCTTCAGAGCGGTATTTCACTAGCATTCAACCAGTCTAGGGTTGGAAAGGTGGAAAAAGTGCTCGTAGATGACTATGCCGACGGGGTTTTCATCTGTAGGAGCCAGTACGAGAGCCCAGAAGTGGATGGCGAGATTATTGTAACTTATTCGCCGGACAAATTCCCTGGGATTAAGGATCCAGAGAAACTCTGCGGAATATTCATGAATGTTAAAATAACTGGCGCGGATGAATATGATCTAACTGCCGAGCCAATAGGAGATTAAAATTATGAAAAAGGCTTCTGTCATTCTGCTCTCTGGCATATTCATGCTGGTGGCATGCGCTCCTCAGGCGCTGCTGGTGGAATCTGAGATGAGGGGACCGTCCGCTTCGGGGCTGAACCTCGCTCGCAAGACCATGGGCATCGTTTATCTGTACGGTTCCAATCCAAGGGATTCTTCGTTCAACAGGGCCTTTTCTTCTGGCTTTGCATCTGCTCTGGAACATGATTATTTCAATGGGGAGCAGGTTATCGACCTTTATAGCATTGGATATGAAAAAGGCACTGACTACACCCAGAAGGATTCAATGGTGAATCTGGCCATGGATGTTGACAAGGATGTCGTTTTCCTTGTGGATAAGCCATCTTTCGGAAATGTCTCTTTTGGATCGCCAATAAAAAATACTTCGGCGGGCATTCATTCTGCCGATTCATCGTACATCTCGGCTGCGAAGCTCCCTTTCAACGTCAAAGTTTACGTCTACGACACTCAGAATAAAGAGGATAAGGTTTTCGGCTTCGCTGGAGACAAAGACCTTGCCGTAGATGTGTACAGCAATGGAAAAGCTACTGCTGAGGAAATGAATCGCAGGCTTTGGAATAGCATTGAGAGCGCTGCCGAGAGCGCGGGTCAGGTGGCGGCAAAGTCTTTCGTGTCTACGTGGCATCAGGATCAGTTCTTCGTAATATATTACGATGCCGCGGAAAGTGCTTGGACCAATGGTGCGGAGCATGCTAACTCATTCAAATGGAAAGAAGCTATCGACGACTGGCTCCCTCTCACTAAGAACAAAAATAAGGAAAAGAGGGCTTGCGCAGCTTATAACATCGGCCTTGCATGCTTCATGCTTGGGCAGCCAGAGCTGGCAAAAGAGTGGCTGGACAGGTCGGACAGCGAGGCGCCTGTGAGCTTGAGCGCAAGCCTGAGAAAGCAGATTGAGAGTTATACGGGAGTAAAATGAAACAGGAATTTGACGTTATAATCATAGGCGGCGGCATCACGGGTGCTGGAACCGCAAGAGACTGTTCCCTTAGGGGCTTGAAAGTTCTGTTGATAGAAAGAAACGACATTGCGACCGGAGCGACCGGCCGCAATCATGGTTTGCTGCACAGCGGAGCACGTTATGCTGTCACTGATAAAGAATCCGCTTCGGAATGCATAAAAGAGAACATGATTCTGAAGAAAATCGCCCGACATTGCGTGGATGATACTTCAGGGTTTTTCATTACTCTGCCTGAAGATGACCTGGGCTATCAGGCAACGTTCGTGAAAGCCTGCACAGAGGCTGGAATAAAGGCGGAAATCATAGACCCTCAGGAGGCGAAGAGGCTGGAGCCATCTGTGAATCCGTCCATCATAGGTGCAGTGCGTGTTCCTGATGGCTCGGTGGACCCGTTCAGGCTTTGCGCGTCGAACATTTATGACGCTAAACTCCACGGTGCCGTGGTGCTGACGTACACAGAGGTCACGGAAATCATCAAGAACCAAGATATGGTGACCGGAGTAAAGGTGCAGAATCGCAGGACCGGAGAGCGTGGCGAGTACCATGCGCCAGTGGTAATAAATGCGTGTGGAATCTGGGGGCATCATATTGCCGAGATGGCTGGGGCAAAGATTGGCATGTATCCAGCGAAGGGTGCTTTGCTGATTTTCGCTCACAGGGTCAACGGAATCGTGCTGAATCGTTGCCGCAAGCCTGCAAATGCGGACATCCTTGTTCCGGGAGATACCGTGTGCGTGATTGGCACTACTTCCACTAAAGTGCCATACGAGGAGTGCGATCATCTGCAGGTGACGCCGGACGAGGTGAATCTGCTTCTCTCAGAGGGAGCGAAGCTCTCGCCTGTGCTTGCTCAGACTAGGATTTTGCGGGCTTACGCTGGTGTGCGTCCACTTGTTTCTGCGGACAATGATCCTACCGGCAGGAATATCAGCCGTGGCATAGTCTGCCTGGATCACGAGATTCGCGACGGAATTAAAGGCTTCATAACGATAACTGGCGGTAAGCTGATGACTTACAGGCTGATGGCCGAGCAGGCTACTGACATGGCTTGCAAGAAGCTGGGTCTGGATGTTCCTTGCACGACTGCAACTACCCCTCTTCCTGGCTCTGAGGAAGGAGGCATTGAGAAGATATTCAAGAATATGTGGACTATGCCTACTACGGCGCAGAAGGCGACCGTTGGCAGGGCTGGGGCGAATGTCTCTAGCATTCCGCTTTCCGATGAATATGAGGGGAGCGTCGTTTGCGAGTGTGAAGAGGTACCTGTGTCTGAGATAGATTCTGCCATCAAGAATATGGACGTCCACAATCTCGTGGATCTTCGCAGGCGCACTCGAATGGGCATGGGAACGTGCCAGGGAGAGCTTTGCGGGTGCAGGGCTGCCTGCATTCTGGCTAAGGATCATGGCGATGTCGTTGCTGTGCGCAATGATTTGAAGCAGTTCATGAATGAGCGGTGGAAAGGAATGTATCCTGTGGCTTGGGGAGAGACCTTACGGGAATGCGCATATACGCAGTGGGTATATTCGGAAGTGCTGGGATTGAATGAATCTTAGCTTTTGTGAAGGATAAGTTTTGAATAAGGATTAAGAATGAAATTTGATACTATCATAATTGGAGGAGGGCTTTCCTCCCTTGTCTGCGGCATTCGCTTGCAAGAGGCAGGAAAGCAGTGTCTCATCGTTTCTGCTGGGCAAAATGCCTTGCACTTTTCTACTGGCACTTTCGGCTTGCTTGGGAGGCTTCCGGACGGGACGGCGGTTGAAGAGCCGCTTCTGGATATTCCTAAATTACCGGATAATCACCCATATTCGAAGATAGGGGTTGAGAGGATAAAGGAATATGCTGCCGGCGTGATTCCTTTCTTCGGAAAGTATGGCATCAAGCTTTGCGGTTTCAATGGAGCAAACGGCTGGCGTTTCACTCCGATGGGGACTTTCAAGCCTGCCTGGCTGGCTTTGGAGGAGATTCCGTTTTTTAAATCTCCCGATGAGGTCATAGGGCATAAGGCTTTGATTGTCAATTTTGCTGGTTTCATGGATTTCAATAGTGTCTTCATTGCTGAAGGGCTTGAGAAGAAGGGACTTTCTTGCAGGATAGAGTCGGTGAAACTGAAGGTCGTGGAGAATCTTCGTGCCAATCCAACTGAGATGCGTTCTATCAATATAGCTCGTGTAATGGAGCAGGAGGAATGCTGGAAAGAGTTTGGCCGGACAGTTCATTCGCTTTTGAAAGATGAAGATGTCGTGGTGGTTCCAGAGGTGTTCGGTTTGAATAACCCTCTCGTGTGTGACTGGGTTAGGGAGATGATAAAGGTCAAGGTGCTGTTCGTTGGAACTATGCCGCCTTCCGTTGCAGGCATCCGCACTCAGAAACTATTGAAAAAGGCTTTCGAGAACATCGGGGGAACGTTCCTGATGGGGGATGAGGCTCTCAGTTCTTCGATTTCAGATGGCGTTGTAACGAGCATTAAGACTAGAAACCTTGATGGGACTCTGCTGGAGGCTGATGATTTCGTGCTGGCCAGCGGACATCTGTTCGCTCATGGCTTGGTCGCATCGCCAGGCAAGATTGAGGAGCCTGTGTTCGGGCTGGACGTGGATTTCGTTCCTGACAGGAATGAGTGGTACGATAAGAATTTCTTCGAAAAGCAGAATTATCTTGGCTTTGGAGTCGTGACCGATTCCCGTTTCAGGGCATTCAAGAATGCTTCTTTGGTCGATAATCTTTATGTTATTGGTTCTGAGGTCGGCGGGTGTAATTCGCTGAACGAGGGGAGTGGCGCTGGCGTGGCCATAATGACTGCACTGCGGGTCGCTGATGAAATCATTGGAGGATAGATAGGATATGGAGAAGAAAGAAGTTAGTTTCAATAATTTTGAGCAGTGCATCAAGTGCACGGTTTGCACGGCGTACTGCCCTGTGGTGCCAGTGAATCCTCGCTTCCCTGGTCCTAAGCAGGCCGGCCCTGATGAGGAGAGGCTTCGCCTGAAGAACAAGATGTTCTTCGACGAGAACCTGAAATATTGCTTGAACTGCAAACGCTGTGAGGTTTCTTGCCCATCTGGCGTGAATATAGCTGATTTGATTCAGTCTGCCAGGCGTCGCTACAGCGCCGCCACGCCGACTCTCCGTGATACCATACTTGCTAATACCGACATAATGGGGCGTCTGGCTCGTCCGTTCGCTCCCATAGTTAATTCTATGGTGGCTACGAAGCCCGTGAAAGCTGTGATGGACGCAGTGCTGGATATTGATAAGAATCGCACATTCCCAAAATACAAGGCTCACGGCTTCGTTGGATGGTTTAATCGAGACGCACGGTCGAAGCAGGCGGCATATTCGAAGAAAGTGGCCTTCTTCCATGGTTGTTCTACTGAGTTTCAGCACCCTGAGGTGGGGAAGGCTTTCGTGGAAGTGATGAATGCCGTTGGTTATGGGGTGGAACTTATGAATGAAGAGTGCTGCGGGGTGGCTATGATTGCCAATGGGCTTTGGAACCAGGCTAGCAGGCATGCTAAGCACAATGTCGCCGTATTCGAGAAGATGGTAGGCGAGGGGCTTCCTATCGTTGCCACTGCTTCCACTTGCACTTTCACCATGAGGGATGAATATCCTCACGTTCTGGATATTGACAATTCCAAAGTTCGGGACAGCATTACTCTGGTGGAGAAGTTTCTGTTCGATTTGATTGATGCAGGTAAAGCCACTCTGGTATTCAAGAAAGATTACGCTGCTCGCATAGCCTATCATATTCCGTGTCACATGGAAAAGTTAGGATGGAGCATATTCACGAAGCGGCTCATGCAGATGATTCCTGGGGTGTCTTTCTCTGTGCTGGATAGCGGCTGCTGCGGCATTGCTGGCACCTACGGCTTCAAGAAAGAGAATTATAGAAATTCACAAGAAATAGGACGGCCTGTGTTTGAGCAGATCCGTGCCCTTGCGCCAGACTTCGTCTGCAGCGAGTGTGATACCTGCAAGTGGCAGATTGAAATGTCCACCGGCTACAAAGTCCTAAACCCAATCGTCATCCTCGCTGAAGCCCTCGACCTCCCAGCCACCACAGCAGCCAACCACCAGTGAGAGGCCGCCAGAGCGCCTGATTCCAATCACCCCGTTAGATACGTGATGGCATTCGGCTCAAACATGGTCTCGGAAAAAGAGTATTCATGAAGTAATTTGAAAAAAACCTCGAAAAATTTGTTTATTTAATCTGGAAGTAATACCTTTGCACTCCCGAAAGGTAAGACCCGAGGTTGGAATGATTCGTTAGCTCAGTTGGTAGAGCACAACACTTTTAATGTTGGGGTCTCGGGTTCGAGCCCCGAACGGATCACGAAAATATGCTTTGCTAGCTCAGTTGGTAGAGCAACTGACTCTTAATCAGTGGGTCTAGGGTTCGAGTCCCTAGCAGAGCACATTAAAAGAACGCTAATTGCTTGATTTTCAGCAGTTAGCGTTTTTTCTTGTCTCATTTTTGGCTACAAATTGGCTACATAATCAATTAAAATTTTAATAGAAATCTCACTTTCTACTAAAATTTCAATTAAACAACTTTCCTTCTAGGTAATGAATAATACGTTTATAATATCTTCATTCATATATTAGCTTAGACCAGGATTAAGTCCCGTGTCTAATCTCATAACCATACCAATAAAACTTATAATGTATTGTTTCAACTGCTAACACTATGGCTAGTCTTATCAATTATTATCAAGAATTATTCAAATAGTAAATAATTGATTAAATTTGCCGAACTTTTATAACAGTTGATAATAAATTCTAAATAATGCATATGGTTATGAGACATAAGATTTTTGTTGTAATTGCATTATCTATTGCAATGTTATTCGCATTATCTTGTAGTAAAGAAAGTGGCGATGATTCTTTATCAGATGTGACCTCCGAAATGACAGATGTCGTGCTGAAGCGATATTGTCTTCAAAATTATGATTTCAACAATGATGGGAAAATTTCGCAAGATGAGGCCGAGATGATAACTGATATTAAAATTAATGACCAAGGCTTGACATCCCTTAATGGAATTCAATATCTTTCAAATCTTAGGACTATTGACGTAAATCACAACTCGCTATCTTCTATAAATCTTCCTGATTGCAAAAGTTTGACAACGCTTTCTTGCTATGACAATGACATAACTTCATTAAATGTTAGTGGCTGTACATCTTTACAAGACTTAATTTGTTCCTCTAATAAATTATCCGAATTAGACCTGTCTAAGAATACGGCTTTGATTTCCATTGCATGCTATAAGAATAATCTGACAAGTTTAGACATCTCAAATTGTACTTCAATAGAATATGTTAATTGTGAAGATAACGATCTTTCGTCGTTGAAACTACCCAAAGAATCGCCACTTAATTACTTGAATTGTTCTGAAAACGACCTTACATCTCTAAATGTACGGAAATGTCCATCTATCACTTCACTTGAATGTTATGATAATGAACTCACTGAGCTTGAAGTTGCAAGATGTGCTCAACTAGAAAGACTTATTTGCCAAGATAATCAGCTAACAAATCTTGATGTTACTGGATGCTCATCACTATATAGTTTATTATGCTATAATAATCAAATTACAATGCTAGATCTCCGAGCTTGCAATTTTAATAACACGCCTAGCATTATGATACCTCTTGATTGCTCACCGATGAGTACACTTGAAGCAGTAGTTATAAAGTCAGGTTGGAAAATCAAATACATCACATACGATCGCAATTCAGAATATATTCCAGATTTTGTCGATGTACTTGCATTTTAATTCCTATTCTACAAATAAGTAATTAATAACAACAAGCCTCATTGTTTCACGCAATGAGGCTTGATTTTTCACTTATGGTCAGAACCTTATGATGCTGTACGACACCCCTACCCCGATGTAAGGCGTGAGCTGCGGAGTCTCCGCCAGCCGGATCCCATATCCTGCTTGCAGGCCGATTCCCCACTTGCGCTTCCTTTGATTGCTCTTTGGCTGGATTGTCGCCACAGTGTAGTCGCTGGCCTTGAAGATCCGGATGCTGTCCAGGGATGGACGGCTGCCGCTTACCCAGGCCTCGTAGTCCTTTCCGCTGTAACGCTTCTGTTCGATCGGCAGCTTGACATATACCGTATCAGTCCATCGCAGAGTGTCTGTAATGATTACAGGCTTAGCGGCCACTATCACCGTGTCAATGGTTCGGACCGTCCTGACTACCGGCCTGTCAACAAAGACCGTATCATGAACGATCATCCTTTGGATCTCGCTGGTCACGGCCGGCTTTTCCCCGGGCTGCTCCCGGGTGCATCGCCGGACGATGCTGCCAGTCACGGCCGCCGTGGCAAGACAGCACCACACCACCATCAGTTGTCTTACTGTTATCTTCATAGCATTGGGTTTTTAGGATAAGTCATTTTGTAGGATCTGCTATATAGGATCTGCCTCCTCTGAATGCCGTACTTCTTATGAGAGATATGTACGAAGTCAGAGTAGAGGATCATCTGGTCGAAAGGAAGATTGTTCCTGAGAACAAGCTGTGCAAGATACAGCGGATCGGCAGCTGCGATGTCGGCGGCCTCTCCCTTGACATGCTGGGAGTCCGGCACGCCGCCCACGAGCCTGTTCAGCTCCGGACACCTGTAACCGCTGTTTATCTTCAATGGTCTGCATGCTGCATTCCTGAGAGGCTGAAGCACCGTCATGGTAAGCAGCCTGATCGCCCACCTGGTACCGTCATCGGGAATGCTGTTGTCTATACCGGCATTCTTTGCCGTAGCACTCTTCTCGAACTCCGAGAAAGTGAAGTCTTTGGTTATTCTGTCGCTATCCATTATTGTTTGAGTTTAGGTTGTCGTCTGTTCCGAAAGGAGGCTGCCTGTCATCACACTTGATGCGGTTGCACCTCAGAATCCTGCCCACTGCACATTCAGTGTTGATGTCGTCAAGACTGGTGCGCAGCTGCGAATTGTCATCGTAAAGCTTCTCGATCTTCTTCGTTGCGTCCTCATACCTGGAATTCAGGAACGAGTAGTCTTTCTCTTTCTGCTCGATCAGCCTCTGCCATTTGTCATCGATCTTGTCCGTGTTGCGGAGCTGGGCCGCAGCCTTTTTCTCCGCTACCAGGAACAGGGCTACGATTCCTCCCGAGCCCAGGAGGATTGAAAGTATCTGAATAATAATCTGTCCCATAATAAGATGTCTCCCTTAATGAAAATCCCGTCCCTGCCATAGTAGCGGGGACGGGAACGCAGGTTAAAGTTTTGGGTTAGGAATATAAAATCTGTTCCGTGAGTCTGCTAGGTAGTAGGAGCCGCTGCTGCGAGCTTCACGACTTTCATCTTCTCTCCGGACACCTCTCCGGTCTTGGAATCGACATAGAGCCACTTCACGAACACCTTTGGAGCAGCATCGCTCGGAGTTCCGTACTTCGCATCGTAAGCTGCCTTGATGTTGAGCTCGTCAACCTCGGCCGTCTGCAAGTCACCGATTGCGGTGGCCTTGGCGTAGGCATTGCTTACACCGTTCGACTGAGGAGCACTGGCCATGATGACCATTTTGAGATCCGCCTTGTTAGCTCCGGTAGGATTGGCCGCCAGAGTGAACGTAAAGGTGGTAGGATTGAGGACGATTTCAGCGTCTGACGGAGCCTCGACTCCACGCAGGGTCGGAGGCGTGGTCAGAGCGGTTCCGCCACAGAAGACAATCCAGTAGTTCAGCCTCATATAGAGGTTGGCTCCGGTGATCTTGGAGGAAGTGCCGAGCACGGACCGTCCGGCCTGGGACTGAGCAAGCTGAGTCCACGCCATGATCTGCTCGTTGGTGAGGGATTTCCAGCTCTGGGAGAGCTGGCGGAAGATTGATTTCACTGAGGACTGAGCAGCGGTGCGGACATGGCTCCCGGTGCCCTTGTTGCGGATGTACTTGCGGCCTCTTGACTTGGCTGCGGTGACTCCCTTTGCAGAGCCTGACATCTCCTCAAATGCGATTGATGGAATGTACTTCATGATGTTTAAGTTTTAATGGTTAAGTAGCGGTAACCGCTCTGACGCAAATATAATAAATTATTCTGATTAACAATCAATTAAGCAATAATTTATTACAGATTATCTAAATAAATGCTTTATTATCCTGGATACTCGTTGCCGTTGATGGATCTGCTCTCGGACGACTCGTAGCAGACACGTGTCACCTGAGAGACATATCCGGAGTTCTCGTCTATCCAGTAGATCTCGAAAAAATACTTTCTTCCGAGCTGGACATGAACGCCGAACTGGCTGGTGTAAACCTCGGTGAAGTCTATCTTTCCGTCCGAGGGCTCCTCAAATGAATCGACGATCACCGTCTGGCCCCAGAGCTTCGCCCTGCCTAGCGAGTCGGTGGAAGCCATCCTGATCACAAGCCTGCTCGGCCTCGTGTCCGGAGCTCCGAGCCCAGTGATCACCAGCCTGGCCGGAGTGATCCAGAGATCGTCAAACTTGATATAGGTGGATCCGTGCAGCTCAGCCGGAGCCTCCATGACCAGGCCTTTCCCGAGGATCGCCCTGTTTGTGTTCAGCCCTACGAAAAGATTCTGCGCCGTCAGCTGCTCCTCTCCGCCCATCGCAGCCTGCCTGCGGTGCGTCCTGGCAAGCTCCGTCCAGCCGGCCAGCTGCTCTTCGTTAAGCTGACGGAACTGCTTTGTGATGTAGGAGAAATCGGCTCTGCGCTGAGACTGTCTGGCGGACTTCACATGGGAGTGCTGAGCCCTGCCGTTAAGGATTGTACGGCCTCCGATCTGCCTAGCTGTTACCTCGGATGCCGTGCCGTGGAATTCATTGAATGCTACTGATGGAATTGCTTTCATTGTAAGTAAAAGTTTAGGAAGTTAATAGGCATGTGGAAATGCCTGCTCAAATTTAATGATTCCCGATTGTAAATCAATGATATGGATTCAGATCCAGGATTTTACCGAAACCATTCCTCGCTATAAGCTGATATCCTGGTCGATCCGTATCGGAACATTTCTGTAACCCCTCTCCCTGTCAAGCAGGAATACCCTCGCATGGAGCGTGTACTCCTGGGCATCGATCCCGCTGAACTTCCGATAGTCCAGGATCCTGAACACTGCTGTCCTCTCCGCCTCACCATCCAGGAAGTCCGGATCTTCCAGGACATTCCGCATGAGCCCTGGATTTGATCCGCCCCCTGACTTAGCCAGCTGCACCTTGGCCAGGACTGCATACCTCTCCGGATGCCTTTCCCGGAACATGTTCAGGTTGAAATACAGAACCAGGTCCTTGTCATCGACAGCCTCCGCTTCCAGAAATTCCAGCCCGAACGGAGGAAAGCTCCTGAACGGCACCGGCTCCGGAACATGCTCGTTTCCCAGGGTGATGAACCCATGATATGCCGACACGAACAGATTCTGCCCCGAAATGTGCGCCCCAGTTCCGAACGGCGGCCTGTGAGGACTGACCTCCCTGGCCAGCGAGTTCCACACCTCCTGAACACCCTGCGCAAGCTGCCGCCAGGCAGCCAGCGCACGACGGTGCGCAGCGAGCGAGGCGAGCTGGGCATCCGTCCCGGGAAAGACAAGCGAAGACCGCCTCCTGACATAGCACCTCCCATTCCTGTGGTAGCAGGTGACATCACCCACCGACCCCCAGCAGTCAGAAAAGCAGGTATTTTGATAGACAGCAGCCATAGGCAGAAAATTTAGCCGGAAGCCCATACCCGGTTGGCAGGCTGCTCCAACGAGAGGGCAAATTTTACAAATCTTGCCCAAAGCCGTAGCAGGGATGTAGCACATCCCATCACAAATTTACGAAAACCCTCTGAATACCAATTCCCGAAAAAAGAAACGAAAGAAAAACCGGAAAAAAGAAATAAAATAAAAAAGCACTGCCTTTTTTCAGTCCGTCGAACAGGCTGTCAAGGTTTTGCAAGGAAATTTCGCGGCCGCAGGCCACGAAACTTTCCGCAGCAAACGGCGAAGCCGCCTGACCTTTACAGCCGTCGTGAGACGGACTACCTTTGCAGTCTTTTTTATTTTATCGGAATTGGCATTCATAAATAAGAGAATACAGCATATTCACGAAACAAAGGCTGGCGGGCGAAGCGCCAGCGAGCCGGCCAGCGTAGGTGTCCGGAGGCGAATGCCGACGGACTCCTGCATAAGCGCAGCGGAGTGGCATCGAGCGTAGCGAGAATGCCTCTCCACTGCGTCCGCCTCAGCCGCTGGCCTGACAGCGGCGGTGGCGGAAATAGACCACAGGTCTGTGCCGGGCGCAAGCTGGGCACAGTCCTGTTCCTCTGCCAAAGGCAGCAACCAGGCACAGGCCCCCGAATCAAGGCACATTCGGGTCGCTGACACGCCCTGGCGTGGCAGTGTCCCGAACACAGGGGCGTGCCGACAGCCCTGGCTGGAGGCTTGCCCCATACGGGCGGAGGAATGCCGCAAGGCGAAGCCGTAGCGGATTTCCGAAGCACCGGGGTCTGCGAGGGCTCTGCCCGATGCAGTCCCTGCACCCTGCGAAAGGATTGCTGACAGCCCTGGCTGGCAGCATGCCTTTCGCCTGAGGCTGGCTGGCAGATTCATCTGACAGTCTGCCTCATATATGCGCAGGGTCTGCAAGTAGCGCCAGCTTCTTGCAGTCCCGAAGCGGCAGACATGCCGAGGGTGTCAGCCTGAGGCTTGTCTACTCTCAGCGCAGCTGCTCTGCGAGGCGAAGCCGATGCAGTGCTGCGGAGCGTGCAGTCGAGTGAGGGCGCAAGCCCGAACTGGACTGCTTAGAAGCGACGAAAATCGGCAAGGCGCAAGCCTTGGCGTGTTTCGTGGCTTCCAGGGGAACAGTGCGCTTGTCTGCGAAGCACGGCAAGCGGACTGTGGGGAATGTGCAAGCGGAGCGTGGCACTTTCCCCTCTGACCAGGCTCCGCACCTTTCTTTGGATCCCCCTGCCTGACTGTTGCGGCTTAGCGAAGCGTAAAGAGCCGCAAATGTCATGGCAGCGCACCTCCCCTCGCACTCCGCTTCGGGCGAAGCCCGATTATTGACAAGGGTCGGAGCGTCAGCGGAGACACATTTGGCAATGGCCTTTGGCCAGCAGGAATGGTGACGGCCTCGGGCCGTCACTCCGCTCAGCACCGCAGGAAGTCAAAGACGTGGGAGCGGGGATAAAGGGGCCCCGCGCGGATTTGACTTTCCAAGGTGCTGTGAGGCAGTCACTTAACATAATCTTGATTGCATAATGGAGCGAAGCGGAATTATGCAATCTCGGAAAGGATTATGTTATGTTACTGCCTCTTTATTGGCGGCGAGAGCGGAGCGGTGCCGCCATCTTTGGGGGCGTGTGATGTCAATTGCCGGCTGCTTCTGATATGCTCCCTTTTCGCACTGACCTTTCAACGTTCGCTCGGCTGACTTTCATTGACAGGCTCCCGGCAGCCGGTCAATTGGCTGAACCGCCGTCTGCGAAGCAGACACCTCTTTTCATATAGGGGGCGTTGCCGGAGTCTTTTGACTCTCCTGCCGAGGGAGCGTTGTGGAGCCTGAGCTGAAGCGAGCGGAGCGAACGGAAGCGAAGAGAGCGGAACATGGCGACCGATGGCATAGGAGAGGCAAAAGTCTCCGCAGCCCCCGTCAGGATTGAATGGATCGGCGGTGCTGTCGGCCTGCCGACATGCACGGCCGATTCCTTTTCATTCTTCAATGCAGCGCAGCTGCAAGGTGCGGACATCGGGAGTCTTCTGAGTTCCGTAGGCTGAGCCGCAGGCGGCCGGAGGAACGGAAGAAGTCTCCGTCCGCACTCCTGATTGGATCTATCGGCGGTGCTGGCGGCCTGCCGCCATGCACGGCCGATTCCTTTCTCTGCCTTATGTGGCGAAGCCACACGGAGCGTCAGAAAGGCATCTTTCTGTCGCTCATGAAATAAGATGGCTGGCGGTGCCTGGGATTTATCCCAGGGCACGGCCAGACCGCTGCAACATATTCATAGAGAATGCGGCATATTCATAAACCTTTGTGAGAAAATTACCATATATTTGTATCAAAGCAACATATTATGGGGAAAAAGGTTGACTATGACAAGATGGCGTTGGAGAATTTCAGGCTGGCTATGAATGCTACAATGGAGATGAAGTCTTACAGTGAGAAGCTCTCCGAAGATGGCATCAACGAAACCTCATTCTTCTGCATCGCTGTCAGGGTATATACAGAGAAAGATCAGGATCTTATCAAAGCAACTCTCCAAATGATGGCCTTGTCTCTGGCTGACAGCGAAAAGTTCGGCGGCGACATAGAGAAAGCTGAGAATCATATTATTGAAAGAGGCCAGTATTTCACGCAGTTGATAGAAGATATATTGAATAATCCATATCAGTTTGACCCGAACCCTCTGTACTGCGCTCTGTATCGTTATCCGCTTTCCGATGTCCGATATTCGCCTGTCGGGCCGTCAGATCCGGAGGCGTTCAAGGAATGTGTGCAGAAGATGTTCGTGAAGATGATGCAGGATAAAATCGTATGTAACTGATAATGGAACAATATTATTGCACTTTTCTATCTTATTGTTTGTTTAAAATGGAAGATAAGAAATCACATAGAAAGCCCTCCCGAAAAGCTATATAAGATTGGGACCTATATACTTATTGGGAGGGATTATTGTTATTTGCCTATGTTTAAACCTTTAGATTGATAATTATTATTAACGATTAATTTAAAAGAATTCGATAAGCCTTTCAGGATTCCATAGAGTGAAAGACATTTTTACAGGACGCCTTCTCTCGGTATAAATACTACCTATGACTGGCTCATTTTTGCCATAAACTTTTTCTTTTCTTGTAAATGGGAATCCCATAGCTCTCATAGTTACTAATGTCATTTGTTCGGAATTGGTTTTTTCCGCGAAAGTGTATAATAGGATCCTATCTTGTATAGTAATACTTTGATCAAAATAGAAAACTGAATCAATCATAGATTCAACATTATCTCCTGATATCATTACTTTGAGTGGCTGAAGATATACTGAACCGTCATGCTTGCCACTTATATTTATTGAAATATTGCAGGCCCCTTGTTTGATTATTTTACAATTTTGGTAGATGATATAATTTCTCGGTTCAAAAGAACACTCTTTGATTAGATAAAATTGTAATGGTTAGTATGTGTCCATACTAAATAAATTATAGATGCTTATGAGTAAATTTAGTTATCGAATGGTTTATATATTGTAAGAGTCTCTAATGATTAATCTTCTTAACTATTAAATATTAATCAATTTGATCTACAAACTTTCTCAGTTGCCTATCTTAGATCTCCAGCTTAATTTCTCCTGAGTCATTGTCAACTGGATTCAAAAATTTTCTAAGATCAATTTTTCTCATCTCTTGCTCGATATAATCAAGAGACGCTTCTTTAGTCATATTGGTTATAGGAGAGTCATAATTACATTTCTCTTTTAATATCTGTGCAAGTTTATATACCCAATAATTCTCACTCATTTGAAGTATTGTCCCCTGTCGATCTTCTGCTAATTCCGGTGCTTTGCTTCTTTCTCCAATTTTATCGACGAGAATGATGGTAGTCACCAAATAAGTGGAATCATCTCTTTTTAATGTATTTCCATATCTTGTAACTTTGTCGAGGCTAATTTCAGTATTTCCTGGCCCTATAAAACCAATGTCAAACTTTACTCCTACACCAGGTCTAATTAATATTGTTGTATCTATTTCTCTAACGTCGTCTTTTTTGTCTGAGAGCCAGAATACTTTAGATTTCTTTGATGTGTCTTTTCGATCAATTAGTTCAAAACCTAAAATTGTTAATGTAGAACCCATAACAAGTTTTTCGAAAGTTTTTCCATACATAGATTTTTCAGATCCCCTCGTTGTTAATGTCGATGCCCCTACTGCAAGCAGACATCTCAGAAGATTAGGCCATCGCATAATGATGTTTTTATCTTCATAGTTAATATCCAGTTTTATATCACCGTATATTCTTTCGACATCATCTGCTATACTTTTTAGATTGCTATCAAATACTCTAGAATAAGATTCAATACTTTTATCTCTAACTACGTTTTGAATGCTCTTCCCTGTTAGACCTAGATACCATAATAAATATGTCTTTTCGTCAGAGGAGAAATTTTTATGTTTTATGCCGTCATTTATTATAGATGTTAACTGTTCTTCAAATTTTTCATTTGAAGATAATCCTTTCAGATATGTTACTATTAATGAAGCCCCAATTATCAATACTCTTCGCTGGGTCAGTCCTTCCGTTAAATCTCTAACATTATTACCATGTAAAACAGAACTTACTGCATTCTGGACGACTTCAAGTCCCAGTTTATCAACAAATTCCTTTCCGCTGTATTTTACCAAGTTTATACCTTCATTAGGTAAAAAGAGATCGCTATTCATATCGAATATATATTAAAATAGGTTATCATTATCACAAGAGATATTTACCCAATTTATTGAGAGTTCTTTAGTGTATTTATCAAAATCTTTTATCATTAGTTCTACATATTTTGGATCCTTCTCAAGCAAGGCAAACCTTCTACCCATTCTGATAGCAGCTTTCCCGACAGTGCCTGTTCCTGCGAATGGATCCATTACTACGTCATTCTTTATTGAATAGTAACGGATTACTTTTTCAGCTAATTCTAATGGAAATACAGCAGGATGGTTCTTATTGTGCGCAGGAGGTAATTTCCAGATATTAGTAACATCATAATCTCCCACTATTTTTGATTCTTTAAGTGCTTCTTGATCTGGATGTCTTCTTATTAGCCAGTCTATTAATCTGTCTGATTTCTTTCTATAAACAAGGACATATTCTGTTACTGGTACAGGTTTATATTGAAGTGGGTTTCTGTCTGCAGAGAATCTTCTCCCTCTACCGGTTGCCCATCCTGCACCTTCAGGCTTTTCCCATATAATATCATCAATAAATTCGAAATCTTCTTCAATAAATAATCTATGGAAATCGAAAGGTACAGCAATCCTTTTCGAAGATTCATTTCTACTCGAACGCCTTAGAAGAACAGGTGAGACATTTATTACAAAAAATCTCCCTTCATTTAATACTCGATGACATTCATGAATTATCTTTTTCATTTTGAGAAGATACTCCTCATATGAAAGATAGTCTGCGTATTCAGGTTTTGCATTAAAATATGGAGGTGATGTAAAAATAAGGTCTATACATTCATTGGGCATATCTTTCAGGAGTTTTTCTGAATCGCCTTCCCGAATAGTATTAGCCAACATGGAAATCTTAGGAGTACAATTGCTTTTCCTCCTTGATTTCGTATTAGTTTTCCGACCGAGCAATCTATTTTCTAATACTTCTTTTTGTGTGGATTTATTATTGTCGATGAAAGATGTCACTGCATCAATGACAATTTCTCCAATCTTTGTATCATCTAATGCTAAAATAGGCACTCTCCAAATATCATATCTGTCGTCTATTTCAGGAAGTCCGAATTTGACAACATTTTGTAAATCTGCTTGTTTTATATATAATTGTGCAATTGCTTTAGCCTCTTTTACTGTATTAATCCTATAAGTATTATTCTTTTTTCTACTCATACCTATTATTAATTTCAACAAATTTATGAAAAATTATTGTTAAATATTTATTATAATGCTATTCCATTGTTTAGTATTAAAATAGAAAGATATATTGATGTGAATCTGTCTTCCCGTTTTGTCCCACGTGTCCCAGGCCGTGGACAGGTGGGACAAGTGGGACAAGGTTGGGACGTTTGGGACGGTTTCTCAGAGATGACCGGCCTTTGTGACGGAGTAAGGTATCAGGCCAAAATCATTGACCAGCAGGCGGATGGCCGGAAGTGACTCTGGCGAGAGGTAGTTTTTCACGAAGCGGAGCTCACGGATTTCCTCGTCGGAATCCTGTCCCAGTTCTGTCCCGGGCTCGTCTGATTTCTGCCGGCTTTGTCCCAGCTTGGACAGACCGTCCGATTCCGGTACTGTCTCCATTTCCTCGCTTCCGCCCTCCTGCTTCCAGCGGATCAGCCAGTCGGCTATGTCGATATGAGCTCGCCTGTCGGCCTCTGTTGCATTCTTTTCCAGGATGTCTGAGACCGTGATGTCGAGCTGCGGCATTGCGGAAAGCTTCTTCTTCCACTCCTCGTAGCCGTCTATATCAGGGAAAGCGATGACTTTCCTGCCTTTCAGGACTGAGAGCCTGTCCGGACTGAGCTGGGATTTTCCTCCGGTGGCCAGCCAGATGTATTTTGGCATTATTCCGGAGGCTATGACAGCTGTTTTCTCCGATTCAACAAGGGCGGCTGTCTTGCCTTTCTCATCCGGATCCGCCAGCAGATGCTCTCCGAAAAGACACTGAGTTAGTTCCCAGTCTGATTGAAGAAGCCCCTTATGTTTCAGAACCGAGTGAATCCAGTTCACTTTCCCTGGAATCTTCGCATCCTTGACTCTCTTTCCTGTTTTGGGATTGTATTTCATGATTTTTCCTGTTCTTATGTTCCCTTTGATGTCTCGCTGGAAGTAGATCACGTCTCTTGCGTGGGTTACTCCAAGGTTGTAGCGCTGCGTAAGATGATCGACCGCATCTTTCTGAAATATCGTTGAAAGGAATGCGGTAAAATCGCTCTGGATGTCCGGACGGACTGAGCGTGTAAGATATTCTTCTGGTATTGTGCATAGTGGTTTTTCTTTTGGTTTCTCGCCGGATCTCTCTGCTCTCAGCCAGTCCGGAGCCGTCCTCCAATCACTGGCCAGGTTGGGATGCTCGGCAAAGTAGTCCTTTGGTGTCTTGTGGTAGCCGCATGATGACTCATGGTCGCACCTGCCGACCTCCGGAGAGAGAGGCATTCCGCCCTCATCGACATAGAGGCTGAAACAGAATGGCTTTCCGCACTGCGGACATGTGTGGCGTGATGATCTGCCGGAATATTTTTGCAGATGGAATTCTCTGTACTCTTTCATTGCCTCTCCTCCTTTACTCTTCTTTCCTGAACAGATCCTGATCATCGGTCTTGGCTTTCATCTTTGATGACTGACGGATGAGCGGCCTGGCTTCGCCCTCCGCCTGGCTTCCATCGATGCAGCTGGCCGGATCCTCCTCTCCCTGGCGAATGAGCCTGCCGACTGCGGATTTGCTCAGTCCCAGGATTGAGGCAATCTCCCTGACTGTCTTGTGCTGCTCACGCAGATCCATGACGTTGCGCAGATTGGTCTTGCCGTCGTCATCGTTTATGCTGCGCAGATGTTCTTTCTCGTTTGCATAGCCTACCAGCTCGAAATGCAGGAATCCGTCATTCTGGTCAATCTCATAGACCATGACATTGTCGGAGTCGTATCGGTATTCTCCTGCCCTTACTTTAATCTGCTTGACATACCTCATTGAGTTGTCTTTTGCGCTTTTCCCGATTGCAAAGACGCTGTCAAAGAAGTTGTAGAGCTTCTTGGATCCTGCAAGGTCATTCTGCGTGATGGGATTGGTAAGATTCCTCTTTGGGGTGTGGGCTATGATCAGTAGCGACCATCCGTGCTTCCTTTTGAGCGACATCAGTTTCATCATGAACATTCCGGCGACATCGCCTTTCTCGGAGGCGTTGCAGAGGTAGGTCAGGTTGTCTATTATTATGACCTTTGCGCCTACGCTCTGTGCTGCCTGCTCGATGTTCAGAAAGAAGTTCTCTTCATAGTTCTCGGCGTTGATTGCGTCCGCCACGATTTCCGCCCTTAGGAAGTTATCCGGGAAGATATGCCTTACGCCTGTATGCGGGTTGGAGTATCGGAGCTGGAACTGCTTGTCGGATAGCTCGCAGTCCACGTACAGGACTTTCTGCGTCCTGGCTATCTCGTCGGCCATCTGGACTGCGTAGATGGATTTGCCGAGGTTGCTGTCTGCGAACAGGCAGCAAACCTCGCCCTCATACCATAATGAGTGATAGAGATCTCTCGGGTCTGGCCGGTGGAATGCATCGCTGACAGCCTGGTTTGCTGACTTGATGCGCAGCATCCCGATGAGCCCGGATTTCTCTGCACTGTCAATCTCCTTTGTGATTGCGCTTACGGGGTTGAATTCCCCTGAATCAGTAGGAGCCATAGCTGTCTCGCATTTCATGCTTGTAATCGAGCTTCACTTTTACGTTCTCGACATCGGCTTTCTTGTAGCGGACCAGCCAGCCAACCTTGATTTTCGGAAGCATCGGCGGCTGTCCGAATGCATCGGGCTTGCCCCAGCGTTCACGTGTTGCCCTGGATATGCCAAGGTACTGTTCAACTTCCTGTCCTGTAAGGAGGTCATTCATCTCGACCTGCTTGTGAACTTCTTCATAGTTCTGGATCGCCTCGGCCACCAGGCTTCGGTTTGCCTCGATCATGTCGCTTACTTTGACGTTCAGCGTTGCCTCCGGACATTCCTGATAGAGGCGGATAATGTCAATTTCCATGTTTTAGTGTTATTGAGATCTGCACCCCTCCCGGCATGAGCATATGGTGGCCTGCCTCGTTCGGTGCCTGGAATGAATCGGGATCCCATATTCAATCCGTCATCATGTTCGTAGGCAAATATATCTGAACATAACATAAATACGAAGAGAAACTTGAAGTATCGCATTAACCGGTTAATCAAATAATTTTTGGTTAACGTTTAACTTCCGGAATCACAGCAATTTATGTTCGGGCAATGGTTAACTTTCTGCTGGATTTTGGTTAACTTTTGGTTAACTTTTGGTTAACTTTTCGCTGACTTCCAGGAATGTTCATCTGAGAGAAGAACTCTTCTGCTTCGCAGTAGGATGCTCTTGCCCGGCCCTTGATAGTCGGATGTCCGTAAATGGCAGGATGCAGGTAGCATTCCCTGACTCTCATTCCGAGATGCAGGAGAAGAGTTTTGACCGCCTTGGCATAAGAGCACCGGAGAAGCTTGTTGTAATGTGCGAAAACTATCAGGCTGACAATTTTTGAAATGTACATACTCCGCTTCTCGCTTGCGAGCCTGGATATGCGCTGATATATTTTTGCAATAATATGACGCTCAATTTTTGGAATGAAAAGAGTGGCCAGCAGATCAATGCCCGAAATATGAATTTCATTCTGCATGGCATTTTTGCGCCTTATGGCAGTTACCTTGTCCTGTTTACCATCAAAGATCTTCTGTGATATGGTAAAAGGATCCTCGCCGTGTTTTACCAGAACATCTTTCAGATCCACGCCAGTATATCTCGTATGCATTCTCACCCACTGCCACAGCTCTTTTCTGAAATTTTTTAATGCGACAAGAAATACATAGGATCTGCATTCTGTCAGTTCCGTATGGCAATTCTTGATAACTGTTTCGATAAGGGTATGAAGACAGAGCCTTGGAGTGATGAAATCCAAGGCCAGCTGAAGATTCTCAGTCTCAATAATCGTATTCCTTAATAATACCAGTTGTGAAAGTGTGAGGCAAATATCACTCTTCCGGCAAAAGCCATAATCCAAAGGATTTTCAAAGAATTGTAAAATAGCTAAATTGAATTCAGTGCACTTTTTCTCAAAGTCCTCGCTGTGCTGGCCATTTTCACAAAATTCTATCTCTTCTTTAAAGCTCCTTATGACCCCGTATAGTTTAAAAATTATATTTTCTAGCTCCCATAGCTCCACTTTTGAAAGTATTTTCGGGTACATTGGTTATAATTTTATCGTTTCAGCACTAGCAAATATAATAATTCAAACTAATGAAAACGAAAAAAAAGTTTTATAAAAAGGTGCACAGCCAGAAAACTTAGCCAGACCGATATAATCACAACCAATGCTTATAATAATTTCACTTTTTTATTATTGAGTTACAATCATAGGTTGTAAAATCACAAGAAATTCTTATGGTTATTCGCCTTTTTGAAAACTATTATTTGGTAGCGGACTGTTTTATTATGGTCGAAAACTCTTCCGGACTGATCTGTCCGGATGACACCAGCTGCTGAATTTCAGCGAGTTTTTTCATCAGTTCATCTTTGGTTTCAGCCTTTCTGTTGATGATCTCGGACTTCTCTTCTTCTGTCACCGGCTTATAGTCCGATTCCATAAGATTGCTCATCTCCTTGACAAGGTCATCATCGATGTTCCTGTAACGAGCAAAAGCATGTGATCCCTCCTTGTGTCCGGAGAGTTTGCCGACCAGGTTTGGATCCTTTACCTGCTTGTAAAGGTTCCCGATGAAAGTTTTTCTGGCCATGTGGGAGCTGGCCACATCGGCAATGCACTTCTGTTCATTTTCGCCTGTCAGAGGATTTCTGACAGTGACCATTCTCTCAATGCTCACTTTATGGAATACGTCTTTGATTGCGTAGTTGTAGTTCTGCTGAGCTATCAGAGGAAAGAGCTTGGTTTCATCGTAGTCCTTGTACTTATCAACAATGGCCTTGGCTTCTTCTGTAAGATAGACTTTGACGACATTAGGATT
The DNA here is from genome assembly GCA_022653735.1 of Bacteroidales bacterium. Taxonomy (GTDB): domain Bacteria; phylum Bacteroidota; class Bacteroidia; order Bacteroidales; family UBA932; genus Cryptobacteroides. Next base: position 43,024 of record JALCSU010000004.1, read on the forward strand.
TTCGTCCTTGGTTTTGATAGGTACGTACTCTACATATGTTCCTCTGTTATCCGTAATCAGATTCTTCTTCGTAAGCGAGTAAAGATCGCTTATTCGACAGCCTATGAAACACTGGAATATGAAAATGTCTCTCTGAGTCTCCAATCTTTTGTCCTGGCTGAGATCCGCATGGTAGATCTGCTCCCTCTCCTCGGCTGTGATGTAAACCGGAGAGCCGTAAACCTGGGATCCGATAGTGAATTTTCTGAATGGATCGTTTTCTGTTATGCCTTGCCTGGTGCACCAATTATAAAATGCCCTGAACATCTTCATAAAGGAGTTGATAGCATTATCGCCTCTTTCAACCGGATATCTGGACTCTGGTAGGAATGCGTAAATCTTTGCATACTTCGGTGTCGGCTTGCGATTGCCTGATTTGTCCGTCCTGAAAAATTTATGTTCGTTTCTCACAAACTTGCGGAAATCTTCCAGATCATCGGCCGTGATGCTATCAATCTCAATCTTTTTGCATCTATAAAGCTCCCATCTTAATAAGATACGTTCTAATACTCTATAATGTTTATAACGGCTGACTGAAAGTTTCCTTGTACCAATAAATTTGTCAAAAGCCTCAAAGAAAGTTAGATTATCTTTCTTTTGGCCATCAATATATTTTTCTGGAAATGTGAAGCGATCGACCGTATCTTGAAGCCAGTCATCAGATACATTCGATAGATCTGTATCTTGAATAGCACGAATGACAAAAGTTTTAAGATGTTCTAGTTTTCCTTTCTTATCATATGCATCTCTCACTTCCGGCGTCAGCTTCCTTGCAGCAATCTTGATATCTTCTGATTCCGGGTCAAAAAATGGTCTTGATATCCAAATGTGAGAATGAGCCCTCTTATTTCCAAACCCTCTCTTTTGAAATCTAATCAAGATTTCCGACTCTCCTGTTTCTTTACTAATTTTAGAAGATAAAGTACACGTAATTTTTGGCATATTTGGTCGTAGTTATGGTGGTACTTTGATATTCAATTACTGTCAAAACAAATATAAATAAAAGTTTACAAAGTGTAGCCAAAAATAAATATTTTTGGCTACATAATTTATAGCCACCGAGAAATCATTAGAAATATTCCCTCATGTAAATTTACCACTAAATCATTAATTATCAATAGTTTTTGCTTGATAACTCCTAGCAATATTATCTAACATTGCCTCATCGGAAGTAACTATACGTGTTCCCTAGCAGAGCACGTCAGAAGAACGCTAATTGCTTGATTGTAAGCAGTTAGCGTTCTTCCGCATTTCATTCTGACCGGCTCACTTTTCAGGAGCACGCCCGCTTTTGCCATGAAACGTAAAATATTGAGGCCGACTCAAATTAGAGCCAGCCTCGTTAGCTTCCGGATTATGTCAATCTTTAGAGATTGCGTATCCAGATGTTTCTGTAGCTGATAGGCTTGCTAGGGTCTCCATGGGCTTGGAGCCTAATAGGACCTGCGCCATGCTTTACGATGCGAGGCAGGCCTATGAACTCTGTCGTGCCGCGAATTTCGGTGTCGTTCTGGACAACTACTCCGTTATGAATGACTGTTACCCTAGGGTAATTGCGATAGGAACCGTCTTCCTTGAAGTCTGGAGCCTTGTAGATTATGTCATAGACATTCCATTCCCCAGGCTTACGCATTGCGTTCACGAGCGGAACGGCCTGTTTGTAGATGCTGGCGGCCTGACCGTTAACGTATGTTTTATTCTCGTAACTGTCAAGCACCTGAACTTCATACATGCCCTGAAGGAAAATTCCGCTGTTGCCTCTAGCCTGCGATGAACCCTCAATGTCCTTAGGCACGCACCACTCGATGTGGAGCTGGAAATCGTTGAATTTGTCCTTTGTCTGAATGTCGCCTGTGCTCTTATCTACGGTCACGACCCCGTCATGAACCTTCCATAGAGCAGCGCCGCCTTTTGCGCTTTCCCATTTAGATAAATCCTTCCCGTCGAATAGAATCACTGCATCGGACGGGGCGGTGAAACCACCGCCGTCAATGGTGGATCCAGGAGTGACGACAGGGACTTCAGGGGAATAGAACTCAGTCATCTCGTGAGTCATCTTATTCTTTTCTTGCGCGCCAGCTATCATGGCCGGCAGAAGAAAGACGATAGAAAGAAGGATGTGCTTTGAATATTCCATATTCATTATATTAATGATATAATATTCTTATGAATTCAGAGAATAAAGTTACGATTTCCTAAGTAAAAAAAGAAATATTATTCATGAGTATTTTCCCCTACAAGCAATTTTACTATATTAGCGTCGCTAAAAAATACCTCATACCATTGATATCATGAAGAAGATTCTCTCTGTCATTGCCGTTGTCTTTTGCAGCAGTATTATTTTTGCGCAGACACCTGCGTCTCTTGTGATGAATTATGACCAGCCTGCCAAGATATTCGAAGAAGCCTTTCCTTTAGGGAACGGACATCTTGGTGCCACCGTTTACGGTGGCGTGACTGATGATGTCATCTGGCTGAACGAGGGGACGCTTTGGGGCAAAATCGGCGCTGAGAATAATCCAAAGACCGGCGGCAGGGCGCAGTTGGAGAAGGTTCGCCAGGCGCTTTATGCAGAGGACTGGGAGACGGCTGCCACGTTGGCGAAGGATCTTCAAGGGCCGAATGTGGCCGCTTATCTGCCAATGGGGTGCCTTCATCTGAGGCAAACTTTCGGAGCCGAGGAGAATAAAGGGCTGTTCTATGATTATCACGGGCAAAGGAATAGTTCTTCAGATGATTCACCATACGGAATAACTGAATATTCACGTTGCCTGGACCTCGGCAGGGCCATCGCCACTGCCAGCTTTACCGTTGATGGGGTGAAATACACGAGGGAAATGTTCGTCTCTCATCCTGACAGGGTGTTCGTCATCCACTTGACGTCCTCGGAGAAGGGAAAGCTGGAGTTCCGGCTGGACGGGGAATCCATGTGGGATGGCTGTTCAGTAAGCAGCGTTTCCTCAAATGAATTCATCGTAAGAGGCGCTGTGGGCTGGGACATGGACACGAAGTGGAAAGAGCCATTTTCGGCTCACCGTAAAGGGCCTCACGGGGAAACCGGAATGCGTTATGAGTTCAGGGTCAGGCTTGTCAGTTGCGACGGCCAAGCGTATTCTATGCCAGGCCTTCATGTCAACGGTGCTTCGGATGCGGTTATTCTCGTAAGCGCAGCTACTAGCTATAATGGCTTCAATCATCGTCCAGACACAGAAGGAAGAGATGAAGATGCACTTGCGGCGAAGATGCTTAATGATGCTTCGGTCAAAGATTTAAATACGCTCCGTTCTGCGCATATCGCTGACTATCAGTCGATTTTTAATCGCATTTCGCTGGATGTCAATGGCTCTCTTGCTTATGTTCCAGGGGATAAGACTGTCGATGCCAGGCTGACAGAATATTCGCAGGGCGCAAAAGATCCCGGCCTTGAAATGCTATATTTCCAGTTCGGACGTTATCTGCTTATATCCAGTTCCAGAGAGGATAGCGAGGTGCCTTGCAACCTTCAAGGAATATGGAACAAAGACAGGCATCCGGCATGGGGCAGCGACTTGCACACGAATATAAACGTCCAGATGAATTACTGGCCGGCGGAGCCGCTGGCAATGAGCGAGAATGCGATGCCTCTGGTGCGGTTCATCGGCAACTGCGCAGTCAATGGAGCCGAAGTGGTAAAGAATTTATACGATATGAAAGGCTGGACTGTGCATCACAACAGCGACATCTGGTGTGCTGCCGGACCCGTTGGGGAGAAAGAGGGCGATCCAGTGTGGGCCAACTACGTTATGGCAGGCCCATGGCTATGCAGTCACCTCTACGAGCATTACCTGTTCACCTGTGACAAGGAATACCTTGCCAAGACGGCATACCCTCTCATGAAAGGCTGTGGCGATTTCATCATGGACTGGCTCGTGGAGAGGGACGGCAAATACATAACTGCCCCTGCGACTTCTCCCGAGAACACCTTCATCGATGACAATGGCAAGATAGGAAAAGTGACCATGGGCACTGCTATGGACATGGAAATATGCTGGGATCTGCTCAATAATCTGATTGAAGCAAGCGAGGTGTTAGGAACTGATCCAGAATTACGAGCCAGGTGGATTAATTACAGAGATAACCTGCAGCCACTCCGGGTTGGAGCAGAAGGGGACTTGAACGAATGGTACAAGGACTGGAAAGACAAAGATCCTTATCACAGACATGTCTCTCATCTCTATGGGCTTTATCCGGGACGTGAGATATCTCCGTTCAGCACCCCAGAGTTAGCCGCTGCAGCCAGAAAGACTCTCGAAATGCGTGGGGATGGCGGAACGGGTTGGAGCAAGGCTTGGAAAATAGCTTTCTGGGCAAGACTCTTGGATGGGGATCATTCCTACAAGATGTTCAGAGAACTTCTCTCGAAGTCTACGCTCAAAAATCTGTTCGACACTCATCCGCCATTCCAGATCGATGGCAACTTCGGAAGCATTGCCGGCATCTCAGAGATGCTCCTCCAGAGCCAGAACGGCGTGGTTCATCTACTGCCTGCCCTGCCTTCAGAATGGGCAGATGGTTCAGTGAAAGGCCTAAGAGCTCGTGGCGCCTTTGTCGTGGATATCGACTGGAAAGATGGAAAACTCTCTGATGCAAGCATACTTCCCGAAAAAGGCGGTAAATGCGTCTTGCGCACATCCATTAGAGTCCAGATCCGTCAATCGGGACGACGAATCGCCTCTAAATCCATAAAAGATGGTGAATATTATGTGACCACATTCCAAGCCAAGCCGGGGAATAAATATTCCGTGATTCCGGGTTAAATCCAGCCGAGGCTTTGAAGGTCGCCTGCGAGCCAGGCGGTGTCGCCTTCGGTGAACATGAAGTCCGGCTCCGGGTTAGTTACTATTTCCCCGCAATGCAAGACGCTGATGACCATGCACTGGTAGCGTCGCAAATTCGCGCTCCTGAGAGTTTTCCCAGTCAGGAAAGAGTCTGCCTTCAGCGTTACGGATTTTATTTCGAAGTTGATGTCCGCCGTGTCTTCCAGCTCGTCAAGAGAAGGGATGGTTGCGTCAATCATGGCCCTCAGCTTTTCTATCTGGTCATTTGTGCCGACGGCAAGCAGCTTGTCGTTAGGGAAGAGCATTACGTCGCCTGATGGCACGATTATGTTTTTCCTGCCCCTTGTGATCTTAATGATGTTAGCGCCGGATTCGCTCCGGAAAGGAATATCCTTGAGGCAAGTCCCGGCTAGCGATGACTCCTGAGCCAGCGTGAGGCTTACGGTGTTCACGCCATAGTCCGCGAGTTTCTGCCTCACTGAATTGGAGACTGGCTTGGAGCGTCTCTCGATCTCCTCCTTTTCATTGTAATTTGACAAGAAGTGCTTTTCCAGCTGATTGAATTTATGTACCGAGTGACGAGCGAAAAGTATGAATATGAGGCCTGCTAGGATTATTGCGAAAACAGTCCATCCAGCCAGCTGGAAATAAGACGAGATCACCACCAGCACCATTGCGATCACTATGAAAGATCGCACCATGGTTAATCCTATTAGAGGCCAGATGTTGCTCTGCTTTTCCTTTATCAGTTTAGGGGCGGACTCGTTGATGGATCCCGAATTTATCCCGAGTCCGTACAGGAAAGGAGCCATGGCGGCTAAGGTTACGGCAACATCGAGGATTTTCCTTTCTGTGCCGACCCAGGATGGCAGGAGACGTTTCACTGCTGGAGCTAGGTAAATCTTGCTGCCAATGTAGATTGCGATCAGGATCACTCCGTAAAGCACTATGCGCGTGAGATATGCTTTCAGCAGTTTGTGCCACTCATTGTTTGCCATTGCAGTGTCCTTTGCGCTGCTTCCTGCTGCGTTAATCTTTTCTATCCAGGTTTTCGGAAGCTTTTTGCTCAGCAGGTTGTAGCATGGGCCTGCGAGCTTAATCATGAAAGGAGTCGTAAAAGTCGTGATCACGGAGACAGCGATTATCACGGGGTAGATGAAATCCCTCATGACCCCTAAGGACACGCCCACGCCTGCGATGATGAATCCGAACTCACCCAGCTGAGCAAGCGAAAATCCCGTGTAAACTCCGTTCTTAAGCCCGTTGCCAGTCAGGATTATGCCTGCTGCGCCAAAGAGTATGTGCGTCAGGATGACTATTACCGCAAGAAGGAAGATGATCTGCCAGTGGGCAGTGATCTGCGCAGGAGCTACCATCATTCCAACCGAGACAAAGAATATGGCTCCGAAGAGATTTTTGATTGGTTCGACGATTTTGTCGATTTGTTCGCTCTCGATAGTTTCAGCGAGGATTGATCCCATCACGAATGCCCCCAGAGCCGAAGAGAATCCGACCGAGGTGGCAAGGGCGACCATTCCGAAGCAGAGCCCTATGCTGACTATCAGCAGAATCTCATCGCTGAGATATTTCTTTGCCTTTTCCAGCAGAGTGGGAATGATGTATATTCCTACCAAGAACCAAAGTATGAGGAAGAACAGCAGTTTGGCTATGTTCATGAGCATCTCTTTGCCTTCGAATTGCTGGGAGACTGCCATGGTGGACAGCAACACCATCAGCACGATGGCGATCAGGTCCTCTACGACCAGGGTTCCGAACACCATCCCTGCCCACGGTCTGTCTTTCATCCCCATGTCTTGGTAAGATTTTAGGACCACCATCGTAGAGGACATCGAGAGAAGGCCTGCTAGGAATATGCTTTCAAGCATCGTCCAGCCCAGCGCCTGTCCGGTCGCGAAGCCTATCACGAAGACTCCCAGGAATTTCGTTAACGCGGTCACGATTGCGCTGGATCCGACTTTCATCAGCTTCTTGAAACTGAATTCCAGGCCGAGACCGAACATCATGAAGATCATTCCGATCTCCGACCATTGCTGGACGGTCTCGGTGCTGGATATTCCCGGGAAAAAATGTATGTTGGGACCAATGAGGAATCCGGCTATGATATAACCCAGTATCAATGGCTGTTTCAACGCCTTGGATATTATGGTGAAAACTCCGGCAGAAATCAGTATCAGAGCCAAATCTCTCACGAGATTAACTTCTTCGGTCATATTCTCTTATTCTTTGATGCAAAAATACTCTTTTCTTGGCTCTTTTAAATAATATTAATGTGTCATTTGCTGCGTCCGGAGCAAAGATTTTAGTAAATTTGCGTCACCATGAAAAAAATATTTTTCCTAATTCCGATATTGCTCCTTTCCATTGCAGCATTCGGGCAGAATCTGTTTGACGAGAAAGTAACGCTAAACCCAATGCCGCCGAAGGTGCCCCAGAAGATGACTTTCGCAGGGCAGACCATAGAATTCAACAGGAGCGACCTCATCGAGCGGATGGACAGGGAACTAATTTCGTTCGCCTATTCCCATCAAGTTTCTCTCCTGATGCTCAGGCGAGGCGACCGGATTTTCAAGCAGGTTCTGCCGATAATGAAGGAATATGGGATACCTGAGGACCTGAAATATATGATGGCAATAGAGAGCAATCTGGACCCGAAGGCTAGGTCAAGTGCTGGCGCTGCCGGACTCTGGCAGTTCATGCCGGCGACGGCTAAAGAATATGGGCTTGAGGTGACTAGTGAGGTGGACGAGAGATACGACATCGAGAAAGAGACAAGGGCAGCGTGCCAGTATCTTTTGAAAGCATATGCAAGCTACAATGACTGGTTCACGGTGGCTGCCAGCTACAATAGCGGCCAGGGCGGTACGACCAGGAGGCTTAGCGACCAGCAGCAGACCAGCGGTTTGGACTTGTGGCTGCCTACAGAAACTTCGAGATACATGTTCAGGATGCTGGCTGCCAAGATGCTTTTCGAGAATCCTGTGGCTTTCGGCTTCAAGTTGGATGCCTCTGACAAATACCCATATTATGAGCCTCAGAAAGTGGTGGACGTCGATTATTCCATCAGCAGTCTGGTAGAGTTCGCGGAGCGTTACGGAATATCCTATATGCAGCTCAAAGAAGCCAACCTCTGGCTTCGTAGCGACAAGCTGACCAACGCTAAGAAAAAGACATACAGGATCGTCATACCTAAGAATATTTAGATCCTGACTTTCGTCAGGATGACAAGTTGGTTATTATCTCATCCCGATGCACAATAATGGCCGTTCATCCTGAACGACCCGCCCCGTCATCCTGAACGACCCACCCCGTCATCCTGAACTTGATTCAGGATCTAGTCTTCAACTAACAGTGAAAGACCCCGTCTATGGGAATGTCCCAAGGGTCGGCTGGAATGGAATCGACGATCTGCTGTGGGTATGCGATGCCCCAGACTGGGCAACTGACATTATGCAGGAAGCGGTCGTAGAAGCCCTTGCCTCTGCCAAGACGAACACCAGATTCCGTGAAGGCTAAGCCGGGGACAATGACAAGATCCAGGAGCGACGGGTCGCGAAGCAATACTGCATTCTCAGCGGGTTCCAATATTCCGAAAGCGCCTGGAGCCACAGTGTCTGAAGAATATTCATAAATGTCAATGTCATTGCCATTTACCTTCGGCACATAAAGTTTTTTCGATGTATCGGCCAGCAGCAGGGAAGTGTCTATCTCATCGGCAAAGGACAAGAATGCCATGATTCGATTCGCGGACTTCCATTGAGGGCTGGACAGCACTTGATGGCATGTTTCTATGGAATATTCATTTTTCTGCATTGGTGAAAGCGATTTTACCCTGGCTCTTATCTCCGCTCTGATGCCGCGTTTGTCGTTCATGCTCATTCTCAAATTGTTTTAGTAACGAAAATCTAATCTAAGATATCATATATTTTGTAATTTTGAAGCCAAAATGAATAAAAGTAATCAGATAGACATGTTGAACGGCCCTCTGATGGGGAAGCTGGTCCGGTTTGCCATACCATTCGCGGCAAGCAGCATTCTTCAGCAGCTGTTCAACTCCGTGGATATAGCGGTAGTCGGTAATTTTGCGAGTAGCCAGGCATTGGCTGCGGTTGGAGCTAACGGGCCTGTGATAGCCCTGCTGTTGAATTTCTTCATCGGCATCTCGCTGGGAACGAATGTCATAATTGCGAATCACATAGGCCAGAAGAATGAGGAAGGCATACGTGAGGCTGTGTCAACATCTTCCGTAATAGCTCTCGTGGCTGGATTCCTCCTAATGATCGTAGGTCTCTTGGTAGCTTCGCCTCTCTTGAAATTAATGAATACGCCAGCTGACGTGCTGGACCAGGCGACTCTTTACCTGAGAATAGTGCTTCTTGGCGCACCTGCCATATTAATATATAATTTCGGTGCCGCCATTCTTAGAAGCAAAGGTGACACGAAACGTCCGCTTTACATCCTCATAATCGCCGGCATCCTGAATACCATCCTAAATCTCATTCTGGTGATTGTTTTCAACATGGCTGTGGCGGGAGTAGCCGTCGCTACGACGGTTTCCAATATCGTCAGTGCCGGAATTATCGTCTGGATGCTGACCCACGAAGAGGGACCTTTCAAGCTGAAGATAAAAGGCATGAAATCATATTCACGGTCACTCTCGAGAATATTGAATGTCGGCCTTCCGGCGGGCTTCCAGAATATGCTCTTCGCTATTTCTAACGTGTTCGTGCAGTCCGCCATCAATTCATACGGAGCTCTTGCGGTGGCAGGAAACGCCGCAGCGCTGAACTATGAATTCTTCTCTTATTTCTTCGTATCGGCGTTCGATGCTGCCGCAGTGACATTCGTAGGACAGAATTATGGAGCAGGGAAGGTGGGCAGGTGCAAGACCGTGTTCAAGATTTGCATGACGCTCAGCGTGATAGTTTCCAGCCTTTTCTCGGCCATCATCCTTCTGAACGGCAAGGCCTGCATGAGGGTCTTCACATCTGACCCGCAAGTAATCAGTTTCGGAATAGAGAGGCTGAAATATGCCACTCTGTGGATGGGTCTGGCTTGTAGCTATGAAATAGCCGGATCCTGCATGAGAGGATTCGGCTATTCGCTGCAGCCAGCCATACTGACCATATTCGGCACCTGCGTATTACGAATAGTTTGGATTTATGCCGTAAGCCCCGTCTGGCCGGGGCTTACGGCATTTGCTGCTTGCATACCCGGTTTCATGGATACTAACCGGCGCTATGGTACTGGCCGCCTATCGAGTCACGAGCAAGAAGGCGTTTGTGCTGGTGTCCGACGGAAGCCGCACTTGAATCCAGCCCGCCGAATCACAATGCTCCTTTCTTGAGCATGTATTCTGCGATTTGGACGGCATTTAGGGCTGCGCCCTTGCGAATTTGATCGCCAGTGAGCCACAGAGTGCAAGAATTGTCATCTGCCAAGTCCTTACGAATCCTGCCAACATAGACATCGTCTTTGCCAGCGCTTTCCAGAGGAGTAGGGTAGAGATAGTTCTGAGGGTCGTCCTTCACTGTGACTCCAGGGGCTGCCTCCAAGGCTTTCCTTATTTCATCGACTTCTAGAGGCTTTTCGGTTTGGAACCATACGCTCTCCGAGTGGCTTCTTAAAGAAGAAACCCTCACGCAAGTTGCGCTAGTCCTTACATCAGAATGCATGATTTTCCGAGTCTCATGGAACATCTTCATCTCCTCTTTCGTGTAGTCGTTCGGCATCATCTTGTCTATCTGTGGAATTACGTTGTAAGCAAGCTGGCAAGGAAATTTGCTTACGTGTTCAGTCTTGCCAGTCTCCACAATGTCTTTATATTGCTGCTGAAGTTCCTGCATTGCCTGTGCTCCAGCACCGCTGGCGCTCTGGTATGACGAAATGTGAACTTTTGCGATATGGCTTAGATCATCTATTGGCTTCAGCACTACTACCATGAGAATGGTTGTGCAATTAGGGTTCGCTATTATGTTCCTTGGGTGATTCAATGCATCTTCCGGATTAACCTCAGGCACCACCAGAGGCACGTCTGCGTCCATTCTGAAGGCGCTGCTGTTGTCTATCATCACTGTGCCGAATTTAGTCACGGTGTCGGCATATTCAATCGAAGTGCTGGCGCCTGCGGAAGCAAATGCAACGTTGATTCCTTTGAAATCGTCGTTGTGCTGCAGTTGTTTGACGATAATGTCCTTTCCTTTAAATGAATATGTCCTTCCGGCGGATCGTTCGGACCCGAAGAGAACCAGTTCGTCACACGGAAAATCTCTTTCTTCTAGTATGCGCAGGAACTCTTGTCCCACCGCGCCACTTGCGCCAATGATTGCTGCTTTCATAATACAAAATAATTGTTAAGTTCGGACTTTTTCTGTCCGGCTTCAAAGTTATGCAAAAAAATGCTTAAATTTGACAAATCTTTCAATTACTATGACCCAATTACATATTATTAACCACCCGATGATTCAGCACAAGCTGACCATTATGAGGAAGAAGGAAACAGGATCCAAGGACTTCAGGCAGCTGCTGGACGAGATTTCAATGCTGATGGGCTACGAGGTGACTCGCGATCTTCCACTGGAAGATGTTGAAATAGAGACGCCAATAAGCAAGATGACGGGTAAGGAGATTTCTGGCCGGAAGCTGGCCATAGTGCCTATACTTAGGGCAGGCCTCGGAATGATGACAGGGCTTCAGACCTTGGTCCCGGTCGCAAAAGTCGGCCACATAGGACTTTACAGGGATGAGAAAACGCACAATCCGGTGGTATATTACTGTAAGCTTCCTCTTGATATTCAGGAAAGACTCGTGATAGTTACTGATCCCATGCTTGCCACAGGAGGAAGTTCCTGCGACGCAATCAGGATGCTGAAGGAGAGGGGATGCAGAAACATCCGCCTGATGTGTCTGGTAGGAGCCCCAGAGGGAATAGAAAGAGTGCAGAAAGAACATCCAGATGTGGACATATATCTTGCGGCAGTAGACGATCATCTAAATGAAAACGCCTACATCGTGCCAGGTCTGGGTGATGCAGGCGATAGAATATTCGGAACTAAATAAATTCCCTATTTCTTAAAGGCTTCCATCATCGGTCTTCCTCTCCAGTCTTCTGGAATCTGGAGACCGAGAGCGTAAGCTATCGTAGCAGGCACGTCATACTGCATCATGAATCTCTCGAACTGGCCTTTATTCGAGATGTTTTTCCCGCAAATGACGAACGGAGTCTCAAGTTCCTCAAGAGTCAGATTACCATGACCATGACCTTTCCCTCCATGATCTGAGCTAATGACAATTATCGTGTCATCGTAAATCCCGGCATCTTTCAGAGCATTCACTATCATGGCAATCGCATTGTCAGTATGCTTCAAGCACTCATCGTACTCTTTTGATTCCCAGCCGTATGCGTGGCCAGTATGGTCTACGTTGCCGATGTAGAATGTGTAGAAAGCTGGCTTCTGGCTTTTGATGTCTGACACAGCTACCGCTGTGTATTTCTCTATATCGGAATAATTCTCTACGCCGGGGAATAGCTTGTGGAAAGTCATGGCTGCGGTATCGCAGACGTAACCTATCCCATCCCAGTCATAGACGCAGCCAGAAACTGCATCCGGGCGTTGTTGCTTCAAAAGAGTGTAAATGGTGACAGGCATGCCATTTGCCTGAACCGAATAAGCAGGGATCACTGGTTTTGCGGAATTCCAGGCATTGTAGCAATGCATCTCGGTAGGAACGCCCATGAATATGCTAGCCCAGTTAATGGCAGAAGCCGAAGGCATCACGGACCGTTTAGTGAATGTGTAGCACCCGTTATCCATCAGAGATTTAACCGTTGGCATGAGGCCCAGGTCATCTTTCACCTGATTTGACCCCCATCCATCAAGGCCGATGAAAACAACGTGTTCAGCTAACGGCTTTTGTGACTTTTTGCGGGCAACGACAATGTTGCAAGGGAGCAGCAGTGCAGTAGCTACCAGAATAAAAATTATTTTCTTCATGCTATAATCTATTATATTAATATATCGCATCGCAAACGCCACGTAAATAGCCGAGTGATTCGGCAACGCTGGCGGTAGGATTCTTGTCGCTATTCTTCTCCATCTCTATGGACACGACGCCTTGGTAATTCACCTTCTTGAGAGCCTTCACGATTGCCATGAAGTCCATCTGGCCGCGGCCCATTTCCCAGGTGTGTCCCGCCTTAGACGGAGCGGTCTCATCCTTGATGTGAATGTCGTAAATCCACTTGTGGTACTTGCGTATCTCTTTGGCTACGTCGTTTCCAGACCTGAATGAGTGGCCGAGATCCAGGCAGGCTCCAACTCCAAGGTTCGGATCCTTGACGAGCTCCATTATCTTGTAAATGTCAGGGAATGCTGCGCCGTCTGGTCCGTGAGTGTGGATGGCAACGCGAATTCCAGTATCGTGCACCTTCTGAATCACGTAATCGATTAGCTCATAGTTAGGGACGCCGATGAACATTTTCGCGCCATAGCGAGAGGCATAGTCGAAAGTCTTGTCGACATCTTCCTTGGAGCGCATGTAGATTGGCCCAAGGATGTAGCCTTCAACTCCGTAGCTGGCGCATTTTGCCTTGAAGGCATCCATCTGCTCCTTTGTGGAGTTTAAAGGCAGCCAAAAGTCTTTGACCGACAAATACTTGACTCCCATGCTCTGGAGGTAAGCAAGAGTCTCGTCAATGTTGAATTTACGATAAGTGAAACCTGCGACGCCAATCTTTAAGTTGTCGGATTGGTGGCTTTTCCATGTCTCCTGTGCGCTTATTGGAAGCACGCAAAGAGAGGCGATGATGAAAATTAAAATCTTCTTCATGATAAAGAAATCATTATGGTTGTATTTTTTCCTGACTGCTTTCTTCTTCTTCTTTTGGTAGCACTATAGGACGGAAGCGCTTTTGGCGGCGTTCCCAGCGTTCGCGTGCGAACTGTTGCATGTCAGTGGCCTGGTCGTTTTCGTCTATGATCTCAAGGCCTAAGATGGTTTCTATTATGTCTTCGAGAGTGATTATGCCTTGGAATGCGCCGTAGTCATCAATTATCAAAGATATCTGCTCATGTTTCCTGAGCAGTTCTTCCCAGATGACATCCAGCGTGTCTTCCTCCCTGAAGAACGATATTGGACGCTTCAAGTCTTTCAGTCTCTTGTCGAACTCGTCGTCTGCAAGTCCCTCCAGGGCATCGCTAAGTAATATGTAGCCCGTGATGAATTCTGGAGAGTCGTTGTAAACAGGTATTCTCGAGAAATGGAGGTACGTGTCGTTTTTGTAGAAGTTTTTCAGCGTCATGTTCTCTTGTGCAGTCATGCAGACTATTCTTGGAGTCATTGCGTCTGCGGCAGAGACGGTATCCAGCTTCATGATATTCTGGATAACCTTATTCTCCCCTTGGTCAATGACTCCTTCTTGTGCCCCGATATTGGCCATAGCTGTCACTTCCTCGCGGCTTACGGTAGCCTCATCATCGTTCGGCGTAAGCCATTTCGTAATGAGTTTTATGAGTAGAACGAATGGGAACAGCAGTACGATCATGAAGCTTATGCAACTTGTAGCAAAGCCCATGAGACTCTTCCAGTATGACGTGCCAATGGTCTTAGGGACGATCTCGGAGAATATTAGGATGAGCAGGGTAGTGATTGCGGAAATTACTCCGAACCCAGTGCTTCCAAAAACCTTTGTTGCCTGCATGCCGACCCCTGCCGCACCAAAAGTGTTTGCTATTGTATTTAGGGAGAGAATGGCTGCTAGAGCTTTGTCTGGGTCTGTTTTATATTCGTAGAATTTAATGGCTGGTTTATATCCTTGCTCCTTTTTCATCGTAACGAATGAAAGCGGAGTGGACATCAGCACGGCTTCCAGGATGGAACACAAGAATGAGATTAGAAGAGTCCCAAGCAGGAAGAATATCAGTAGAAGCATAACCGGTCCCTGGTTTTATTTAATGCAAATATAATATAATTGGTATTAAAATCATTATATTCGCATTCACACATAACACGACACATGCGTAATTTTATCATCTCTGCTGCCTTTCTGCTAATCATAGCCAATGCCGCTGCTGCCAATCTATCAATCAGCGATGCTCAATGCTGTTTCCTAAAGAATCCGCTTGGCATCGAGGAGCCGACGTTCGGGTGGAAGCTTCTTTCCGACAAGAATGGAATGCGTCAGAGCGCATGGGAGATCAGAATATCAGAATCGCCAAATGTATCAAGAGGGGATGTTTGGGATTCCGGGAAGGTTCCAGGGGAGGATCAGTTCGGAATCGTCCCGGAAGGCATCAGGTTGAAATCCGCTGCAACATATTATTGGAAAGCCAGGGTGTGGGATTTGGATGGAAAGGCAAGCGCATGGAGCGAAGTCTCCCGCTTTTCTACCGGGATATTGAGAAAAGAAGACTGGGAAGGCTGTTGGATAACCGCTGACTGGGAGAACTGTGCGTCCATGCCCTATTTCAGGAAGGAATTCAAGATAGAGGGCAAGGTGAGAAGGGCGACGGTTTTCGCATGCTGTCTTGGCGCAGGTGATATATTCATTAATGGAAATTATGTTGATGAATCGGCGATTCTTGATCCGGCTCAGACGAATTATGAGCAATATGCTCTGTACAGAGCAATAGACGTCACAGGAAAACTCGTGGAAGGGGAGAACTGCGTCGGAGCCATGATTTACGATGGGTGGTATAATCAGAAAACAGTGTTCGCCAATTTCACCTACGGCTCTCCGATGCTCAGGGTTCAGTTGGTCATTGAATATTCCGACGGCACTTCCGATGTCGTGGCTACAGATGCCTCATGGCAGTGGAAGCCTGGCCCTGTGGTTTCCGCAAACATTTACAGCGGAGAAGTTTATGACGCTCGTCTTGAAGTGAAAGATTGGTGCATGGCAACATCAAGTAATCTACAAGGATGGAAGAATGCGTCATTACTTAGCTCCTCGATAGAGCTAAAGTCTCAGATTATGCCGCCAATGAGGACGAAAGACGTACTGGAAGCCGTTAATTTTTGGAGGACATCCCGTGGCACGTGGATTTACGACTTCGGTAAAAACACGACTTCAGATATCAGGATAGAGGCACAGATGCCAGCTGGCACCCGGTTTACTGTGCGCATGTCGGAGGAAAAAGCACCGTCCGGAGACAGCCTGGACTTCAGTTCGACGGGAACTTTCGTAGTGCCGGTTCAGACCGATGAATATGTCTTCAAGGGCGAAGGCATCGAAACTTGGATGCCACGTGGTACATACCATGGCTTCCGATACGCCGAACTTTCGGTGAGCGGATCCACGGCCACGCCGGGTAAAGACTGGCTGAAGGCGGTGAACGTTCACAGCGACATAGTCGAAAAGGGTCATTTTGAATGCAGCGACCCTCAGCTAAACTGCTTGCATGAACTGGCCGTCAACACTTTACGTGGCGCAATGCTTGGAGTCCCCGTGGACTGCCCTACGAGGGAGAAATGTGGGTGGCTGGGAGATGCCCACGCTTATGTGAAGATGCAGATGATGAACTTTGATGCCGAGAATTTCATTTTCAAATACATGGACGACATTGAGTCTGGGGCTAAGCCTGAGGTGACGAACACTCTCTTCCATCTTAGGAAGAACGTGTTCTTCTACTACGCTGACAAGGCTTCCGGCATCCCTTTCATGATAGCTCCAGGCAAACGTCTGTGCGGCGTGGCATCGCCTGATTGGGGAACTGCAGTCGTCCAGCTGCCTTGGCATCTCTATCTGTATTGCGGTAACCGTCGGGCGATAGAGAAATACTATCATTTCATGAAGCAGTGGACGAATCACGTTACCTCCACTGCAGTCGGAAATATTGTTTACGAGGGTTTGGGCGACTGGTGTCCTCCATACGGATTCTGCGGCACCGACACCCCGGTTGAACTCACGTCTACTGCGTTCCATTACTATGATCTGTGCATAATGGAACAAGCTGCTGATCTTCTGGGGAAAAACGATGACAAGGTCATATTCAACGCCGAGAAGGAAGCAGTCAGGAAGGCCTTTATTGACAAATTCTACAATCCGGTGCTGAAATCATTCGGTTCCCAGACCGGCAATGCCATGGCCTTGGATCTAGGTCTCTGTCCAGAGGGAGAAGAGGAGGAAGTCGCTGCAGCCACAGTACAGGAAATTCGTTTGCACAATGATTTCATAAGTACAGGAATATTCGGTTTGGCCAGGATAGGTTCGGCCTTGAGCCGTCATGGGAAGGCAGATGAGGCATATTCCCTTTTCACAAAAAAAGGGCGGAATAGTTTCGAGTGGATGTGGAAAAAATACGATGCGACCACGCTTTGGGAGAACCTGCCAATAAATGACGAAGTTGTGTCCTTGTCCAAGAATGCCTCGCATTGTCATCCTATGCAGGCAGGTTACGACTCATGGTTCTATGAGGACGTGGCCGGAATAAGACCCGCCAGCCCCGGTTTCAAGAAAATACTCTTCCATCCTTGCTTCCCGAGCAAACTCGAATATGCCCAGGCTTCTGTCGAAAGCCGCTATGGCATCGTGAGAAGCGAATGGCGCAGGAACGGCTCCTCTGTCGAATGGAAAATCTCAATCCCGACTGGTTGCACTGCAGAGGCCGTCCTTCCAGACGGAACGATTAGGGAATATGTGTCCGGGGATTACATCGTTAATTTCGATGACGAAATGTAACTCAATCTTTTAGAAAACTTTGCAGTTCCTCCCAGAAACGGTGAGTAGGGAAGCCCATAACGTTATAGAAGGAACCCTCGATCCGGGATATTCCCACATATCCTATCCATTCCTGGATTCCGTAGGCCCCAGCCTTGTCGTAAGGCTTGAAGTTATCGATGTAATAGTTTATTTCTTCGTCAGTTAATTCCTTGAAATACACATTCGTGGTCACCGAGAATGTCTTCCGTCTGGCTGTGTTCCTGATCGTGACCGCAGTAATGACCTGATGCTCTCTTCCAGAAAGAAGCTTAAGCATCCTTTCAGCCTCTTCGTGGCTATGCGCCTTTCCTAGAATTACTTCTCCGCACAGCACCATGGTATCGGATGTGACGAGAATCTCGTCCTGAGTCAGAGCCCTGTGGAACCCCAAAGATTTTCCTTCGGACATTGCCTGGGGTATTTGCTCATGAGGAATGTCTGCCGGCATGCTCTCTACGAATGATGTTTCTGCATCGACCGTGAAAGGAATGTCAAGGCCTTCAAGGAGTTCTTTCCGGCGAGGGGAGTTCGACGCAAGTATGATTTTCTTGCCGTTCAGATTCATATTCCTAGAACATCTCCTTGTATGTCTTCGTGCTGAATGTCCAGTCTCCGCGAGCCTTCATCACTTTTTCGATGTATTCCCTCACGAAAGAATGCCCGCCAGGCCTTTCCGATACGATGTCTGCAATTGCTTTCGTGTCCTCGCAAGCATCGCTAGGGCATATTCCCAAACCAGCGGCCTGCATCACTTCGATGTCAGGGACATCGTCACCGAAAAATATTACATCTGAATATTTTAGATTGTGTCTCTTGCAGAAATCCTCAAAGTCTTCCATCTTGTTCCTGGAGCCTAAATACACATCTTCGGGAGGAACGCCAATCGTTTTCATTCTGGCGCAGATGCTTTGTGCCCTGCCTCCGGTGATTATGCCGACAGGGTAATCGTGCATCCTGGCCATGCGCAAGCCGAATCCGTCTTTCGAGTCGAAAGTCCTGTAAAGCTGCCCCTCATTGTCCGCAAGTATGCCTCCGTTCGTCATGACGCCGTCAACGTCCATGGCGAAAGCCTTGATCGTCTTGAAATCACTCATATTCAAGATTTTGTGCCGTTAGGCCCGAACTGAGGCAAGTCTCCCAAGTTGAAAGTGCCGCCTTCATTGTGCTTCCCTCCGTTTCCAAGGTTGATGAGTCCGAACTGCGTCTCGTACTTCGTTACATTGTCCATCAGTGCATTCAGAAGCATTTTGGCATGCTCCGGAGTCATTATTATCCTGTTCGTGATGGCCGGCTTAGGAAAACCTGGCAGGTTGGATGCGAAATCCACGATGAACTCGCTGCGAGAGTGAGTGATTATGGCAAGGTTCGAATATGTTCCCTTTGCGACTTCTGGATTTAGCTCTATGCTAATCTCGTTCTTTTTATCTTCCATATTTATCTTACTTAACTATTCCACATGTGACGCAAATTTAGTTAAAATAAATGTTATATTTGTAGCCTGATTGAAATAATAGGAATCAATGAACGAGAATAGACAGCTTTCAGAAAAGTATGATCCGGCCGAAGTGGAGGATAAGTGGTATGCCTGGTGGCTAGACCATAAATGCTTTCATTCAGAACCCAACGAGAAAACGCCATACACCATAGTAATTCCACCGCCAAACGTGACGGGAATCCTGCACATGGGCCATGTGCTGAACAACACGCTCAATGACGTGCTGATCCGTAAGGCCAGGATGGACGGGAAAAATGCTTGCTGGGTGCCGGGTACCGATCATGCGTCCATAGCCACTGAGAATAAAGTGGTTGCGAAGCTCAAAGATATGGGAATCTCCAAGGATAGCCTCACTCGAGAGGAATTCCTGAAATATGCCTGGGAATGGAAGGAAGAGCATGGCGGAATCATTTTGAAGCAGCTCAGGAAGTTAGGAGCGTCTTGCGATTGGGACCGCACTAGGTTCACTATGGAACCTGATCTTTCCCGTGCCGTCATAAATACCTTCGTGTATTTCTATAAGAAAGGCATGATTTACCGAGGCGTGCGAATGGTCAATTGGGATCCTGAAGCACTTACGGCCATCAGCGACGATGAAGTGATACATAAGGATACCCAAAGCCATCTCTATCATCTCAGATATTATATTTCTGACGGTAAGGGGAATAGGACTGACAAATACATCGTAGTTGCGACCACTCGTCCTGAAACCATCATGGCAGATGCAGCAGTGAGCATAAATCCTGATGACGAGAGGTATCACTGGCTGAAAGGCAAAAAGGTGCTTATCCCTCTAATTAATAAAGAAATACCTATCATTGAGGACTCATATGTAGAGATTGATTTCGGTACTGGCTGCCTGAAAGTCACGCCTGCGCATGACGCTCATGACTACGAGATAGGCATGAGGCACAATCTTCCCATCTTGGACATCATAGATGACCATGGCAGGTTGAACGAGAAAGCTCAGATCCTGGTAGGCGAGGACCGTTTCGTGGCGAGAAAAAAAATCGTGAAAATGCTCGAGGAATCCGGCTGCCTGGAGAAAGTCGAGGATTACAATTCGCCAGTAGGATATTCTGAGAGGACGAATGCCGTCATCGAACCTAGACTCTCCGCACAGTGGTTCTTGAAGATGGATAAGCTGGCAGAGACAGCTCTGGATAGCGTTGAGAGCGGAAAAGTCAAGCTAATTCCTGACAAGTATCGCAATACGTACCGTCATTGGATGGAGAACGTGCATGACTGGTGCATATCTCGTCAGCTCTGGTGGGGGCAGCGCATCCCTGCATACTACCTGCCTGACGGGAAAGTGATAGTAGAAGAATCCCTGGAAGCTGCTCTCTCAGAGGCTCAGAAGATAAACCCTTCATATACGGCCAATGATTTGAGACAGGACGAGGACGTCCTAGATACATGGTTTTCCAGCTGGCTCTGGCCGATCTCAGTCTTCGATCCAGATCGTCCGGGCCATCCGGAGCACAAGCCTAACGCAGACCTAGCATATTATTACCCTACGAACGACCTTGTGACTGGTCCTGACATCCTTTTCTTCTGGGTAGCCAGAATGATCATGGCTGGGGATGAGTTCATGGGCGATGTCCCTTTCAGCAATGTCTATCTGACTGGCATCGTAAGGGACAAGCTAGGCAGAAAGATGAGCAAGACTCTTGGCAACTCTCCAGATCCGCTCGTATTGATAAAACAATATGGGGCTGACGCAGTAAGAATAGGCATGCTGTTGTGCTCTTCGGCTGGCAATGACATATTCTATGATGAGTCACAGGTTAAGCAGGGAAGGAACTTCTGCAACAAAATATGGAATTCCTTCAGGCTCATGAAGGGATGGACTGTTGATGAAAAAGCCGTCCAGCCTGAAGTTTGCAAAGTTGCCTCAAAATGGTTTAGCAATAAATTAAGTCAGGTCATTGAAACGGTTGAAGATCACTATTCTAAATATAGAATTTCCGATGCCTTGATGACCATCTACAAGACCTACTGGGACGATTTCTGCTCTTGGTATCTCGAAGCTGTGAAACCAGCTTATGGCGAGGCTATAGACAAGGCCACTTATGATGCCACGCTTAGGTATTTTGAATCATTATTGAGAATGCTTCATCCTGTGATGCCTTTCATAACAGAAGAACTCTGGCATGACATGGCTGACAGAGGCGAGGGGGAGACGATTATGTATCAGCCATCCCCGGAAGCTAGCAAGCATGACGAACAGCTTCTAGACGACTTCGCATTAGCCGAGGAGACTGTGAATGCCGTGCGGAGCATAAGGCAGCAAAAGAATATTCCTCAGAAAGATGCTTTGGAAGTAAAATATAAGGGAGAGTTTCCAAATGAAATGGCTTCAGTCGTCAAAAAACTTGGAAATATTTCTAATTTTGTACAAACAGACGATTTTGGTGACACCTCTACCGGAGCCTCTGTCATGGTAAGGACGCTTGAGATTTTCGTATCTCTCGGAGGGTTAGTAGATGTTGACGAAGAGGTCAAGAAAGCAGAGGCTGAGCTCGAGCACCAGAAAGAATTCCTGGCTGCAGTCAGGAAAAAGCTCTACAATGAGTCGTTCATGGCTCACGCTCCGGCAAAAGTCATCGAGCTTGAACACAAGAAAGAGGCTGACAGCCTCTCAAAAATCGAAAGTTTGGAGATTGCCCTGAAAGCATTGAAAAACAATTAGTGAAACAATTTAGTTAAAAATCATAACATTTTTGTTAGCGCTGGGATATGATGTATTCTGAGACAATTTTCCCTGTGAGGTATTATGAAACCGATCAGATGGGCATAGTGCATCACTCAAATTACATAAGGTATTTTGAGTGTGCCAGGAACGTGCTCATGGCTGAAGGCGGTTACCCGATAGAGAAATGCGAAGAGGATGGCGTGACGATACCCATCGTTAAGATGGAATGCAATTACAAGCATCCAGCGAAGATGGGCGACATCGTAAGATGCGTCGCAATCATAGAGCAGGAACCATTGGCAAAGCTCTACGTGAAGCAAGCCGTCTACAATCAGGACAACGTGCTTTGCGCGGAAGGCCAGGCTACTCTCGGCTTCCTGAACAAGGAGACCGGACGTCCGACTCGTTGCCCAGATAAGTTATTGGAAATGATAAGAAAGCATATTAACGACAAATAATCACTCATTATGAAAGCATTAATATTATTACCACTCGGAGTCATCGGGCCTTGGCAGTGGGTCATCATTGCCTTGGTAATCATCTTATTATTCGGCGGAAAGAAGATTCCTGAGCTGATGAGAGGCCTAGGTAAGGGCATGAAAGAATTCAAGAAGGGGATGAATGACGTCGAGAATGACATCAAAGAAATCGATGCCGATTTGAACTCTACCGCAAAAACTCCGGAAAAGATCGAAAAGATCGAGGACAATAAGCAGAAATAGTTTGAATCTCATTTCGTTAGGTTGTGGCTGAAGAAACGGGGAACACAAGTTCGGAGATGTCCTTCTGGGACCATCTAGATGTATTGAGGGGAATGCTATTCCGCTCAATACTTGCCGTATTGGTTTGCAGCATAGTCGTTTTCTGCTTCAAGAGCTTCTTCTTCGACGACATAATATTTGCGCCGACGCGAAGCGACTTTTTCATGTACAAGTTACTCCACATGAGCGTGGACATGTCACTTGTAAACCTGGAAGTCTCTTCTCAGTTTTTCGTGCACCTTAGGGTCGCGATGGAGGTGGGCTTCATCCTGTCATTTCCATATATAATTTTCGAAATATGGAAATTCATAGCTCCTGCCTTATATAAGAGGGAGAAGAAGGCTGTCAGCACTGTATTTATTTTTTCTTCTTTTCTCTTCTATCTTGGCCTTGCCATCGGTTATCTGCTCATAGTTCCTATCTCTCTGAATTTCTTCCTCAATTACAAGGTCAGCGAAGTTGTGACTAACACTATCTCGCTGAATTCTTACATATCTCTATTCAATTCCACGACATTGTCTTTCGGGATTGTGTTCGAGTTCCCTGCCGTGGTGATCATATTATCCGCTTTAGGAATACTATATCGCGATACCCTGCAAAAATATCGCAGGTACGCCATCGTGGTTATCTCGTTCCTGGCCGCTATCATAACTCCGGCTGACCCTATGTCGATGATAATAGCTGCCGTTCCGCTTCTATTATTGTATGAAGTCAGCGTACTGTGTTGCAGGAAGCGTCCGAAAGAAACCGATGAAGAATTAACGGAGGCTGAGTCATGATTTCCTTAAACGGACTTACGGTAGCTTACGGGAATTTCACCCTGCTGGACAATATCGATTTCCACATCAGCGACAATGACAAAATAGGCCTCGTTGGTAAGAACGGGGCGGGAAAGTCTACCATAATGAAGCTTATAGTAGGCGAATACCTTCCAACATCGGGTTCTATTGACAAGCCTCGCGACGTAAGAATCGGCTACCTGCCTCAAATCATGTCGCACCATAGGGGTAAGACTGTGCTTGAGGAGACCTTGACGGCCTTCGAGGAGGCGGCAGGACTGCAGAAAGAAATTGATGAGATAAACTCAGAGCTAACTAATAGAACTGA
This sequence comes from Bacteroidales bacterium, assembly GCA_022653735.1. Lineage (GTDB taxonomy): Bacteria > Bacteroidota > Bacteroidia > Bacteroidales > UBA932 > Cryptobacteroides. The sequence goes on from JALCSU010000004.1 coordinate 66,656, forward strand.
CTATGAGTCGACGGAATATCTTGAATTGATCAATCGCCTGTCAGAACTCACGGAACGCTCTGCCATTGGGGAAAGCGAGCCACCTGAGGTGACGGCAGAGAAAACATTGCTAGGCCTAGGATTCAGGGATGAGGACTTCGGCAGGAAGACCGAAACGTTCAGCCAGGGATGGAACATGAGGATCGAGCTAGCGAAGATATTGCTTGCCAAGCCAGAAGTCCTGCTCCTGGATGAGCCTACCAATCACCTTGACATAGAATCGATTGAATGGCTGGAGGATTACCTGAGAGGCTGGCATGGCTCTCTATTGCTTGTCTCACACGACAGAAAATTCCTCGACAGCGTGACGAACCGCACCGTTGAAGTAGTGCTAGGACGTATTTATGATTATAAGGTGCCTTACAGCCAATATGTCGATCTGCACAATGAGAGGATAGAACAGCAGAAGGCTGCCTACGACAATCAGCAGAGGATGATCGAGAAAACGGAAGATTTCATAAATCGCTTCCGCTATAAGCCTACGAAGTCGAATCAGGTCCAGTCTAGGATCAAGGCTCTGGATAAATTGGAAAGAATCGAGATTGACGAAACCGACAACGTGACGCTGACTGTCAAATTTCCTCCTGCGCCTCGTTCAGGAGACGTAGTTTTCAAAGCAGAAGATATCACGGTCGGTTATCCTCAGAAGGTTGTCTTCAGGAATGCGAACGTTGAAGTTCGGAGGGGAGAGAAAGTGGCTTTGATAGGCAGGAACGGGGAAGGCAAGACAACTCTTATGAGGGTGATAGATGGCGAATTGAAGCCAATCAGCGGAGAAGCTAAGATAGGATACAATGTAAATATGGGCTATTATGCTCAAAATCAAGAGGATATCTTAGATAGGAACCTAACTGTCTACCAGACGCTGGACAACATCGCTACAGGCGAAATCCGAACGAAACTACGTGACATCCTGGCGGAATTTTTATTTAGAGGCGAGGACATTGACAAGAAGGTCAGCGTCTTGAGCGGTGGTGAGAGGGCAAGGCTAGGCATGGCAAAGCTCATGCTGGAGCCCTACAATCTGCTGGCGCTTGATGAGCCTACTAACCACATGGATATCAAGTCTAAAGATATTCTAAAACAGGCACTAAAATCGTATGATGGCACGCTCATTGTTGTCTCTCATGACCGTGACTTCTTGGAAGGCTTAGTGGATAAAATGTACGAGTTCCGAGACGGGAAAGTGACCGAGCATCTAGGAAGCGTGCATGAGTTCCTGGAGAAACGCAAGCTGGAAAATTTGCATGAGCTGGAGAGGAGGTTCGGCAATCTGGCTTCCAAGGAACCGGCGCAGAAGAAGACAGATGCTCAGAATGATTTCCAGCAGAGACGAAGCGATACTAAAGAAGAACGTAAGATAAGAAATCGCATATCTTTGCTAGAGAAAGAGATAGATGGATTAGAAAAATCGATGTCGGACATTGAGAAGAAACTAAGCGATCCTAGGGGAGAAGATGTCATGAAACTTACCGAAGAATATCAGAGAAACCAAAAAGTAATAGATGAAAAAACCTCCGAATGGGAGGCGCTCATGAATAATCTTGATAACTATCCAAACAATTAATTGTATCATGAAATCATTAATTATCAAATCATTAGCTGTTTCTATGCTGGCTTTTGCCCTGAACAGCTATTCTTTCGCCCAAACAAGAGAAATCGAACATGACTTTACTGAATTTGACGCAATCTCAGCGACCAGCGATTTCAAAGTAACATTTTCAGAGAATCTGAAATATGGCGCCAAGCTTACTGTTGAAGATAATCTTAATGAATATGTCGACTGCTATGTGAAAGGCAACTGCCTGTACATAGGCCTTAGGGAGAAAGATATTCCTAAAGAAGTGAAGAAGGCATATAAAGCGAAAAATGCTCAGGCTCCTATTCTGAACGTCACTGTCTATGCTCCAAAAATCAACAGCATTACCTTAGCAGAGGGATGCACATTTTCCAGCAACGGCGGATTAAATGCCGATAAGTTCAGTGTCGACCTGAGTGACAATTCCAGCATACAGAACCTCACGGTCAATGCCAAATCCGTGAGCGTGAAAGCTGTAAAGAAGACCAACCTCGTGCTGATGGCAAAGAGCGACAATGTCGAGATTAATGGAGACGGTGACGCTGTCATCAGGATAGACTGCTCAGGCTCAAAGAGCTTGCAGGTTAAGAACAACGGTTCATCCAACGTAAACGTGAACGGCAGCTTCGAAGAAGCTTCCATAGATGCTGGAAATGCTTCCCAGCTTAGCATGACTGGCTCTGCTAATAAACTTACCATCACTGGCAAAGGTAATAGGGCAAAGGTAGACGCTGGTGCTTTCAGCACACCTCAGGCTAGCCTTCAAATCGCTGGTCCTACCGTATCGGTTGCAGTTACTGATGCGCTCGAGCTTGAGCTTGGCAAAGGCTCTAGCGTAACCTATGCTGGTAACCCTGTGATCAACATTGTGAGCGTTGAGAATTCTTCAATTTACAGAAAGAAATAATGTTTGTACTCGATTCCCATTGCGATACCCCGTCAATGCTGATGAGGGGCCGCGATATTGGAAAAGATAACGAAAGAGGGCACGTCGACTTACCTAAGCTTAAGGCCGGGGGAGTCGACGGCTCTTTTTTCGCCCTTTTTACCAGGCAGAGCATGCAGCCAGATGCAGCGACGAGATATGCTTTGCAGATGCTTGGCTCGATTAATGATGCAGTTGCGGCAAACAAAGAGTCCGCATCTTTGGCGAAAAACCCAGCTGAGGCATTCGAGAATAAGGCTAAAGGCCTTGTCAGCATATTCATTGGCATGGAAAACGGTCTACCTATTCAGAAGTCTTTATCGCTGCTCAGAGTTTTCCACAAGCTTGGGGTAAGTTATCTAACACTGACACACAATGGCGATAACCAGATAGCCGATTCGGCATCTGAGGGAACTCATTGGAATGGCCTCAGTCCTTTCGGCAGAGAAGTTGTTGCCGAGATGAACCGCCTGGGAATGATAGTGGACATTGCACATGCTTCAGACAAAACTTTCTATGACTGCCTTCAAGTCTCTAAGACTCCGATAGTTTCCACTCATTCCTGCTGCAGAGCCTTGGCGCATCATAGGAGGAACATGACGGACGAGATGATCCGCACAATGGCAGACAAGGGAGGAGTCATACAGATAAACTTCTACCCTGTTTTCCTGTCCGACGCCTTTGACGAGACACTTGCTGAATCTGGGCTTGGCGACAAGGATTGGATTGAGGATGAATGGATCGCTGATCCTTTCAATAAGGAAAAAACCGATGCTTGGAATGTCGTTCTTGATGAATATGCCGCATTGGAGAGGCCTTCATTCAAAGTGGTGGCAGACCACATTGATCATGCAGTGAAGGTAGGTGGAATAGAGCACGTTGGAATCGGAACTGATTTCGATGGAATAGAAGTTACTCCGAAGGGACTAGAGAATGTCTCAAAGCTGCCTATTCTTTTCGACGAGCTGCGCAATAGAGGATATTCCGATGATGCAGTAGAAAAGATAGCTGGAGGCAACTTTTTGCGTGTCTGGAATGACGTTTTATCTAATGCTGAGCTGGACGCTTAGATGACATATTCATTTGCAAATCCCTAAGGATATATTTCCTCAGCTCATCGAGGGCTGATGCTGCGAAACGCTGGATGTTTCTGGCTCTGTCGTTCCTGTAATTCTTTTTAACTGAATATGTTCCATTCGGGCCTGCAATGCCTATCCAGACAGTCCCTACTGGGTTCTGCTCATCTCCCGATGGGCCGGCAAGACCAGTCGTAGCCACTGAATAAGTGCTGCCCAGCAGCCTGCGAACGCCAGTGGCCATCTCAACGGCAACTTCGCTGCTAACAACCCCGAATTTCTTGATGGTGCCAGCCCTTACCTTAAGCAGCTTTTCCTTGATTGGAACGGCATAAGATGTGACAGAGCCTAGGAAATATTCAGAAGCACCTGGAACAGAGGTGATTAAATGTGCTATTTCCCCACCAGTGCAGGATTCAGCGCAGCTAAGCGTCATTCCAGAACCTCTGAATATTGCACCTATTGCATTTTGAAGAGTGTCATCCTGCCAGGAATATATCATGTCCCCAAGCAGAGGGCGCAGGCGTTCAAACTCGGCATCAATGCGTCTCTCCTCATCTTCTTTATTGCCACCATAAATAGAGAGGCGGAGCCTAACTCCAGTAAGTTGATTAGACAGGTAGGCTAGGTGCATGTCTTCAGGCAGGCTGTCTTCCCAATCCTCTATAAGTTTCGAAAGAGCCGACTCTGCCAGCCCATAGACCATGATGCATTTATGGAATATATCAGAAAGCCCTTTCTGATGGCACTTTATATCGTCGATTATGTCCGGAAGTGCCCCTATAGCTTCAAAAGGCACGCCTGGCAGAGCGTACAGAGTGGCCGGATGTCCGAACTTTTCGGCAGGGAAGCGGAACACCATGATAGGTGCCGTCCCTTTTTTGTTATTGATTACTTCGCAGGTGTCTGGCACGTTTGCCTGAGCCTTATTTATATCCAGCACGTCCAGACCGCGCGAATGCAAGATCTCATTCACTATTTTCAGCTGGGCTTTGTTCACGACATATTCCTTGCTCCCGGAAATCTCGGCGAGAGCTGCTTTGGTGATGTCATCCTTTGTTGGGCCAAGGCCGCCTGTAGAGATAACTATATCGTTGTTTCTCAGTTCATTGGAAAGATTATTCACTATCTCATCATGGTCGTCGCCAAATGATAGCATTCTGGTCACTTTTATTCCGAGGGCCTCAAGTTCCTTGGAAATATTAGAAGAATTAGTGTCGACGATCTGGCCTATGAGGATTTCATCCCCAATCGTGCAAATAGAAGCCTGTATCATTTATTTTTCTCGAGATATTTAAGTATTCTTTTAATTATCGAAGGGCCTTCATAGATGAAAGCAGTGTATATCTCTATGAGAGAAGCACCAGCATCAAGCATTGCTTTCGCCTGTTCCGGAGTCATTATGCCCCCGACCGCAATGATAGGTAGTCTCCCTTCGCTTTTTTCGTGAATATATTTAACCATTTCCAGGTTCTTCTCGTAAAGAGGGGCTCCTGAGAGGCCGCCGTTGCCAATTTTTTTCACGGCATTCTCAGATGTCATCAAGTTTTCTCTAGACCTGGTCGTGTTGCCAGATATTATCCCATCTATGCCAGATAACAGGCAGTAATGGATAATGTCATCAAGTTCTTCTCTAGGCAAATCTGGAGAAACCTTGATTAACAATGGCTTATAAGAATCATAACACAGCCTGAGCTCGAGCAGCGGATCAATGATGTCCGAGAGATAGGATATGTCCTGAAGATCCTGCAAGCCTTGGACATTCGGGCAGGAGACGTTTATGGAGATGAAATCCACGAAATCGTAGATCAATGAGAAAGCTGTCTCGTAGTCCATGCGAATCTCATCATCTGTCTTGCTGGTCGTGTTTTTCGCTATGCTTGCACCAAGAATCACGTTGGGCTTCCTGGCATTGATATTCTTTATCGCATATCGCACGCCCTTGTTGTTTATTCCCATCCGGTTTATGATGGCCTTGTCATGTGGCAGCCTGAACACTCTGGGACGAGGATTTCCATCCTGAGGCAGAGGGGTAAGAGAACCTATCTCGATGAAAGAAAAACCACACCAGCCGAGTTCGTTGTAATATTCCCCATTTTTATCAAGACCTGCAGCCAGGCCCACAGGATGAGGGAATCTTATGCCGAATACTTCTCTGGACAAACCTTTGGGCTCCCTCTTGTAAAGCAATTTCATGATAGTTTTGCCGCCAGGAATCTTGCCAATGGTCTTCAGCATTCCAAACGTCAGCTTATGAGCCGTTTCTGGAGAGAAACGAAAAAGGAATGGTCTTATGATGCTTTTGTACATAGCTTTGCAAATTTAGCAAATTTTCTATCTCTGCATTGCCGGATTGTAATTTTATTATGCAATCTCGTCCAGGCATTCTGTTGTGCTGACAGAAAAATGGCCGAGAAAGGCAGCATCACTTGATTTCCAGGTACGTCCCATCGTCGTAGAAAACGATGACCCTGGCTATTTTCTTCTCAGCGGCGGTTTCGGCCTTATCTGAATCTGGTTGCGCTGAAGTTGGTTGCTGCTCAATTTCCAGAGGTTTCTCTTCGACGGGCTCAGACATTTTAGCATTATCATCTTCCTGGAAAAGTGCAGGCTCAGTCGGGACAGGCATCACGACATCCCTATCTTTCTTGTACATTTTCCCTTTCCCTGTGATGAGCCAGTCAAGATTGATTTCAGTGTATCTGGATGCCATCCTTTCTATGAAATCGTATCCAGGCTTGTTTCTCCCGGCTAAAATGTGGGATACGCTCGCGCGGCCGACGCCGATGCTGTCTGCGAATTGCGCCTGAGTAAGATTCTCGGCAGCCAAGAATTGTTGAAGACGGTTTTCCATTGACAGATGTTTATTTACAAATTTAATCAAAGAAATTTACAATGTCAACAATATTTTGCCATTAACAAATGTATACAGGTAGCGTTTTGATAAGAAACTAGTTAAACTAAACTTTAGTATAATTAATATAATTATCTGAATTAGTGTTAGTAACTCTGTATATTTCGTCATAAATGATTGAATTTTCCCCATTTCCTAAGATTACCCCCGAATTGTAATTCATATTTACAATTAGATTATCGTATATAAATATCTGATTATATGAATATTGCTAGTTATTAAATTTTAGAATAATAAATTCTTATCCTTACTTATGTAAACTTTATTTAATTTTTGTAAATATTTCCATTTGTTAACGGATTGGGTACAAAATTAAACGCAATTGACAACTGAAATTGCGGTGTCACATCTGATTTCCAATCAATATCTAGAGCGAATATTTCCAAAGAATAACTTACCTTTGTACGAAAATTTAATTGTAATGATTCCGCAGATAAAGATTGAAGATTATAATTATGATTTGCCAGACGAGAGAATTGCGAAGTATCCTCTGCCGGAACGAGACTCCTCGAAACTTCTTAGATATAAGGATGGGAATGTAGGCGAATATATATTCAAGGACTTGCCGTCTCTACTGCCAGAAGGCTCATTAATGATATTCAACGACACTAAAGTCGTGCCTGCCAGACTGCATTTTCAAAGAGAGACAGGGGCTCACATAGAAATTTTCTGTCTGGAGCCTGTCGACCCTGTTGAATACAACACGTCTTTCGCTGCTACTGAGCATTGCAGATGGAAGTGCGTGATTGGCAATGCAAAGCGTTGGAAGGGAGAGCCGATCAAACTGTATAATCCCGAGTCCGCTCCGGTCGTAAGCGCAATGAATCTTACGGCAACCCTTGTTGAGAGAAATGGCGAAACAGGCATCGTCGAATTAGCCTGGAAAGACGGAAATCCTTTTTCCAAGGTTCTGGAGACTTGCGGCACTGTCCCTATACCACCATACCTCAATCGTGAGACAGAGGCAATCGATACGGAACGTTATCAGACGTTATATGCTAAAATCCGAGGTTCTGTGGCCGCTCCAACTGCTGGCCTGCACTTCACCCAAAGAGTACTGGATGCCCTCGATGCTAAAGGAATAGACAGAGAAAATGTTTGTTTGCACGTTGGCGCAGGGACGTTTCTGCCTGTCAAAAGCTCAAATGTGGCAGAACACCCTATGCACAGGGAGCCATTCGCCGTCACGCTGGAACTCTTGAAGAAAATCCGCAATCATGAAGGAAAACTGATTGCCGTTGGCACTACATCCGTCAGGACACTTGAATCATTATATTACGTGGGCGTCAGCTGCATAGAAAAAGGCAAGCCGGAGGAAGTGGGTCAGTGGGCGCCTTACGAGAGGGAATATTCATATTCGTTAGACGATGCTCTTGATGCCATAATTGAATATCTCGAAAAGAACAAGATGGAAGAGCTGAAAGTCGGCACGAAGATAATCATAGTCCCAGGCTTCAAATTCAAGCTCGTAGACATATTAATAACTAATTTTCATCAGCCTGAAAGCACGCTCATTCTGTTGATTTCAGCTTTCGTGGACGGAGATTGGAAAACTATCTACGATTATGCCATGGGGCATGATTTTCGCTTCTTAAGCTATGGCGACAGTTCGCTCCTTTTTAGAAAGTAACATATTAATTAGTAGCAATTTAATCATGTCAGAAAATAACAACTCCTCTGAATTCGATAGCATAGTGCCTTATTCCGATGAAGAAGCCGTCAAGGCGTTAGGTGAGGTCGCAAACCATCCTGCCTGCCTTGCAATCTCTGAATATCTTTTTCCAGACAAGCCTGTGACCTATCTTCGAGACGCTCTCCGAAGCGTTCACAGCATCGATGAATTTCAGCAGAAAGTGATGAACGAGGCTGTGATATGGGTCATCAATAACACCATCCATAATTTTTCTTACGACGGCATTCAATACATCAAGGACCAGAAAGGCAAATTCCTGCTGATGTCGAACCATAGGGACATCATTCTGGACCCTGCGATAACCCAGCTCGTGCTTTTCCGCAATGGCATCCCGATGACGGAAATCTGCGTCGGCGACAACTTGATAAAGCAGAGCAAGACTGTCGAGAAGCTGCTTCGCTCGAATAGGATGATTAAGGTCATCAGAGGCATCTCCGCCAGAGACCTTTATCTGTCTTCGCAATTGCTTTCCAAATACATCAGGGATGACATCACTTCTGGGAAATCCTCAGTCTGGCTGGCTCAGAGGCAAGGACGGACCAAAGACGGAATAGACACTACCGAACAAGGGCTTCTGAAAATGCTGGACATGAGTGGCACCAAGACGTTTTTGGAGAACTTCGAGGAGCTGAACATCATTCCTCTCAGCATTTCTTATGAATATGAGCCATGCGACATCCGTAAGGCTCGTGAGATGATGATTTCCAGGACTCAGAAATATGTCAAGTCTCATCATGAAGACATGCACAGCATAGTGATTGGCATCCGCCAGCAGAAAGGTGACGTGCATCTGAACATTGGAAAGCCGCTGACAGCCGAGGAAATCGAGGAAGCTGCGCGGTGCGACAAGAACGACCGCTACCAAGCTATTCGTCATGCAATTGACAAGCGCGTGATCGAGGGCTATAAGCTTTGGAAAACGAATTTTATCGCATATGATCTTGTGAATCACAGCTTTAAATATTCCGAGATGTACAAGCCGGCAGACATGGAAAAATTCATAGAATATACCGAGCACAAGCTGGACAAAGTGGAGCGCAGGCTCAACCGTGAAGATCTCAGGACCATATTCCTGAAAATCTATGCCAATCCGGTCATAACAAAAGAGAGACTCGCAGTCGGAGCCTCTCTCAGAAAAGAACAAGCTTAGGGCTTCAGAACAGTTTGTCTACGCTGGAGATGATTTCTTCCTGCGTAAGATCCGGGCTCAGGATGAGGTCCGGATTTTTCATTTCGAAGCCTTTGCTGGTCGCATTCAGCATTCCCGCGCCAGAGATGTTAAGCATCACTGTCTCGTCTCTCCTCACTACGCCCTCGTCCAATGCCTTTTTCAAGGCAGCGACGGCGCAGGCAGCAGCAGGGAATATGTCATATCCTTCCTGGTTGAAGAATTGGAGCACCCAGTAAATTATTTCGTCATTTGTTATCTTGAAGAAGTCTCCATTTGATTCTTTCAGAGTGTCGAAGAGTCCGCCGGCAATGCCGTAAGGCGGTTTCCTGTTAGACAGAACTTTGGCTAGTATGACTTCTGCGTTCCTTCGCGATTCTTCCGGAGTGATGGCCACGAGATCCCTGCTGCCGGCCTTCCAAGAGTCGTACATCAGCGTGTAGGGATAATTCTGGGCGCAGTAGATTCTCATGCAGTTTTTCCCGAAGCGCCCGTCTTTCTCAAGCCTTTTGGCGTTTTCCCATGCGGCTATCGCACCGGTGCCGCTGCCTACGGCTTGGAAATATGCATCCGGGATTCTCCCGATTGCCTCAACCGCGCTTAAGACCGTGGTGCCCATGCCGTCTCTTCTGGCAATGTTCGTCGCCCCGCCCTCCAGTCTGTATTTAGGATCCGTGGCAAGCTTGTTACCCAGCGAAATGGCATCGAAATAATCGGTGCCGTGAGGGGTTGCTACAACTTTTACGCATGATTTCAACCTGCGGATGAACCACAGGTCGCTGATATTGTCGTGGGGGATGCAAATCACTAGCGGAATGTCATTGTCGGAGCAGACCCTCGCGAATGCCCTGGCTGTATTTCCGGCAGATTGCACGACCAGTATATGCTTGTCGTTTTTCTTGAGTCTTGCGCAGACAGAGAAAGCCTCGGTTTCCTTGAAAGAGCATGTTTCCATTCTCGCCCCGCGTCTTGGAACGTAACCGGAAACGGTAAGATAGAGATTCTCCATGCCGAGTACCTCGGCAAGGCCTTTGCTCTTATAGGTCACAGGAGCGTGCGACCGTCTCAGCGTTCTTGTTATGGGCAGCCACTCGGCATAACGATACAGCCCTTTCAAATCATCCCTGGGGGTGAATTTCTCATTCTCGTACACTGCTCTTATCAGTGAAGGCGTTTTGCCCTCAGGGTCTCCAAGAAGCCAGCCTGTGTCCTCGAAGACTCTGCCTGAACTTATGTTCGTTAATTTGTACTTTGTTGGTCTGAACCTCATATCCGGAATTATTTAAAGTTTTACTATCAAATAAGCCATATAAGCTGCTTCGCATAAAAGGAATAGAATGCCGTCAAATCTGTCAATGCAGCGTTTGTTGAATGTGAAGGCGCACAGCCAGATCATTATGGAACTCGCCATTATGGCAACTAAATCAACCGTCGTCATCCCAGTGAACGACAATGGATGAATCACGGCGGCTCCGCCAAGAATCAGCAGGATGTTCGAAATATTCGAACCCAATATATTTCCAAGCGCAAGCTGACCTTTCTTCTTTGCGGCAGCCACGATGCAAGTAACAAGCTCCGGCAGAGATGTGCCACCAGCAAGAATAGTCACGGCAATGAACTTCTCGCTTATGCCATTTGCCTTTGCAATCTCAACGGCCTTGTCCACGAACAGGTTGCCTCCATAAATCAGGCCGGCAAGACCCAGAATAACGAGGATGACGGACAGGAAGAGGCTCTTCTCCTTCTCTGGCGCTTCCGGCGTTTCCACGGCTTGCTTCCTCCCGATCTTGAAAGACTTCAGCATGTAGGCAGCGAAGAGCAATAAGAATATTATGCCGGAGGCTCGCGTCAGCATGTTCTCGTGGCCAACTAAGAAAGCCATATTGTCTTCTATGCCGAAGAATTCGCAGATTGAATAGCTTAGGCCGAATATGATCAAGAGCGATGTCACAATTATGTTCAGCACAGAATCTACGTTCACGTTGCTCTTTGTCATAGGAATTGGCATGATTAAAGCCGTCACACCCAATATGAGGAAGACATTAAATATGTTAGAGCCTAAAATGTTGCCGACTGCAACGTCTGAGATGCCTTTGATGGCACCGGAAAAGCTTACGACCATCTCCGGGGTGGATGTGCCGATGCCGACGATGGTAAGACCTATAACAAACTCGCTGAGTCCAGCCTTCCTCGCTATGGAAGAAGATCCATCAACCAAGAACTCGGCTCCTACAACCACAAGAACTAACCCTAGAATCAAAAGCAGATATGTCATCCCTTCAATAGATTATCTGTTCATAATAATTTTCAAATTTACAGAAATATTGCAAAAAATCATATATTTGTACTGATGCCAATTATAAGTTTATGTCTAGAATTTTTCGTGTCTGCGCATTAATGTTCGTATTCTTTGTCTTCGCCCAGATAGCGAATAGCAAAGACAAGATCTTCTATATCAGGCTCGACCACGACATTGACAATATAGCCAGGAACAGAATCACGAAAGCAATCGCTGATGCCGAGAAGGCCAAAGCCGATTACTTCATCCTTGACCTTGATACTTACGGCGGGGAGCTGTCGGCCGCTGACAGCATCCGTAGCGCGATTCTTCGCTGCGATATTCCAACAGCTGCATTCGTGAATATGCAGGCTGCATCCGCAGGAGCTTTGATTTGCATTGCCTGTGACTCAATTTACATGCGAGAGGGCAGCACGATCGGGGCCGCTACTGTCGTGAATGGAATCGACGGAAAGCCTATGCCAGACAAATACCAAAGTTTTATGAGAGGGATGATGCGTTCTACGGCCGAAGCTACCGGAAGAGATCCGCAGGTTGCCCAGAGCATGGTTGACACAGCCCATGTGCTCAGCATGACGCCTTCAGAGGCTATGAAGGCTGGATATTGCCAAGGAATATGTGATAGCAAGGATCAGGTTGCGGAAAGGCTAGCTGGAAGCAATGAATACGAATATATCGAATTCTCGCAGACCTCCGCAGAAAAGACAGCCGAGGCTCTGATGTCTGTCAGATTCATATTCCTGTTAATGATATTCGGTGGCCTCTATATCGAATTCAAGACCCCGGGAGTCGGCATTCCTCTGATTATTGCCATTCTGGGGGCTATCCTGTACTTCTCTCCGCTCTATGTCGTGCACCTGGCCCAGAACTGGGAAATCGCTCTATTCATAATCGGACTAGTCCTGCTTGGCCTGGAGCTTTTCGTAATCCCAGGCTTCGGAGTGTGCGGAATATTGGGAATCATTGCCATAGTTGTTTCGCTCACTTTTGCCGCCATAGACAACAGCCATTTATTCAAGTTCGACGGCTCATTCGACGTAAAACCTGCTCTTATACCATTCGGAGAGGTGATAATAAGTTTTGTCACCGCAGTGTTCATAGGAATATATCTTGTCGGCAAACTGTACCCGACAAGGGCCTTCAACGACATCGCGCTTCGTCAGTCTCTGGAAGGCTCTGACGGTTTCGTAGGCGTGCAGACCGGGCTGGAAAGCCTGATTGGTAGGGACGTGACGGTTTTCACGGCGCTAAAGCCTTCTGGCAAAGTGATGTGCGACGGCAGAATTTACGATGCCGTGATTGATGTCGGCTACGCTAACAAAGGGGAAATCCTGACCGTTTTCAAAGCCGAGCAAGGTCGTTTATACTGCAAAAGGAAATGATATTACAATCTTCTGGAGAGCGCACAGACGTTTTCTACGTGCTGGGTATGAGGAAACATGTCGACAGGCTGCACGGCAGTGATGTCGTATTTCTCGCATAGAATAGCAAGATCTCTAGCCTGCGATGCTGGATTACAGCTCACGTAGACGATTCGCTCTGGAGCAGCTTGTAATATAACTTTTGCAACGTCAGGATGAATCCCGGCCCTCGGAGGGTCTAGAATAATCACGTCAGGGTGGCCATGGGCAGAGATGAAATCTGCATTCAGTACGTCTTTCATGTCTCCAGCGAAGAACTCGCAATTTGAGATTCCATTACATGCAGCGTTGATTTTCGCATCTTCAATGGCCTCCGGGACATATTCAATGCCAATCACTTTCGAAGCCTTCGAAGACACGAACTGAGCAATCGTGCCTGTGCCGGTGTATAAGTCATAGACTATTTCTTTGCCGGTAAGCTGGGCGAACTCACGAGCAACGCTGTACAGCTTGTAAGCCTGACCGGAATTCGTCTGATAGAACGACTTCGGGCCTATCCTGAAATTCAGCCCCTCCATTGACTCGCGAATGAACGGCTCTCCCTTAAATAGTACGCATTCCTGGTCACCTATAGAGTCATTCATCTTAGTGTTTATCACGTAGTAGAGAGAGGTCACTTGCTTAAATTCTTCCAGTACTGCGTTAAGTAACTTTTCTCGCCTCTCTTTGTCGTCATAATAGAAGCACATTATGACCATCACGTCACCAGCGTCGGTAGTGCGGATGAACATATTCCTGACAAAGCCCTGATTGTTACGAATATCGAAAAACTCCAGCCCATTCTTGACGCAATATTCCTTTATGAATAGCCTGATTGCATTCGAAGGATCCCTCTGGAGAGCGCAGTGTTTTATGTCCAGCACCTTGTCGAAAAATTTGCCAACATGGAAGCCAAGCCCGACTCTGTCGCTGTCTGGAATGCTCTCAGGATCCTCATCTTTCAATATCCAACGCTTGGATGAAAATGTGAATTCAAGCTTGTTCCGGTAGTATTGAGTCTTGTCGGAAGGTAGGGTAGGGCGAATCTCAGGTACATTCAGATGACCAATTCTAACTAATTGGTCTTCAACTTGCTGACGCTTCGCTTCAAGCTGCATCGGGTAGGGGAGAGGCTGCCAGGTACATCCTCCGCAAATCCCAAAATGCTCGCAGAATGGCTCCAGCCTGTCTTTTGAAGGAGTCACGATTTTCTCGATGAAACCTTCGTAATATTTCTTATTCTTCTTAGTCACCCTAATATTCACGACATCTCCAGGCACAGCGAAAGGAACAAAAACCACAATGCCATTCCAATGCGTCAGGGCTTTTCCCTCAGCAGCGCAAGCTTCAATAGTCTGATTTTCAAGTAATAGGTCAATTCTTTTGCGTGTCATGATTATTTTCTGGAAAAATTATTGACTAGTGACTGAGAAACGTTGATCATGAAATCACCCATAGTTTCTAATTCCTCAAGCAAGTCTAGATAGTAATTAAGCGCAAGGAATTTTTCCGACTCCTTTTCTATTCGATTTATGCATTCATCCCTGAGCATATTCCTAGTGTCGTTAATGTCATCTTCGGCAGCTCCTGCATTGCTGATGTCAGTCAGAGACTTATCAACTGCCAACTGAATATTCCCAATCATCACTTTGTATGCGAACTCCACTTTGTCCACCAGCAGGTTTAGATTCTTGAGAGATTCTGCATCAAATTCCAGATTATGGGCGCGGAGCCTGTACAGATGACGGCTTATGTTCATGCAACTGTCGCCAAGGCTTTCCAGCTCTCCGATGATCCTATAAAGTTTCTTCACCTCATCTGCTTCCTGGCCGCTCAAAGGTCCTTCGGACAACTGATTGAGGTAGGATGCGATCTCGTACTCGAACTTGTCTGTGATTTCCTCGCTTTTTACTAGCTTTTCCCTGTACTCCTCGAATAGATCTGGATTCTTCTCATTGAGCGCAAGTTTCACGTACTGGTAACCATCGTGAGCCGTCTCGGCGAAATTCAAAGTCTCTTTTAATGCTAATTCTATTGAAATCGAAGGAGTTACGCTCAATCTTCCGTTCCCGATGAATCTCAGCTTGAATTCGCCTTTCTGCTCAGCAGGCTCCTTGAAAATTTTACGCAGAATGCCACCTATTATTTTCCTGAACCATATTAGGATGATTGCAGAGAATAAGTTGAATAGAGTGTGGACGGTAGCAATTTCATAAACCTCTGAAATTTGCGGATTCACACCTAGAAGAGAAATCAGCCAAGTGCAAAGATTTATGAAAGGATTGAAGAAAATGAGGACTAATATGCAGCCGACGACATTGAATATGGTATGAGCCAGCGCAGCCCTTCTTCCTTGAACGTCTGCCTTTCCGACGGCTATGTTAGGGTGTATTGTCGTTCCTATATTGGCGCCAAGGACAATTGCGGCCCCGAGAGGGAAGGAGAGCCAACCTGCAAAGCAGAGCACCATGGAAATGATTACCGTGACGCTAGAAGAACGTATAAGCCAGGTAAATAATATGCTGAGAATCAAGAATGTGATTATAGACCAGAACCCGTGACCACCGAGGCTTTCTATGATTGGCGCAGTGCCTGGCATGGTGGTGAGGGCTTGAAGCGAAGGGTTCATGAATATGAGACCGACGAATAAGAGGGCGAAGCTTAGAAATATGTTGCCTAAGTTTTTGACGGTCTGATTCTTCATGAGGCTCATTACGAAGCCGATGCCAACCAGAATGAAAGCAAAGTAAGATATGTTTAAGTTAAAGCCTAAAATGCCTATCAACCAAGGGGTTATGGTCGTCCCGACGTTTGCGCCCATAATCACTGCGATGCCTTGCTCGAGAGTAAGGGTGGCACCACTTACGAGGGTAACGACTACATAAGAAGTAATGCTCGAAGACTGGATTAGAGCGGTCATACCGGCTCCGGAGAGGAATTGCTCGACGGCGCTTCCTGAACGCATGCCTTTTTCAAATTTCCGAAGTTTGTCTCCGCAGAGTTTCTGAAGTTCAGAACTCAGCATGTCCATTCCGAAGATGAAAAGCGCGATTGCGCCAAGAAGTGTCAGTATCTGTAATATCATCGGCAGGGTAGGATTTCTTATCCTTTACTTAACATAATGCAAATTGTATAACAAACGGGCAGGGAAGCCTGAGGCTACTTACCGGCAGAAATTACTGCCTCAGCCAGGCTGGCAGCATCGAATTTTTCCGGGGCATAGCCTTGCTTGAAAGATATTCCCTCGCTGAGAAGCTCGAATCCGGCATCGGCAGCCATGTCGTTCAGCAATTTTACGCTGGCGGCAGCCCAAGTGAATGATCCAAATGCAGCGAATTTTCTATTCTTGACACCTCTGTCGGCCACGCCTTCCATGAACTGGCGGACAGGCGGGAAAATTTCCATGTTGTAGGTCGGAGAGCCAACGATGAGCGTATCGTATTTGAAAACGTCTCTTAACGCGTAGGAATAATCTTCTGCGGTCAGATTATGAATTCCATACGGGATATTCCTTTTCTCAAGCTCTGAGGCAATTGCCTTGGCCGCCTTCTCTGTGTTGCCGTACATCGAGCCATAGGCCAGGCAGACTCCGCATCCGGCCTTGTACTGGCTTAAATTGTCGTACAGCTTCACCACTTCAGGGATTTCTTTCTCCCATACAGGCCCGTGTACGCTGCATATTCTGTGAATATCAAGATTTCCAAGCTTTTTCAAGGCGGCCTGCACAGGCTGCCCGTACTTCCCGACTATGGATGCATAATAACGAATCATTTCTTCTTTATATTCATCGAAAAGATTTGATTTACAGTCGCTTATGCACGGAGGAACAGCTTTATAGGAGCCGAATGCATCGCCTGGGAACAGGGTGTGCTCCTCGGAGCACCAAGTCGCCATGGTTTCCGGCCAATGCACCATCGGGATCATGAAGAACTGCAGCGACGTTTCACCCAGTTGCAAGGTCTCCCCTTCTTTTACTACATGGACGTTGTCGGTCAGTCCCTGATAGCCTTCGAGCATTTGAGCAGCCTTGGAATTAGCCACCACGGTGCATTCTGGATATTCATTTCTGATAAATGAGACGAGGGCGGAATGATCCGGCTCCATGTGGTTGATGACAAGGTAGTCGATTTTCCTGTCCCCTAATTCGTTTTTGACGTTCCTGATGAATTCATCGGCGAATGCCGCATCGACTGTGTCTAGCAAGGCAATCTTCTCATCTATAACAAGGTATGAATTGTAACTGATTCCTTCAGGCACCGGCCAATGGCTTTCAAATAGCTTCATTCGGAAGTCGTTCACGCCGACGTAGCGCACTCTTTCGCTTAATTTCATTGCTGCATTGATTTTACGATGTGCAAATTTAAGAAACTTCGTGGCTTTTTGCTAAATTTGTGAAAGCAAAAGATGCCAATTAATTAAGAATATGCCCACAGATGATTCAATAAGCGTTAAATCTCGCATGCTGCCTCCCCTGGCTGAAAGAATGAGGCCTTCTTCGCTCGATCAATATGTAGGGCAGCGCCACCTCGTCGGGAAAGGCTGCATATTAAGAAATATGATAGAGTCGGGAAATTTGTCCTCTTTCATTCTTTGGGGGCCTCCAGGTGTTGGGAAAACCACTCTTGCCCGGATCATCGCAAATTCCCTGTCGAGGGATTTCTACACCTTGTCTGCCATCAGTTCCGGTGTGAAGGACGTTCGCGATGTGATAGACAAGGCCAAAAGCTCTTCCGTGTTTTCCAACGGCACATCGCCTGTCCTGTTCATTGATGAAATCCATCGTTTCAATAAGGGGCAGCAAGATGCTCTGCTTGGGGCAGTTGAGAATGGTACGATAGTGCTGATAGGCGCTACTACCGAGAACCCTTCCTTCGAAGTCATCACTCCCCTCCTCTCCAGATGTCAGGTTTTTGTGCTGAAATCGCTGGAAGTCGCTGATCTTCAGCAAATTTTAGACAGGGCTGTGAAGACGGACGTGCTGCTGAAAGAAAAGAACATCAAAGTGAAAGAGACAGACGCTCTGTTCCGCTACAGCGGGGGCGACGGGCGTAAGTTATTGAATATCCTGGAGATAGTGATTGATTCTCAGTCTGCTAATAAACAGGTAGTAGTTGATAATAAGGCAGTTACTGCTAGCATTCAGGAAAATTCCGCGATCTATGACAAAGACGGAGAGATGCATTACGACATAATTTCCGCCTTCATAAAGTCGATCCGCGGCTCCGATCCTAACGCTGCCATATATTACCTGGCGCGCATGCTGGATGGCGGCGAGGATCCCCTTTTCATCGCACGCAGGCTCTGCCTCTCTGCTTCCGAGGATGTGGGGCTAGCGAATCCGAACGCACTGCTGCTCGCCAATGCTTGTTTCCAAGTGGTGCATGAAATAGGAATGCCGGAGGCTAGGATCCCTCTGGCAGAGACCACTGTGTATTTAGCATCTTCGCCGAAGAGCAACACTGCCTATATGGCTCTGGAAAAGGCTCTTGGCCTCGTGCGCCAGGACCATTCGGGCTCCGTTCCGCTATATCTTCGCAACGCCCCGACTAAACTCATGAGCGAGTTAGGCTACGCAGACGGCTATAAATATGCCCATGATTATCCGGGTCATTTCGTCGATTTGGAATTCATGCCGAAGGGGCTTGAGGGCACCGTCTTCTACGAACCTGCACAGAATCAGCACGAAGACCGCTTAAAAGCCTACCTTGAAGCCTGCTGGCCGAAATACTACAAACCAGAATAGCCGCGGGGGGTCTCAGGGGCAGAGCCCGCTAAGATATACTAAAACGGATAACCGACACCAAAGTGGACAGCGAAGCCGTCTTTTGAGAACCAGCGGTCAGGACCGAACCATCGCTCGCCTCTGGCCAGTGAAGGGTCATGCATCTTGATGCCCATGTCGAGGCGCAGGATTAGGAAATTGAGATCAACGCGTACTCCCAAACCCCAGTTCGCCGCAAGACTCTTGCCGAAATTCTTCATGCTGAACTTAGCGAGATTCCAGTCTTCACTCTCTTCCTCACGAATTGTCCATATATTTCCCACATCTGTGAAAAGAGCTCCATAAAGCTTCCAGAACATCGGGAATCGGTATTCCAGATTAGCTTCCAGCTTCATGTCACCAGTCTGGCTGGGAATGGAGAACATCTTGTTGCTCTTCATCCTTCCGGGACCTAGGTCCCTGGCTTGCCAGCCCCTCATGCTGTTTGCTCCTCCGCTGTAGAATTGCCTTTCAAGCGGCAGAGACTGAGAATTGCCGTAAGCCTTGCCGATGCCACCTAGGAACCTCATGGCGATGGACTGCCTTTCACTGCCTCCGAAAACAAAAGTATTGCCCAGAGTCAGCTCCGCCCGAACGTATTGGGAATATGGGGTACCCCAGATAAGATGATGGCCATAGGTGTCTTTGCTCATTCCGCCATTGAAGAGGCTCATCACGTTGCCGGAAACGTCGAACTGGAATCGCACGTAGCGATAAGAGACTTTCGGATTCAGGTCGGAGCAGGTAGTGTAATATGCTGTCAGGCTGGACCCAGCATCGAAGTGGTCTTGATAAGCGTCCCTTAAGAATAGATTGTTCTTAAGGGTCTCGTAGAAATCCGTATCTAGATGGTACAGCTTTACTATTTTTGCCCTTAGAGGCTCGAACTGGTAATAGAAATTCTTGAGTGAGCCTGAATATCCGAATGAGCCGGAAATCATATTCCTGGTATATTCTGGACGGCTTTGGTAATTGTAAGATGTGTTAATTTCAGTCCTAGGTATCAGAGCTCCCTTGAACATAGAGTTCGGCAGGCCTAGGAACTCAGGGAAACTAAGGTTCGCAGTGACTCCAAGCTCGTTAGAATGCACTTTTCGATCATTCGACTTGAATTGGAAATTTCCCAGGAAGCTAAGATTCAGCCACTGCCCTCCCCTGAATATATTCTTGTGGAAATAGCTGAACTGAGGTGATATTCCTATTAGCCCTGAAGAGTTCGTGGAACCTTCCAGATTCACCTTGAAGCCTTGCATCCTGGACTGAGTCAGGCTTATGGAGCAGTCAACATATTCAGAATCCCTTGGAGTCAGCTGCATATTCACTCCACTGAAGAGCCTCAGTGCAGAGAGTCTGGCATACGTGTTGTTCACGTCCCTCTCGTCGTATAGCGCGCCCGGTCTGAGAGTATTCATATTCCTAAGAACCTTCTCGTTGAATTTCAGGTCCTTGTCATGGGAAATCGTCACATCTCCTATCTTGTATTTCACCAGCGGGCGGGCGTTCTCGGGGGTCTCGTTCCTAGTGTAATTGTTAATGGTCATAATCAGGCCGCAGGTGTCGTTCCTGGCCAGAGTGTCAGCAGTGAAAGAATAGAAATTCTTTGTGAAGCCGTAATATCCGTGCCTCCTGAAATAGGCCGCCGACCTTTCGGTCTCTTTCTCCAGATTGGATTCAGAGAGATAGTCGCCTGGCTTAATCATGATATTCACAGAGTCGGCAGAGAAATCCTGACGGAATTCCCCTTCTGGGATTGAATATTGTATAGTGCTTATTTTATAGCGCTTGCCGAGGGTTACATTATATTTCACTTTAACCTTTTTCCCACTCACTTCCACGTCGCTGTTGACCTTGGAGTCATAATATCCTATGTATTCAAGGTGATTTTTGATGTTTTCTATCGACTCGTCAAGCTGGGTGGGGTCATAGACCACGGGAGGAGTGCCGATTTTGTGGCATAACCTGTCCAGGAAATTATTGTCGTATCTGCCAGCCCAGTTGTAGATGACGAGGAAAGGATTCCAGCCGAAGACCAGCGATGGATTCGGCTTCTGCTTGATGTAGGACTGCACATCTTTAGTGTCGGCATTCTTGCCGTTGGTGACATTCACTGTGTTCTTTGCAAGCCGATACTCCCCTTCCTGCAAGCTCCTTGTCGTGCTGCAAGATGAGACTGCCAGCACGAATGCAAGGAAAGAAATTAAGAATATATGTCGAACCCCGAGGGCCATCCGAATCATGCCGCTATAAATTTCTGCTAATTTATGAATATTTTGCCAAAAGATGCCAAGAAAAAAGGCGGCCCCGTGAGGTCGCCTTATTCACAATTGCAGGCAATTCGAAATATTACTTCGTCACGGTGTACGTGCCGGCTTCATATTCCTTGGATTCAGTCTCTCCCGGAAGGGTGACAGTTGCGGTAGCGCCCTCTGGGATTGTAAATTCCCATGTCCAGGTGTCGCCATCGTACTTCCATGCGCTCTTTATCACCCCTGCAGCAGATTTGTATTCTGCGTTAATGTGGCCGAGCCGTTTGTCAGGAACAGGCTTCATGATTATGTGCTTGAAACCTGGGACGGCAGAATCTGCTGCAATGCCTGCTACAGTCTCCCATATCCACTGGCCGACGCAGCCGTAGGCATAGTGGTTGAAACTGTTCATGCCCTTAGGACCCATGCCTTTGTCGAGCATATAGCTGTTCCAACGCTCCCAGATCGTCGTAGCTCCATTGTCAACCGAATAGAGCCAGCTAGGGTTTTTGCGCTGGAAGAGGAGCTCGTAGGCTATGTCAGACATGCCGTTTTCGGTGAGAGTCGGCATCAGGATGGACGTGCCGAGGAACCCTGTCTGGAGGCAGTTGCCATGCTGGGCGAAATTATCCCTGAGGCGGGCGATCATGCCCTCTTTTGCATTGCCTTCCACGATTCCGTTCTTCAAAGCGAACAGGGCCGGAGTCTGCATGGTGTTGAGTATGGCGGTCTTGAACGTGCCGTCAGCATTGAGGAACTGCTCCTTGATGTAAGCCTTTGCGTCATCGGCCATCTTTTGATAAATGGAGCCATCGCGGCCAGTTGCGGCAGCCATGTCTCTCATCATCTCGGAATCAATCACCCAGTAGGATGCAGAGAGGTAGTCCCAGTACTTGATTGCGTCAGGAAGAAGTTTGCCATTGGAGGAAGCGCCTCCGCCGCAGCTCTCAAGCGGCTCATAGCTTAGCCAGTCAGCCCATTGGAAGTTGCGGTTCTCTGCCGCGAGGGTTTCGTGGTCGTACTTGGTGTCGTTGACGTGATTGATGAACTTGTTCATCGACTCCCAGTTCTCTTCTATGATCTGAGTGTCGCCGAACTGCTTCCAGACAGTCCATGGAACGATCACGCCGGCATCGGCCCAGCCGACGCGCATCATGTCGTCACCATATTGCGCGAGAGGAGCTACGCCTGGATATCCGCCGAGATTGCTTTGCGAGTCACGCATGTCGCGCATCCACTTGTGGAAGAACTTCATAGTGTTGGCAAAGAAGGTGCCGGTCTCGGTAAATACTTGGGTGTCAGCAGTCCAGCCAAGACGCTCGTTGCGCTGAGGACAGTCTGTAGGAACTGAAAGATAGTTGGAAAGCTGTCCCCAATAGATGTTGGAGATCAGTCTGTTTATGAGGTCGTCGCCAGTGGAGATTTTTCCGGTTTCCAGATTCTCTGCAATGGATGTCACAGGAATGGACTTGACGGACTTGATCGTAACGTCAGCGTCGGCGGTGATGGACACCAATCTGTAGCCGAAGAAAGTGCAGTGAGGATAGAATACCACGAAATCTTCTGAAGGTGCGAAAGTATATTCAAGGCGCATTCCTGTTTTAGGAATTCTTAGATTCTCTCTGTGGACGCTTCCCTCTGGACCATCCATGCCACGGCTCTTGGCGCCATTGCCATCGTTCAGCAGCTCGGAAGGTAGGCATGTGAGCGTAGTTCCCTCTGCTGCCTTGAAGACGAAGGATGGAACGCCTGCGCAGTTCTGGCCGAAATCGACCACCAAGGTTTCCCCCGGGCTGACAGTCATCTCCTGTCCGTCTGAATATTCCCTCTCGACTACTACCTTGCCATATTCATCCTCTGTGGCTCCTTCAATGTCTTTCCAGACATAAGCCTTGACGGGTGCGAGAGCTATGTCATTCCTGAGGTATACCTCGGCTCCGTCGGAAGGGAGAATCTCTCCGGCAAACTCAGTGTTCTCCTCTGGAGCCGAAAGTTTGTCTGGCGTGTTGAAACCCCGAGGCACTCGGGCGTCGTAGGTCTCGCCATCGAATATTGCGGCGTGTTTAACGGGACCGGCAATTCCGGCCTTCCAGTTATCGAGGTCCGTGCCATAGAGTTTCTTCGTGCCATCTGAATATGTCAGCTCGAGCACTCCGCGGAATGCACACTTCTTTCCTATCATCCCGTCGTAGCCACCTGGAGTAATTATCTTGTCTGCCCACCATCCTGGGGTCACTTGCGCTGAAAGGACATTCTCCGCACCTGCCTTAGCATTGAACGCATCGGTGACATCGTAGGTGAACGAGCGCTTTGTCTTAGCATAATGCGTGAAGCCAGGCTTCAGGAACTCATTTCCAACTGGTTTACCATTCAAATACAGTTCGTAGACGCCCAGGCCTGCTGTCATCCATTTGGCAGAGGTAACCTTCTTTTCATTCTTGACCGTAGAAACGAACCAGCTGGAGCCGTCCGCCGCTCGCCCGTCATTAGTGCCGTGAACGACCTGCGCGTCAACAGCGGAAATCCATTTGGACGCATTCCATGCCGATGCGTCAAGAGCGTCCGTCTTCTGCCCTACCACTGTGGCGGTTTCGCCCGGAGAACTGCAAGCTGTGGAAACAAGGAGAATAGCCGAAGCAAAGCCGGCCAGATAACCAATTCTTTTTCTCATATTTTAGTTCATTAATATTGGATTGTTGTTTTAACTGTTCTTCAAAATATTAATGGTTAATTCATGTGCGATTCCACGAGAATGAGCTTTTGCCACATTTCAGGGAACGCTTTTTCAATTTTTCAAAAATACTAAAAAATCTGAATAAGGAATATGCCCTCAAGAGGTTAATTTCGAGAAACCGCAAATTAATCGAATATCCGAGCCTGCATGGGACTCTGTCGATTAGATGCAACAAGTTGATTCTTAATATATTGACCAAATTCCCAAAAGTGTTCAGTTAATAAATAGCAGGGTACTTTTAGAATGCGCCTTCCTTGCTCCTCTGTCCTGTTTTCCGCACTTTTTCTGGGTTCTAGCCAGAATCAGCGCTACAGCGAGAGGTAGCATAGCCCTGGAGTGGCTGTAGTTGATGCGGGCATGCAAACACCCACGATGACATGGAGGGGATTACTGGCTTAATAACCATAATGCGCAGAATGCGGTTTTCGTGTCAAGTCGCAGTCTTTTCGCTTTCCGGCAGGCTCATCCATGCATGCCGAACAGCCGGTCTCCAGAGGGTAAGCAAAACGTCTTCGTAAGCAATTGATTATCAATAGGGGTGCTGCTCACCCATATAAAAATCAGGCAGGGTGGGCAATTGACACTAACGAACATATTGATTATCAGATACATGAGAAGCACCTCCTGCTCACCCTATCCATCTTTAATAGAGAGGACGGAGTCGGAATTAGCGAAGGGGCGGGTCGTTCGGGATTACGTAGATGGTCGTGCAGGTGCTGAATCGGGTTCAAGAAGTAACCGAGCCCCTCAATATTATCTCAGCTAACTGCACAAATGGTTGTTCCATTGCGGAAAACATTCACATACCCAAAATGGTAATAAATTGTGAAAAGAATGAATCCTCTGCTTGCAGGTGTAGCAGAGGATTCATTGTATTAGTATTTTGAATCAGTTAAAACTATGATCGCCAAAACGAAATGTGTCGGATTCTCAACACTCGCTTACAACAGGATACTTTCGTAAGCAAGTGCAGAAACACCCAGAATGAGCATTTTGGAAGTATCATGTAAATTTTTGACAGGATACTTTCAGAGCCTAATATAACATATTAATAATTAATACGTTGCCGCTAACCGTCAGAGTACCCTCTAAGGTTTACTAAATTTTCGCATCACTTGATTCTAGTGGAAATTTAAGCATATCTGAAAATCAACGAGACAGGAAACAATGGATGATAAATTCTTTTAGGATCGGGGAGAATTATCTTAACTATTTCGCTCCTGGTCCTTACATTAAAGAAAATAGACCACCAAGATTAGATTTGGAATCATCTCAGGGATATACAATCGCCACATTTTATTCTTCACCGTTGGATTATACTGATCCGATGCTTAGGTTCAAATTAGATGCGGGTGGGTGCAGCCAATCATTGTCCCCCAATGGTAAACATTTTGTTATCACATACTACGATGCATGCATTATCGAGTTATTCACAATTGACAAGTCGATAAAAGAGACGTACCGTGGCTACTTCTATCCGCCGAAGTTCAAGGTAGTTGGCACGAAAGTGGAACCCGAAGAGGACAGGATATGGGCATTCAATGCGCTGCATGCGGCAAATTCGTACGTGTTCGCCTCTTATGACGGAGATCTCGCATCGGCCAAGAAAAAAATACGATTTAATAACATTACCGTTTTTGATTGGAATGGACATGCCCTCAGACTCTTGAAGACCGATTACAGAGTGGATGCGATATGCTACTCTGAGGATGACGGCACCATCTATGCCGTCATCACAGATGAGTCTGGGAGACACTATCTGGGAAAATTGAAAATTGACTTGCCGTAACATGCTAATTCGTCCTGCTGCGCGATTTCAGTGGACATAAGAAGATTTGTAACTCGTTTCTACCTAGGGTGCAACAAGATATACTGCGACTCCTCATACCCTGACTTCAACGTGTACGTTTATGACTTGGGACGATATCTGTAAATCATTTGCACATTTAAAACGTTACATATAAATTTGAGCCAAGGAAGAGAGGAGACGTGTTGCAGCGCATAATAACAACGCTAAGCCATTCAAGATACCATTCTCATGCGTAACGGAAGCAAATACTCCATAGCGGCAACTACGGCCATCTTCGCCGTCATGTTGTCCCTGCTGCTCCCATGCTCCTGCAGAGATTACCGAGTCGGCAGGAGAATGAAGGCCATGATGGAGAACCCCATCGTGATTCCGGGGCGGCTGTCCACCGCCTGGCGAGACACCGTCATTACCGGCAGCGTTGCTCTCTGCCATCCGCTGCTCGTCATTCACGTGGATTCCAGCTATTGCTCGACATGCGTATTACCGAAGCTGAACAGGTATTCGCCTTTGTACGCCCAATCGTTGTCCGAAGGGACTTTCCGGCTCGCAGTCATCGTTTCCAGTCCGCATGGCGAAGCTCGCCACATCTGCCATCAAGTAGAGCTTCACCATTTCGACTTTCCCGTTTATGTTGACCTGGAGAACGAGTTCGATTTGCTGAACCCATCCATCCCGTCCGACCGAAGGTTCCATGGCTTTCTCACTGACGGCTTGTGAGGACCACGATTCATCGGCGACCCTACCGCTAGCGAGCACCTGATGAAAATTTTCAACGAGGTGCTCAAAAGTGAAGATAAAACTAAATAAACTTAATTAAGAACAATGCGGTGGTAACGTTACTGTCAAGCGGCAAGATTTTCACTTAACGTAATCAATTCTGTCATGAAATCCTTTAAATTGCTAAATGCAGTCTTCTGCATTGGTCTGTTGCTCTTCCTTATCCGATTTTCCGTCACTTCATAGAAACATCTATTACGAAACGCTGAGAAAGTACTTCCCTTCATTGACACAAGACTCGAATTCGCTGCTGGCGTTTTAAGCATTAAATTGATTTAAGAATATAATTTACTATATTCGCAATAATGAATCAATAATATGCTCCGTTGGAAGAAATATGCCCTTGTGGTCATGGTTTTTGCACTGTTGGGAACCAATGTCATGGCTCAGCAGATGACTCTTGAGGAAGCAATCGCGACGGCACGTGAGCGGTCGGCGGAGGCTGTCGCTGCCAGGTCGAACTTCGTGTCCAGTTACTGGTCGTACAGGACGTACTTGGCCGACAGGCTGCCATCCCTGAACCTCTACGGCAACGTGGGACAGTTCAACAGGACTCTTGTCCAACTGCAGGACTACGACACTGGAGACCTGCATTACGTTAGCGTCTACAACCTGACGAACGACGTCGGGCTTTACATAAGGCAGAACGTGACGTTCACCGGAGGGACCGTGAGCCTGTACTCTTCCCTATCCCGGACGGACCTGTATGGCAATAACAGAAGCACATCGTGGTATTCTCAGCCGGTCTACGTATCATACACTCAACCGCTCTTCTCGTACAATGAGTTCAGGT
>JALCSU010000005.1 GCA_022653735.1 Bacteroidales bacterium
TTTAACACTTTTTTCGGCTTTGTTCTATACCGCCCGCGAGGTGCTGTTAAGCTACCCCGAAACGGGCTATTGTATATGTAAGTAATTGAATATTATATAATTGTTAAATTTTTAACGAATCATTGATTTTTATATTTTGGTCAGTAATTAACACTGTCTTCGCCGGCTCATCAGGTCGGCAATTTTATTTTGATCAGCAATCTACATTAACATCGCTGCGTTTTGGTCAGCAATTTTGGTTATTGCAGTGTTGCGGGCGGAAATTTACGAAGTTTAAGATAATTTTCAAAATGAACACGTAAAAACTTTGCATCATCCTGCCTCTAGGCCAGTCAAAGTTGGTTGCAACTCCTGGGCTATTTTTCTGGATTCCCGACAGAACGGGTCTCCCAGGCAATGAAAGTCTGTTTCAATTTGCCCTGCCCCATCAGCATTGTCTCTGTTTGGCTCAACACCTCTGAAGGCCAGCCGTCTGCGAAGTATTTCCAGCTATTCCAGCTGCTCTCATTGATCCAATACGTCATAGTGTCTCTCTTGTTGAACCATGCGATGACGGCGACCGTCGAATCAGCATCATCGTTATCCCATTCGCTATGGGTTGCAGGCCTTGCCCAAGCCGAAGAAAAAGCGGTGCAGGCTGCAACGATGCCTAGAATGACAGAATATGCTTTCATATTAATATGATTCAGGAATATTCGTGCAAATATAATAATAAACGATGAGCCTTACTGTCTGGCATGCGAAAATAAATGTGCCATAGGAGGCAAATGAAAAGTGCCTTTTTTACGTTGATCCGGTCTGCCTGGCATCTCCTATTGCATTTGGCGAAGCCTGACATCTATCCCAGATAGCAGTTCCGGCAGGGCAGAAATGTCAGTCTTGCTGAAGTGATAAGGAATCAGCACTTTGGGCGCTATAGTCTTTGCGGCTTTCACGCACTGGTCCACTGTCATTGTATAGGGCTGGTTGACAGGAAGGAAAGCAATGTCGATATCTTTTAGCTCAACCATTTCAGGAATGTCTTCAGTGTCCCCGGCTATATAAATGCGAAAGCCGTCCAGCGTGAGCACATAGCCGTTGTCTCTGCCTTTTGGGTGGAACTGTAAGTGACCTTCAGTGGTGTTGTAGGCGGGTACCGCCTCCAATACAATTCCTTCTGGAAGGGTAGCCCTCTCCCCATTGGCAAGTGCTTTTCCCCAGCCGAGCATATCTGCGCAGCGGGCATTCGCAAGCAACTGGGTATCTTCCTTTCTCAGGGCGGCGATGGCCTCTTTGTCAAAGTGATCCTGATGTTCGTGGGTGATCAGGATAATGTCTGCCTTAGGGAATTCCGTTGCATAGTCCGTAAGCTTACCGTAGCTGGATACAGGGTCTATCTGTATTGAAAGGCCCTTGTAATGGATTTCCAGCGAAGAGTGCTTGATAAGGGTGATGGCGAGCAATTCGCCGGAAGCCGTCTTGAAGCCTTCCACGTCATAGACAGACACTGGCTTTCCAGCCTCAGTCCAGGCGAGATAGCCTCCAAGTAGATTGTAGGTCTTGAAAAAGCTTCCGTCCAACTTCGCGGCGGCGGCAGCGCTGCGCTTTCCGCTCCGGCAATATACCATTACGGGATGCTCCGTGGAGAGGAGTGCCTTGGCATTCTCAATGAAAGCTTCGTCTTGCCAGTTGATATTGATCGCCCCAGGAAGATGTCCTGCGGCATATTCCTCCGGAGTGCGAACATCCACAAGCTGGACAGTCTTATCCTCCAAAAGCATGTTTTCAAACTCATTGACTTGAAGGTCCATGTAACCCTGGCAGCCTAAAAGGCCGAGCATGGTCACTAACGGCATGATAAAATTATTCATATCCTTTACCCCATTTCTTCGGGACATTTGTAAACTTACATATAATTTTTGGATTTTGCGCCAATTCGAAAATGGGTGTCAACTAGAGGATGGCGGTACCCTTGAAACTCATCACATGGCCAAAACAGTTCTCCATCTGTCTGATTTTTTATTTGTATATTTCTGTTACGTTCCGGGATCGTCTGTGTTATGTAAGTAGGACGGCACGATAAATGCCCGGCTCCAGCGGCGATGGATTACTTGACTGATGCGTTCATACGGCTTCGGAAGAAGCTGAAGGTGGTTTCCATGAGGATGCTACCGGATGCTGGGGATGCTGAAGACATTCTCCAAGACAGTTTTGTCAGGCTATGGCAGCGGCAGTATCCATTGCGTTCCGAAAAAGAAGCAGAGGCACTGGTTGCAAGAACTGTTAGAAACTCCAGTCTGAATGAGCGGCGACGGCGCAGGCCGGTTTCCTTGGAAACAGATATGGCTGAGGTTCCGCCTGATTGGGAAGAGAAAGAGAAGGCGTTCGATCAGATGCACCGTCTGATAGAATCGGAACTTACGCAGACACAGCGATATATCCTGGAAGAGAAAGAATATGGCGGGCGAACGCTGGAAGACATTGCCAGGGAGATGGAGATGGAACCGGCTGCCGTAAGAATGCAACTTTCTCGTGCCCGTAAAATTTTAAGAAATGCTTTGAAAGATGACTGATAAAGATAAGTATACAAGACTGATGCAGCGCTACTGGGACGCTGAGACGACTCCGGAAGAGGAGCGGGCGCTAGCCCTTTATGCTGCCAGGACGGACGATCCGGCGTTCACAGAGCTCCGTGCCATGCTGGGGTATCTGTCCATTGGCAAGGAGAAGAAAGCCCGGAAGTCCAGGGCCGTATGGATGTATTCTTTTGCTGCCTTTGCTTCCTGCATTGTTGCAGTGGCTGCCATCGGCCTGAATCCAAGAAATGAGAAAAACGTTTCGAAGGAAGACAGTTATTTCCGGTATGCATACGGCGAGGTCTCCTCGGACAAAGCGGAGATTATGGCTACGGTGGATGCCTCTTTGGCTGATTTCTTCGGCGAGCATACTCCGGCAGAAACGAACCTGATTGAAATGTTCAAGCGATGAGAAAGATATTCATTACCCTTTTGGCTTTGCTTCTGCTCGCGGCCACGGCATCGGCCCAGCGAGGCCTGAAGTGCAATCCTGTGTTCATGGGTAAGGTAGTTCCCAGGAAGCAGATGGTGGTCACTGAGGTCTATGGAAGCAGCATGGCTGCATATAATCTGGAATATTATCGTGGCATCAGTTTCCAGGTGGATGAAGCGCTGGCGCAAAAGGTGGCCGCCTTGGTGGAGCAGGATGCCAAAGAGGCAGCCGTCAAAGAAACTGAGAAGGTGGGAGAATTTCTTACCTATGCCTTGGTGCAGCCAAACTCTTCCGGCAGGATGAACCGATACCTTTGCTACCAAGCCAGAAAGATTGGGAAAAAATGGAAGATAACCCTTTTGTATCTGGAGGGCGTGGCCACCTTGGATGATCTGAAAAAGATGTTCGACAAACAATAAATAACGATATGAAGAAAGCTGTTTTTTTGCTCTGCGCTGTCTTTGCCACCTTTTCGGCTTACGGCCAGTCGCCGGATACTACATCCACTGTTGTTGGGAAAAAACTGAACTTTGAAGTACCCATCTTTGGAATTACCATGCAGGGTATCAATCCGACATGGTCGATTGTGACTTTTGACGAAATGTCCGGAGGCTTCAATTACTTGAAGCGGGTTCCAGGAGAAATGAAGCATTCCGGTTTCTATGGCGATTTGTCAATTATTACATTGCGTTACAGGCCTTGGAAGAACGGGAATGTGTTCTCGATTGGAATAACATGCGAGGTGGACATGAATCGTCTCCACGATGGGTATTCCTTCGCTGATGATGGAAGCATCATACCCACCCCGGAGTCCCGGAAGAAGTCGAGTGCAGATTATTTAGAAAATATTTCCGTCCTCAAGGTGGGCTATGTGAGGGAATTCGGTAAGTGGAAAGCTGGTGCGTTCGTTGCTCCCGGCATAGGAACAACCCAGCTGCGAAATGCGTATTCCACCCGGGGCATTTCGGGTATTGACCGGCAAGACAATCTCTATTCCAGATACGGCTTCCGCTTGGAATTCATGGCTGGCATTTGGTATCAAGGCCTCGGCATTACCGTAGGATACCACCCTGCCGTTGGAAAAAATAGCGGCAATATGCCGATGTACGATTCTATGCAGTTGGGCCTTTCGGTAAGATATTGATAGGGCGCTAATTAAGGGTTTTGATATGGCAGCCCCGCTGCTTCTTCCTCCTTCTTGCAGAGTCAGGCAGATGTGCTCTTGGATTAGTCGATGACGTTTCATGCGGAACAAGTCTAACTGAGAAAACCAACTATTAAAAATAAAAACGGAGCGACAATAATCGCTCCTTTATCATGTCTGTCGGATGCTACGGCAATTGTCCTGGAAGGACGAGTATATCCTTGACGGGAAAACCGGAGTCGTACTTCTCGAAGCCATATGGATCTTGGAAGGCAACGTAATACCCACGAGGAGTGTAGTATGTGCCTTCGATTCCTTTCAGATATCCTTTTTGTAGCTCAAGGCCGAGGAAATACGGGACAGTGCTCTCGCGCGGCTCGGCGTGGTAATGGATGCCCAGTCCTGAGGCAGTGACGAAGCCGGCATGCTTGTAGAAATCGATGTTGCCTTCCACGAAAACTGCTCCGAAGCCCATCTCTTGAGCTTTTTCAAGAGCATGTTTCAGCAACCTTATTCCATAACCTTGTCGCTTATAGGCTGGAGCAATACTGATCGGGCCGAAGGTCAGGATGGGAATGACCCGGCCGTCATCAGATAAGATTTCTGCCTTGGAGAACATCACGTGTCCCATGATGATGCCTTCGGTCTCCATTACAAAATCGAGCTCGGGGATGAAGTCTGGATTGCTACGGTAGCAGTGAAGGACATAGTGCTCGGTGCAGCCGGGCTGATAGACGTTCCAGAATGCCTCTCTGGTAAGGTTTTCTACTGTACGGTAGTCTTTTTCGCACTCAAGGCGAATGATTGTATTCTTGTTGTTCATTATTGTCTTGGATATAGATAAATTACATTTGCCCACGCTTATATTCAAGGTGAGTTAGCTCTGGTTCAATTGCATCTTGCATGGAGTTATCACTCCAAACAACTGATGCTAAAAAACAATATCCAATTGCAGATTACGCATCCAAAATGTATTTCGCTGGCGAAGGTAATAATTTTTCAAAGGTTTCTTTCGGAATTGGCCGTAGAAGCGCCCTTTTTACGGACGCGCCGGTTCTCCAAGGTACTCCGTCCGTAGAATCGCCATATTTACGGACGGCGGGTGACTTTTCGGTTTCCCATCCGTAATCCGGGCCCTTTTACGGACTGATGGCCCTCCGAGTGGCATCCTGAGGTGATTGACTGAAGCATGATGGAAATATGTAATCTGACCCGAGTATGACACAGATCACGGAATATATTGTATGCGCCTCGTCCTTTCCGACACATGCACGAGATGAAGTATTTGAGTGATCACTTATTATTTGTATTATTCGCCATCCTATTGAAACGCCCCCTCGCACTGTTCTGCACCACTCGTCCATTCTGCGACCAATTCCTGGGACTCAATCTTGATGCTATTGCAGCGCGAAAATCCAATTATGACCCGGAAGGATTTGTCCGTGCAAATAGCGGGCACGGCACTATTAATTGCAGTACTGGGTAATGAGGCTGTGCCGTCCCATGGGTACTTTTAGAAGTTGGGCTGGGCTGGCCATTCTGTTGTGTAGTACCTTCTGATGCAAACATGCCTGCCCGCCAATTGCAAACGTAGGAACAGAATCGGCTCTTGATGACGGGATCGTTGGACAAGGATCCTTTCCAGTTCAGGATGACGTGGTGGGTCGTACGGGATGACGGGGAGGTTGTTTAGGATGAATAGTGGTGGTCGTTCAGGATGAGAGTGGTGGAATTTCGCAAAGTGCTGTCGGGATATATCCTTCCGGAGGCTCTGCAAAGGGGTGTCGGTCGACAACGTGACTCTTGGGATGCCTCGATGTAGAGACATGCCATTCCCTACGCACTTCTGTGCAGCCTGCCTCGACAGCGTTCTGCGAGACACGTTTTCCGGAGGGCTTGAATATACGTATGCGATTCTTTATTCACATCATCTACAAGGTTTTGTGAAACTTTGAAGAGAGGTTGTGATTATTCACAATCCTAGGCAATGGTGATATTCATTATAAGCGCTGAGGAGACTATTTACATTACTAGCCACTGGTTCTGGAAACAGAGTTCACGCTCTCTTATGGATGTTGCACCGTCAGGCAAACGCCCGTTTTATTGTTAAAAACATCAAAATTTGTCTGTTTTTGCAATAATATTGGCGAATATGGGCATTGATCTGGATATCGACTAGTATTCTCAATGATTATTCAGTCTTCCAACGCTATCCGGCTTTTATAGAACGACCTCTTTTCGAACTCCTTGAGCAGGGTCTGGAAGCCATCCGGCAAGCGCTCGAGGGCCTCGTCTGCCATTTCCGCTAGAATGAGTCTGTGGAATGATTCCGCTATGCCGCCGGTAATACAGGCAAGGGTGTCGGAATCTCCACCTAGAGCTATTGCTTTCCGGATGGCATCCTCATAGTCTTCTGACTCCAGGAAACATATTATGGCTTGTGGCACCGTTCCCTGGCAGGATTCATCCCACCAGTAATTACCATACCAGTCGGCGTAAGTCTTATGAAGGTCGTAGCCGAATCGCTGCTCAATATAGTCCCGTATTTCCTCCTTGGAGTGCTCGGTTCGAGCCAGGAAGATGGCAGCGGCAGTTGCCTGCGCGCCCTTGATGCCCTCCGGATGACTATGAGTAATCGAAGCGGAAATTTCCGCCACCTGTTCTGTCTCCTCCAAGGTGTCGAAGAACCAGCCAACAGCGCTCACGCGCATCGCCGAGCCATTGCCCCAGGAGTTATACGGCTTGCGGTCTTCCGTTTGGAAGAGCCAGCGGCGAAATCCTCCGCCGTAGCCACCCTTGGGGCAAGGGTATTCATTTGCAAGGCGAACCATCTCCTCTTCCAGCACCTTGAGTGTATGCTCCGGATCCTTGAGCAGCCACGATGCCACCGCCATGGTCATGACGGTATCATCAGTGTAGTTGCTCTCTTTCGGGAACAGGTTGCAATTGTAATCATTGGTGTTGTGGAACTCGTAGGTCGAACCTGCGATGTCTCCGATAATGGCACCTAACATGGTTTAGTCCTCCTTTTCTTCTTCATAATACTTCTCGGCAAGCGAGGCGTTGAATGCCACGCGGGTCTCCATTGTAGCGCAGGGAACTGCGTGATTGAAGTCATCTACTTCCTTCAAATATCGCTCCCTTGCACGTCGCTCGCGCTTGAAGGTCTTGACCGTCTCCTCGGCCGTCTTTTCGAACTTGATAACGTTGGTGATGGAGAGACTCACCGTCACACCTTCCACGTCGTGGTCGGTACGTCGGTGTGCGTATTCCAATATACCTCGTCAATCGACGTACTGTCGAACAGAACAAGCGTAAAGTAGTGCTCCTGCGTTTCCTCGAACTTCTTGGCGGCAGCTTTGACACCGCCCAGCACCTCATTATAGCCCATAATGGCAGGCTTCTGAATATCCCACATGGAACCGCTGCGGTCCATGATGATCACGTTGTAAACCTTAGTCTTTTCGTTCTTCTTTTCCATAATGCGTCGCGATTTTATTATTAATTGTGTCAATGTGACGCAAAAATAAAACATTATTCCGAATCCTCCAAATTTTTCGCGTCAAAATGACACAAAATTTTGCAAATAGGCCGAAAACGCCTATCTTTGCAGGGCAATGGGGAAGAATTTCACATACGTTCCCGGTGCGGAATTCCCGTATCAGTACCGCTACGCGCACATGGCCGTAACGACTGACTGCGTCATCTTTACCTATGAAGACCGCCAGCTCAAGGTCTTGCTGATTCGTCGCGGTGACGAGCCGTACAAGGGCTTCTGGGCCTTCCCCGGGGGATTCCTGCAGCTGAACGAGACTGCTAAGGATGGCGCTCTCCGTGAACTACGTGAAGAGACCGGCCTGGAAGCCGCTGCCATCGGTGAGCTGGGTGTCTTTTCAGATCCCGACCGCGATCCGCGTGAGCGCGTCATCACCATTGCCTACTATGCGCTGGTAAAGCCGTCCGAAGTCATCGGTGGAGACGATGCCGATGAAGCAGCCTGGTTCCCTGTCGACAATCTACCGGAGCTGGCCTTTGACCATAACAAGATCTTCGAAGCAGCCATGGAACGCCTCCGCCGCGACATCCATTTCGAGCCCATCGGCTTCGATCTCCTTGGCGATACCTTCACCATTCCTGACCTTCAGCGCCTCTACGAAGCCATCCTCGGTGTCAAGTTCGACCGCCGCAACTTCCAACGGAAGGTTATGGCCTCCGGAATCCTGAAGGAAGCCGATGCTCCCGAGTCAGATGAAGCCGCAATGCTTTACGAGGCGGCCCCCGATCCAATGATGATGGCCGATATGGACTTTTGCGCCACCATGCCGGAGCCGATGAAGGAAGAGCGTTGTATGAAGACCTCTATGGCAGAACCGGAACTTCCCCGCGTTCGCAAAGGACGTCCCGGTCGCGTAGCATCCCTTTTCCGTCTCAATCGCGCCAAGTATGACGAGATGAAAGAAGACGGCGGAAAAACCGAATTCTAGAGAATTTGCATAGCAATAAGTGCACACGTCTCCGCATCTGCCAGGGTGTGGTGACGCTGCTTCAGGTCAAATCCACAGACAGCGGCCACCGTCTGGATCTGGTGGTTAGGAAGCAGATTTCCATAATGGCGCCGTTACTCCCAGTAGCCTTATGATTAAAGGCGACTATGATAGCACTTATGGCTACGGTGGCGGAGAGACAAATGGCCATTTCGAGAATGATCTCTGCGTTTTTAATAAACAATTTTAGCACATATTTTGCGGGAATTTCACAGTAGAAGACTAAGAGATATTTTGCCTGATAGGAATTAGAATATGGGAACAAAGTTCGCAGATGACGCAAACGACACAAACGACACAAAGACAAAACCCAAACGAAAACAAAGCCGCGCAGGTATTGTCTGGTATGTGATTATTCTTTTTGACCTCACCTCCATCTTCGGGATGGTAATCACCTTGTTCTTCTCACTGTATTTTGCGGCTCCGGACTATCAGTTTTTCCTAATCCTGGCAGTTTTGGGGATACTCTATTATGCGTGGATTGTCTATCACATTTTAATGCCAACAGGATATGTCCCTGTCATCCGCATTAAAGGGCAAGAAAAGAGTTTGTGGGGTGTCATTATCGTTGTGAGCTTTGCTGTGGTGATTGTCTATTTTCTCATTTGCATGGCCGCCTCGATCTTTGAATGTATTGCTCATAGCGAGTTATCTTGGCGGATTTTCGAAGCAGTTTGCACATCGAGGTTATTCTGGTGGATAACCAGCATTTGCGGAAACATACACATAGTCGCATGGGTTGAGAGAGAAGTGGAGATTAGACAGGCTCTCGCTAGCAAGCACCGGTCTAAGGATAATTAAATTAGGTTTTCAAGGTACCTCGTCCGTAGAAACGCTATATTTACGGACAAAACAGCCTTTTTGAGAGGATTTGGAGACGTGCTGGGCATTACTTCCTGCTAAGCGGGAAGAGGGAATCGACCTCGTATTGGCTGAGGCCGAGGATGCGGCGGATCTGGCCGTTGGAAGAACGCCAGTCATAATGAAGAGCACGGGCGAGGTCCTGCTTCTGCGCCTTCGACAAATCGCTGAGACGTTCCAGCTTGTACTTTTCCCGAACAATCTTCCATACCTGCGTAAACAGTTCAGCATCAGTCAAGAACTCTCTATCATCCAGCTCCGCCGCCAGCTCGCTGTACGCCTCCACGTTCTTCGTCAGCAGTGCGAAGTAGTGGTGCGCGTCGCGGAACATCGCCATGCCGAACTTGATTGCGCAGAAGGAGGTGGGGGAGATGTGGCCGTTGATGATCTTGAAGTCAGGCGGCACACCGGGAGTGTCACATTTAAGCAATGTTCTCAACTCTCTTGTGGAGTAGTTGCTGACCGCATCGACGCAAGGAATGTCATTGTAATAGTATCTTCCAGTACCCCACGGATAAGAAAACGGCGTGAAGGAAGGGTCTACGACATAACCATTGCGGTTGATGTAGACGATTGTGTTCCTCAGAGATTTGATATCTGCGATTTCTATGAGACAAGGTTGGAAGGAATCTGGGAGTGGAGTGCTCAGATTGCTAAAATATCTTGCCAGGCGCCTTCGGAATAATCTGAAAAATGCCAAAAGATTGTCACGTTCACCACTGGCAGCAATGTGAATATGGTCGCTCATTATTTCGAAGGCTGCTATGTGTACCGGAGGACATTCGACGGAGCATCTTGCCAGAAGATTGATTACGAAGCGGTAGTCATCATCGCAAGTGAAAATCACCGGAGTCTCTTTCCCTGGAGTATAAAGGTGCCACCACTGTCCTGAGTGGAAGAATGTTTGTTCGCAGCGTTGTTCGCTTTCTCTGAATGTCTGTTTTGCCATAATGTTATTTGGGTTAGTTGTCAAGTGCAAATCGGCCCGTTTTGCACTTGAGAGTTGTTGCTTCAAGCCTTTCGCGTGCAAATCGGGCGTTTTTGCACTTGAAAGCAGTCGAGGTGAGGGCGAGATGGCTGGGCTTGGCGCCCCTTGAAAGCAAAAGCGAGTCAGGCACGATATGACCTAACTCGCTTTGTGGGGCTCCAAACGCACCCACGGTGCTCAGTATTTTTTTGAGGACTCCCGTTATTGTTTTCGGGTGTTCCGTTGTGTCTCCATTTGGTTCAAGATTACGAATCCACTTGCAGAAAAGACTTTCTCGGCGAATCTTAGTTTGCTAGTACTCCTCCTCGTTGAAGAAATTTATTTATGTTGATTATCAATATATTACATCAAAATCAATGAAATTTGCGCAAACAAACTACACTATCTGAGGCGGGCTGAAGCGATGGGAGGAATGGGTGGACAAACAAATACTTGCAAATCATTTGCAATATCCCGTTTCTGATTCTGCAACCATCTGTATGCCCTCTTTGACCGGATTGTACGGTTTAATTCTTCTGTCTTCAAGGAAAATATGACAAAGCGTATAAACCAATGCTTCTAAAGTCTGCTCTCGTACTTTCGGTTTCAACTGACATTCCCATACGGTAATGCAGTGCCAACCCATTGATGCTAGTTTCCTCTGTTCTTCTTTCTCCCTAAGTTTGTTACGTTCTATCTTATTCCGCCAAAACTCCACATTGGTCTTGGGTAGAACATAATACTTACACCCTTCATGTCCATGCCAGAAGCAACCGTTTACAAAGATGACCGTCCGATACTTCCGGAGTACAAGATCCGGATGTCCAGGAAGCCTTGGATCATTCAATCTATACCGAAATCCACGACTGAACAAAAACTTCCTTACCATTAATTCAGGTTTCGTATCACGTCCTTTTATTGCTGACATACAGCAATGACGCTGCTCGTGGGTCAAAACATCAGCCATTCTGTTTATTTGTGTTGTCTTTATCTTTGTTAAACCACTCCATCTTGATGTCACAGTTTTTGCTATTCGGTGCTGGCTCAGCCTCTTTAATTTTAACCATAATAGGCATAGGTACACAATTTCCAAAAATCAAGGCCTCTCCTGGTACTGCTTGTTTTATTTTAGTAATATAATCCTCGCTAAAATATGGAAGAACGGAATATATATATTTCATATCCACTTCATTCTGAATTCGGTGTACTATATAGTTTCCACATTGCGACAGAACGGTCT
This sequence comes from Bacteroidales bacterium, assembly GCA_022653735.1. Taxonomy (GTDB): domain Bacteria; phylum Bacteroidota; class Bacteroidia; order Bacteroidales; family UBA932; genus Cryptobacteroides. The sequence continues at coordinate 11,745 of JALCSU010000005.1, forward strand.
GGGATAATTCCGATGGTCTTTGTGATGATATAATTAAATAAAGAGAGTATTTTCTACCTTCTCGTGCTATTTTTTCAAATATATTTTCACGCATTATATAATCTGCATCTTTTCGAATATAACGATGCGCCTCATCAAGAATCAGATGTATTGGTTTTTGTTGTCGCGATACACCAAACTTATGCTTTCTATAATCAAATATCATTCGCGATACAACACTTGTCATCAATTCCAAAGCATCTGTTCCTACTTCACTAGAGTCAATGGTGATAAGTTGTTTGCTCTTCTCTTCAGAATCTGAAATGCCAAACATTTTCTTTAAGTAGTCATTATAATCTTGATAATCAGGAGTGTCAATACGCATAAATGAGCACTCTGGATTGAAAAGGAAAAAATCCAATCGACTCATCAAAGTAGATATAAAATCACGGATATGTATATTCCCTCGAGACTCTTCCTCTAACAGAACCATATCAACAGCAGTCCGTAAGTAATGATAGTCAAAATAAGATCCTGGCATAAGCTTATTTTGGTCAACAGAAATAGCTTCATTCTCATCAATCTGTCGAAATGCACCTTCTGTTATGGTATCTGAAAGGCTAGCTTCGTAATGGTCACGATGTTTTGTTATACATACATACTTCGGCGCGTCTTCTATAGCAGTAAATTGATTAAGTGCATTAGACAAGGAGTCATTATTGTTACCAAAGTTAATCACACACAAATCGTTACAAGCGTTGAGAAAGTTAGAAAGATCTGCCAAAACATCCTTGTCAACATCATCACCAAGATTACTATTGCATGTCTGTCTAAGCATAGCAATAGCGCCTTTTGCAGCAGTCATTTTGGAAGTATCACTATCGATTCTGCTTACAATATTGAATAGCATTTGACGCAATTTCCATTTGATATAATTAGCAAATTGACCCGCCTCTGTTCCATTGTTGGTATTAAAAATTTTGTAAAACTTGTAACTCTCTTGAAGGACTCTATCCCAGAAAGGTTTTTGAGTTCGTTCTGATGCCATTAAGAATGACAACCATTCATCAAGATTCATCAAATAATAAGGTAATACGAAGCGTTTATGCACACCATTAGCCTCACACATATTGGGCTTATAGAAAACAGATTCCATCTTGTTATTCAAATTCGCCTCTGCACCCAAAGCCATTGGGTATTCACCATTGGCATCGAATATGATTGTTTTGGCTCCTATAGCTTCATTATCATGCTTGCGATATACTTCATGCAAAATATGAGCTATTGTATTAGACTTGCCGCTACCACTATTCCCAAGAATGGCTGAATGTATATTGAATAGACGATTGATATCAAGTTCTATAGAGTAATTAATTAGATTTTTACTAGTACCAATAAAGATTGATGAATGTACGCCTTCAAGGGGACACCCATCATTATAAGACAGTATTAAATCTAAATCATTAAAGGTGACAATTTCCACATCACTATACAAAGAAGGGAATATGCCAACACCCATACAGAACTTTTCGTGAATCAATGTTCCTATCGGCTTTATTATAATCTCCCTAGAACTATCAAGATTATACGTACTATAGACTTGATTTTCTTTGCCCACCCAATCGACTATTGATACAACCTCACACAAAACGTATTCCCCTGAAGAGTTTAGGGTCTTCAGATAACTACCTATATTGCCAAAATAATATACCGTTCCATCAATATTGACAGTTGAGTTTCGAGTAGTATGAAACAAACGAACCCTAAACTTATCATATTCTACAGATATAATTTTCCCGATTTTCATAATCATTCAGATTTTGTTTCGTTAAGCTGTTTTACAAACGCCTCAAGCATATTCTCTTCCTTCCGGAAAGAATCGAGATTTGGCAACAGTTCATCTACTATGTAGTCGAAATAGTTTATGGTTCTTTCATTGGTCTTTGTTATTTTCCCGCCTTCCTTCTGCTCTTCATTCCAAGCTTTGCCTGAAATAGTAAAAATCCGATTGTCATTGATAAAAAAGATGGGTTTCTTCGTCTTTTCATCATCTGCTGGTTTCTTACCAAATATAACTACATTAATGGTGGAATTCGTTGCCAACGCTCGATAAATGATGTCATTGACATGGCGGTCATTAAAACCATAACCTATAATAAACAATACCGAGTGAGGCTCCAAAAGCTTATTCTGGAACTCCCTAAATAGATCAACGTATGGCACACCAAGGCTTTTATCCTGTTTCGTAGGGGTAGGATATATCAGAATGGATTTTTCCGAACTTAATTGTTGGGGTGATAGTTCTTCTATATTGAAATAGTTGTTCATTTTATGCTCTGTCTCTTGCCAATTGATAGAGCCATGAATCTTATATAAATACACCATATTTTCTATGGGCTCGTATTTGTCTATACTTGTATCCATCCTTTTAGACCAAGTATAGTTAAATAGGGCTGGATTAAAATATTTTCTAAGCCCTCCACCGAAGCCATTTATGTAGTGGATATTCAAGGAATCCAATGCTGTTTCATTGAACAAGTCATTGTTTGTAGTGAATATACGGATGCGTGACAAGTCCTTATTGCGCAAAGCTATCTTCTGATAAAAGGTTTTGTAATGCTCCAAGACTTCTTTTGACTTTTCTTCGGCCATGTCTACATTGATACTGTTGAATATGTATCGTTCAATTCTATGTATGAGTCTATTGTATAGTTCTCTATATTCTTTAATATTTTTATCATCTGTTTGGATGCCATCATAATAAATGCGTGCAGAATACAAGACTTCAAGTGTCGCTTCAAGATTTTCACCAACTTTATTTACAATACGCTCAAATTCCGTTTTTTCAGCAACTTCCTTCTCTTCATCGAATCTGAGTTCTTTAAATAACCCATCCATTGTCGGAATAGCACCGCTGCTTGTTCCTGAACCAAACAGGAAATTGATGTTTTTTAGGTTAAAGAACTCACGAATCTTATCTTTGAGATTAGAAAGTCTTGAGTCAAAATCAGAGTCAGATTGAAAATAACTAGAGGCACCTTGAGTCATGTTCAAGTCACCAAATTTATGTTCTTTATCGTTCATTATTTCTTGGCAATATAAGTTATTAATTCGTAGTGTTTTCTGCTATTGTCGTAATACATTTTATATTCTATCAAAGAATCCCTCGTATTCTTCATCGATAATCTTCCATTCTCCTATTTTACGTCCTCCAACACGGGTAATCTTTCTTGATTCTTGAAGTCGTTTCAAATACTTCTGAACTTGACGCGCTGATACGCCCATGCTCTCAGCCATCTGTGCCGCATTAATGTGAGGATTTTGGGAAATTAGCTTATAAATCTGACGACTCGCTTTTACGAACTCTTTTGCGAACTTTGACTGTCCTTTTACGAACTCTTTTACGAACACTTCCCCGTTTTCTTTTACGAACTCTTGTATCAAAGGTGTGCCATTAGGCGTAATTTCTCCAATGACTTCATTCTCAAAATTCAAATTCCACAGTATCACATGAAACTCTGATGCATTTGACTGAAATTCAGGAGCGTGATAATCGGGCAGGGATTCAAACCTCTTATAAGAGTCAATTATCTTCTTCATTCCGCTGCCTCTTCGTTCCATAAGCCCCAATCGGCTGAAGAAATCAGCCAATAACGGATTCCGTCTTTTGGATGGTACCGTAAGAGGATTCAGCTGCTGAATAAGCCTGCCGTCCATCATGCCTCCTGGAGAGTAGATCTCCATCCGGTCATCATACATGTCAATATGAATCTCGCTTCCCATCTGCATGTAGTCACGATGGATGATTGCATTAGCGATCGCTTCCGTTACGGCACGTTCGGGATAGTCCGGCAATTCTTCGCGGTGGTCACTTTCTTTCCACCATTTTTTCTTTGAATTGTTCCGCACAAAAGACACTGCGTCCTGCAACTGGCCGATTACGCACCCCTCCAGCTCAACATCATCTATCGCTTCGCCCAAACCGCTAGTCATATCCAGACCGTTCCATCGCGTACAGAATATACGGGACTGTCTTATCGGGGATTCATCAGCCAACAATGCGCCGGCATTTGTCAGATTGCCGTTTTCATCAACGATACCCCATGATACAAACTCGCTGTCTTCAAACGAGCGTTGCAGCCTTTTGTAATGTACAGATTTGAGTTTGGTAAAAGCCATATCCTCGAATCTGTAGTTAGAAGGCAAACTGTCATATGTTCTGCCGGCACCTTTTAGAACGAGACTTTTCAATTGAATACGATCCGCAACAACAGACTCATTACCGATACGGACGAAAGCGAGACGCTGCTTGTCACCGATATAGTAATAGGGCGTTTCCTGTCCCGGATATACATGTAGCAGCACAAATTTCTTATTATCCATGTCCTTTAGTTCAAGCTTGACTGCCGGAACAGGGTCAAGCTTGCTCTTTATCTCCTCACTGATCTTCTCAGCGTCACCTTCCGCATCTGCAAGACCAATAATTTTATCATCATCTCTGATACCGAATATCAGCGTGCCGCCTTCGCCATTGGCAAAGGCTGATACACTCTTAAGCCAGCTTTTAGATCGTCTGACCTCAAGCATCTCTTTCTTATCGTAAGCCGTCGCTTCGCCGATTAATGTATGTATATCAATTTCCATATCCATTTTTCCAAATATTAGCTTATATAACAATTCAATTATTTTTCATCTTATGATATATTTGCAATTTATCTTTATCGACTTTATAGGATGAGATAAATCCAACATTTTTCAATACTTCCAATAATCTTCTGTTCAGTGTATTATCCGGTAATTTGGCTCTCTTATCCTGATTACATACTTCATGATAATCTCCTTCTACAGAAGCGACTAAATGTGCTATTGTACTATGGTTATCAACTCCTGCGGTAATCACATAAACAACCAATTCCAACTTTAAGGATTCATTTTTAGAAATATCGGCAAGAAGTGACGCGAATGCATCTGCATTACATGAAATCCGTCCATTTTCAGCAAGAATCATCAACCTGTCTTGCCCCACATTCTTTAACTTGTCAACATCCGAGAAACTACCACTGAAAGACCTTAATAGCTTCCTATAAATATCTATTTCCAGCAGTTCACTGCCAAATAAAGATACAAATAGTCCCTCCTTATTGCTTAAATCATTTGGATATGCAGCATTAGAAAGTTTTGCTGCGTAGTGATTTATATAAGACTTCAACCATTCATTTATGCCATTTTTGTAATCGTAATAGCATGATACGTTTTCCCATGTCGGTAATATTATTTTAGATTCAACAGCTATATCATACATTTCCTTGTCTTCTATTCCCACGAAACTATCTATATGGTTATGCTGTCCCGTCAAGTATATGACCTTGACATCTGATGGAATATGGTCGTTAGTCAGCAAGAACATTAAAGTTTCGGAACTTTCGTCCTTATTCTCATCTTTAAGGCATTGGATTGCCGTAGATATGTTTTCCCTTACATAACCTACAAACGATTCGTTCCCAGTAGCCTTTATTCTTGTAAAATTAAGATTTCCGGCAGATATGGTCTTATCGTCTTTATGAAGATGTCTTGTAATAAGAAGCATATTCTCTAGACTGATTTCGTAACAATTATGCTCAATTACATAATCCAGCAAATCGTCTGAACCATCGCACAGATTAACAAAACAACTGGTAGAAGCCAGTTTAAGCGACCGCTCCAATGTAATATCATCACAATGTTCGGCAAGGAACTTGAAATTTCCATCAAGCCATCTTTGTTGCTCTTGACCTAATTCCGGGCAGAATCTAAGATAAGCTTCAATGAGATTTTCCCTTTCTGTATATTTCCCCCAATTTATTATATTTTTCCATGAATTTGTGTATTCGATAAAGTGCTTAAAGACTTCACTCTGTTGCCTTCCTTCAGAATAATATTGGGACAGGAATTGTAATGGGGCATTATCACATTCCAAACGAATCATCACATGCTCAAACATTTCACTATAGATACCATGTGAAGCAACATAATCCAACAAGTCTATATTAAGAATGGCATCGCTCTCGAACATATAATCCTTCAATTCCTTGACAAAATTCTCAATCTTGTCTATATGATAGTCATAAGGTCGACCTTCCTCTATCTTCATTGACAAAAGAAGTTCTCTGTCTGCCAAAGAAACCATTCCTTCGTAAAAATATGATATGTAATCATAGTAATCTTCATCAAGATAGCCTCTACGTATAAACACATTCATCATAGGGGTCAATCCAAAGCTCTTAAATTCCTCCGTTTCTCCTAACTTATATTTCTTTATCAAGTCTTTTAATCTCAAAGATTTTACTTTAATCTTTTCCTGTTGGATATGTCTATGCTCATCTAGGAAATATTTAGAGCCTTTCTCTAATAAATCTATTCGTCTGGAATAATTGACTTCATTATCTATTTGTTTAAAATCAATTGTCTTTGATTCTGTAGTTGTATTATTATAATAATAGCGATATTGATATGTTATTTCTTTTTCACTTATCAACTTAAAAAACAACATTTCACTGGTGGCAATCTGTTCTAAAGAATAATAATTATTTTCAATACGCACTGATAATGGCTTATTTGACAGTCTATGCCAAAGATTAAATAAAAACAGCCTCCTCAAATCAGCCTTACTCAAATTCTCGCCCTGTCTGAAAATCTGTTCTTTTCTAGACAATTCCTCTTCAGTCTTTTCAATAGCTTTCAATGCAAGAGGGATGAATTTGGGCTTACTACTAATGCATTTATAAACCTTGCCTTCCCTACGGTGCAATAATGCAAAATCTTGGGGATAATAGTTTTTATACACTATCATTCCTAATAATTTTGTCTTATTAAGACGAGAAGTATTATCTGAACATAGTTTATCTCTATATTGCTTGTATTCATTTACTATATTTGTCAAGATACGCATATCTTGAATGAAAAATGCCATTTCCGACAAATCATCGTCACTGATACCATCGTCTCCGCATCCTTTTTTCTCAAGTGCGGATTTGAGCTTATCCTTGGAGTTAGATGGATTGATTACAGGTATTACTGTTGTTATGAAATCAAAGAACTTCGTTCTTTCTTCATCTTTAAAAATATCGTCCTTGATTGCATAAATAAAGGTAATATGCCTTCCTACTATTTTTGATTCATTGATAAGCTGGTTCAGTTCGCGAAGTTTCAAGAATATATTCGGTGTTCCGAATCTGTCCAGATCTTCGATAATTACAACATTATAATCAGTCACTTGGAAGAAATACAGGATTTCATCAAGATGCTTATTGAAAATAGAATTGTTTTCTATAACCTCTATCTCCCCGTCTTTCAAGTTCAATTTGTTCAGCTTTGAATTGCTATATGATTTGAATACATAACGGACAATCTTATATAATGCAAACAAGAGCCAACCGGCTGCAGCAAAATCAAAAATTGTATTCCACTTGTTTCCCCAGCTGAAGAAATCATAGATAGAATCAACCTTGGCGAATGAAGGTTCAAACACAATGAGGACACAAAGAAGCGTCAAGACAACGGCAATCGGATACTTTACTAATTCCCATTTAGACAAATGCACTATTTTTCTGAAGCGAGAATTCGGCACTGTCTTCGTTTTTTCTCTATAGATAAGTTGCTGAAGGATGCTATATTCTATTTTGCGATTCAGATTCTCTATCCGTTTCTCTCTTTCCTTTTCATCTGATTCCCCATCTGAATTACCGATATTGTTGTCCTCTTCATTTGCCTGCAAAGTAGCAAGAGAGATGGGCAGAAACTTATAGACGTTGGCAAAATCTTCCCTCAGAGTAATAAGTACAGAACTCTTGCCGGATCCAAACGGACCGGTAAGAGCAATGTTTCTTATGTGCTCTTTTTCCGCTGAAGACAGAGCTTCATTTAACTCGATGACTGATTTATATGAAGTATCTGTTTTTTCCAGTTTCTTGGGAAGTAAAGTATCAATTGCCATATAGTTTTATCTTATCAAATAGGTTATATTCTTCGTTCGTACAATCTTATCATCATATCATTGGATATCAATTCTCCCGGCTGCATCTTAATGCGATATATGGGAATCCTGTCATCTCCCAATGAAATAAAAGTGGACAGATTCAGTTTCAAGCATGGTTTGCCATTCTTTGTGCCAAAATATACTTTTTCCACTTTATAATAACCATCGATATCTCCACCGACCATAGGCAAAAAATATCTGATATCCATCACATTGATAGCAGTCGGGATTCTTTCCATCGTATAAGTCTTTGCTGTATGGCTAAAGAAATCCGCATAGTCCACATCTGCTTTTCTGACCAAACCGGTCAGAATATTCTTACTCTCCGGTTTCGGTAACTTATTTAGTGTGCCCACTTTATCAATGTTTTCGACATGAAGTTCCGTATCAAGCATAAAAGGTTTGCTGACATAGAAATGTGGTTGCAGGCTATCCAACAATTCTTTATTCTTATCCACTTCACTTCTTATTGTGGCCGGCTTAACATGAAGGGTTGCCCACATATCGGCCTCTTCTTCTTTCATCAAAGCAAGCACTAGATAGTTGCTGTCTGTTTTCGGTCGATAAAGCTTACCGTTCAAACGCTGGAAGTTATCTTGAATGAACTGGTAACAATCCATACCCTCACGTGGTTGGATTGTTCTGAATGTATATAACTGGTTCAAAGTGCTTTGAATTCTACTTCTGAATTCTTTTCGGGCATATTCACGCCATGCACTTTGCGCACTTTTATTGTCTCGGCCATACAACGAGACGATGTACAGGAAATTCACGTCATAATGGCACAGCAAAAGCGTATCACGGTCGAATAGACGGTTTTCAAACTGACGGTTCAGCTGGACACCTTTCTCTTGCGTCTTCAGTTCCTTGTCATCAAAGGAAAGGAATTTTGAACCACCATTCCGCCTATCTGGAATTCTTGCGCTAATAAAGAAATTGGGTATCGGATTATATCCTTCTGTCAACGCATCCCTCAGTTGCGGCTGTTTTCCATTTCCGTTACCATCAAGAAAAAGGTTCATATTCCACTGAATGACATTTCTAGCGTATGTGTATTGCTTGTAAATGGATTTGTCGCCAAGTTGCGTCCGGTCATTCTTGGAACGCTTATAATATTTACTGTCCCCGATATAATAAGTCAATTCCGACTGTAAATCGGACTGCTCGATAAGCCCCTGTCCGATGAACATGTGATCAACAAGTTTCCCGTCCTTCTGTTCGGTAAGTTCCTTCGGTAAATTCTGTTTATCATTACCCCCGATAAGGCTATCAATCATTACTTCAAAAATATGGTCAAAGTCTTTGGCGAGCAGAAAATCTTCAGACTGCCTGTTCATCGCAATCTTATATTCCCTGTCAAAGAAAGCGTAACACAAATCCCATATCCGCAGAGCCTTGTCAGAGAAATACTTGTACTTGATCTGCTTCAGACGTCTACATCCCAAGTTTCTCTTGATATATGTCTGTCTCAGTTTGTCGGGACTTATCAGATGATAATGGATATTGATTTCAAAAGAAAACCCGTGCGTTTCATGTATGTAGTTCAATATCGAGAAGTAGATGACAAGCAGTTCCTCGTCAAAGTTGACCATCTTCTTTCTGTTGACAGGCTCGACATAGATAGGTGTACCACTTTGGATAAAGGCTTGAGATGAAGTGATAGTCTTGTTCCAGTTGATTCTGTTATAACCGGAATGCACATTCTTTGCGATAAATGTAAAGTAGTCTTGATTATCCCTGTTAAAGTCACGGAGTGCAATTATCACATCAAGCAAAGTGTTGTGTTTCTGTTTTCGGCCTCTACTTTCTGTCTGATATTCTTTACTTTCAAGGATATTATCATTGTGCGTCTGCTTATACACGCTGATAGTCCTATAAATCCATATTGAAAGCGTGGAAAGAAATTCCTTGTATTCCTTGCAACCGTCTTCTGTAAACTTGGATTTTACTTTGTTCGATTCAAAGTCAATGATTTCCTGAGGTGATGCACCGAATATCGTATCATCTCCGTTTTCTTCATTCTGTTCTCCGGTCAATACGACTTTCGGCAGAAAGAAAACCACGTCTTTGGCTGTTTTGCTATAACAATACCCCACATACCCAAAGGCGTAGCTGTCTTCCTTAACCGGAACGGAAACTACATCCTTGAGTATATCTCTGACGGTCAGGCCATCCCTGACCGTGTTATCCAAGCTATACGGGTATCCTTCGATGAACAGCAGCATAAGAATTACATTGTTTGATTGTCTGTTTTATTATCTTCTCCTGTTTTTGCATTAGTCCTATCTTCACCCGGTTTCTTAAGAAGATAATTTATCATTCCGAGCAATTTATCATTTCCGGCTTCATCATATAAATCCGAGAATTTAATTTCGTCAATTTCACTCGTTCGGAAAATATCGCCTTCCCCGTCCTTGCACACGTCATTCCACAAATAGAACAGAATTTTATTCCGCAGCAAATCCGCAGTTATCACGCCATTTGCAGGGTTGACAAAATAGTCTCCAAGCATCTTGTCCTCAGAATGAGTGGCGTCAAATATTCTCCTGTTAACCTCTTTCTGGAATGCAACCCATGAATACTTATTCTGCTCATCGATTTCTATTTTCCATCCGGTATTCTTATATTTGATAGGCTCATATTCCCAATCCCAACGACGCTTGAATGCACTGTCAATCGGGAACAGGGATTGATCGGAAGTATTCATTGTGGCGTAGATATAAAGATTTGGTGGCAAGCATAGTTCACCATCCTTTATACCTGGCTTACCTTCGCCTAGTTTTTCTTCCAAAAATGTCCTCAAATCCGCATCTGCCTTAATAGTGTATTCAGATTTCCCATTCGCGTCTCTATCAAGAAGCTGGAATAAATCTCCAAATATCTGTGCACAATTACCTCTATTGATTTCTTCTATTATCAGATATACGTTGTCATCCGTCTGATAGGCACGTATATATGCATTTAAGAAAGTCTGCGGAACAAATGAATAAATTATACGGGATTCTTCCGAACCGGCAAGATATTCCTCTCCGACAGCGATTCCTTTATCAAACTCAACTGTATAATTATCAGACATACCACAGGCTTGAAGTATGTCTTTTTTATCTACAAGATTTAATAGCTTTAATGAACGCCAATATTTAGCACCAAACTTCTGAGGAGAATAAGTGACACCACCATTTTTCATCTCAGTCAATTTACTGATGAGCTCCTCTTTAGTATAGATTTTATCCATGAGCTTTCTCATTGTCGGCTTATATGCCCCGACAAAGGTGGAATAATCACTATCCGGATGGAATGTGGTCCTAAACACATTGTCTTTGGGAACATTATTTGAATCTAAAATTCCTTTAATCTTATAGGACTTTCCTGTTCCCGGCGCTCCATAGTAGATTCGCTGACGACTATCAACATTCGACATGTTGACTTGTTTCATAATAGGCCTAAAACTATCAGCGACATCTTCCAACTTAGATATTGTAGTTTCTATCGCTGCTTTATCAAGACAAATATTTATATCAGGGTCATTATTATCCAACGTCGGCTGGTTTGCCCACATAATAATTTTACTTAATGTCGAAAATAAAGGTTTGGTTTGAACCGTAGAATTCGCATTTGCAACTGGATCAGTAAAATATTCAGAACCATTATTCCTCCAAGGTGTTTCTTCATATTCAGTTATATGTATAAAACTTTCAAGATGATTTAATATATCTTTTAAAGTTTGCAGAATACTGTCCAAGCCTATCTGGAAAAACTTGATACCCCCTCGTCTGCCAGAATTGCTAAAAGTAATAAAACCGCCTCTATTACTCAATGCCGCCTTAAAGTCGCTGTTAATAGATGCATCATTCAAAAATGAGAACAAATCCTTCATAATTTTATTTCATCAGTTGTTTTACAATTTCTTGCGCTATTCTCTTTATTACAGGAACAGCAACACTGTTTCCGAATTGACGATATGCTTCCTTGTTTGAAACAACTATTTTAAATTCTACATTAGAACTATTGTTGTTATCATTATTTGCACATTCTTCATGTTCCCATCCATTGCCGATAATCCTGTAACCTTGCAGTCGTCCCGCTTCGACAGGGGTCAGAATTCTAGGATTAAGCCCCTTTTCTGATTGATCGATCAGTATTTCGCTGCCATCTTTCCAATATCTTGCAGAAATAGTGCTTGTATAAATACTATTTGCATTAAACAATGAATATCCAAACCCTTTCCCGTTTTGTTTGTTCCGTTCTTTCCTTTTTTGATGACCTTCCCACATTTTGTCGCTTATAGTATACTGAGCATCAATCTTATCCAGCGGTTCAAACACATCTGAGACTTTAGTAGGAAGTGTCCCTTCTTTCAATTTTTCCTTTTCATATATTGTAGATCCATCAGGAGAGATTCCATATGGGAAGCGGAAATTTTCAACATCTATCAATTCCTTATACCATGCTATTATAAACAGTCGTTCTCTATTTTGAGGAACGCCAAAATATTTTGCGTTTAATACCTCATAAGAATAACCGTACCCCAATTCTTCAAGCGTTGCTAAAATTACTTTCAAGGTATTTCCTTTATCATGATTCTTCAATCCACGCACATTTTCTAAGAATAGTACTTTTGGCGGATACCCTGCGTTAATTTTCTCTTTAACAATATTAACTATGCTAAAGAATAAAGTCCCCCTAGTATCCTCAAAACCCCTTTTCAAACCTGCGACTGAAAATGGCTGACACGGGAAACCACCACAACAAATATCAAAATTTGGAATTTTACTTGGAATAGCATCGTTTATATCTTCATTAAAAAAAAGATATTTGCCTTCCTTATCTTTCTTGAATAATTTCGGTTCGAGTTCCTTATAGTTTGCCTCATATGACAAACGGGCATTCTTGTCCCATTCACTGGCAAAAACACATCTCGCACCGACAGAATGCATTGCCATATGGAATCCTCCAATACCTGCAAACAAATCTATAAATGTATATTTCTTCCTCATTATTATTCTATATCATAATTAAAATCAGCCTCAATGAGGTCTTTAATATCCACTTTGAGCAGTTGGGCGATTTCGACAAACTGAGCCATAGATGGCTGCACCTTATTGGTCTTCCATCGTGAGACAGTCATATCTGTAACCCCCATCTGTTCTGCCAGCCAACGATTGGTTATTTCTTTTTCAGCTAAAATTACACGCAATCGGTTTGAGCATTCTATTTTTGCCATATTGCTTCATATTACATGATTAACAGCACAAAGTTAAACATAAAAAGATAATCATCAAAACATACTGATATAAATATCAGTTTATGAAATGCAATAAAAGATTATTAGCACTGTTTTATCTATTTCGTCCATGTGATTTACTACTTCTCATTACTACTATTATAGCTGCTTTCAAACACCTCCTCCGATAAGCTTCTTCCTCTTCGTCCGGCCTGCGGCCGTCCCAGCGAAGGTCGGTATCAGAGTTGCCGCCACCTCCGCCACCGGAAGGAATTACAGTAGGTGTTCCTCCGACAAGAGCATCGGCAATGGCGAATATCTTTGAGCGGAGAGAAGGGTTGGCAAGTTGGTCAAGCATTGTTTCCAATGTTGATTTCAAGCCATCATTATTCTCAATAAGCGTTTTAACATCTTTTCTTAACTGATATAATTCTCCGTAATCCGCCAATACATTGCGTTGGGCGGCTTCGACCTGCCTGGCTGCATCATTCCTATACAGGGATTCTATCTTGCGGACAATTTCGGTAAACTGCTTGGCGATAAACCTGTTCTGACGCTCTACCCATTTATCTGTACCGAACAAGGGCACTTTCTCTGTAATTTGCGGTGGAGTGAAATCGACCTTGTAGTTACGGAATGGCTGGACAACAGAACGGACTTTCTCTGCATCCTTTGTCAGTTGCTCCAATTCCAGCTCCTTTACCTGAAGCTTACTAACTTTGTCGTCCAATTTAGTCTGATACTCTGCAATGAGTTTCTGTATATCCGTTTTCTGCGCCTCATATTTGTCAAGAGTTATCTTGCCGGAAGCGAGTGCTTCATCAATTTCTTTAAGCCGATTCCTACCGGCAAGCATTTCCCGTTCAAGTTTCCATATCATAGTCTGGAGTCCTTTGACCGCTTTCTCTGCCTGTTTCGCCTCTTTAGTTAATTTTCGGATATATTCACGCTTGTGAAGGTGTTGAACATTGCGACCGTCAATACTGTCACCTCGTTCAAGTCCGTATTTGCTGCCGACCTCTTCATGGAGCGAAGTGTGCATCTCTCTAAGAATCCGTCCGTATTCATAACAGTCTTTCCCAAATTTCGCCGACCACATCACGCATTCCCGACCGCTTTTAAACCGGATACCCACTGGAACAATCAAGGCATGAATATGCGGACTGCTCTCATCGAGGTGCACCTGGAAGCCGATGATGTTCTCCTGGCCATATCTACGAACGCACCATTCATAAATATCTTTTGCCCAATGCTCTATTTCCTCGCATCTGTGCAAATGGCTGTTGTCGGCATCTTTTTCCAGATTGACAGTCTGGTCACCGAATGCCATTTCAAGCGTCCGGTCATGGTTGCCACCGAAAATGAATTTTGCACAACAGTTCGGTTGAATCTTGCTGTCCGGTTTGAAAGGCTTCCAACCTAACTCTGCCAACCGTTCCTGCAACCGGACTTCGAGAGATTTCTTCTGATAGCCCAACGGATGAATCTTTCCGTCAGAGCCAATCTCGAAATTCAGCTTCATTCTGGTCTTGTCATAGTGGTTGGTCGGATCCTGATTCTTCCTGTCAATCTTGTCTTCGTTCCAACGCCTTTCGTTTTCATTCGCCTCTGCCGTGCCGAATGACTTTCCGGCTTCGACATGCATGGCCTGTTTTATATCTGTACTCATATAGGATATTCTTTTGATAGATGGTTAATGTTTGAGCTTGCTCCTATGCCAGTCTGCTCTGCCAGACAATGACCGGATTTTATTGCCGTCAGGCAAAAAGTCCTTATTGTGTTATGGACTTTCTATAAATCCCCAGAACAAGTTCCTTTACTATTCAATAAGTTCCAGTTCCAGTTCATCAATGAGTAATTGTAATGCTGGATTACGTTGTATCATCTGATGGAGTATCTGTCTCTTTGATGGTGAATACAGGAAGAAGTCTGCAATGTCCAATCCTTGGCTGCGTTGCTCTTCATCAGATGTACATTCCAAAACATTGGACACAACAACCCGTTTGCATATTCCAGACAACAAAGCAGACTTTTCTTTCCATTGTTCGGTTGCTCCTAAATCAGGGATGAGAGTAACCTCCCTGCCTCTGAGAACCTGCATGGCTTCACTATTGAAACAACCGTTCTTTCCACCTGTTGCCAGCCATATATAATCGGGGATAAAATGGCTCATTACAACAGCGGTCTTTTCACTTTCCACCAGCATTACCGGAGACGATGAATTTTTCAGAAGATGTTCTCCAAACAGACATTGCTTCAAATGGAAATCCTGCAACTTCAACTCGGAATGTGCCCAGCTGACAAAAGCCTGAGGCTCTTTAACCCGATGGCCTGTCTCGGCATTATAGCACATTACCTTGCCGGTTCTTACCTGTCCATTTATATCTGTCTGCCAGAAAACCGTTGCGCCTCCCCATTTTGAAGATGTCCCTATGCGATACATTTCAAACAATCTGCTTGCCTCATTTTCGCCAAATACATGACAGAAATACTGATATAAGGGGTTGATTGAATAATGTGACAGACTCCTTAACACATAAGCTGAAGGAATATACGAAGGGACGATACAAGACAGAGTTTTATCTGCCGTCTTATAAGGGGCAGAAAGAAGTGGCTTGCCGCTTCCCTCATCCATTTCCAACACATCAGGATTATCCTTGAAGTATTCCTTAGGTGTATAGTGGTAGCCACAACTGTTTTCATGATCACACTTGCCGACATTACCGGGAAAGCTAATGCTGCCTTGTTCATCAATATACCTGACAAAACACCGGCTTTTACCACAGTTCGGACAAGTAGTCTTGCTTCCAGGGCGGTATTTCTGTAAATGGAATCTGTATTCACTCATGATCCTCTGATTTTAGTGTGGTTGCACTCTGCACTTTTGCACTTTGAGAAGATTGCACGGTATCCTGACAAGATGAAAGTGCAATAGTGCAAGGTGCATCAGTATTTCCTGTCATAAGTTTGCGATAGACTCCATGCTGAAGCTTTTCTATAAGAGGGTGCTTAAGCCGGCATAATTGGTCAAGCACATAATAGACGGTACGTCGGGACATATCAACTTTTCTACCGGCAATAACAGCATCCCCGGAAGTGAACCGATCTTCCAACAGAGAAAGCCACGCTTCCTTAGTTTCGCCGATACTGTTTATGACAATGGCTTCCTGGATTCTCCTGTATGTTTCCTCATAATAATCAATCATACGGATTGCCGATTCTACGGAGTCCCGCTCAATATATTGCATATCTCCACTATCAGTAGCCCATTTCATTACCTGAAACAACAGGGCAAGACGTGCTACATGGCCGTTGAGTTTCATCTTCCGGCTTTCAACATCCGCATCATCCTCAATGGCGTTTACAGCATCGATAATTCCATTGTACCATTCATAAAAGTATTCTTCCGCATCGTCAGACATTGTAAGGATACGGGGATTGACCGTTGTACCCTTGTCATCAAGGATACAGGGGATGCTTAAGATTCTGTTGATTATTGTCCTCCATTGATTCATGATGTCAGGACGGGTTGTATTCCGTTCTTCCCGTCTCCATCCGGATATCTTCCTGTTTTTGGGATAGACAAACAGAAAACGGTCAAGCAATCCGTTGGCAAGGAATTCTGCACGGAAGACTTCCTGCAGCATATTCGTCTGTACTGAACCGATGACATTTATACATGGATTCTTGATTAGAACAGGACGTGATTCTGATTTGCGGATAATCTTTAACGGCTGTCCGCTATAAGCTGTCAGCAGATCTTCAATGAGGTTGTTCTTGCTGTTGTACCTTTTGACGGAATTGAACAAAGCCAGGATTTCATCGACGACCAATGTTATCCCACGCTGATTATGCTGATGAATATTCATCAGCGCCTCCGGGGTGGAATCATAAATGACCGTCGTTACAAAATTCGGTTTCTTGAGCAGTTGTTCTTCCCCCTCACTTCCGTGCTTGCCTGCTGACATGGCTCTTTCATATTCGTCATATTCCTCGTTATATTTCTCATGCAGCCGGTCATCATACTCATTAATCGGCTTATAGATAAAACCGAGGGGAGGAGTCTTTCCAAGCCCGGGACGTCCGACCAGCATCATATAAAGGGATGGGCAAGTTTTCCACTCGCCCTTTATACGAATATGACAAGAGTTGCCTATTGCAGTAGCGACAGCAGAAAGAACAATAGACGCAGTATATTCCACATTGAAATTTTCGTATCTGGCAAGATTGAGGATAATCTCCTGTATCTTGTCCGGGAAGGCATCCAACGGAAGACCTGTTTCCGGAATGCCTTCCACTTCCGAACGAAGCATGTTGGTCAAATGAATGGTGTCAAACATAGCCACCTCCTTCCTGTCTTGGAAGTTCATCACCAATAGCGAAAGCTTCATAATGGAAACGACGCAGAAAGCGGTCTACGTCTTCCTGCGTGTACCAGTATTTATCACCTTCACGCGAGTAGCCGAGATAGCCGTTGTCTCGCAACTTTTTCAGATACTTTTCTTTGATGTTCAATTTCTCCATCAAAGACTTGTTGTCATATAGACGGTGTCCGCCTTCCTGTGCCGGAGGCGGCAGTTTCTCTTGTCTCTCCACTATGCTGAGAATCTTTTCAAGCAATTCCCGGTCGCATAGCTTCTCTACATTCGTTTCTTTAGCCATACTTAAAACAATTATGGCCGATTGCCCTGATGCACACTCAGACCTTCAGCCTGGTTATACGATATGGTACGATTGTGCACATCGCACCAGAATCACGGCACGAATGTATGAAATAGCTGAGGACTAATAAGTTACAATAAATTATCCAATGTTAGGACAGGTGTTATGGAAAGTTATGATTCTGTCACAACTTTGTATGTAACCAGTTGATTACCAGTAATAAAAAAGAGGAAAATAAAATTGAAAAAATCGAAGATTGCCAGATGAAGCAAAACAAAATGCATAACAAGCCAGAAGCTAAGACTTGCCAAGAACGAAGATGATACTCTTCGTTTTTTGTCACTTCTGAAAAAACTTGTCAATTTCTCCGGCATTGTTAGGGACGGGCATATCCCTCCTGTTCTGTCGGGACTGTCCGATACCGGTCTGTTCAAATAGTGCGTTAAGCTCGACATCGGGAAAGAGTCCGTTGCCGAATTCCCAAAAAGTCTTCTGTTCGTATTTGGAATATTCAGGATAATCGCCGCAATATATTCGACCACACATATAGGCAAGAAGAGCCTTTGTCCCTTTCCAGCTATAATGTGACCCGACCTCTTCAATATATCCAGCTTCTATTGCTTTCGCAAAGATTGTACGGGCAAGTGAAGTATCAAGTCTTCCCGACAATACAACCCCTTTTGGGGAATCCGGACATTCTGACTGATTATCTATGGCTTGAACGGTTTGCTGATTCTTTTCCCTAAGTTTGATGTGCAGTTTTTCTGCTCCGTATGCAAATAGCCCCGATAAGATAAGGGCGGTGACAATGCCTGTTATAACGACAGGATCAGGATGATTGTCCTTTACCGGATCAATTATCCCAAGTCCTATAAGGAGCAGAGTTCCTATAAAAAATACTATTGCAGCAGACCACATGATTATCCTATGGTGCTTATTAAAGATAGTAGAAAGCAGCAATACCAGAACAAATGCGCACACCAGCAATAGGAATATCTTCGTAATAGTCATATCAAATCAATTTTAGATATAAAATTAATGATTGTTTATAATAGCCATCTACAATTATCAGACAATTTCCAGAGATGCAAAATCCTCTTTCAGACGAGCCACTTCCGCCGACAGCGTTTCGGGCAGAAATTTGGCATAAACCTTTTCGGTGACATCCGTGCTTCCATGACCGAGCAAACGACTGACAACCGACATGGAAAGTCCCTTGTTCAGTGCAAAGACCGCAAACGAATGCCGGGCAACATGCATTGAGAGGGTAAACGGAAGCCCTATCTGTTCTCCGACAACCGCCAGCGACTGATTGATACATTTCGTTGCATTGTTACGGGCTTTGTACAGAGCTTCTGCATCATCAAGATCCAGATCGTCCTTTACTAAGTTGAATACATACCGGCATCCGGCACGTTTCTCCTGCCACCGGTGAAGAATGTTCAGGGCAGGTTCTGTAAGAGGAATTACATGGCGCTTGTTCGTCTTAATCATGATTTTTCTCAGTTCCTTCTTCTCGAAATTTACATGCCCCCACTGCAATGTCATCACATCGACAACACGGAGTCCACAGGCATGGAAGGCAAAGAAGAACATTTCCAAAAACTCCTTACGGCGCGGTTCGGTGCAGGCATGGTAATATTCCAACAGCGCGGACATCTGTTCTTTTGAAAGATACTTGCCGTCAAACTCGTTGTCTTCATCTGCAAGAGATATCTTAGAGGTGATACGCATATCCTGAATCCTCGCATTGACGGCATGGTCTATCATCTTCATTTCGGAAGCATAGGCACACGCCTTCAGAATCGGAGTCAAAGCATGGTTGATCGTTGCATCGCTGTTCTGTTTTATCTCGCGGCGCCACTTGATGTATTCGTCAATCAGTTCAACCGATATTTCACCTAAATAGATACTGTCCGGCTTATAGGTACCGTTCTTTGTTGCACGGAGAAAGATACGGAAAATATTCATGCCGCTCTTGCCGTTTTCATAGCGGCTGCGTCCGATTCGGTTTCTCGAATAATCGGATTCAAGCCTTTCCAGAACAAACTCGATAAAATCCTTTCCTTTGTCTTCCCGTGTGAGCGGTTTGTCGGCCAAAAAGTCGGCGATCACCTGTGCTGTAATCTGATTGGGATGTTTTTCCTGATATTCGGCCAGCAGTCCGTCGATCTTGTCAGCACGGGCAAGCAGCAGGCTGTTGATACGGTTGGCCTCCGGACCATAACTCGCCCTCACACCTCCGCGTCCCTTGTTGGCTTTCTCGTTCCAGTCGCCCAGCCGGACAAAGATGTTCATGCCCTTGCGTATCACCTGCCGGTTCCAGGTGTATTCAAGCTGAACAAGATACTGTTTGGCTGGATCGATCTCACCCCGGATATGCAGGCGATAGCGTCCCAATGGATATAGTCGTTTCGGTCGTCCCATACTGGAGATGTTTGAAATTAAAAAACAGAGGTTGCGGTAATACTCACAAACCTCTGTAAAGGTAATGAATTTTGTCCAAACAAATCCCGAAATTTCCTCCGAAAAACGTATTTTATCCAAACAAACCACGCCATTTGAGGCGGTCAAACACTGTTGTCCAAACAAATTAAATCCCCGCCAATCTTATTGATTGGCAGGGATTTAATAGCATTTTTGCGCTTAAAATTGCACTAATATTCCTCCTCGTTGAAGAAGAAGTCGTCTTTGGTCGGGTAGTCCGGCCATATATCTTCTATGCTTTCGTAAATTTCGCCATCGTCCTCAAGTTCCTGAAGATTCTCGATTACCTCTTCCGGCGCACCGGAACGATTGGCATAATCAATGAGTTCGTCTTTCGTGGCCGGCCAAGGAGCATCGTCCAGGCTGCTGGCAAGTTCAAGTGTCCAATACATATCAAAAATGTGTTAAGTTTCTGTTAATCAAAATAATCCCCTCAGGCTTCACGCTTAAGGCTCTATTTTGCCGCAAAGATATGCAAAAAATAATTACAATGAACTTTTTTTGCTTAATTTTGCAGTCAATTTATGGAAAAACCATTTGAATATTCACCATGGCATATTCTGTTGAGGAAAAATACGATGAATCTACGACTCGGGAGATAGCCGGACATGTGAGAAGCATACTCTCGCTGCTGGGTGAAGATCCGGATAGGGAAGGGCTTCGGAAGACTCCGGAAAGGGTTGCGAAATCCCTGCAGTTCCTGACTAAAGGATATTCACAGAGCGGCGAAGAAATCATAAGGTCCGCCATATTCGATGAAGAATATCAGCAAATGGTGCTCGTGAAGGACATTGAGATGTTCTCAATGTGCGAGCATCACATTCTTCCTTTCATAGGCAAATGCCATGTGGCTTATATCCCGAATGGAAAAATCACGGGGCTGAGCAAGATAGCCAGAGTGGTCGAGACTTATGCGCGCAGGCTTCAGGTGCAAGAGAGACTCACGGTAGAAATTCGCAACTGCATACAGGATGCCCTGCATCCTATGGGAGTGGCCGTGGTGATCGAGGCCATGCATACTTGTATGACAATCAGAGGAGTACAGAAGTCTAATTCAATCACCACCACATCTGCCTTCTCTGGAATATTCCTGAGCTCTGCGAGAACCAGAAACGAATTTTTGAATCTTATTAAATGAATATGGCAGATGACAAAATAATATTGACGGGCGACCGCCCGACCGGTAAACTTCACATCGGGCATTACGTAGGCTCGCTGAGGAACCGCGTGCGCATTCAAAACGAGGGTGGCTTCAAGAATATGTATGTTTTCATAGCCGATGCCCAGGCGCTTACCGATAACTTCGACAATCCTGAAAAGGTGCGCCAGAACATCGTAGAAGTCGCTCTGGATTACCTTTCGGTAGGCCTGGATCCGAACAAAGTCACGCTCTTCATTCAGAGCCAGATTCCTGAGCTCACGGAATTGACGTTCTATTACTCGAATCTGGTGACTGTCGCAAGGCTTCAGCGCAACCCCACCGTTAAGTCAGAGATTGCATTGCGAGGTTTCGGCGCCGAAGGAGATGAGCAGGCATTCGGCAGTGGCATTCCAGTAGGTTTCTTCACCTATCCTATTTCCCAGGCGGCAGACATTACCGCTTTTAAAGCCACTGACGTGCCAGTAGGCGAGGATCAGAAACCGATGCTTGAGCAGGCTGTTGAAATCGTCCGCAGTTTTAACAGAATCTATGGCGAGACGCTGGTTGAGCCTAAGGCTGTGCTACCTTCGAATTCTGCTTGCATGAGGCTGCCGGGGACTGACGGGAAGGCCAAGATGAGTAAGTCGCTCGGAAACTGCATTTACTTGTCTGAGACTGCTGATGAAATGCACAAGAAGGTCATGTCAATGTACACTGACCCATTGCACATAAACGTAAGCGACCCTGGCCACATTGAGGGTAACACAGTGTTCACGTATCTGGACGCTTTCTGTAAGCCAGATGATTTCGGCCTGTACTGGCCAGATTTCTCAAGCTTGGATGAGTTGAAAGCCGCATACGAAAAAGGCGGCATAGGTGACGTGAAGGTGAAGAAATTCCTTGAAAAGATCCTTAATGCTGAGCTGGAGCCTATCAGGCAGCGAAGAAAGGAATATGAAAAAGATATTCCTGCTGTCTATGAGATATTGAAGAAGGGGAGCGAGAGGGCTGAGGAAGCAGCCGCCCAGACTCTATCGGAGGTCAAAAAAGCAATGCGCATAGATTATTTCAATGACAGGGCTCTAATCGAAGAGCAGGCAAGGAAGTACGGAGATTAGGAATATATTATATTCATAAATTAAAAAAGTGACTTTAGGTGATTCCCAAAGCCACTTTTTTAGTAACATCTCGCCTGCCGATCACTGAGCTTTCGCTTCTGTTATCGCTGGAGATATAGCGCTCCACACAACTGCGCTCAGGGCACCGCCGACCAGAGGGGCAACGATGAATACCCAGAGATCCTTGAGGGCTTGTCCGCCAGCGAAAATGGCAGGGCCTATAGAGCGGGCAGGGTTCACTGATGTTCCGGTGAGATTGATGCACACAAGATGCACTAACGTGAGCGAAAGTCCTATTGCTAGGCCAGCGAAATTGC
This sequence comes from Bacteroidales bacterium, assembly GCA_022653735.1. Lineage (GTDB taxonomy): Bacteria > Bacteroidota > Bacteroidia > Bacteroidales > UBA932 > Cryptobacteroides. The sequence goes on from JALCSU010000005.1 coordinate 34,687, forward strand.
CAGCGCCAACCTTCGGGTCTGTGGTGCCAAGCACAACCAGGACGAAGATGAACGTCCCGACAACTTCAACCAGGAAAGCTCCGCCGGCACCGCCTGCTCCAGCGACGCCATTTGCGCCGAGTCCCGCAGGATTGGCACCAGCGAAAGCTGCGCTAGGCGTCATAGTCTTGGCGAACAGCAGAAGGAGAGCTCCAGCTATTATAGCACCGATCAGCTGTCCGAGCCAGTAGCCGACAGCGTCTTTCCATGACATCCTGCCAGAAAGAGCAACTCCAAGGGTGATTGCTGGATTGATGTGGCATCCGGAGATACCTCCGATGGTGTATGCCATTGCCACGACTGTGAGGCCGAATGCTGCTGCCGTAGCGAAAAGCCCGGCAGGAGTACCACAACCAACGAACATGGCTGTCGCACAGCCAAAGAATGTCAGAACGAATGTTCCAATGCATTCAACAATGTACTTTTTCATATACATCAAAATTAAAAAAGTGTTACGTTTTTGTCTATTTATCTATTACCGTCAAGTTTTCGGGTTATTTTTTGCTAAATTTACAAAAAATAGAAAACGAAACAAATTTCTTTCCAATATGGAGACTCATGTAGTAATAATGGCAGGCGGCATAGGCAGCAGACTATGGCCCCTCAGCACTCCGGCAATGCCTAAGCAGTTCATAGACTTGTTAGGTGTTGGTAAAACGCTGATACAGATGACAGTTGAAAGGTTCCTTCCTGTCTGCAACATGGAGAATTTCTGGGTTGTTACATCGGAACGATACGTAGACATAGTTAAAAAGCAGCTCCCTTTCATCAGGCCACAGCATATTTTAGCAGAGCCAGAGCCTCGCAACACAGCCCCTTGCATCGCATATGCCTGCTGGAAAATTCAGAAGGAAGCACCTAACGCAAATGTCGTAGTGACGCCTGCCGACGCATTGGTAATCAATGTAGAGAAATTCTCGGATGTCATTCGTAAAGCCCTGAATGCCACCGATGGCAGTAAGAGAATCGTCACGATTGGCGTAGAGCCGACCAGGCCTGAGACCGGTTACGGTTATATTTATGCCGAAGAGAAGAAGCATGGCGAGGTCGTGAAAGTTAAAGAGTTCAAGGAGAAACCTACATTGGCTACCGCAAAGAAATATATTGCTGCGGGGAGATATTTCTGGAATGCAGGAATATTCGTCTGGAATGTGAAGACCATAGTGGAGAACATCAGGAAATTCGCCCCTCAGATAGCTGATGTAATGGATAAAATTGCTAAGTCGTTCGGTACATGGAAAGAAACCGAGACGACGCGCATTCTGTTCCCGACTTGCCCGAAAATATCCATTGACTATGCTGTCATGGAGAAATCCAAAGACATATTCGTGATAGCTAGTGACCTGGGCTGGTCTGACCTTGGCGCTTACAGCGCTATAAAACAGTATATGCCTATCCCTGAGGATGATCCTGTGCCTGACTGTGGCAGCGTAGAGGCAATCAAGCTGGACAATAAAGTCGTGGGAAAGGATGTCCGCCTGCATGGATGCAAAGGCTGCATAGTGCATACAGAAGATGCCAGGACGGTTGTCGTGTCTGGCTTGAAGGATTATGTCGTCGCCATGAAAGGTGCCGACCTGCTGATCTGCCCAATCGCAGAGGAACAAAAAGTCAAGGAATATTCTGCCAAGAAAAACAATGGATAGAATTGCATTCAAAAGCATTGTGATTTCAGATGTCCACCTCGGTTCCCCTCACTCGAAGCTAGTAGAGGTGACGAAATTCTTAAGCATGGTAAATTGCGAGAGGCTGATCATGGCAGGGGACATCATAGATGGCTGGCAGTTGAAATCCGAAGAAGACAAATGGACTCTGGAAGAATCAATGTTTTTCCAGGTAATCATGAAGATGATGGAAAAGATGGGGACGGAGGTCATCTACGTGACAGGCAATCACGATGATTTCCTGTTCCCGATAGTGCCTTGCGAGCTATTCAAGATAAAGATAGTGAGCGAATATATTATCGAAGATTTCGGAAAGCGCTTCGTCGTGATTCATGGCCATGCCTTCGATGCCGTCACCATGCATTTCCGCTGGCTGTCAAAGCTTGGAGCGATCGGGTACAATTTCTTGCTGCGCTTCAACCAGGTTTGGAACAAGTCCAGGGAACGAAGCGGAAAGGGGAAGTTCTCTCTTTCTAAATATATCAAATACGGCGTGAAGAAGGCCGTGAATATCATTTCCGGCTTCGAGTCCGATTTGGACTCTTTCGCGAGGTCCTTGAAATGCTCTGGCGTGATTTGCGGGCATATTCATCATCCTGAAGATAAGATACTGAAGCATGGGACGCATTATCTTAACTCTGGTGACTGGGTTGAGTCCCTGACTGCCCTTGGCGAGGATTTTGATGGAAATTGGAGGGTCCTGAGATATAAGGATATAGTAAACATTTAATGAGGTACGTTTTCATCATACAGGGGGAGGGCAGAGGCCATCTGACGCAGGCGATGTCGCTGGAGCATCTGCTGGTCTCGCATGGCCACGAGGTGGCTTGCATGCTTGTTGGCAAGAGCAAGAGCCGCATCCTTCCGTCGTTCTTCGAGAAATCCGTGCATGCCCCTGTACGCTATTTCGAAACCATTAATTTCGTCGCCTCACATAACCAGAAACGACCAAATCCTGCTAGCACGTTCTTCTACAATGCTTCCATCTGGTTCCGTTTCCTTCCATCGATTAAATATATTTCTCGCACTGTCAAGGAATTTGCCCCAGACGTGGTGGTTAATTTCTATGAGATGCTTGGCACGATAGCTTGTGGAGGCTTAGGCGTGCCGATTGTCTGCATCGGGCACCAATTCTTCTTCCTGCATAAGGATTGCCACATTCCTGAAATAGGTTATGAGGGGCATCTCGGGTTGGATTTGTTTTCCAAAGCCATAGCTGCCAAGGCGACTAAAATTCTGGCCCTATCGTTCCGCCCCATGCCTGACGATCGCAGATTCAAGGTTATGCCGCCACTGCTAAGGAGTGAGGTTATGGAATATAGAGCCTCAGATGGCTCTCCTCGGGAGGGTCTGAGGAGCGGGAATTATATTCTTGGATATATGCTTAATCCGGGATTCGCCGATGAAATCTTGAAATGGCACGGCGCTCATCCCGAAGTGCCCTTGCATTTCTTCTGGGATAGGAAAAGCGAAGCTCCAGTTAAAGTCGTCGATGAGACTCTGGCCTTCTATTACTTGGATGACAAGGAGTTCCTGCGTCAGATGGCTGGCTGCAAGGCATATGCGTCCACGGCTGGATTCGAGTCCATTTGCGAAGCAATGTATCTAGGCAAGCCTCTACTCATGGTGCCTACGCACATAGAGCAGAAATGCAATGCCTACGATGCCACGGTCGGCGTCCGATTCAATCCATCCATGCCGCAGGGCATCCGGCCGGCAGTTGCGGCATCCAATTTCGATCTTGACCGGTTGCTAAGCTTCGCCGAGAATGAATACGCACCGGATCCTTCCTTCGTTTCATGGGTACGCTCTGCCGATTCTCTTTTCCTCCGGGAGTTAACCGAGTTCTGATGCCGGATTTCTTCTTCTGGGTTCGCTGAAATGCAGTGGGCGGGTGATAAAGAAAGCAGGGTCATGCGCCTTATTCCCGTATATTGACTGGTTATGGCTTGAAGAGGGCTTTCTCTACAATGAGACGTAAGCGTCTCCGGAGTTACGTATTGATAGGCCGACGACTCTGAGAAGGAATCCGCCAATTGGTTTGTCGAAGTTTCAGGAATTCCATTTGATATGTGCTCAGACATGATATATGGCGGCAATCCATGGTTGTCTACACAGCGTATCCAAAAATGTGACCTGATGATACGAGACAAAATGAAAATCGTGTCCGAAAAACGTGAAAAGAAAAAAGGCGGGGCTGTAAGCCGGTTTCTGTTTTAGTCTGTCATTTATCTTCGCGACCTACCCCCTGGCATCGGGCGGGCAGCCCTCATCTGCCAGTATATTTGGTTTTGCAGGCCCTGGTGCCGTACCCATGCGACGTCACCGCCACATGTCGTGAGCTCTTGCCTCACGTTTTCACCCTTGCCCGAAGCCAGTCAGTCATGACCCGAGGGCCGAGAGCCTGATGGCTTTCATGGCGGTAGTTTTCTGTTACTGCATCCATAAGATTACTCCCATCTGGGCTTTCCCCAGCAGGGCGCCCTATCCTGTCCGGACTTTCCTCACCCTTGGGCCGAAACCCTCGCAGCGCGACAAACCACCCCACCTTTTCATTCGTACAGGCTTACATAAAATCTGAAGATTCTACGCCCGTTAAATAAAAATCAAGACCACATGCTACTACTATTATTACTGGCTCAGCGGACGTCGCCTTTCAGCGCACCGCAAAATACTTATTAACGGGCTTGGTGTCCCAAAATTTTTATGCCAGTAAGTATTAGTATGCGGTCTTGACATCAGCAAAGATAATATGTCCGTCTGAAATTTCAATGAGATTAAAGAAAAAATCTTACCCAACGGCTAAGTTTGATTACTACTTCAGAAAGCAGTATGGAAAAACCAAATAGAAAAAAGGGATTCAAAATGAACCCCTTTCCGCAACGGGCACGGATACTTCCCGTCTGCTCTTTGGAAACTTACCAAGCTAGTCATTGCTGACGGAACAAATGTAAAAACTATTTCATCAATATCAAAACACAAACCCATTAATTTTCATTAAAATGGAACAGAGACAAGCAAACAATCATCGAAGGGACTCAGGGAGTTCTGGAGGGGAGCTCACCGGATACTCCTGGGGATGCTGGCTATCATTCTAGTTATTAATTATTTAGCTAAACTTGATGTACCTAGTCATTAGGAGTGACGAAGTGGGTCGTGCAGGATGACGGGGTGCTTCTGCGTCGGACGACGTAGATAACCTAGATGACCTAGATGACCCAGATAACCTAGATAATGTAGATAACCCAGACGACATAGATAACCTGGATGATCTAGATGTCGTAGTCCAGAATGGAGTTCGTGGATGTTGATTTATTGTTCCGCTTATGGATTTTTGAGAAAAATAGCGATATCGGTTTCAGAAATTAATTTTATTGGCTAACTTTGTAATCCAGTAAAGAATGAACGTTATGCACACAAAGTATGTTTTCGTTACTGGCGGGGTAGCATCATCCCTGGGAAAAGGAATAATAGCCGCGTCTCTGGCAAAGCTTCTTCAGGCCAGAGGTCTCAGAGTCACAATTCAGAAATTTGATCCGTATATCAATGTGGATCCGGGAACATTGAACCCGTACGAACATGGCGAGTGCTATGTCACGGACGATGGTGCGGAGACCGATTTGGACCTTGGCCATTACGAGAGGTTTCTTGGCGTGCATTTGTCTCAGGCCAATAACGTCACTACTGGCAGGATATATTGGACTGTAATCACTAAGGAACGCGAGGGTGCCTTCCTTGGCAAAACAGTGCAGATCGTGCCTCATATCACTGACGAGATTAAGCGCAGAATGCTTCTTTTAGGCAAATCTGGAAAATATGACGTGATTGTCACTGAGGTTGGTGGAACCGTGGGAGACATGGAGTCCCAGCCTTTCCTCGAGGCCATCAGGCAGCTTCAGTGGGAGATGCCGGATGAGGATTTGCTGAGCATACACCTAACCTTGGTGCCTTACCTCAGGGCTGCGAAAGAGTTAAAGACGAAACCTACCCAGCACTCCGTGCAGATGCTTCAGCAGGCAGGAGTACATCCGGACATAATTGTGTGCAGAACCGAGAAGGATCTTTCCCCGGAACTTAGGCGCAAAGTGGCCTTGTTCTGCAACGTGAAACCTGGCCACGTCATTCAGTCAATTGATGCTCCTTCGATATATCAGGTGCCTCTGTACATGGAAGACGAGAAGCTGGATCAGCTTGTGCTGGAGCATTTCGGCTGGAACGACCTGCCTGCTCCGGACCTGACGAAGCTGAAGGCCTTCCTGAATAAACTGTACAATCCGAAATCTGAAATAAACATCGCCTTGGTCGGAAAATATGTCGAACTGCAAGACGCATATAAATCCATTCTGGAATCTTTCGTCCACGCAGGCGCGGCGAACGAGTGCAAAGTAAACGTGCATTATGTTCACAGCGAATTTCTTGACGAGAAGAACCTAAAGGAAAAGATAGGGAATATGGACGGCATCCTAGTTGCCCCAGGCTTCGGAGAAAGAGGCCTTGAAGGCAAGGTGCTTGCCATTAGATATGCCAGAGAAAATAAAGTTCCGTTCTTCGGAATATGCCTCGGGATGCAGATGGCCGTGGTAGAGTTCGCCCGTGACGTGATTGGCATCAAAGATGCCTGCTCTGCCGAAGTAGTACCTAACGCCGAAAACCCTGTGATTGACCTCATGGAAGAGCAGAAGAGCACGACCATAAAAGGTGGCACGATGAGGCTCGGAGCTTACGATTGCAAGCTGGAAAAAGACTCGCTTGCCTACAGAATTTATGGCACTGACACGATTTCGGAGAGGCATCGTCATCGTTACGAGTTCAACAATGCTTACCTTGAGAAGTTCGAAGCCGCCGGAATGAAGGCGACAGGAAAGAACCCAGAGACTGGCCTCGTGGAAATCGTTGAACTGCCGACTCATCCGTTCTTCATAGGCGTTCAGTTTCATCCAGAGCTCAAGAGCACGCCAGAGAACCCACAGCCGATTTTCGTCAATTTCGTGAAAGCAGCGATGGATTTCAAGGCAGGAAAAGAAAAATAACCCCATATGTCAAAGTTCGTCAAAATATTCATTTGCTGCCTGGTAATAATGTTCTCCTTCACCTTCTGCGCAGGTTCGAAGGTGCATCAATATAAGGTTCAGGTAGTAAAGGAATATCCTCACGATCCTGCTTCCTATACTCAGGGCCTGTTTTTCTACGATGGGGCGATGTACGAGACCACCGGCCAGTACGGGGAATCCACGCTGAGGAAGGTGGACATCGCTACGGGAAAGGCACTGAAGCAGTTCAATTTCGATAGGAAATATTTCCTCGAAGGCTCAGTAGTGTTGAATGGCAACTTGTACATCCTCACTTGGACCAACAAAGTGGCCTTCGTCTACGATGCTGCGACGCTGCAATACAAGGCAACATATTCCTACCCTCGTGAGGGATGGGGGCTGACAACCGATGGCAAGAGTCTCATAGCCAGCGACGGCTCTTCAAGAATATATTTCCTTGATGAGAATTTCAAGCAGCAGAAAGTGCTGGCCGTCAAAATGAACGGTCGCAGCCTGAATATGCTGAATGAACTTGAATATATCGACGGCAAGATATGGGCGAACGTCTATATGACTGACATGATTGTTATTATTAACCCATCATCTGGCATCGTAGAAGGGGCAATCGACTGTACCGGCCTGTTGTCGCAGAGTCTGAGAGACGATAAGACCGACGTGCTTAACGGCATCGCTTACAATCCTGCCGACGGAAAAATTTACTTAACTGGCAAATACTGGAAGCGTCTGTACGAGGTGAAGCTGGCAGACAAGAAATAATTCGCCGAGAAGCGGAAATTATATTATATTTGCGGAAAATTAGCGGGGGTGAGGAAATGGTTGCCATTTCCCCTGAGATCATACCCAATGAACCTGATGCGGTTAATACCGCCGTAGGGAAGCGTAATCTCAAACATGCCACATTAGTGGCGCCCCCTTGCATTAATATTAACACATTATGCGAGGTTTTATTTTTTATGCAGCATCTATGCTGCTCATGACGGCTCCGGCGGCCGCATTCGCCGGAAATGATTCAAAGTCCGCTGGCGAAGAGTCAGATAAGGTGGAGCATCTGGACAGCGTCGTCGTGTCTGCCTCCAGGGCAGGAAAATCCACTCCGATAACCTACACGATGGTTGGCAGGCAGGAGATTCGAAGCGCCAACCCGATAAATTCTGTTCCGATGATTCTGAATCTTCAGCCTTCGGTAGTGACTTACAACGAGGGTGGCACGGGCCTTGGCAACTCGAACATGACGATCCGCGGCTCCAAAGGTTCCCAGATCAATGTAACCCTGAATGGGGTGACGCTCAACGATGCCGAGTCACAGGAAGTGTTCTGGGTGAACATTCCTTCACTAGCCAGCATCCTCTCTTCCGTACAGGTTCAAAGGGGATTGGGAACGACTGCCAATGGAGCAGGAGCATTTGGAGCTTCCGTGAATATGTCAACGGCTTCCGTACAGGCGGATCCTTTCGCAGTGGTTGACGTCAGCGCAGGCTCATGGAACACTTTCGAGACTACTGTGGCCGCAGGAACTGGACTCTCTAAATCGGGCTTCTACGCCAATGCGGCATATTCAAGAGGCTATACCGATGGTTATATTCGTAATGCGAAAGTTAAATCGCAGTCGGCATTCGTGGTGCTAGGCTGGATGAACGAGCGCAACTCCCTCAGGATGACTTGGCTGATGGGTCACCAGAGGAGCGGTATAACATGGAATGGCATCGACATTGAGCAATATCATAAAGACCGGAAATATAATGACGCAGGGCAGTATTATGATGAATATGGCAACGTGCACTATTACGACAATGCCATTGACGCATACGATCAGAACCATATTCAGTTGAATTATACTCACAGCTTCTCCGATGCGCTCACTTGGAGCACGACTCTGAATTATACTCGCGGCGATGGTTATGATGAATATTATAAAGAGGACAAGAAGCTGCCGAAATATGGTTTTGCCTCGACTTTCGGAAAGAGCGATATCATTTATCGAAAGCTCATGGGAAACGATTTCTACGTAGTGAATTCGGACTTAAAATACGCTTCCGACTTGCTTCGCCTAACTGGCGGGGTGAGCGTCTCCAAGTACGATGGTGACCATTGGGGAAGGGTTCTCTGGGCTGCGGTGCCAGGAGATTCTTTCGATTATTCATCCTTGAAGCAAGGCAATAGGGAGGACAATCCTTGGTACTGGAATAACGGCACTAAGTACGACGTGTCTGCTCATGCCCGTGCGGAATATCTCGTAGGAGACTGGGTTACGCTTTTCGGTGATATCCAGTATCGTTATGTGGATCTTGACATGAACGGCGTGGACGACGACGCAGCCAGGGTCGATTATAGCGACAGCTGGAATTTCCTGAATCCTCGCGCAGGCATGAACTTCGACTTTTCAGAGGCTCACAGAGCCTATTTCTCGGTGGCTCTAGGACATCGCGAACCAGGGAGAGGGGACATCAAGGAGAACATAAAGGGTGACATCAGTCCTTTGAAACCCGAGAAAATGCTGGACTTCGAGCTTGGGTATAATTATTCCGGAGCGAAATTCTCCGGTTCTGCGAACGTCTACCTAATGGAATATAAGGACATGCTTCTGGAGACCGGGCGGCTCAGCTCCTCCGGCTATGCCATCAAGGAGAACGTGTCCAGGGGGTGGAGAAGGGGAGTGGAGCTGTCCGCTGCCTGGACTCCTACGCTCTGGTTCCGCCTCGATGCCAATGCTACGCTAAGCGTGAACCAGATAAAGGAATATGTCGACTATGCTTCCGTCAGCGACGGTGCAGAATTTGAGACCAAGGCTTTTGATTATGGCAGGTCAACCATGCTCATGTCACCGTCCTTCATTGGCATGGCAAAGCTCTCCGTCACCCCATGGAAGGATACCGGCAGGGGATCCTTGAAAACGACAACCTTCTCCATTGACGGCAAATACATCGGGAAACAATATCTGGACAATACGGAACGTTCTGACATGGAGATTCCAGGCTATTTCGTGAGCAATTTTTCCGTGGCTCATGAGTTCAAGGTGAACGGGGGCTTCCTCGGCCTGACCGGTTACGTGAATAACTTGTTCAACAACAAGTACTACGCATCAGGCTGGCGCTGGGAATCCTATTCGAAAGCCGATCAGAAGCTCACTACCGGCATCGGCGTCTATTCTCAGGCTCCTGTCAATTTCATGTTCAAGGTCTCCTACAGATTCTAGAAATATTTTCTACCTTTGCCCCTTGTGATGAATACAAAGGCTAAAGGTTATTTGCTGGGCTCGATAGCGGCGGCGACTTACGGGATGAACCCCTTGTTTGCGCTGCCGCTTTACAGTGATGGAATGGATCCGAACTCGGTTCTGTTCTTCAGATACGCTTTCGCGATTCCGATTCTGGCTCTGATGCTTAAGCTAAGGGGCAGGAGTTTCAAAATGAATGTCCGAAAGGAACTTCCGGCATACATCATTCTGGGCTTATTGCTGGCGATGTCGTCACTGACGCTCTTCCTGAGCTACAACTATATGGCCGCAGGAATAGCCACGACCATCCTCTTCGTTTACCCGCTGATGGTCGCAATCATAATGGCGCTCGTCTATAAGGAGAAAATAACGCTCCAGACAGCATTCTGCATATTCGTGGCAATAGCTGGGATTTCCTTGCTGTACAAGAGCGATGACGGCACCACGCTAAGCGTGGCAGGAACCATTTTCGTGCTGCTTTCCGCCCTCAGCTATGCGATTTACATCGTTGGAATCAACTACAAAGGCATAAAAGACCTGTCCACCATAAAAGTGACGTTCTACATCATTTCGGCAGGCTTTTTCGTGTTCCTGATCCCAGCGCTGGTAAAAGGCCATGTGTCAACTCCTGATAAATGGTACCTCTGGTTCAACCTGCTGGCGCTCGCCATATTGCCGACCGTAGTGTCATTCGTTTGCACGACTGTCGCCATCCACGACATCGGTTCCACTCCTGTAGCCATTCTGGGTGCTTTGGAACCCGTCACGGCAGTATTTTTCGGGGTTCTTTTGTTCAATGAGACGCTTTCGTTCCGTGAGGTAATCGGCCTGCTGCTCATCATTGCCGCTGTGACCGTAGTCATAATGGGCACCAGCGTCACGCACTTCCTCGTCCGCATCAGGAAAATGCTCCCGAGGCTGAGTAAAAACAGAAATTAAAATTTTAATGAATATGAAAAAACTTGTTTCAGCGTTGTCAGTGGTGGCGGACGGTGTCTTTTTTTGTCGTTTGGACTGATTATTGTGCAGTTAATGGGTAAAATAAGCCTGTTCGTTGAAAAATAATTTTGGAAAAAGATAAATTTTTATATATTTGTAATGAAAGTTCAAGGAACTTTCAATATTTGTTTGGTCAGTGTTTTTAGAATAAAGTTGTTTGTTTGAAGGCAGTCGGGTGCGATACCTCACTGCCTTTTCTTTTTTATCATTATTTCATATATTAGCGGCTGTTTTGTCGCAAAAATGTGAGGAGAAATGGATCGTGCCAAGGAAATAACTTTCGTCACCCTTGTAGGTTCCGTCGTTAACCTGATTCTGACTGTATTCAAGATCATTGCAGGCATAGTGGGCAAGTCAACCGCAATGCTGGCCGATGGCATACATTCTTTGAGTGACCTGGTCACAGACGTGATAGTGATAGTCTTCGTGAGAATCTCTGGCAAAGGCAGGGACAAGGATCACGATTACGGCCACGGCAAATTCGAGACATTCGCGACATTCATAATCGCCCTGATGCTGGCCATCGTGGCTTTCAACCTGATGGACGTGGGGATCAAGAAAATAAAAGATATTCTTGAAGGACAGCCTGTGCCAACGCCTAAAATGATAGCCGTTTGGGCTGCTGCTCTGTCCATTGTGGCGAAAGAGGCCCTGTATCAATATACGGCGATAAAAGGCAAGAAACTGGAAAGCCCCATGATGGTGGCAAACGCCTGGCACCACAGGTCGGATGCCTTGTCCTCGATTGGCTCGCTGTTAGGAATAGGCGGAGCCATATTCCTAGGGAATAAATTCGCAATACTTGACCCTCTGGCAGGCTGCGTCATCAGCATATTCATATTCGTGATTGCTTTCAAGATGTCTATCCCTGCGATAAAGGAGCTGCTGGATGTCTCTCTGCCGGACGACATGGAAGAAAAAATAGTCAATACGGCGGTCTCGGTGCCTGGAGTCATCGATTTCCATAATCTGAAGACCCGCAAGGAAGGACCTTACATCATAATAGAAGGGCATCTGGTGGTGCCATCGGGCATGTCGCTGAAAGAGGCTCATGATATTTCCAAGGAAGTGGAGGAAGAGATATGGAAGGAATTCGGAAAAGAAACCCAGATTTCGCTTCACATCGAGCCGGAAGACGATGCGGATTAATGAATATGCCACATTTAATAACACAAGCTGATAAATGAATATGAAGAAGAAATTTCATCTTGGGCTGCTGCCCAGAATCTTGATAGCCATACTGCTTGGCATCGTTCTTGGGCTTTTCTTTCCGCTGCCGTTGGTGAGATTCTTCGCGACATTCAACGGCATATTCAGTAATTTCCTGCAATTCCTGATTCCTCTGATAATCATAGGGTTGGTGGTTCCTGCCATAGCGGACATCGGCCAGGGAGCAGGGAAGTTGCTGCTGATCACGGCTCTCATCGCATATTGCGACACTGTGTTCGCAGGGCTTTTTTCCTATGGCACCAGCGCTGCCATCTTCCCTAAAATAATCGTCGGAGGCGGGGGAGTGGAGGCAGTTAATGAATATGAAAACATAGAGCCTTTCTTCACGATTCAGATTCCACCCATGGTGGACGTGATGTCTTCGCTGGTGTTTGCCTTCACCCTGGGCCTTGGAATGGCATTTTTCGGCTCGACGAACTTGAAGAGCATAGCAGGTGAGTTCAAGGATATAATAGTGAAGACCATCGAGGTGGTGATTCTGCCGCTGCTGCCCATCTACATATTCGGAATATTCCTGGGCATGACCTTCACAGGACAGGCTGTCCACGTGATCAAGGTCTTCATCGGGATTATCGGCGTCATATTCATAATGCACATCCTATTGCTGGTATTCCAATATTGCGTCGCTGGTGCCATCGCCGGCAGAAACCCTTTCAAGACTCTTGGGAAGATGATGCCGGCCTATTTCACCGCTCTAGGCACTTCTTCTTCGGCGGCGACTATTCCCGTGACGCTGGAATGCGTCAAAAAGAATAAAGTCAGTGATGGAATCGCCGGTTTCGTCGTGCCTCTCTGCGCTACGATTCATCTTTCTGGAAGCTGCTTGAAAATCACGGCTTGCGCAGTCGCCTTGATGCTAATGAATGGCATGCCGTTCGACTTCCCGATGTTCCTGGGCTTCATCCTTATGCTTGGGGTGATGATGGTGGCAGCCCCTGGAGTGCCAGGCGGCGCCATAATGGCGGCGCTGGGCGTGCTGAGCTCGATGCTGGGTTTCGGAGAGCAGGAGCAGGCTTTGATGATAGCTCTCTACATCACGATGGATAATTTCGGCACGGCATGCAACGTGACCGGCGACGGAGCCATCGCCATGGTCATAGACAAGTTCTTTCGCAAAAAAGCCCCGGAAATGCGTTCCGAGGCTTGTTAAAGCTGCGTGGCTCGGTGTCATGAGAGCTTGTCCAGCTCGTCCATCCAGAGCTTTGCCTTTGCATCCGACGGCATGCGCCAGTCCGCCCTTGGCGAGAGGCTGACCATGCTTATTTTCGGGCCGTCAGGCAGGCAGGAGCGCTTGAACTGCTGGCTGAAGAATCTCCAGAAGAACTTCTTGAGCCATTTCAGGATTTCTGCATCGTCGTATTCTCCGTTGAATGCCCGTTTTGCGAAGAAATATATTTTTTTAGGGGCCCAGCCGTAGCGGTGGAAATTATACAGGAAGAAATCGTGCAGCTCGTAAGGCCCGATGAGGTCTTCGGTCTTCTGCTTGATGTTTCCGTCCGAGTCCGCAGGCTTCAGCTCAGGGCTGATTGGCGTGTCTATCACGTCCAGGAGTATCTCTTTGGCGGAACGACGGCCTTTCTCGGCCTTCTCATCGAATACGTTTTCCGCAGCCCAGCGTACCAGATGCTTGATGAGCGTTTTCGGCACAGAGGAATTCACGGCGTACATGGACATATGGTCGCCATTGTAGGTGCACCAGCCCAAAGCCAGCTCTGAAAGGTCTCCGGTGCCGATTACTATCCCTCCCTCCTGATTGGCAATGTCCATGAGGATCTGAGTCCTCTCTCGCGCCTGGGCGTTCTCGTAGGTGGAATCCATGACATCTGGGTCGTGTCCGATGTCCTTGAAATGCTGGTTCACGGCAGGGACTACGGAAATCTCCTTTGAGGTGATGCCGAGGGCAGCCATCAAATCCGTGGCATTGGATTTCGTGCGTTTCGTCGTCCCTAAGCCCGGCATGGTGATGCCGTAAATGCCTTTGCGCGGGAGGCCAAGCCTGTCGAAAGCCATGGTGGTGACAAGCAGGGCCAGAGTGCTGTCCAGCCCGCCGGATATGCCGATCACTGCTGTTTTGCAACCGATATGCTCCAGCCTTGACACGAGTCCGATGGTCTGGATGGAGAGGATTTCCCTGGATTTGCCAGCTATTTCGAGCGGATTGCCTTCCGGCAGGAAAGGATGAGGTTCTACTGCTCTGTGCAGGGATTTTTCAAAATCCGTCGGGGCGGCAGGTCCAAGGTCGTAGCGGGAATAGTACACTGAATATTCTGAAGCGGAAGTCCCGTCGGGAGCCATCCCTCGGAAAGAATTCTTCTTCTGCCTCAGTACGTCAAGCGCCTGGATGTCAATGTCTGCGAATATCATGGAGTCCTCTATCTGGAAGCGCTCGTTCTCTGCCAGCAGGCTGCCGTTCTCGCAGATAATCGAGGACCCTGCGTACACGGTGTCCTGAGTGGATTCTCCGTAGCCGGCAGAGCAATAGATGTAGCCGGAGACGGTGCGACCGGACTGATTGGAGATAAGCATCTTGCGCTCGGCGTACTTCGTCATTACCTCGTTCGAGGCTGACAAGTTCACGATGATCTGAGCACCTGAAGGGGCCAGAAATGAGGAAGGGGGCACCGGAGCCCAGAAATCCTCGCAAATCTCGATTCCGAAAGTTGCATTTCCTATCGTGAATAACTGGTTCGGAGAAATGTTGCACTGCTGCCCTGCGAAACGAATTTCTGAGTCAAATCCCTCACGGCAGAACCTCTTCCCGTCATTGACGAAATGGCCGCTGGCGACATTGTGCTGTGACAGGAAGTCCGATCCTGGAGCGAACCAGCGGGCCTCGTAGAATTCGCCGTAGGTAGGCAGGTATATTTTGGGAACCAGTCCCTTCAGCCCGCCGTTCCTGATTACGGCGGCGCAATTGTATAGCTTCCCGCAGAATTGCACCGGCACGCCGACGATGACGGTTATGAACTTGCCCCTGGTGAATGCCATGATTTTCGCCACGGCATCTTCCGCCTTGCGTAAAAGCAGGTCCTGGCTGAACAAATCACCGCAGGTGTAGCCCGTGACAGATAATTCAGGAAATACCACGAGCGAAGCTCCTTCGGTCTCAGCCTTGTCTATCTGGCCTACGATTGCCTTCATGTTGTGGTCTATGTCGGCAACCTTCACGCGAGGAACAGCTGCGGCAACCCTGAACAAACCGTAATCTTCCATATTCCTAAGAATTTGCAGGGTCGTTTCCCTCATCTATCTTCTCGCGATGGGCATAGACAGCGGTGGCTATGCAGCGGTACAGGAAATATATTCCTATTACTACGATTAAAATATTGATCCAGAGCTTTCCCTGGCCATTGATCATGTTCGCTATGCCGAAATAGAGGATGAAGGCAGAGAACACGAAATAGACTATTGCTAGTATTGTTTTATTCATTTCTATAGGCTTTCAATTAATGCTTCGAATATTGCGCACATCCTGCCCGCAGCTGCGTCTGCTGCCATTACGACAGCATCGCCATCGTTCTTATAATCAGGGGCATAGTCGTCATGGGCTTCATTAGTGATCACCGACATCCCAAACACTGGAATATCCGAATGGCGGGCTACGATGACCTCAGGAATGGTTGACATTCCGGTCGCGTCGCCGCCGATCGTGCGGATGTATTTGTATTCCGACGGGGTTTCGTATGTAGGGCCGGTGCCTCCGTAATACACGCCTTTATGGACCTTGATGCCCAGAGAGGCGGCAATTTCCTCTGCTTTCGCAATCAGTCCTAAGTCATATGGCCTTGTCATGTCTGGGAAGCGAGGCCCGAAATCGTCCAGATTAGGCCCGATGAGCGGATTCGGGAGCTGGTTGATGTGATCCTTGATGATCATGAGGTCGCCGATTTTGTAGCCGTAATTCACTCCGCCTGCGGCATTGGAAACGAACAGATACTTGATTCCGATTACCTTCATCACCCTGATTGGGAGAGTCACCATGTCCATCGGGTAGCCCTCGTAGTAGTGGATTCTGCCTTGCATGGCGATTACGGTTTTTCCGCCGAGAGTGCCGACTATGAAGTTGCCCTTGTGGCCGATCGCCGTTGAAACAGGAAAGCCAGGTATGGTCTTGTAAGGAATGGTGAGCGGGTCTGCGATTTTATTTGCCAGATTGCCCAGGCCGCTGCCCAGAACTATTCCTATCACTGGCTTCAGGGAGCCAAGCTGCGATTTCACGTAGTCGGCTGCTTTGTAGATTCTTTCTGCTCTTGGATCCATATTCATTTATCTTAATATAATTTCATTCAGTACGGTGCGGGCTCCTTTCAGGATTTCTTTCTCGCCCACGACATTGCGGCCCCTCATGACGAATTTTCCGCCTGATATCAACGATGACACTGAGTCACTGTGCGCTGAATATATGAAATTCGCGAGGAAAGGAGCAGGGGAAAGGAAGAATGAGCTGTCGGTGTCAATGATTTGAATGTCAGCGTCATAGCCCTCTTTAATCAGTCCGGTCCTAAGCCCGAATGCCTTAGCTCCGTTTATGGTGGCCATTTCCAGCAGTTTCGGCAGAGGCATCTCGGAAGGGTCTTTGCGCCAGGCTTTCTGGAACAGGGCAGTCGTCTTCATGGCTTCGAGGATGTCCAGATTATTCGAGGATGCGCACCCGTCGGTGCCGATGCAGACATTAGCGCCAGCGTCCGAGAGTTCTTTCCACTTGAATTTGTAGCCAGAGGATAGCTTAGTGTTGGAATTAATATTATGCACGCAATTCACGTGGCGTTTCCCTAGGATTTCGATATCCTTTTCCGATATCCACAGCGTGTGGGCGGCAATCACGTCAGGCCCCAGAACCCCCAGGGAATCAAGATATTCGACAGGGGAGAGACCTCCGTGCGCCGCTTTACAGTCGAGATCTTCCTTCTCTGATTCTCCTACGTGGATATGTATTTTCAGGCCATGCTTGCGGGCATATTCAGTCGCCCAGAGGATGGTCTTCTCGGAATTCGTGTAGACGGCGTGGATGCCTATTGTGAATATGCTCCTGGCATCCCAGCCTTTCACGGTCTCGTGCATCTGGATGCATTGCTCTTTCTGCCTTTGCGCCTCTTCCGGCTTGAAATGGTCCAGGAAGACGTAGGACACGGCATCTCGCACGCCCATTTCGGAAGCGGCCAGATGAGCGGATGGAGAGAACCAGTACTGGTCATTGAACGTCGTCGTGCCGGTTTTTATCATTTCCAGGCAGGCTACTTTCGTGCCCCAGTATATGAACGGAGCATCCAGCTTCGCTTCTATTGCCCAGATATGATCCAGCCACTCTTCCAGCCTCATGTCTTCGCCGACGCCCCTCATCAGGGTCATGGCAGCGTGAGTGTGCATATTGATAAAACCTGGAACAGCGACTTTCCTATTGCAGTCCACGACCTCTTCTCCAGCCTCTGGAGTCAAGTCTTTGCCGCAAGGTGCAATCTTCTTTATTTTTCCGTCAGCGATGCGAATGTTTGCCTTCGAACCATCGATCAGGCCAATATTTTTGAGAAATATGTTATTCATTTTAGCATAATTTCATCAAAAATAGCAAAATTTCTGATTATTTGATGGTTCGAAGACTCTCTATCTTACGGTTGGCTTTTCTTTCAGCGAACCACCTTCGTTATAGGTCTGGTTATTTGGAAGCCCCTTTCTGTTCACCCCCTCTTTCATCAGGCCCTTCAGTTCGTCCAGATGATAGTAATATATCTGGCGAGGGCTTGCTCCATGTTTCTTGCAGAGTGAAGCGGCCATGCCAACGACTTCTCCCATCATTCCCGTAGTTCTCATGACGCGGGTCGTTCCTAGCGCAACGTGGGTGACGCTGATGTCTCTTCCTGCCATGAACAGATTGCTTATGTTGCGTGAATACAGGCACCTGTACGGCACTGCATAAGGATAAATAAGAATGTGAGTCGTCACGGCTTTGAATTCCTTCCCAGGGAAATCCGCCGTGTTCTTCGGGTCGGGCCTGTGCAGGTCGATGCTCCACGTGGTTATGAAAGACGCATCTTCATGGTTTACGTTCTTCACTATATCGTCTTCGCTCAGGATGTAGTCTCCCATCAGGCGCCTGGACTCCCTCTTTCCAGCCAGATAAGCCACCCAGCCGAGTTCTCTGTTCCTGTATTCTGCATTGTCCTTCAAATGGTTTTTCAGGTAACTCCAATTGGAATAGACTACCAGCAGACCATAATCGCGAACTTTCTCGAAGTTATGAATCTGGTCATCGAACATGCCTGTCTCCCACGTCCATTCGCCCATCTTTACCTTCTCGCAGTTATCGTCGCTGAATGAAATTCCATAGTTGAATTCCGGAAATTCCGCCGGTTTGCCAGCATCCACGGAATACCACTGGACGGATGCGCCGAGAGTCATGCTATCTGGTTTTTCCGGAGCTATGCTCTCTCCGAATTCGTCACGCCCTTCTCGTCCTATCCTGTAATCTGCTCCAGCAAGGTATCCGAGCGTGCCGTCTCCAGTGCAGTCGGAGAATAGGGGAGCTTTCAAGCTTATTTCTTTGCCCGATTCTATGTGCTTAATGATGACAGAAGCAATTTCGTTCCCCTCTTTCCGAACGCCTACGAGCCTGTAATTCAAGTAGAGAGTCACATTCTTCTCCGCCCTCATCCAGTCCATCTTCTTCTGGTCTTCGTAGTTCTCGGCTGGCTGAGCGTTACCTCCGCGTTCCGGACCGAATTCTTTCTGCAATCCGCCGAGTTCCTTGTATGGCTCCATCTCTATCTTTCCGCCAAGGTGCACTCGGATTTCGGAGCTGTTGTTGCCTCCGATTACCGGGCGGTCATTGACTAATGCCACTTTGCAACCCAGCCTGGATGCAGCTCCGGCGGCACTCATTCCCGCAATGCCGGCACCAACCACGACTAAGTCATATTCACCAGCCAACGGCGCTTCGTCTGGCAGGTTCAATGCCTTGCGACGGAATGCCTCCAAGCCAGCTGCATCAGATGGTGGCAGCTGCCCTTCTACGGTAGTGAAATAAATTGCGTCGCAGCGGCCATCGAAGCCTGTGAGGTCATGAAGCCGAACGCTGCCTTTCAGGTCTTTTATGAATATATTGCCTGCGGCTTGCCATTCCCATGCGTTGCCATTGGCTCCGAGGGTCTGCTTCATCTTTTTGCCATTCACGTAGATGTTGAATTTTCCGGGACCCTCCCCATCTTTCCAAGGGGAAGTCCAGTTGAAAGTGCGCACATAAACGTAGTAGCGGCCTTTTTCAGGGAAATTCACCGTCGTGGAAGCGTCCGTGACGGGTTTCCCTAATCCATGGGCAATCAGGTACGGGGAGCCCATCGCATCCATGAACTGCTGGTCTACCTGCCACCCGCCTTTCTCCTCGAAACTCTCACATTCAACAAGCACGTCAGCGGCCCGAAGATTCATGACACCCAAGGCCAGCACCAGCATCGTCAAAATTATTTTCTTGAAAATATCCATATTGTTTTATCTATATTCCAGCCATGTAGTAATATTTGCGTCCCGGCTCGACGTAAATCTTATCCATCTAGCCTGGAACGCATCAGGGAAAACGTGGACTGTGGATTTTCCAGCCTTCAAATTGAATGCCGCATAATCCATCCCGGACTTGACCCGGAATCTGGGCTCGTTTATTCCCGTCATCCGGGCTTGACCCGGAATCTGGGCTCGCTTCTCCCTCGTCATCAGGATGGGAGTGGTGGAATTTCGCAAAGTGCTGTCGGAGCATGTCCTTCCGGAGGCTCTGCAAAGGGGTGCTGCTCGACAACGTGGCTCTTGGGAGGTCTCGATGTCGAGACATGCCCTTCCCTACGCACTTCTGTGTAGCCTGCCTCGACAGCGTTCTGCGAGACACTCCTTCCGAACGGTTTGAATATACGTATGCAATTCTTTATTGCTTCAGCATCGACAAGGTTTTATGAGACCTTGAAGAGAGGTTGTGATTATTCACAATCGTAGGCAACGGTGACATTCATTTTAAGTGCCTAGGACACATATTCGCATTGCCAACCCCCGTTCTGGAAACCAGGTGGGCGACGCAGCCCTTCATTACAAGCCATCCGGTGGCACTATGCCGTCGCCCATAAATTCTCGTCCTTCTGGGCGAGGGCATGGATGTATACTTTGCGACCGCATCGATGACAGCCTCGCCGGCAGCCCCACATCTCACGATGACGGGAGAAAATGTTCATCCTTCAGTCATCCGGGCTTGACTCGGAATCTATACTCGTGGAAACCAGATCCTGAATCAAGTTCAGGATGACGGGGTGGGTAGTTCAGGATGACGGGGTGGGTAGCGGCCTTGCGGTGTGCAGAAAGCCCGAATCGCACACCGTTCTGCCGTTCGGAGCCTTGCGGTGTGCAGAAAGCCCGAATCGCACACCGATGAGGTGGTAGTGTGATGTTCGGCTGACGTGAAGGGTCGTAGAGGGTCATGTGTGGGCAAATGTGTTCATACTTTCCCCATTATTCCGGACTCGATCCGGAATCTAGGCTTGCGTAAACCAGATCCTGAATCAAGTTCAGGATGACGGGGTGGGTAGTTCAGGATGACGGGGTGGGTCGTTCAGGAACTGAACCGAGTTCTGAATAACGGGACCGTACGGGCATTGTGAAAATGCCTATTCACAATCAATAAGCTACGAAAGGCTTGCGTACGGTCTGCATGATGGAATGGGGACCGTGCTATAACCACTTACAAACAATTTGGCATCCAATTGTTTACAAAACGCCATCCGTACGGTCCCAATCCATACCATCTCAAAACCTTGATGCAAGTCAGGAAATGAAAAAGACTAAGACAGGGAAATATTCTTTTAATTGAGCCATAAGCATCTTCAAGCTCTTGTTCACATGGTAGTCGACTGCCTGCACAGATACATTTAGCTGTCGAGCGATTTCTTTCCGGCTTTTGTTCTGCAGACGGTTCATTCTGAATATGTTCCTGGTGGTTTCAGGAAGTTTATCCAGCGTCTTTTCTATTATTCCGACAATCTCACCAGAGAAGATTTTGCTGTAGGTGGCATCTTCCAAGATCTGAATCCTGGATGTTATTTCCCATTCGTACTGTCTATTGCTACTTTTGTCGAATTCCTGTATGACTTTAAGGTGTTTCAAATAGTTCAGGCATTTGTTCTTGACTACAGTGAGCATCCAGCCTAGGGCATCTGAGTCAGTTTTTAGAGAATCTTTTTTCACCCAGTACTCAAGAATCGCATTACTTGCTATATCTTCGGCAGTGGCGGTGTCTCTGACATAATAAAAGGCATAATGGACGAATCTGGGATAGAAATTATTGTAGAAATCACCGAAGTCTTTGCCAGACCTGATGTCAGGAGGAGATATTTTTGTTCTTAGCTCATCCATATATTCCTGCTTTCGCCGCCGTGCCACTTGGGTTAATATTTCTGCCGTTTTGCTCGTTACAAAAATAGAAAATAAGGTAGGAAATTCAAATCTTGCATCTAAGCAAGAAACTATCGCTTTGTCATCCTGTCGCTCGCTGTTGCCGTCGGCCTAGTGCTCAGGCAATACTCTTGGTGAGGCCTGGATGGTGTCCGATTATCCGGAGGGGTAAGTAGGCGGCGGGGTGCTCAGGCAATACTCTTAGTGAGGCTTGGATGGTGTCCGATTATCCGGAGGGGTATGTGATCAGGCGCAGTGGGTGGTGAGGACTTCGGCGAAGTCTTTCACTGGGACGGTGGAGCGTTCGCTGAAGGTCTTCAGGCAGAGTGGGCAGGCAGTGACTATCGTATCAGGAGAAGCTACGGTGAGGTCTTTGATAGCTGCGTCCGTGATTTTCCGGCGGTCATTCTGGCTAAGGGTCAGGCTGCCGAGGCTGCCTCCGCAGCAGATGCTCTCGTCGTATTCATGGCCGGCCTTCACCAAGTCCCCGACTTGCCTCAGCACGGTTCGAGGCTCTTCATACACATTGCATCCTCGCCCAAGCTCACAAGGGTCGTGGTAGACTATTTTTTCTTGCGACTTGCCGACATTCAATTTACCTGCGTCGATAAGCTCTTTGAAATATTGCGTGTAGTGCACCACTCTGATGCCTACTAGGTTATATTCCTCTTTGAAGACTTTGTAGCATATCGGGCAGGAAAGTACCAGTGTCTTGCATCCTGATGCCTTGATCATGCTCTTGTTTGCGTCCATCGTCTTTGCCGCTGCTTCCGTCTTCCCAGCTAGCAGCAGAGGCCTGCCGCAGCATATTCCTCCTTCGCGGTCTGCGAAAACATATTCAATGCCGGCTTTTTTGAATATTTCCTCGACGGCTTTTATTATTCTCGGTGTCAGATGGCTCATGCATCCGGCGAAGTAGAGGACTTTTGAGGAGTTAGATCCTGAATCAAGTTCAGGATGACGTGGGGTGGCTGGTTCAGGATGACGTGGGGTGGCTGGTTCATACAATTTCACCGGAACTGTAGCGAGGTAGGAATAGTCGTAAGGCAGGTGGTCGTTGGTGGTCTGCCTCTGGGCGCGGCGCAGGGCTGGTGCGTCCACGCTCACCGGACACAGCGCATGGCATTTGTCGCACATCAGACACTTGTCGGCGATTTCGGCAATCTTGCGCTCGTTGTGCCTGCGGAGAAATCTTATGAAATACACCGATGAATATTTCAAATTCTTCTTCTGCACGTTCATCGGGCAGGCATCCAGACAGAGTCCGCAGCTGGAGCAGGCGTAAATTTCCGCTTCCGCCACGCCTTTGCGAGGATGAGAAGGCTTCAAGCCGGCGTTCCTGAACAATATCCACAGCACCTCGGTCAAGATGTGCATGTATCTGGAGAACGGCATGGCCGCGAAAAAGGTTCCCAGGCAAATTGAATATGCCCACCAGAAAGGCTGAAAATAGAGCTTGTCGCCGAACAGGAAGTGCAGCAGGTGGTTCATCCCCAGCGTGAGGAAACTGCCACCGCTGAGGTCAGCAGTAAAGCTCTCCGCCAGAAGCCTCAGGGGAAATATCATCCAAAGGCTGTACAGGGCAACCCGGTCTGCGAGCGACGGCTTGGTGGTGTGACGCATTCCAAGCACTATGGACCTGAACCGCTTGAACATTGCCAGGCCTATGCCAGTAAGCACGTATAGCAGGAAGAAATCCATCAGGAAGAAGAAGAAAGCTCCGCGCAGGCTCTCATGCCCTGGCCTTATCCACACGAAGTACCTGTAGAAAATAGGGTAAAAGAGTCCTCCTTCCCCGTAGCTCAGATGCTTAGGCACGAAAAGCGCCACTTCGACATGCCCCAGCACTATCAGCATGAACCAGCCGAAAGCTATGGCAGAATGCATATAGCCCAGCAGAGGCTTCCGCTGCCAGATTTTGGTATGGAATAGGCAGTCGCAGAACAAGTCCCTTATGTTCTTGCCGGCGGTGATCGGATTCAGCAGAGATGTCCAGAATTTCATTCTGTCGTCGTGGTTCAGCTGAATGAGCACTCTAATGAAACCCACGAATATCCAGACAAGGAAAAACGTGATGCCGGCGACGAAAGGAATGACGAAGTGGCTGTACGAAGATGGTATGCGGTCGATTACCTCAGGCGATGCTTGAGCAGCCAGGATTGGGAATATATTGGCAGGCATCATTTTTTCTTTGAATATATTTTAGCGATCGACAGAATAAGGTGCCTGGTGTTTATGCCGCGCGGGCAGACCATCGTGCATTTCCCGCACAGCTGGCAGCCTTTCAACATATTCATAGCAACCTCGTCCCGACCGTTCTGTAATTCTTCTATAGCGGCTCTCAGGCTCGTCGGCGTGAACTTCCCAGCCGTGCAGACGGCAGTGCAGCTGCCACAGGCGATGCATTTCCGCACGTCGGGCTCTGCTGCAGCCAGAGAGTCGAATTTTTCCTTGTCGAAAAGATCCAGATTGATCCTTGAGCTTGCTAACAGCCCGAAACCGAAATCTACCATGCCGTCTTGATCAATTGTTTGAGGTCTTTTGCTTTCGGGAATATGGCGCTGAGGTATTTGTCTATCTGTGTAGCAGCCCCTCTGGCATCGGCGAGCGTGTCCGGGAGAGTTTTAGGCCCGGTGGCAGCGCCGGCAAGGAAAAGCCCCGGTATCGGGCTGCGCTGCTGCGACGTGATTTCGCTCAGCACCTCGAAGTAGCCATCCTTCTCGTTCTGCATGCCCAGCAGACTGCCTATTCTTTGACCAGAAACCGACGGTCTCATGCCAGCCATCAGCACCAACAGGTCGAGGGAAACCTTCAGAGGCTTGCTAGAAACCGTGTCCTCAGCCTTGACGGAAAGGCTTCCGTCAATGTTTTCGGACACTTCTGCCACCCTGCCACGTATGAAGCGGATGCCGTAGTCCCTCTGCGCTTCGAGATACATGTCCTCGTAATGCCTTCCGAACATGCGCAGATCCATATAGAAGCAATATATTTGTGCATCAGGAAAGGCAGCTTTCATCTCGCAGGCCTGCTTCACGGCAGTTGCGCAGCAAACCTTGGAGCAGGAGCGGCACCCAGACTTTTCGTCCCTCGACCCCACGCAGTGCACGAAGCCGATTTTCTTGGGAGCGTTGATTCTTGCGTCCAGGCCGGTCTTGAAATATTGCTCCAAATCAGCGTTCGTAATCACGTGGTCATATATTCCGTAACCATATTCCTCTTTCTTCTCGGCCTGGAACAGGTCGAAGCCCGTTGCAACCAGCACTGCGTCCGCCAGCACCGTGATGCCGTTGGAAAGAATGACATTGTAGGATTTGCCCAACCTGTTTATGGACTGTATCTCGGTGTCAATGAAACATTTGACTCCATCCATGCTGCCCAGTAGCTTGTCCAGGGCTCCGGATGCCGGAGTCCCGCTGGGGAAAAGCCTGTCCCATTTGCCCAGGTGCCCCCCAAGCGTGTTGGAATGCTCCACCAGCAGCACATTGTATCCAAGCCTTTGCAAATTCGCTCCTGCCTCTAGCCCGGCAGGCCCTCCGCCTATTATCAGTACGTTATTTCTCATATTCCTTTCATATTGTCAGAATTACTTGATGCAGGATGGGCATGCAGGCCTCCCGATGTCTTGCCCCTTTGCCCCGAGATATTTCCTCTCCGGGTCATATTGAATGCCCATTTTATCCAGCAGCGGCTCTGCTCCCACCTGATGCGTCTGAAGCCCCAGGTCCCAAGGGTCGTAGCCCAGCACGAGTCCCATCATCTCTTCGTAGGTCAGCACCGGAATGCCGTGACTGCCTTCGCCGTAGGTCTTTCCCGTCTCCTCGGCTATCACGTACTGCCATCTGTCCATGAAATATGGGCATCCAGGGCAGTTGGTGACAATGAAGTCTGGATGGTAAGGCTCCATGCTTTCGAATTTCTTATAAGTATTGGACAATGAATATCCTCTATTCGCCTTTATGAAGTATTGCCTGAACCCGAAGCCACAGCAGTGCCGCCTCTCAGGGTAGTCCACCACCGTGCCTCCGCATGCCTCCACCATTCCAGCCAGTACGTAGGGATATTCCGCTCCGCCCACGCCCTTGGATGGGAACATCTTAGAATAGTGGCAGCCTATGTGCTCCACGACTCTCAGCGGCTCGCCGGTGTGCACGTTGATAAGTTTGTGCTTTGCGAGGGCGGCTATCTGGTTCCTGTAATGATAGATGAGGTCGCTGGCATGCACGATGTATTTGGGCTTGGCAAAATCCAGACGGCACGTCTTCCATAAAGTCTCGGCGATTTTTTCCTGGAGCTCCGGGAACTCTCTCCAAGTCTCAAGGGTCTCGCAGTAGAGTCCGAAAGAGGTTATGCAAGAGCAGACGTAGTTCTCGTAGCCATATTTCGCCATTAGGGCGAACTGGCGGGCTATTATTGTCATCACCGTCTCCTGTGGGATTGCGTCTGAATGGTAGGCGATTCCTCCGCAGGTGGTGTGATGCTCTGTCTCGAATATGTCTTTTCCAAGCTTGTTCCTGGTTATGTCCAGGAATGCCGCCTCAGAAGCAGGGAAGAAGCTCTGCCTGATGCAGCTGCGGACATAAAAATAATGATCGTCTGGGATTTCTTTCTGATATTCCGACCAAATCTTTTGCTTTCCTTCGTAAATCATCTTGTCTGTCTCAATGGTTATAGTGCTGCGGCCCGGTTTCAGAATAAACTTTCTTGGTGAATTCTTCCATGCTAAGCCCTAGCTCCGCCGCTTTTTTCTCCGCTGCCTTCCGAACATTCTCCATCCTCGCCGTGGCGCCGGTCTCGTCGAATATTCTTTTGAGTTCATCCAAGTCCTCTTTCGGAATCTTCCTCATCGCCCCGGGGCCGTTCCCGTCCAGGTTGGCGCCGAGCCTTTCGAACACGTCATCCAGATGCTTCTCCTCCCACTCCCACACCCTTCCTGCCTCAGGATGGCCGGCATAGTCGAACACTCTCGGATAGACGCAGTAGCCGTAATTCAATACATTGCTGCACAAATCCTTGGACAGCAAGAACTGCTGCCTCCCTTTTTCGGAATCGATGAAATAACCTAGGTCTATCGACAGGCTGCGCAATGCCATCACTATCATCCCGGGAGCGTTCTTTCGGGGGCATCTGGTGACGCAGCTCATGCATTCCCCGCAATACCAGATGGTGTCGCTTCTGAGAAGTTTCTCGATTTCGTCTTCATCCTTGCTCTGGACAATGTCCACTATCCGCCTTGGGTCGTAACGATAAAATTCGGCGGCAGGACACACCGCAGTGCAAGTACCGCAATTGATGCAGGCATTCAGCCCCTCCTTAAGACGGTAATCCCGCATCAGCAAATCATATAGCTTCCCCATCTTTCTTATTGCTAGGATATTTTTTAGCGAGCGAGAGAAGGTCGCTCTTCGGATACATATTCTTTTCCAACTTCGCCAGAATGCCGACGAAAGTCTCAAGCTCTTCCTCCGAAATGCCTTTTATTATGGATTCCACTGACTTGAAAGCGCATTCATTCACCTTCTGCCGTATCTTCAATGAATATGGAGTCACTTTGATCAGGTTCTGCCTCCTGTCCTTGGGGTTGCTGACCCTCTTGACCAGCTTGCGGTTCTCCAGCCCGTCAATCAGCTTCACGATAGAGTTCTTGTCTCTCATCGTGATGTTCGCTATCTGTTGCTGGGTGAGTACTCCTTCGTCCCAGAGGGTGTCCATGACAAGGAACTGCTCGGGAGTTAGATTAAATCTTTCTTTCTTGAAGTCGTCCGTCATGGTCTGCTTTATGCCGATGTGGACGATGTTCGTGAAAAGGACGATTTGCTTGCTTAGTATCATAATATATTGTAAGATATTTTACAATTCAATGCAAATATACGTAAACTTAGTAAATGCACAAGCGCCCAAGGCCAAATTAGGCTATATAAATTAGGAATATTTTGCAGTCGGGGAAAATATTCATAAATTTGAAGCTTCGAAATTTACTGATTAAAATCAACGGGAATGAGAATTAAGAATATCTCTATGATAACAGGAAAAGTATCTATTTCGATTGTTTGCGTCGTGCTTTCCGTATTCGCGGCAACGGCGCAGAATGTCTCCGAGAAGAATGCTTCAGCGACCCTCAGAGACAACAATGTTGATGTTAAAGTGGATCTAGAGCTGGAAAAAGGCGTCAAGACGAACAATGCGGTAGTACTCACGCCTGTGCTGAGGAAAGGAAACGATTCCGTTGAATTCCCTGCGGTGGTGGTGTACGGTCACAACCGTTATTACTATTACCTGAGGAAGAATGGCGATGCCATGCTGACCGGCGAGGGCGAAACGACCCTGAAAGCAAAGCAGCTCCCCCAGACTATTAATTACCAAGCTACCACTCCGTATCAGCCATGGATGGAAGGCAGCGACCTGATTTTGCGCAAGCAGGTCTACGGATGCTGCGACCATGTCCTCGATTCCGAAGACTTGACGCTAGCGAGAGGCAACGAGTTCATCAAGGTGCTGCCTCCACTGGAGAGCCTTCTCAGCTTTGTGTACGTCACTCCAGAGCCGGAGGTGGAGAAGGCTAGGGCGATGTCTGGAGATGCCTACATAATATTCCCTGTGAATCAGACGGTCATCTATGAGGATGTCGCAAACAACAAGGCTGAGCTTCGCAAGATAACATCTTCTCTCGACTCTGTGCGCAATGACAAATACGTCACCGTGAAGTCGCTGAGCATCAAGGGCTACGCTTCTCCGGAAGGCAAATACGCGCAAAACGAAAAGCTCGCGAAGGGTCGTACCGAGGCAGTGAAGAATTATGTGGCGAAATATTACAACTTCGATGCTAACAAGATTTTGACCGACTATGAGCCTGAGAACTGGGAAGGCCTAAGGAAATACGTGGAGAACTCCAACATTTCCAATAAAGCCGGCATTCTGGAAATCATCGATGGCACGCTGGACCCGGATCCGAAGGAGTGGAAACTCAAGTCCACTTACAAGGACGAGTACAAGACCCTGCTAGCAGACTGCTATCCTTCGCTCAGGAAGACGGAGTACAAGATTGACTACGTGATTGCCAAGATTTCCGACGTGAACGAAATCAAGTCGCTCGTGAAGACGCATCCACAGGAGCTTAGCCTGAACGAGTTCTACAAGGCTGCGGAGACCTACGAGCCGGGCAGCGAGGACTTCAACGAGGTGTTCGATGTGGCTGTGAGGGAATATCCTTCCGACGCTGTCGCAAACCTGAACGCTGCCAATGCCAGCATGTCCGCCGGCAACCTCGGCGCTGCCAAGAAATATCTTGCCAAGGCCGGGAATTCTGCGCAGGCTGAATATGCCAGAGGAATGCTAGCTGTTTATAATAAGGAATATGCTTCTGCGCAGAGTCATTTTGCCAATGCCAAGAATGGCGGAGTGAAGGAGGCTGAGGTAGCACTGGAGAAGCTAGCCGAATACATGAAATAAGCCAAGCCCCTTGAATATTCCGGATTTTTGCGTCACCGCTCCCATGTGATGCACACCGCACGACCCGAACCCCCGTCCCTGTGTGCAATTCGGCGCTTCTGCACACCGCAAGGCCACGAACCACCGCCGTCATCCTGCACGACCCACTCCGTCATCCTGCACGACCCACTCCGTCATCCTGAACTTGATTCAGGAACTGTTTTTCGCATACCCAGATTCCTGGTCAAGCCCGGATGACGAGGAAATAATGAACACAACTCCCTACACATCACCGCGAACGACCCACTCCCATTATCCCGAGCGTGCTTCCCCGTCATCCTGCGACCAATGCGTGGAGTCCAGTCCGGATGCTTTTGCAGCACGAACCAATCCCATGTACAAGGCTCTCCAGCGTGGCATGCCATACGAACCCCTACATGTCATCTTGGGTGTTTGCATGCCCACATTAATTACAGCCACCCTAGGGCCACACTACCTCGCGCTGCAAAAGCATGATGCGCCACATAGCATATCTTGCCAATAGGCTGCCGTACCATTGCGCTGGCTCGCTAGTTGGTGCTTGTGGCGTATCCGCCTGCCGAAAACGTGGCCTCGGAACGATGTCGTATTTATCCATAATTGACGGCAACGGCGACCAGAATCCTACAGGCCTAGAAGTAATATTCCCATCGCTTACCCTGGTTCTGGAAACTGGGTGGGCAATGCGGCCCTCCATTCCAGACCATACGGTAGCACAACGCCGTTGCCATTAAATTTGAAATATGGAAATCGCCCGTCGGCCTAGGGACACCGCCGCTACGATCTCCGGCGGCTACAGATCGGGCGCTGCGGGGGACTCAGGAATAGGCCCTCCTTGCGCCCGACTGTTGCCCAGGCCATCACCTGAAATGTCTCCCTTAACTTTTATAGGAAATCAATCACCTCAAATGTCAAGGTGACCGGAAAAAACACTAATTTTGAAGCCAGAAGCAATCGCCCCACTTTTTATTATTAACCGTCCAAACTTTGCATACATCAAATCACCAGACAAGGGAGATTCAGTCAACGTGACTGTGCTTCTTGAAATGGTGGCTGGGCATGCCAGTAAGTTGCGTAGCGCTTTCTGATGCAAACATGCATGCCCACCAATTGCAAAAACTCATGGACGGAATCGGGTTCTGGATGACAGGTGTTGAATGGGATGATTGTGGTGAGGAATGGGTGACTGGTGAGACATATGATGACTGTGGTTGTTCAGAATGAACAGGTCCTATGAGTGCCACCTCGTACATTCTGAACGCCATCTCTCATCCAGAATCCGTTCATCCTGAACGACTCACCCGTCATCCTGAACTTGTTTCAGGATCTAGTGTCCATGAGCCTAGATTCCGGATCAGGTCCGGAATGACGTGGAAAAGCGAGCCTAGATTCCGTGTCAAGCCCGGATGACGGTAGGGAAGGGTGATGGCAGGTTGGATGGCAGGGGGGAGTCTAGGATGATGGGTGGGAGATGAATACTGTTTCTGTCAACGTCACTCTTTAGGTGTTTGGTCTTTTGGATGAGTTTATGATTATGGAGGCTGAGAGGGTCCTGTTTTCTGTTGGGATAAGTGCCAGCTGATGTTGTGCTTTTTGGTGGAAAATTAATGGAATTTAGAATTTTTTGAATATTAATGAAACTTTGATTTGAATTTAAAAAAATATTATTAAATTTGCAGCGATAATGTTCTGCTAGAGCTTTATCCTATTGATAAAAACATATATATGACTTACGTCGCATATTTTGCAATTAAAATGGTTGCAAGTGCTTTGCCGAGCACTAAACCGCTGGCTCAGAATTCATTAGCCATCATTCACAATCTTTTTCGCAAGGCTGCTGCCACTCACAATCGCTTGCGGGGTGGGGATTCGCTCCATGATGGGCGTAAGTTGTTTCTATATTCAGCTGTTACTCTGTAATTTACGCAAGATGAGAAAATATATTGAAACTGCTATATTGCTCACGGTTCTGGGCGTGGCCATCGGTATTTCGCTATTGGCAGGCACTGATGCCAAGGGTGCTACCGTGACCGAGCAGAGCTTCCCGCCTTCGACGGGTGAATCCTCGGCCTCGTTCTCGAGGGTGAACGACAGCACTGAGGTAGTGATTAATTTCCGCCTCGACAAGGTGGTTTACGATCCGGCCTACATGGGCAACAACGAACGCTTCAATGAACTCATGAGGCTGCTCGCCGCCGTGAAAGCCGATCCTGACACAAGGCTCAAGAATATCAGGGTCACCTCTTCCTCATCGCCGGAAGGCCCATACAAGCACAACGCAGACCTTTCAATCGAAAGAGGGAAGACTCTCATAAAGCTGATCAAGAAGCAGGATCCGACGCTTAACGATGACATTTTCGTGATCACTTCTCTCGGAGAAGCCTGGGACGGAGCCATCAAGGCAGTGGAAGAGGGTGACATGCCGCATAAGGAAGAAGCCTTGGAAATAATGCGCAACGTGCCAGTGAACGTGATAAAGGTCGGCAAAGTCGTGGACACGCGCAAACGCCAGATGATGAACCTCGCA
Source organism: Bacteroidales bacterium (assembly GCA_022653735.1). Classification (GTDB taxonomy): domain Bacteria; phylum Bacteroidota; class Bacteroidia; order Bacteroidales; family UBA932; genus Cryptobacteroides. The sequence continues at coordinate 66,295 of JALCSU010000005.1, forward strand.
GGAGGCACGGTGTGGCGTTACATGATCGAGAACTATTTCCCGTCGCTCCGCCAGACCAGCGTGTTCGTCGTATTCAAGACCAAACGTCTGGTTAACACCCTTGAAGAGCTAGCCCCAATCTATGCCTGCGCCCAGCAGAGCGTACCCGGAGAACTGGCAAGGGGCGAAGTGCGCATGCCGGAGCTTGCCGTTGAGAGCAAGCCGATAATTGCCGTGAAGACAAACCTTCTCTACGACGTGCTTGCAACCCCTAACTTCGCGGTAGAACTTCCGCTTGGGCAGAGATGGAGCATATTCGCAGATTACACCTTCCCATGGTGGGAATGGGACGACAACTCCAGGGCTTGGGAAGACCTCGACTGGAAACTTGGCGCCCGCTACTGGTTCGGAGACCGGACCAAGCGCGACGTGCTTACGGGATTTTTCGCCGGTGGCTTCGGAGCAGCTGGCTATTACGATGTTCAGCCGCATCACAAGGGATGGCAAGGCGAGTTTTATGCGGCCGGCTTGGAAGGCGGCTATGCGTGGAGACTCTCCAAGCACTGGCACTTTGAGGTGTCTGGAGCCCTAGGATACATGCACACCAAGTACCGTCGCTACCACGGAGAACTCGATGACCAGCATCTGGTCTATAAATATAACGGAAAGTATGACTGGCTTGGGCCGGTGAAGCTCAATGCTTCGATAGTCCACCTTTTCTGGGGCAAGAAAAACGCTAAATCAGGGAGGAAGTAAAAATGAAGAATTTTAAGAATATATTCCTGGCTGTTTTAGCTGCGACTGCAATTTTAGCTTCAGCAAGCTGCGAGCGCAGGCCTCTCGAAGACGTGGAGACCGTCGGAATCATCATCAAGGTAGACTGGAAATACTACGAGATGGAGACGGAGAAGCCTACTGGCATGACCATGGTGTTCCAGGACCAGTTCGGCCTGGTGACCAGGGTCACAACCTCTTCGGTGGATTCCGTTTACGTAACGCTCCCTGTCGGCACTTACGACGCTTTCGTCTTCAACCAGAGCGAACAGGAGTTCTCGAGCTACTCATTCTCAGGGATGGACTCATATCCCGACGCAACTGCCGAGCTTAGAACCGTCAGGTCTCGTTGGTACGCTGCTCAAAGATCCGAGTCCGACGATGAAACAGTCGCCACCACTCCGGAACAGCTGGGCGTAGGCCTCGGCCATTTCAGCATCACTCAGGACATGGTGGACGCTTACAATCGCTACTACCCTCACAATAAGAACAATAAGGCGACCAAGGAGCATCAGTCGCAGGTGGACCGCAGCGCTTCCGTGCTTCTGACCATCTATCCAGTCGACGTGGTAAGCGTAGTGCAGGTACGATGCTACATAAAGAATATAGACAAGCTATATTCCGCCCGCGCCTCCCTGTCCGGCATGGTAAGACGTTACAAGATGACGAAGGGTGTCACCGGCCCGGAAACCATTACTCAGCTTCTGGAACACTGGAGAGCCGTAAGGAACGAAGATGACAAGACGCTCGGCTACATTTATGCCGTATCTGACATCTATTCCCTCGGACTCAACAACGGCGACGACACCCAGGCAAAAATCAACCTCAGGGACACGCTGGACAACAAGTTCGAGCTGAATCTCCTGCTGGTGGACGGAAAGACGCAGATGCACTTCCCGTTCTGGGTCGGCAGCAGATTCACCATAAAGAAGGATTATGCCGACGACATCAACATCCGTGACACCTTGTTCCTGGAACTTGGCAAGAACGGCGAGATAGAATTACCTGACGTAATCGTGGACTCTACGGCGAACGGCGGATTTTCCGCGAACGTCGAGGACTGGGACGACCAGGTTAACGTGAACATACCTATTTAACAATATATTAAGGTGGTTAACAATAAATTAAGGTGACGATAACCAACAACTTATAATGCATTTTAAGATCATGAGGAAAAGTGTATTTATCGCTGCAGCCGCAGCAGCCGCTCTTGCGCTCGTGGCATGTTCTCACAACGAGGTGACCACGTCTGAGGAGCATGAGTTCTCCTTCACTACCTATGCGCCCAAGGCTCTTTCGAGGGCTGACGCAAGCTACGTCGGTGGTGCTAATCTTGTAAAGGGACAGAATTTCGTGGTTTACGGCTACAATCAGAAAGCCGGAGATTTTTCCGAGACTCTGGCTCCTAACTTCATAAACGGAATGCCGGTCCTGTACAACGGTGGCAACACCGTAGACAACGCAGGTCTCAATACGTATTCTCCTAAACGCTACTGGCCGTACGACGAGGCTAACAACAAGCTCGCCTTTTACGCCTATTACCCTAAGGAGAACGGGGGAGAGATCACTCCAAACGTGACTGCAGGTCTCGGTACCTACAGCGTGAAAGTCCCTGCCGACCCAGCGTCCCAGAGCGACTTCCTCGTTTCTGACCTGAAGGTCGATCAGGTATATTCAAAGACTAAAGACAAGAAAGGAGTCGTCGAACTTCTGTTCCGTCATCAGCTTGCCAAGATTCTCTTCCTGGTGAAAACTGACGAGACGGACGAGAATTCTTCCATCACTCTCAACAGCCTTACCATAAAGAACGTGCTTTCGGAAGGCACGCTTACCCCGTCTTACAGCGCAGATGCCGGCCCACCACCGCTTGATCTGGCCAGAGCACGCCGGTAGACCTTACCGTAGTTTCAAAAGACACAGTGCTCACCTCTTCCTCTGTGGGGAGCATCGACACTACCTCTTACTTCATCCTGCTCCCTCAGACATTGGCGGACAACCTCACTGCGGACTTCGTGTTCACGATTTCCTCCGAGGGCACTGAACCAATAGTCAACAAGGCGAGCATCAAGCTCAACGAACTGAAGGATGGCGATGGCAATGTGATAGACGAATGGCACAAGAACAACTTCATCGTCTACACTTTCTCCATCAGCCTTGGCCACGAGATAAAATTCGCCGCCACTTCCATTCCATGGGATGAGGAGAAGGATGTCGTGTATCCGATTGACTAAATAACTCTTAAGGAGCGACTAACTAATTGATGATAAGTAGTTTAAAACATAATTTAATTCAACTTTTAATTTTTTTTGCAAAATGAACGTAAAAGTTATTTTTTTTCGCAGGCGCGGCAGTTCTAGCGCTCGCAGCCTGCTCCAAAAATGAAGTAGTCGAGACCAATGACCACGCCATCGGTTTCTCCAACTACATTCCGAAGACCGTGACTGGCAGGGCGGATGCCACCTTCGTGAATGGCAACGACCTGGTATCAGGCCAGAAATTCGTAGTTTATGGTTACAACCAGAAAGCAGCTGACTTCTCAACTACCCTTAACCCTACATTCATGCCAGGGGTTGAAGTTACCTACAACGGCGGAAATACCACTGCCACTGCAAGTCAGAGCACGTATTCGCCGACCCGTTACTGGCCTAAAGACGAGGCTAACAACAAACTCGCCTTCTACGCCTATTACCCGAAATCGGACTACATTGTGCCGACTGTTACCACAGGCCTTGGCTCCTATGCCGTTACCGTGGACACCGACCCTTCCAAGAACGTGGACTTCCTTGTTGCTGACTTGGTGAAGGATCAAGCTTACTCCAAGACGAACAATACTGGCGCCGTGATGCTCAATTTCAGGCATCAGCTTGCAAAAGTGCAGTTCTTGGTAAATACGAATGTCACGGATACCGACACTAAAGTCACCCTCAATAGCCTGACCGTTAAGCAGGTGAAAACTAGTGGAACCCTCACTCCGGCTTACGGAACAGATTTCTCGACCGCATGGTCTGGCCAGGCAGCTCCAAAGGATTTCTCAGTTTATAGCTCTGACATGCTTCTTTCCACTACCGCTGTGATCAAAGACACCGCTCACACTTATCTTATGGTCCCTCAGACCCTTGGAGATGATGTTGTCGCCACTGTGGTTTACACCTATCAGACAGGCACTGATGAAGCTGTGACCAACACAGTTGACGTAAAACTCAACGAGATTGTGTCAGGCGTCGCTGCTATCACTTCATGGGAGAAGAACAACTACATCGTCTACACCTTCACCATCGGCCTGCAGCCAATCAAGTTCGCTGCTAAAGTGGCCGACTGGGAGACCGAAATAGATGGCAATAAAGTTGTCCTCTAGCCTTTAGTTTTAATCCCATCAGGGCTGACCCTCTGATGGGGTTCCAATTACAATTTAAATCATAATGCAATGTTTGTGACGAAAAGACATATTCACATCCTTCTTGCAGCCGGTCTCCTGGTAGCGCTGGTTCCGGCGTGCACCAAGAATGAAATTCGTCAGGCAGAGAACATGCCGCTGGACTTCGGCACCTATTCGGGCAGGGCCACGAGGGCAGACGGCACCCTGACCACGACGAATGCCCTCCCATCTGGCTCAAGTTTCAAGGTGTTCGGCCTTCATGCTACCGCTAAGGGAACCTTCGACGGCACCAATGCCTCCAACTTCATGACCGATGTCGCAGTGACGTATGACGGCACAAACTATTCATACAGCCCGCTCCGCTACTGGCCGAAAGAAGATGGAAGTAACTTCCTCACGTTCTGGGCGTTCTATCCTGCCGGCGATGCCAACGTCACCAGCGCTACGAATAATCTCAAGTACACGGATTCCCTGACTTACAAGGTGCCTGCGGACTTGTCCAAGCAGTCAGACCTCATGCTCTCGGAAATTTCAAACGCCAGCATGGACCTGACATATTCAACGACGGCCTCTGGCTATGACAAGGGCACGGTGGTCTTGACTTTCCGCCATCAGCTTGCGAAGATAGAGGTGAAAGCAAAGCTTGCGAAAGACACCAAGGTCACAAAGGCAACGATAGACACCGTAAGGTTCAGGAATATAGAATCTGTCGGCACTCTCACGACGGCATATTCTGCCGGCGCGACCACCAGGGCATGGAAAAGCCAGTCCGTGCCTGTGACATATGCCGACTCAAATCTTGTTTCTGTCCCTGACACCAACGCCGTTTCTCTTACGAAAACTCCGTTCCTGCTTCTGCCTCAGTCTCTTACGGCTGACACGGACGCTGCTGCTGAAGGCAGCCAGACAGCGATTCTGGAGGTTGCGTTCACGATTTACTATGGGAGCAACAAGAGCCTCTCAGACCACGCCATAATCAACCTGGGTACGGTGAAGGGTGCGTCTGACGCCCCGATCAAGGCTTGGGAAATGAACAAGCAATATGTCTACACCCTGATTCTCGGAGCCGATTCCATCGTGATAAATGCAGATACCGTTGACTGGCAGACAGGGGAGGGGGGCAATGAAATCGTCGAAGGCGGAAATTAAAATGATGATCATGAAAAAGAATATTATACATGCAACCTTGGTCGCTGCGATGATGGTCTTCTTCGCTTCCTGTTCCAAGAACGAAGTCATAGCGCCGGATGATGTGAGGGAAGACGGCATCAGCTTCAGCGCCAGCGGGGCAGATACCAGAGCCTTGATTAACAAGGCGGACCTCCTGACCGATGGGTCGGAAGTAAAGGTCCGTGACGATCTTTTCGGCTTCACGGGCAAGCTTGATGGAGTGCAGAAGAACGCAGAAGATGTCACGGCATACATTGACGATGCCATAGTCTATGGTAACGGCGGCTGGTCGTACAAGACCGCCGATGCCTACTACCCGTGGACCAAGACCGGCACCCATAAATTCTTCGGCTGGCTGACTTACGATGCCAAGTCGAATCTAAACCTGACTGCTCTCATCCCTTCTGGGCCTGAGCTGAAAGGCGACACTCTAAAAGTGCCTTCGGTCTCGATGACCCCGGATAAGCCGCAGTTCGATTTCCTCTACTCCGGATCCATCTTCAAGGATGCGGCGAGAGATGACCGTGGAGCCATCAATCTTCATCTCAAGCACCTGTTCACGGCAGTGGGATTCAAGTTCGTGAACCGGTCTTCGTCGGATACGATTATGGTAAGGAGCGTCGTTTTCAAGATGCCACACACAGCAAGTGCCGACATACTCTTCCTGGATTCCGACCCGAATCCGGACATCAACAGGGAGAGCGATGCGGAGAATTATTTCTCTGCGACATATTCGGCTCCGATCGTCATTTACAATGCTACTGCAGTCTCGGCTGACCCTGCCAACAAACACAGCCAGTACAACCCTGTCGAAAAAACCTACACCGACGACAACGAATTTTTCCTGCTCTGGCCTGCGCATGCTGAAGAGATAGCCCCGCAAAACCCTGATGGCACTCATACAAACGAGTTGGTGGAAATCGTCTACAGCATCAATGGGGGCGATGACGTCACCGCAAAGCTGAACTTCTCCTCCATTAATCTGCTTCCTGGCACAAAGCATCTGTTCAACTTCCAGTTCATCAACAAGGAGGTCCTTCTGGGAGTGAGGTCTATTCCTTGGGACTATGTCGAGGGGAATATCTCTTTCTACGATGCTGCAGTCTCTGGAAGCGCGATCGATCTGGCCAACGTCACGCAAAGCGAAGATAACCCTAGCTACAAGATTATCGACAAGGCTACTCCGGCTACGGGAACATTCAACGTGATGACCCCTGTCGGAGGCAGGCTGACCGTCGGAACCTCAGGCGACACTGAATATTTCAAAGTGAGCCTCGACCACAACGACATCGATTCTTCAAATACTCAATTCACGGTGACCATCGCTCCGGTTACCACTATCGGCGGGAGCGGAACGAAACGCATCCAGCTTCATTTCACGGTCGAGGCACCGAATGGCAGGTCCATTAGCGCCGATTCCGTCATAGACCCTGACAAATATCAATACGTTTTTGAATTGTAGAAGATGAAAAGAATATATTCATATATTGCCATCGCCTCCATGCTGGTCGCGGCCTCTTGCACGGTCGATGTGACTCCTGACTCGGGCGAAGTTTCTGGGGAGGGACTGATTCTTACCATATCCTGCGCCGACCCAGAAACCAGGGCGGAGAAGGATGGGGACGACAATTACAACGAGAATCAGATTGACAAGATAGATTACTTCCTTTATCCTACCAGCGGGGTTGATGGCGAGGCCCCGATTCACGGCACCATAGAGCCAAACGTAGTCGGAAGGTACATGGCTAGCATTGCCATGAGCGCTGGCGATGTCGATAAGCTGTTCCCAGGCGCTGCCACTACTTGCCAGGCCTTGGTAGTCGTAAATTACTACGGAGACTATGCTTCCACCAAGGTCGCTGACATTCTTGCGACCAAGCTGCCAGCTGCGGACTTCATCTCGTCCGTGGCTCAGGAGCGCTTCGTCATGGTTTCCAAGAATGATGCTGGACAGGCTGGCACGGTTCCGGTAACCCTTGATAGCAAGAAGAAGACTAGGGTCGCTAGTGGTGAGGTGAAGGTAAGGAGGGTGGCCTCCAAAATGACCATCGCAATTCATGTGAAAAATGAAGCCAGCCGCACGAGAACCATCGACCTTGGCAGCAAACGCACGGAAATATATAATGAGACATGGGTTCCGGACACGAACAATATCGAGATTGCCTTGAAGAATGTCAACAAATATGCTGTCCTCGACGGGACTCCGACCATTACGCCTCTTTCTGCGGCAGACACCGTGAAGGCTTCTCTCGTGTCGTATCCATACACTCATAATGGAGGCCGGAAAATGACCAATGTCAGGGAATCGGCGAAATACTACGATTATGAGCAGGGGTCGGACGGGAAATATACGTCCGTCGAAAAGCAAGGCATATTCACTGTCTCGGAGCCATTCTATTCCTATCCTTGGATGTGGGGGTACAAACGAGGCAACGAGCCGTCTTACAAAATCAAGCTTCCGTGGACGAGGAAAGCAGGAGTCAGCACCATCGTTGACTCTACTGCCAATACTACGACAGAAGGGAACAATTTCGGAGAGCTTACGAAAGTATATTACTATAAATTCAATCCGGCCTTTTTTTACAAGGGTGACACGGTGAGCCTCGGCAGCAATTACTGGTACAAGTTCTTTGTCTATATCGGCATTCTCGGGAATGAAAATGAAGAAGGTGCTGTTTCGGTTACAGGCACCTACTATGTCGTGGACTGGAAAGATGCGGCGAAGGACGTGCAGATTACTACCAGCAGGTACCTGAACGTCTTCGAGAAGCATAAAGTCACTTACAACTCCGACAATGAGTCTATTTCGTACAAGACGAGCGACCCTTGCGAGATTGTGAATCTGACCGTCAGCCATCCGGATTTCTCCCAAAACACAGAGTCGGTCACATATGAGGTGCCAAATTCCAGCAATGCCTCCGTCATCAGACAATATCTCACGCTAGAGACCGATGCGAACGGCAACCCTGTCATTCAATTCCACCATGCGCTGAAAGCCATGACGACTGGAAGCACCACCTACGACGTGGCTCCGTACACAATAACGTTCACCATCCGGCACGCCGACGACCCCCGCTACAGCGAGACCGTGACCATCATGCAGTACCCGTCGATAATCATCAGCATCCCGTATACTCCGAGGAAAGCTAGTGACTATAATTATTATACTTTTGTCAATGGTAAACGTTATGACGATTACGACAATGAAATTGAAGATAATAGTGGTTTAAGTTTAGGGTCTCTCCCTACGTCTGCAACTGCTGTTTCTGGTAATGCAAATCCAAACATGTACCTAATCAAGACCACCGTTTTACCTGCTGATTATGATTATATGTTGGGAGATCCTCGTGTTACTGATATTGATAACTTAGGTGACTATCGCCGTAACCCGGGACAATGGTCTGCTTCTGAAACGTCTGTGCAAAGTAGTTATTATGATCGATATATTTCTTATTACCATCCTGCCAAAGATGACGGAACAGCCGACAATATCATTGCTCCTGAGTTCAGAATTGCGTCTTCATTCGGAGCGACTTCAAGTATGACATATGAAGGTGCCCAAAAAAGATGTGCGTCATATCAGGAATATGGATACCCAGCCGGACGATGGAGACTGATGACAGCGGCCGAAGCCTCTTACATTGCTCGTCTTAGTTCCGATGGGAAGATTCCGACACTTCTTTCTAGAAAAGGATATTATTGGATAAATGGAAAAAGGACCTATGCTTCAGGACAATATTGGGTCAGCGGAGGATATATTCAGATTGAGGATACAGGAGCACCTACATATTATGCAACTCCGAATCCTGGAACTTCTACTCATTCTGTCCGTTGCGTCTACGACGAATGGTACTGGAAGAACACTACTTATCCTACGGTTAACACCACGACCTTTACTTGGGGCGATACTAACGAGTAATATTATTGAAGATGAAAAAAATACTATATATTCTTTCCGCCCTCACCCTTGCGCTCACATCCTGCGTGAAGGAAGAAGGTCCTTCGGCAGGCGCCAAGCTGCCGAACCCAGAAGGAGTCGGCGTGCTCAATGTCAAGATAGAAATCCCTGAAACCGCAATCGCCACCAGGGCGCTGTCGAAAGATTTCGATTTTACCAACTCGACTCTGCACCTTGCAGTGTTCGACGGCAGCACGCTTTCGGAATATGCCCTTGCCGAAAATGTCGGCACCACCACAGGGGAAGTTGACGGCAAAACGGTGACATTGTACCAATTCACGGTCAATCTCACCCTCAATGCCGCGCCTATCCACGTTCACATGATCCTGAACGGACCGGACAACCTCAGCTATGGCTACGAAGACGAGCTCATTTCCACGCTTTCGGTCAGCGGGAACACACCGGCATATTGGGGTTATGTTGATTTGCCGGACGGAATCACCGCCAAGCAGGTGTGGGATTCGGCGACCCAGTCTTATGAATATGTCAAAGAGGATGGAAAATACGTCGTAGAAGATGCCGTTGCGGAGAAATTCCAAAAAGTCCCTATGGTCAGGAATTTCGCATGGCTGACCGTGGGAACGTCTTCTTCGGTGACCAATTTCACCTTGGACGGGATAGTCTTGCTGAACGAGCCGAAAGAAGGCACGGTAGCTCCGTACAACCGTAGCACCCATGCTTTCATGACAGATTACAAGACCTACGACTATTCAGGCATCGTTTCGGCATATTCAGGAAACATGCTGACCTCCGAGACTTTCGACGGCACCGTCCCTACCGATGCCGATTTCGTGGATCCGTCGTCCGGAGTTTTCATGTACGAGCGTACTGCGCCTACTGGCACGCAGGCAAAAACCACCATCATCGCCCGTGGCAAGTATAACGGCGAGACTGTTTACTATAAAATTGACCTTGCCGATGCAGACGGCTATTACACCGTCTACAGGAACTTCCACTACAATATTACTATCACCAATGTCGCAAAGAAGGGTTCGGCTACTATTGCGGATGCAATCCAGAGCGGAGGTACGGCTGATCCTACGATCGACACGGAAATCAGCAGTCTTGACGACATATCCAATGGAGTGAGCCGCCTGTACGTGCAGTATGTGGACACCACTGTCACTTCTGCCCAGGACATGGTGCTTAGGTATAAGTTCATTCCGGACGTCGATAAGTCTACCGTCGTTGACAATGATGCTGTTACGCTTACCGTCGGCAATAAAGGCTCGTATGGCGAGGCTATAGAAGGCAGCACATGCACCAAGGCGACCTCTGACGAGACTTATGGCGGTAGCTCAGGCTGGAGGCAGGTCACCTTCAAGACCACCGGTCCGGGGACTTCCGAGAAACACCAGTCCATAACAGTCACGGGGACCAGTAATAGCACCAGCGTCAAGATTGTGGTGACGGTGAGGGTCATTCCTGTCCAGACCCTTTCAGTCGAGTGCGTGAACAGCGATGCCACCAAACTGTCGACGGCCCGCCGAAATGCTATCCGGGACACGACAGCCGCTCCTATGGACGTTAGGACAACGATTCCGGTCGGCCTTCCTGAGTCCATATTCCCTCTGGTCTTCGACATAGAAGTGGTTAAGAAAAGCCTCACCCCAAGGGCAGGCGCCTATCTTCCGGTCACTTCCGGAAAGTCATATTCAGGTAGTGGCAAGGCTACTTACATGTTCCAGAGGACACTTACGTACAGCGAATATGTTTCTCTCACTCCTTCTGACAGCAAGGTGACTTTCTCTTCGCTCTTCAAGTCCAACATTGCGGCCAGCGCCAGCGAAGTTTATGTAGCAAATCCGTATTTCAACACCGGCAGCGCCAGCTTTACCAATTACCATGTGGCTAAGTTCTCGAACCTAAGATATAATTATTCCTACACCAATAATAGCGATGGCACTCAGACGGCGAAGGTGAGCAGTTTCACATTTGACATGGAGCATGGTTACGTGTATTCGAATGGCTCCGGAATCCCAGTCCATGTCTACATCGAGGGTGGCACGGCGGACACGACTCCGACTACGCTCAGTGCGGATAATATAAGGGGCGAAGGCTGGTACATCTACGTCCCGGATAACGAAGGTGAAATTGAAATTGGCAAGTCCTTTAATATCGTTCCTGACAGCGATGCCACGTCGATTTATGTCCAGCTCAGCACCGACGAGTCATCCCCAGTCGAGTATGAGACAGCAGAACTCCGAGGCAACGCTTCCTTCGTAATGAGGACGGTAACGTTTGAGACGAACAGGAATAATTTTGGGAATAGAGGGGGGTATGGTACTAATACTATAGATGACATTACATTGACTTTCAATAATATTGACAATACGAATCGTAGCTATCTTTCTCTCGAAGACGGAATATTTACTGTCACCTCTACAAGCACGAACATCGCGAGGGTTGATATTCATTACTATTCTGATGGAGGGGATACGTATGCTCCTAACAGTGTTACCGCAGACAGTGGAACCTTCAATGACGACTATACTGATTGGCGAGCCCACGGAATCCTGACCGATAGCGTCACCTTCACCATGGATGCGAATACTGAGACAGACTGGCCTTGGGGGACGACCAGCTATACCAGAATCACCTCAATCGTAGTTTACCTTGCAAACTAACGCCAAGGTATTGCCCAGCGCATAAGTCTAGCCATCAAGCCAGGCAAAAACGACACACAACACAATTACACCCAGAAAAAGCGGAGCCCCAGCCCCGCTTTTTCATATTTCCCCATTCGCCCCACCGTGTGCAGAAAGCCCAAATCACACACCGGTACCTTTAAGCACCTCTACGAGCTGGCAGCGCCAAGCATATTCACGGAGTGCCCCGTCGGGGCTTCGCTTGCCCGATGTCTCGATGTCGTTCGTGGCCGTTGTCAAAGAGGATTTTCATAGCTGGTATTTCGTTTGGGTTTCTGATTGTAAGTTACGAAAAAGAACATCAAGAAAAGCGAGGAAATGCCTACTCGATTTATTAATAAATAATGAATAAAAATACCAGGTCTATGAGGAGCCTGTCGAAAATAATCTATAACTTTGTACCAAGTATGGATAAACGCCGATGGCTATGGAAACCGCTCATATCGTTCCGCTTGCCGGAGAGAGGCCAGCTCAGTTTGCTGAGAGGCTTGGGCGGGAGTATGCCAATGCATCTATCCAGAAGGAAAAGAAGCACAAAGGTCAGTTCTTTACGCCGCTCGCCATTTCTGCGTTCATGGGTGGGCTGGCTACCCCGTCGAAGAAGAAAGAAGTATCTATCCTGGATCCAGGCTGCGGTCTGGCCATTCTCTCCTGTGCTTTAATCGAGCACTTAATAGAGAGTGGAGCACTCAGCAAAATCACGTTGACACTCTATGAGACTGACAAGAAGGTGATTCCACTCACAGAGGCCGTCATGAATCATCTTAAAGACTGGTGTGGGGCTCACAAAGTGGTGCTGGAATACCAACTGAATGAGACGGATTTTGTCCTGGACAAATGCGAATGCCTAGACGGTGCTGACACTATTTTCGGAGAAATGTTCGGGGCAGAGAAGTACGACTACATCATTTCCAACCCGCCTTATTTCAAACTTGCAAAGGATGATGTGCATACCCGGTCTTGTGCCAGTATTGTGGATGGACAGACAAACATTTACGCCCTCTTTATGGCGATTTGTGCAAAGATACTTTCAGAGGATGGCCAGATGATTTTCATCACCCCTCGCAGTTTCGCTTCGGGTCGGTATTTCCGATCTTTCCGGGATTTCCTGTTTAGCCAGGTCCACATCGACCTAATTCACCTGTTCAACACAAGGAAAGATACATTCTCAAAAGACGAGGTCCTCCAGGAACTGGTAATTATGAGGATGCACCCAGCCGGAGACATTTCCAATATCACTGTGTCTTTCAGTCAGGGCATCAGTGATTTGGGCGCTCCTTACCAGAAAGATTATCCGGCCACCGATATTGTTGATGTGACATCTGACGAAAAGGTGGTTTTCCTTCCCGTAGATGGACGTGATGAAGCCATTTTGAACCTATTCCGCTCCTGGGACGGGAATATGGAAAAATACGGCATCAAGATTTCGACGGGGCCAGTGGTCGCTTTCCGTGCGTACGATTTCATTATAAATGAACCGGCCGAAGATACCGTGCCGTTATATTGGCTTCACAATGTGGTGAAGATGCTGTGTGACCATCCTGTGCAGAAGAAGGATAAAGGACAGTATATCAGGGTGGTGCCGGAGACGAAAGCTGCTCTTCTTCCGAACAAGAACTATGTGCTGCTGAGGCGTTTCAGTTCCAAGGATGACAGCAGCCGTTTGGTAGCTGCACCGTACTTCGGCAATATGACGAAGAGCGAATTTGTCGGAATTGAGAACAAATTAAACTATATATACAGACCGGAAGGACATCTCCGTAGAGATGAAGTTATGGGTTTGACGGCCCTGTTGGATAGCGAAATGTTTGATGCATGGTTCAGAACCTTCAATGGGAACATCAACGTTAGCGCTACGGAACTCAGGATGATGCCACTTCCTCCGATTGAAACTATCCGGGAGATAGGCAGGAAGATTATATTGAGAAACAATTATTCCATCGACTACATTAACGATTTGGTCCTGGATTACTTTAAGATTCGATAATAATGAGTAAAATTACAGAAGCACAAGAGATTTTAAAGGCGTTGGGACTACCGGCTGCCCAACAGAACGAGATGTCCGCTTTTACGCTTCTGGCGCTTTGCTGCATCAAGGAAGATACTCCTTGGGCAAATGCGACGCGCACAAGCCAGCATATCACGAAGGAACTTATGGCCTTTGTGAATGAGAATTATAAATCTGCGGCTCCTTATGCCCCGAATACGCGCGAGACTTTCCGTCGTCAGGTTTTGCACCAGTTCATTCAAGCGGGTGTTGTGAACTACAACCCAGATGATCCGACCCTTCCGGTAAATAGCCCCAAGGCGCATTATGCCATTACGCAGGAAGCGCTGGCCGTTGTCAAATCGTATGGTAAGAGGAGTTGGAAGAAGAAGGTAGAGAAGTTTGTCCAGGATACTGTCCTATTGCGCGAGAAATATGCCGCTGAGCGGGATACGCATCGCATCCCATTGATTATTGAGAGCAACGAGTATTATCTTTCTCCTGGCACCCATAATGAGGTACAGGCCGCGGTAGTCGAGGAGTTTGCCCCTCGTTTTGCCCCCGGAGGAAAACTGCTGTATATCGGAGACACGGAGGATAAAGACCTTTACGTGAATGTAGCCGGACTGGAAGCGCTCAATCTTCCCATCACGGAACATTCGAAGTTGCCCGATATCGTCATCAGCGATGATAAGCACGGATGGTTGTTCATGATTGAGGTTGTGACCTCTCACGGACCGGTCTCTGCAAAGCGTGTGGTGGAACTGGAGGACTTTGCCAAGGATTGTCCTTACGGCATCGTTTACGTGACAGCATTTCCCAACGCCAAGGAATTCAAAAAACACATTGACAATATCGCTTGGGAAACGGAAGTATGGCTTTCCGACACGCCGGACCATATGATTCATTTCAATGGAGACCGATTCATCGGACCGAGAAAGTAGGGACTTTTTCAGTGTCTTTCAGGAAAGGCTTGCGGTTGATTCCACAAGCCTGTTTTTGGGTTTGACTAGCATGCATATTGGCTAACGGGTGCAAGTCCCTAACAGACCCTAGTAGTGGTAACTGTCCAGCTAGAGAGGCTGTCGCTCTCGGTGCATTTCCTTTACGTCAATCCGGGCTTGATCCGGAATCTAGGCTTGCGAAACGTAGATCCTGAAACAAATATAGGATGACGGTATGAGTCGTGCAGCAGACCGTACGTAACTCGTAAAAATACCATTGACAATCAGTGACTTGCGAACCCTTTGCGAATGCCTTGCGTACGGTCTGCCTATCGAAATGGGGACTGTGCCATAACTACCTGCCAATCATTTAATAGTCAATTGTTTGTAAAACGCCATCCGTACGGTCTCAATCCCCACCATCTCAAAACGTTGAGCCATAAAGAAGGGAGAAAATCCTATCTATGCTTAAAGGGCATCCGGAATATCCCGCCAGAAAACTGGCTGAGATTATTGCAATTACGCAGAAGGCATTCGCTACCCTTTCATAATCGTAGCAAATTTACTAATTTCGCCTCAGCAAGCCTTGGCACTGTAAAATATTCATGAATATCCAAGGTTTGCCTAATAAAAAGAAAGAATGATATGAAAAAAACATTTGTTTATGCGGTCGCTCTTGCAATGACCATTTTATCAATATATTCTTGCAGCAATATCGAGATCGCTACTTTCGAAGACTGCTACAAGGAGACGGCTAAGATTTCCGAAAACTGCTATGTGTCCGTTGCCGACACTATCCAATATTATGAGAAATTCGGCAGGAAAGCCGTAATGAACAAACTTAACGACGAAATCGTAAAGTTTTGCTTTGGAGAGCAATTCGCTGGCAAAACGGTCGAGGAAAGCCACAAAGCGTTGTCCGACTCGCTCAGGAACGACTGGGATACAAGCGCAATTTCCCTGATAAATTCAGACGCATTCAGTGAGGAAACCGCATTTTTCTACATCTATGAATTCATGAACGTGGGATCGTTCGACACTCCTTTCAAAGATTTGCAATCTTACAAAGTGTTCAAATATTCCTACATGGGCGGGGCTCATGGCTTTGGCGCCACATATTACATGGTTCTTGACATGAAGTCTGGGGCAAGGGTGCATGAATATGAGATGTTCAAAGAAGGCTACAAGGCTCCTGTGAGCGAACTGATTTACAATGCCTTGCTGAAAAATTATCCTGACATGGAGGAAGAGTTCGAGACCTTCAACGATTTTTCACAGGTTAAGGATAAAGAGGACAACCCTTACATTAACGGCAACTGCAAAGTCTCGGATGCGGGAATATCTTGGAACTTCACTCCTTACGAGATAGCCTCGTACGCAGCCGGTCATTTCGAAGTTACGATTCCATGGGGTGACCTCAAGCCATACCTAAGCGACACGATCTCCAAAAACATCTGATTCATGCGGTTTTGCCATGCCGAGCACCGGCTTGCGCATATGGATCAATGAGATAAGTGCCAGCATCCTAAACCACCAACCCCGTCACCCTAAGCCACTTACGCTCCACATCCTAAACGACCCACCACGTCATCCTGAACTTGATTCAGGATCTGCTTTTTGCGGACCAAGTCCAAAAACCTGTGTTTAAGAATATAATTGTGAATATGCACCAGCCCTTTCTGACCCTCCTGAAGCTGGATAGTGTTGGTAATCTTTAGATTATGGCTTGAGGGGATTGCGGTCGGATTTGGAACCTACTTGTCTCCATAATGTCCATACGCTGACAATATCACTACTTCTTTTTCCTGAATCTCATAAACAAGACGATGTTTTGCGCTGATATGTCGGGACCAGGTTGTCACGCTTGTCCCTTTCAATTGCTCGGGGTGACCTGTCCCTCTTTCGGGATGTCTCTTCAGTTCATCCAATAGCTTATCCAGTTTTCTGAACGAACTGGCATCTGTTTCTCTCAGTTTAGCAACATCAATCACTGATGACTTGGTGAACTTGATTTCGAACATTTATTTCTATTCCGTTTTGGAATCATACTCCACCTTGTCCTCTGCTATGAGTCTGTCAACAAAGTCAGTGAGGTTCTCTCCTGCTTTCATTGATATGGTTTCTGCGTTCTTGGCCTCCTTTATGGAGCGCTCGACTTTGTCAAAAAATTCTTTTTTGCTGACAATAGTGTCATCAGCAGTCACCTTTACAATTTTAAAAGCCTCGTTCTTCCTTGTAATCAACAGTTCTGCGCCATTTGCTACCTGGTCAAGATACGTTTTCTGATTTGACCTGAATTCCCTAGAGCTTACCGTAATCATATTTATCCGCATTAATTCCGGAACAAATTTAAGAATAATTTTTCGTGTACAAAAATGGTACGCACAAACTATCTAAATTCAACACGTTATTGCCGGATTAAGTCCAAAACCCTGTGTTAAAGAATATACACTGTGTTTAAGAATACACCCCGTCATCCTAAGCCACTCACGCTCCACATCCTAAACGACCCACCACGTCATCCTGAACGACCACCCCTGTCATCCTGAAACGACCCACCACGTCATCCTGAACTTGATTCAGGATCTGTTCTTCGCAAGCCTAGATTCCGGATCGAGTCCGGATGACGGGGATAAACGAGCCCAGATTCCTGGTCAAGCCCGGATGACTGAAGGATGGACATTTTCTCCCGTCATCGTGAGATGTGGGGTCGCCGATGAAGCTGTCATCGATGCGGTCGCAAAGTATACATCCATGTCCTCGCACAGAAGGACGAGAATTTATGGGCGACGGTATAGTGCCACCGGCTGGCTTGTAATGAATGATTGCGTTGCCCTCCCAGTTCACTGAACGGGGGTCGGCAATGGGGATATGCGTCCTCAGCGCTTATAATGAATATCACCATTGCCTACGATTGTGAATAATCGAAATCTATCTTCACGGTTTTACAAAACCTTGTCGACGATGTGAATAAAGAATCGCGTACAGATATTCAAACCCTCCGAAAAAGTATCTCGCAGAATGCTGTCGAGGCAGGCTGCACGGAAGTGCGTAGGGAAGGGCGTGTCTCGACATCGGGGCCTCCCTAGGGCCACGTTATCGATCGACACCCATTTGCAGAGGCACCGGATGACGGTGGCAGTATGAACACATTTGCCCACACATGACCCTCTATGATCCTTCACTTCAGCTGAACATCGCACTACCACATCATCGGTGTGCGATTCGGGCGTTCTACACACCGCGTGGTCCCGAACCGCAGTAACGGTGTGCGATTTGGGCTTTCTGCACACCGCGAGGTCCTGAAACCCCATCACGGTGTGCGAATCGGGCTTCTTGCACACCGCGAGGTCCTGAAACCCCATCACGGTGTGCGATTTGGGCTTTCTGCACACCGCGAGGTCCTGAAACCCCATCACGGTGTGCGATTCGGGCTTATTGCAGGTTCTTCGTCAAATTTGTTGCTAAGTGGAAAGGGTAATTTATTGAATTTCAATAAATTACCCTTGCTTTTTTCGGATACTTTTCGTATCTTAAAGTGCTGAATACAAAGTACTTAAAGTGTCCGAATCAAGTTATTCCAAAGATACGAAATTATCTATTTCGGGGCAAGCATTGTCAGAGATATGCGGTCTAAAACATG